>JBEVWG010000009.1:102956-103077 GCA_040506705.1 Candidatus Thiodiazotropha sp. 6PLUC1
ACGGAATCCGGGAAGATTGGTGCACTACTCTCCCGGATTCCGTTACACTTCATCCAGGCTACGGACTGAAAAAGCGCCACTCGTCGTTCATTTGGAGTGACCAAACCTCTCTCCTAGCGCC
>JBEVWG010000058.1:0-102071 GCA_040506705.1 Candidatus Thiodiazotropha sp. 6PLUC1
TGGGGCAGGGCCCCACCCTACGCCCTGAATTGAACGGTAGGGTGGGGCCCTGCCCCACCAAAACGGCTTAAGTAAGTGCCATTCGGGTCAGTAGCTAGAGGTGCTTTTAAACTGCATTATGTATGTGCAGAAATAAGCATCATGCTCAGCGGTTAGTCCTACCCTGGAGGAAGTCCAATTAAGGGTATCACTAGCTGGAAGATTGCTATAGTGGCATTCAGAGTTACACGAATATCTCATATTTCTGTTAACAATCAATGGCTTCTGGAGATTATATAGGTTGCGATCCAGCGTAAGGGGTCTGCCTCTTCGGAGAACGACTCGAGATTATGCAGTGCTTCTTGAATCAGCTCTTCAGCCTTCTCCTTGGCCTCTTTCAACCCCATAACCGATGGGTAGGTCGGTTTATCTTGCAGACTGTCTTTACCTTTCGTTTTGCCTAATGTCTTGGTATCAC
Source organism: Candidatus Thiodiazotropha sp. 6PLUC1 (assembly GCA_040506705.1). Taxonomy (GTDB): domain Bacteria; phylum Pseudomonadota; class Gammaproteobacteria; order Chromatiales; family Chromatiaceae; genus Thiodiazotropha. The sequence continues at coordinate 458 of JBEVWG010000058.1, forward strand.
CCTCGACATCAAGAATGTCATCCTGTATCTGGAAGGCCAGCCCAATGCACTTTGCATAGCGATCCAAATGGGTGATTTGCGCCTTACTGGCTGTTGGGCTGAGCTGTGCACCCAGGCGAACAGCCGCTCTGATCAATGCCCCGGTTTTGTGGATATGCAGATTTTCGAGTTCAGCAAGATTGAGATCCTGGCCCACTGATTGTAGATCGATTGCCTGTCCCCCTGCCATGCCTCGGGAGCCACTGGCTCGAGCTAAAGTCTCTACCATTGCCATGCGGGTCGCAGCATCGGCTGGTATATGCGCATCACAGCATAAAACTTGAAAAGCGAGTGTTTGTAAGGCATCACCGACAAGGATGGCAGTGGCTTCATCATAGGCGCGATGACAGGTGGGGCGGTTGCGTCTTAAATCGTCATCATCCATGGCGGGTAAGTCGTCATGAACCAGGGAGTAGACATGCATCAATTCTATTGCACAAGCCGGTCCGTCAAGGGACTCAATCGGTTGGCCAAGAGCCTGACCTGAGGCATATACCAGAAATGGTCGGATACGCTTGCCTCCATCAAGGCAGCTATAGCGCATGGCTTCGTGCAGGCGGGTAGGCAGGGTCGTCTCTTTTGGCAGTCGCTGTTGCAACGCATCTTCAACGCGCTGCTTGCATTGACTCATGTAGTTTTCGAGGGGGTTATTCACTGTCATTTGGGAAAGATTCAAGCTCCGATGTCTGTTGCTCTCCACTGAGAATCTGGACTTTCTGCTCTGCCTCTTTCAGCGCTTCCTGGCAGAGTCGAGTTAATGAAACTCCCCGCTCAAACGATTTCAGGGAATCCTCGAGTGACTGATCTCCCTGTTCCAGGGTTTCAACCAGACTCTCCAGCTCTTTTAATGCCTCTTCGAAGGCAGGTGTTTTCGCTTTTCTAGGCACGATATCTTTAGCCAACTATGGTGATTCAGATCGGTTTTTAGTCATACAGTCTGTAAAACTAACCCAGCCCAGATAGGGGGGTCAATCTTATTTGAGGCGCCTTTGACCAAGTCGTGGACCAACATCTTGCTGCCAAAATGTGCTTTTCAGCTTTCTCGATCTTTGCAATCGCTGGTTATTACACGGAATCCTCACCTTGAATCAACAATCTGCTAATTCAGAGATTCCCCGGTGTTTCATACGGATTGCTGGAATAAAAGCTCAGTGAGAGGTTCAGATGTTGCTTAATTTAATGGCACAAGCGGTTAATAGAGGTGCCCTTTATGTAAGTGGCAGGGCTGCGGACTCGCAAGCCAAAGCCCAGATGTGTAAACTTCCCGCGGTGTGAACAGATTGTAATAGGATCCTAAACCCAATATGAGTGGCAGTTACGACGCGTCTGATATCGAAGTCCTCAGTGGCCTTGAGCCTGTGCGCAAGAGGCCGGGGATGTACACAGATACCTCCCGTCCAAATCACTTGGCCCAGGAGGTAATCGACAATAGTGTGGACGAGGCAGTTGCCGGCTTCGCAAAATCCATCGACGTAACCCTCTTCGAAGATGGTTCACTGGAGGTAGTGGATGATGGCCGAGGCATGCCGGTGGATATCCATCCGCAACAAGGTGTGCCTGGTGTAGAGGTCATTCTGACCAAACTTCATGCTGGTGGGAAGTTTTCCAATAAGAGCTATCAATTCTCCGGTGGTTTGCACGGGGTTGGTGTCTCTGTGGTGAATGCACTATCCAAGCATCTTGAGGTTTGGGTGAAACGCGACTCGCAAGAGTTCAATATTGCCTTTGCCGGTGGGCATAAGATTTCTGATCTGGAAGCGGTTGGAAAGGTGGGGCGTAACAACACTGGGACCAGGGTAAGGTTTTGGCCTGACGGTCAATACTTCGATAGTGCTCGCTTCTCAATCCGCCAGTTACGTCACGTACTGAGAGCCAAGGCTGTGCTTTGTCCAGGCCTGAAAGTTAGCTTTTTTGATGAAAAGAGCGGAGATAGGGAAACCTGGTTCTATGAAGATGGCTTGCGGGATTATCTGTTGGATGCCCTTGAAGGCGCTGAGCGGATACCGAATGATGCCTTTGTTGGTGAGATGGCGGGTAACAGGGAGGCTGCCGCCTGGGCAGTAGTCTGGTTGCCGGAAACCGGAGATCTGGTGACAGAGAGTTATGTCAATCTGATCCCAACTGCTCAAGGTGGTACCCACGTAAACGGTTTGCGAACCGGATTGACCGATGCTGTGAGAGAGTTTTGTGAATTTCGCAACCTTTTACCCCGTGGCGTCAAATTAACTCCGGAAGATGTCTGGAACAGAGTTTCTTATGTGCTCTCAGTCAAACTTCAAGATCCTCAGTTTTCCGGTCAAACCAAAGAGCGACTATCCTCAAGGGAGTGTGCTGCATTTGTATCCGGCGTGGTCAAGGATTCATTCAGCCTGTGGTTGAATCAACATACTGATGCAGGAGAACGCATCGCAGAATTGTCGATCACTTCAGCCCAAACTCGAATGCGTGCTGGTCGTAAGGTGGCACGTAAGAAAGTGACCCAAGGTCCTGCGCTACCTGGAAAACTGGCAGATTGCAGCTCGGTTGATCCAACCCGCAGCGAACTGTTTCTTGTGGAGGGCGATTCTGCCGGAGGGTCGGCCAAGCAGGCCCGGGATCGGGAGTTTCAGGCGATCATGCCGTTACGCGGCAAGATATTGAATACCTGGGAAGTGGATTCCTGTGATGTGTTGGCTTCCCAGGAAGTGCATGACATCTCAGTGGCTATCGGGGTGGAACCAGGCAGTAGTGATCTGTCGGGACTGAGATTCGATAAAGTCTGTGTACTGGCGGATGCTGATTCTGATGGATTACATATCGCAACCTTGCTATGTGCTCTGTTTTTGCGACATTTCAAGCAACTAGTCGAGCAAGGGCATGTCTATATGGCAATGCCACCACTCTACCGCATCGATGTTGGTAAACGGGTTTTCTACGCACTTGATGATTCAGAAAAGGAGGGTATTCTGGATCGGATTGAAGCGGAGAAGCTGAAAGGCAAAGTCAATGTGCAGCGTTTCAAAGGATTGGGTGAAATGAACCCGATGCAGCTGCGTGAGACGACCATACATCCCGATACCAGAAAGCTGATTCAGCTTACGGTAGAGGCTGGAGATAGCACCAATATGGTTATGGATATGATGCTGGCAAAGAAGCGCTCATCAGACCGAAAAAAGTGGTTGGAGGAGAAGGGCGATTTAGTAGAAATATAAACATATGAGATATTCTATGTTCAAAAGCGTTGGCACCTTTAATATGCAGCAGAAGACCGGGTTTGATTTACAGCTTGTAGTGGTAGTGGTAGTGGTTTTTTTTACTGCCATCTCCATGTTACTCGCCTCTGCAACTGCGAAAGCGGTTGAGTTCCCTCCAATGGTGGCGTCCGATGTGGCTCTGTTGCAAGACAATCTTGGGGAGATGAAGAAGCTTGCTCCAAAATTAAGGATGCAACTCAGAACGGTGCGTTCCCAGGTGGAGTTTGATGTAAGACAGATACACAACATTGAACGAAGTATCAGTCAGTCTGAAAGGGATCTGGAACGGCTTATTATGATGCACAGAGGTGATCGGTTTAGTGAATTGAGAGCACACTTTCTGGTCGACGACCTACGGCGTAAGGCGAAGATCATGCACGAAGGTGAAAACTACGTTTTAGGTATGATTGAACGACTCCAGGAAAATCAGGATGATCGTCTGCTACCCATGATTGAGCAGTACAACCAGCTATTTCTCATACTGGGAGAGTATAATCAACTGATTGATCAGTGCCTGAATATCATTACCTCGCAAAAAGAGATGTCGTGACTCTCTGTTGTCATAGATTAGCAGGCTGTTCTAACGTCCTCTACCTGAAAAACCATTTCTTCTATTAGCAGTAAATCTCTTCAGTGAACCAGAATCTGATGCAAAGACTTCTTTTGATCATAATGATACTTCTACTTAGTAGTGGTTTGGCCTGGTTACTCTTGGTTTGGCATCCAGAAGATAGCAAGCGGGGTGGTGCTGAATTACAGGCTGTTCCCAAAGGTGGAGATTTTAGTTTTCGATCCTATCAGGGTGTCGTGAGTCTTAAAGATTTTCGAGGCCAGGTTGTGCTGCTCTATTTCGGATATACCTGGTGTCCGGATATATGTCCGACGAACCTGGCATTGATCAGTACCATTCTGGATGAAATGAGTGAGGCTGAAAGGGCAAAAGTACAGCCTATTTTTGTTAGTGTGGACCCTGCTCGGGATAGTGTGGATAGATTGAAGGAATATGTTGAGTATTTTCATCCCAAGTTGCTTGGAGTCACAGCCAGTGAGCCGGTTATCAGGGAAGTGGCGGAGCGATATGGTGCGGCTTATAAGCTTCACCAGGAAGAGGGAGAGGCCAACTATGTTGTCGATCACTCAGCAGATACCTACCTGGTTGGCACAGATGGGGAGTTGATAAATACCATTCCCCATGGGGCCACTGCCGAGGAGTTGCTGGCGGCGGTTCGTCCATTGCTATGAAAACCTGAGTAGATATCCAGCCGATTCAAGATAACCTGCCTCTTGCTCAAGTTCAGTCCTGGTCAGTGGATGATGGTTGATCCAATCTTCAGGATAGACCAGAGAGATACGATTCTCTTCGACCTCCAATCGGGGGATTGGTTTGGCGACAGGGGATCTGGCTCTGTGACTCAATACCGAAAGACGCAGCAAGATACAGAGCTGCTTGGTACAAGTGATCACATCACTGGGTAGTTGCTCAAAAATTGAGGTGGGAAATTTTCTACGATGACCCCGAACCATCGCTGCCAGAACCCTCTGTTCCTGGCGGGAAAAACCTGACAGATCAGAATTTTCAATCACATAGGCGCCATGTTTTTGGAATTGACTGTGAGAAACCGTGAGTCCTATTTCATGCACTCTGGCTGCCCAATTCAACATGGCGCTGTATTTCGGTGCTTCTAAATGCCAGCTTCTTTTTGCCTGCTCTAACAGAGACTGCGCTGTCTCCTTTATGCGATTGGCCTGAAGTTGGTCAATATCGTAGCGCTTTGACAGGGTTTTCAGGGTCAATTCCCTGGCGTCTTCATCTTGACTTCGGCCAATCATGTCATAGATCAGGCCTTCTCTAAGTGCCTCTGAAGAGACATCCATATGGTCGATACCGATATGTTCGAAGACAGCAGAAAGAACTGCTACCCCCCCGGCGAAGACCGGTTTTCGCTCTTCAGATAGACCCTTTAAGGCAAGTTGCTCGACAGAGCCGGCATCGATCAGATGGCGAGTGAGTCGCTCAAGTGAATTGCGGGTGATTCCAGACTCACTCCACCCTTCTTCAATGACTACATTACGGATTGACTTGATACTACCGGAACTGCCGATTGCTCTCGCCCATTCTCCATCGCGAAACTCGTTTCTTACCGGTCGAATCTCGATCGCACAAGCTAGCATTGCCTCCCTCATCGATTGTGAAGTGATCTTTCCGTTTTGAAAGAAACGGCGACTCATGCTCACGCAACCCATGTGAAGACTTTCCCGTTCTAAGGGTTGATAGCCTTGCCCAATGATAAGTTCAGTACTGCCACCACCGATATCTACCACCAAACGTTTTTCATCGCCGGCAGCCAGGCCATGTGCGACGCCAAGATAGACCAGGCGGGCCTCTTCCCGTCCCGCGATAATCTCTATGGGGTGTAGCAGGGCCTTTTCAGCCAGGCTATGAAAATTATCCGCCGGATGAATCTGGCGCATAGTATTGGTACCCACGACGCGGATATTTTCTGCTGGCAGAGGCCGTAACCTCTGAGAGTAGCGACTGAGGCAGTTGATTGCCCGCTCTGCAACCATTGGATCCAAACGTTTGTCAGGTGTGAGACCTTCACCAAGCCTCACCATCTCTTTCATCTTGTCGATGATCTGCAGGTGTCCATCATTTACCCGGGCAACAATAAGATGAAAACTGTTTGACCCCAGATCTATGGCGGCTATGGCTTCCTCTAGGTCAGCCTCTGGAAGCTGTTGCGACATATTATTTAACTACTCTTTTTAAAAACGGTCATCATATCAAGAAAGGGCTGTTATCAATAACTTCTATGTAGGTGAGTGCTCTCTGGCCTGAAAATATTGAAATTATATGGTTTTATCGGCGAAATATTAGGAGATAAGAGTGTTGTTTTAGTAAACCAATAGGCGACAATGGGAACATATCAGTCTCAGTGGAGTGGATGATGATTTTTTGCAGTCAATGTGGGGCGAAGGTCGAGGTCAAGATACCAGAAGGGGATAACCGCCCCAGACATGTCTGCGATGCCTGTAACACCATTCACTACCATAATCCCAAAATCGTTGTTGGCTGCATTCCGGTTTGGGAGGAGAAAATACTGCTTTGCCGCCGAGCAATAGAACCAAGGTATGGGTTCTGGACCTTACCTGCAGGTTTTATGGAGAATGGCGAGACCAGTCAAGAGGGTGCAGCCAGAGAGACCTTGGAAGAGGCGACAGCTCGTGTAGATGTGGAAGGACTATATGGTCTATATAACTTGCCCCATATCAATCAGATCTACTTAATCTTTCGAAGCCGTTTACTTGATCTTGATTTTGCCGCAGGTTCGGAGAGTCTTGAAGTTGCACTGTTTGAAGAGTCGGAGATTCCATGGCATGAGATGGCCTTTCCGGTGATCAGGGAGTCCTTACAAATCTTTTTCAAAGATAGGCAAACCGGATCATTTCCCCTGCGTGGAGGCACGATTATTCGCAGTCAAAACGACCGCAAAGGCTACCAGATGATTATGGATCCTGCTGCAGCCCCGGAATAGTTACTAACCTGAGTGTATTAATATCTATGGCCTGGTTAGTAGCTGTGGTTTGTAACAACTCAGAACCCTTGTCAGGATTCTGAGTTATCCTTCATAAGCCACTTCCGCCAAAACTGGGTACCAGGCGCACATTGTTAGCAACCAGCCCATCATCCTTATCACTCTTTTCAATGTAAAACTCGAGTATTGAGTCGCGATTCAGCATGATCTCGTCGGTGACTTCATCGGCCAACTCATTGGCATGGCAGAAGACACTTTCATAAGGAGAGTCGGGGTGACGCGGATCGATAATCCACAGATTGGGATCGATACGCTTGATAAAGCGAAGAAATCCATAGCCTTTCTCAGGAAACCACTTGGAACAGACACCACGGACACAAGAGCCAGGGGCTCCCCATTCGTTTCGAGGTTCGTAGGAGATCGGCAACAGATCCGGGATCAGGAAACCAGAGTAGTAGTCATCCACTAGTCTTCTTAAATCTTGAGAAACATTGCGGAATCCAAGCAATTCAACCCGGCATCCCCGATCCTGCAATGCAGTCACGACTTGTAAAAAATCGCCATCGCCAGTCACCATGAGTAACAGGTCGAGTTTTTCTGCTTGTAGCATGGCATCAACAGCCATATCGAGATCGGCATTGGCCTTAGTGGTTACATTGCCCTCATCATCCGTATATCTACGCACATTTTTAACGACTATTTTCCAGCCGAATTCCCTCACCATCTGCTGGTAGGTCAAGGCCCGCCTTCGATACTCCGGGTCTTCTTTTGCACGCTCCTGGTCAAAAGCGATATAGGTATTGAGTCTGACCAGAGAACCTCCATATCGTCCAGCAAACATTCGCAGTATGTCGTAACGGAGCTGGTAGCCACCGTTGTAACGTACATTTTCTGCATCAACAAAAACGCCAACTTTAATTACTTGCTGCAATGTGCTTTACCCATTTAAGAATAATTATGAACTGAAAACGGAATTTTAAATTGCGAATAAAAATATAGGAAATTGTTTAAATAGATGCGCCTACAGCAGGCTTGGTGCCCTGGTCTGTAGGTCATCGAATATCTGACTGCCATTATTAATTCAATCAAAACAGGGAGGTGTTAAAAAACCCTGATTATGCTGTGACTCTTGCTAAAGTTATCGCTATTGGCAAGAGTTATTATTGGTCAAGCACATTCCAGAAGCCCTGAACGCACCATTTTTTGTCTGCTCAACAAGAACTCGCCGCGTAGATAGTAGTTGCAGCTCTGTTCATGCGGGGTCACTGTTCCCCAAGTAGATGAATTTATTTCAACTTTGATAATTATACATCGATCTGTTAATTAAATTGAATACCAATGACGTGGTTAAAGCCAGAGGTAAAGTAGAAATATCGATCTATGTAAATATTGATACTATCTTATCGATTCAGACTTAATCTGTGAATACCCTTCGCTAATTTACTACTCATCAACACGACATTATCACATACAAAGTGTAGTACTTTTGATCAACTTTGCTGTTAAAGGGAGTAACTGTTTTCCTCTCTTGAGAAAGTAATTCAATAGGGGGGTTGTCGACAATTATAGTTGGTAGGTGGGAGAGATTAAGGTAAATGGCATATGAAGTGTAAGGTATTTTTATGCATCAGACATCAGATGAAATCGTTTGGCTAGGTATCAGTTGGATTGCAGACAATACCCATTGACCCTACTGTAAAGTGCTCAGTTATATAAAAAACAGAAACTTAGGGTTGTACGATAATGTTCTTACTAAAGATATTTGCTGTTGGTATGGTAGTGTTGTGAATGGTTAATTGCTCTTTTATTCAGGTTGCTCTTGAAGTCGTGTAGATGACCTAATATGGTACAGGAAGCGGTGTTTGTCTGGCTCGGTTTTGGTCAAAATTCACCAGAATAAAAATAACACGTGCAGGAAGAGTTGCGATGCTATCAGATTTTCCCTCCCATAAAGGCCTGACTGCGACGAGTGAGCTTTTTCTACAGGCTGACCGATTAGAGCCATGCGTGCTGGTGATATTTGGTGCAGCTGGAGATCTGACTCGGCGTAAATTGATTCCTGCTCTCTACAATCTGGTACTTGAAAAGGCTCTGGATGAAAGGTTTGCCGTCATTGGATACAGCCGCTCAGCAAAAAGCGATGATGATTATCGGGCGCTGCTGTTTGACTCCCTGAAGAGATACTCCCGCACCCAGCCGGTCGATGAAAAATTATGGCGCGAATTCAGTCAACGAATCTCCTATGTCGAAGGGGATTTTGAAGATCCTGAAGCATATGCCAGTCTGCGTAATTCGCTGGAGGCCCTGGAACAGAGGATTGGCAGTGAAGGCAACCGGTTATACTATTTCGCCACCCCCCCTTCGGCAGCGACCATCATACTCCATCGACTTAACGAGGCAGGGCTTCTGGGAAACTTCGGCGACAAGACCCCCTGGACACGTGTGATCATGGAAAAGCCCTATGGTCGCGATCTGGAATCAGCGCTTGAGTTGAATCGAGTCGTTGGTGAAGTATTACAGGAGGATCAGGTCTACAGAATCGATCACTATCTTGGAAAAGAGACAGTACAGAATATCCTTGTTGCCCGTCTGGGAAATACCATCTTTGAGCCACTTTGGAACCGAAAATACATAGACCATATTCAGATCACAGCAGCTGAGTCGATTGGTGTCGAAGGGCGAGGTCGTTTTTACGACAATACCGGGGTATTGCGTGACATGGTTCAAAGCCACCTGCTTCAGGTACTTTCCCTGTGTGCTATGGAACCACCGGTCTCCTTTGTCGCTGATGATATCAGGGATAAGCGTGTGGAGGTTTTGCGGGGGTTACGCACGCTTGATCGGCAAGAGGTATTCAAACATGTTGTATTTGGTCAATATCGTGGCTATCGCGACGAAGATAATGTTGATCCGAAATCTCGTACACCGACCTATGCCGCAATCAAATGTTACGTTGATAACTGGCGTTGGCAAGGGGTACCTTTCTTTCTCAGGGTGGGTAAACAACTTAGTCACAGAATGACTGAAATTTCGGTGGTTTTCCGACCGGTACCGCTTTGCCTGTTTGGTCGTGATGATGTTTGCCAGGATCTGGAACCCAATGTACTTACGATCAGAATTCAGCCGGATGCCGGGATGGCATTGAAAATCAGCAGCAAGAAACCGGGAGATAGTCTTGAAGTCAGTTCTGTTGAGATGGATTTTAACTATTCCGAGACTTACGCCCACCCCATCAAAGATGCTTATGAACGTCTGCTACTCGATGCGGTAAAAGGTGATGCAACCCTTTTTGCTCGTCGAGACGAGGTTGAATATGCCTGGCGGTTTGTCACTCCCATCCTGCAGAGTTGGGAAGCTGAAACGAAAAAACAACCGGTATTTTATGCTGAGGGCGGTGATGGCCCGGTCGAAGCAGACGATCTGATGGATCGCTACAGCCGTCAATGGCGGGAGATTAAAGCGTGAGCGAAGAGCGTTTAACTGTCGATAGCAGTGAATTTGTTGATCATGCGGAAAAGTGGATTGTCGAGAAGATAAAGCATGTGCTTGAGTCGTCTGATCACTGTCATCTTATGCTGGCAGGAGGGTCAACACCACTTCCTGTCTATCGAGCACTGTCGCACCGATCCGATATACCCTGGTCCAGGATATCCCTCTATTTTGGAGATGAGCGTTGCGTACCTGTTGATACGCCAGAAAATAACGCCTTCAGTGTACTCGGTGCACTGTTTCCAGAAGAGCGTCCCCAAGGCGTTACTATCTACCGGATGTGTGGAGAAGAGGATCCGGATAAAGCGGCGAAGGATTATGAGTCAATCCTCCCTGAAAGGATCGATATTCTTCTGCTCGGCATGGGTGCTGATGGTCATACTGCTTCACTCTTTCCCGGTTCGGCTGCACTCGATGAAGAGCGACGCAGAGTGATGCCTGTGATTGGCAATAAGCCTCCGATGCAGCGTCTTACAGTGACTCCATCGGTTATTCATCAAGCACGTTACCTGCTACTGATGGCCCAGGGGGAGGATAAGGCTGATGCTGTACGTTGGGCGCTGCAAGAGGGTAACGTCCCTGCCGCTCTGGCCAGGGATGGTGATTGGTTGCTGGATCGGTTAGCTGGACGCTCACTGCTGTAAAAAAATTCGACCTTTAGGAATTCTCAATGTCTGGAATAAAACAGTTTCATATTGGCCTCATCGGATTGGGTGTGATGGGGCGGAATCTGGCGCTCAATATGGAAGAGAAAGGCTTCCCTGTCGCCGTCTGGAACAGGCGAAGCACAACACTCGAGGCCTTCCTGCAAGAACATCAAGGACAAAACTTTGGTGGTGATCCCGATTTGAGTAAATTTGTCGACATGCTGGAGCGACCGAGACGAATTCTATTGATGATAAAGGCAGGGGATCCGGTTGATCAGGTAATCGAACAACTACTGCCCCTGTTAGAGCCAGGGGATATCATTATGGATGGGGGCAACTCCTGGTTTGAAGATACCCGCCGTCGTGAGGCCTATCTCAGGGAGAAGGGTTTTCACTATGTTGGGGTCGGTATCTCCGGTGGGGAGGAGGGGGCGCGTCACGGGCCCTCGATGATGCCAGGCGGGTCAGTCGATTCCTATGCGGAGGTTCAATCAGTATTTGAGGCAATCACCGCACAGACTGAAGCTGGGGCTTGTGTCACCCATGTGGGAGCAGATGGTGCAGGACACTTCGTGAAAATGGTGCACAACGGTATTGAATATGCCGATATGCAACTGTTAGCAGAAGTTTATGATCTGATGCACCGTGGTCTTGGTTTGAATGAAGATGATATTGCTGAAGTTTTTGAGCAGTGGAACCAGGGACCTATGGAGTCGTTTCTGGTTGAACTCTCTGCTCAAGTCATGAAGACGAAGGATCAGCAGAGCGGTAATCCATTGGTCAGTCTGGTAATGGATAAAGCCGGCCAGAAGGGGACAGGTCGATGGACTGTTCAGGCAGCTCTGGAACAGGGGGTTGCCGTACCAGCCATTTCCGCGGCAGTTGATGCACGGGTGCTCTCTTCAATGAAAGCTCAAAGGGTTGCCGCATCAAAGTTATTACATGGTCCATCAATGAATGTGGGAATCGACCATAAGGCAATGATGGCTGATTTGCACGGTGCAATTTACGCTTCCAGAATTACTGCTTATGCACAAGGCATGGCACTCATACGTAGTGCATCCGACCGTTATGAATGGTCTGTGGATCTGGCTGAGACTGCTCGTATTTGGAAGGGGGGATGTATCATTCGCGCTCGTCTGCTCGATCCAATCAGGCAGGCATTTTCAGGCGAGATCGAGCCAGCCAATCTGATGACAGATCCTGAAATGAGTAATCAACTACATGGGCTGCAAGGTGCATGGCGGAGGGTTGTGAACTATGGAAACACAGTGGGTATTCCACTGCCGGTGATGAGTGCCAGTCTCAATTACTTCGATAGCTACCGTTCTGAGCGATTACCGCAAAATCTCATACAGGCACAGCGTGATGCATTTGGCGCGCACACCTATGAACGAATTGATAATCCTGATTTAGGCTTTGTACACAGTGAATGGTTAGAAGAGTAGTGCAGATATGCCCTATGTGAATATCAAAATTACAAAAGAAGGTGTCACTAAAGAGCAGAAACAGCAGCTCATCGATGGAGCGACTCAGCTGCTTAAGGATGTCTTGGGAAAGAACCCCGCAACGACTTTTGTGATTATTGATGAAGTGGATACAGATAATTGGGGTATCGCTGGAGAGCAGGTTACCGAGTTACGTAAGAAGCAGTAGTGCTCTGATCATATAACCTCTGACAGAGTCGGAATTTTTAAGATAGAAGGCGTAGCCTGGATGAAGCGCAGCGGAATCCGGGAAGGAATTCGGGAGACGTTTGCTCAGGGTTACCGAAATTACCGAGCGGCCCACGAGGCAGACCTCAATACACTTACTGCCCAGGACATAAGTCTGCGCCATCCGATGAGATCTGTGTCATCCCGGATTCCGCTGCGCTTCATCCAGGCTACAGAGAATCAGAGATCCTGCCACTTCGTCAATAGCAGGCCTGACAGGATTCCAGCTAATCCCCCCCCCGATAATGCCACCGAATACTGCGCCAGGTAGGGTTTCTTGTATGGTTTCGAGGGCGGTTAAAAATGGCCCCGCAATTTCATTGTCAACGGTGCTGATCATTACGAAAAAACTGAGCGTTACAAAACTGGACACCCCAACACCGACCATCAACCCATCGCCAATAGGGGGCAGCAAATTGTCGTAGAGTTTAATGAAACTCGGCACTAATAAGACATACAGAATACCGGTCAGCGGGCACATTAACCCCACGATCAGGGAAATAGGGAGATTCTCAACAAAACTGGAAACGAGTAAAAAACTCAGCGAGATCAACCACCCTGAGCTGAATCCAGCTAAGGTTTTTGCATCGGCACGATTAACCCTGGAACCCATTGAGAAAACGCCATAAAGCGCACCGACAATCGCACCGACAAAGGCCGATAGCAGAAGAATTGTGTTTAGGTTTGCAGGCTTCTCTACAAGAATGAAGTAGAAGATGCAGATCGGGGAGATGATTACAGTCATCAGTACTGCAAGTCGCATACTGCTGTAGATCAAGGCGCCAAGAGTTCCAGAGAGTACGCCGGCAAATAGGTAGGGATTAACCGGCAGTTGCCAATATTCGGCAAAAGCAGAAAAGAATACAAACAACATTCCATATAACAGGCCGATGAATGCCCATATGGCACCACGAATCAAAGCTTCATTAATGCGTATCATAGCTGGGAATGTCTTTCTTGTAGCCGATGGAAAACATAACTTTCATGGTGGGGTGCGCCTGTGTGCGCCTCTGGAAATCAGGGTAATTCACTCTATTAGAAAGATATAGTGCATGAAAAAATCATAGCATTTTATTTTACAAATGTAGGGATTGAATATAGAGCATTAGCATCAAGGGTACCATCAATTTCATGAGGCGTTATTTTTTTCGATGGGGGGGTGATAATGCACTCAACTGTTGCTGTAAAGACCTTTTTCATCATTCAGACTCAGCCAACCCTTGGCGATTCGGTAGATCAACCAGACTGCATTAATAAAAAGGATGACATAGCCTATGAGAATGAAAGTGGTTATAAAGCCAATTACCGACCACAAGAGGACGTACCAGAAGGTACGGATCTGCCAGCGGAAATGTGATTCCAGCCAAGTGCCTTCCACATCATCTTTTTTGACATAGTTGATAATAACCCCGATCAGAAGGGTGATGACAAATAGAAACGAAGCTGCCTGTAGTGCGTAAACCCCCACAGTTAGGGTCACTTCCCGCTGAAGGTTCCTATTCTGGTCTTGATCTGGATTGAGTGTTTTCATGATTGAATGTTGTTGTTATCAAGGGGCTTTTGAATCCGGATTCCGCAGTTGACCGCTAAAATCTACTGTTTGGTAATGATCTGCCACAAATCCATGCTTCAGGTCGCGCACTACGGGGCTTTACGAGCCGTCCAGACTCTGCGTTGTGCTTTTTCGACAGGCAATAAGCATGGCTTCAAAAGCACGTCTTGATTCTGAACGGGTCGTAAAGCCAGAGGGCACAAGCAGTTAATAGAGGTGCCCTTAACTGCGGTTAGGTTCCCAACCTGGCTGATCAATGTCTGAACAGTACTCTTCTAAATCCCATTGTACACCAGTTTAACTGGATCTTCCGTTGTGTAGCATTTGCTACTGAAGGGGGATCTCCGGCTGTGTAATTTATAACCCCTGACTATTCACGATGGAGTTCTGATCAGATTGTCATCGCAGATACCACATGCAGGCATGATCCTTTTTACCGGTACAGTTTTAACCTCTCCGATAAGTTCATTGTCTCTCATCTCGATAGAACATGTCTGAAATTTCAGAAGGCCTGAAAACAGTAGAGGTGATAAATATGAAACCTATGAGATTTTTTGTCGATACCCATAGCCAAGATAGTGAAACTTTCCCAGCAGGGCTGACTAAAGAGCAATTCGAAGTTTTTTACACCGCATATGAAAAGGCTTGTATGGAGGAGAATGTGGTTCCACTCAGAATTCATCTGAGTTATGAAGAGGCACGCGCATTCTGCTTTACCATGGCAGCAGATGCGGCAGCGGTTCAGAGAGCACATGAAAAGGTTGGCCTGCCTTTTGACAGCATAACAGAGGTCACCACAGTGACTCCGGGAGATACCTTTTTTCAACGACGGGATGCCTGAGCAGATTCTAGTCTTAATCCGGTTGTGGAGCGGCAGTGTTTAGTGAAGGTGTTTCAATGATGAATCTCGCAGGCGTTAATATTCTAAGTGTGGTTGTTATTGCCGTGGTAGTCGGGCTCGGGGTACTGATCACCATGGTGCGCTATGATCTCGGGCCAAAGGGCCGGCTGGCGAAAGGTGGTCAGTGGTTGCTGGCAACAGGTCTTGGAACAGGCATTCTGGCTCTGGCTTTTAAATTGATGATTATTCTTACTGTCACTAATTTTCCTGGTGCTGTGATAGATCCCTTTATCAAACAACCCGATATAGAGCCAGCCGTTTCTGTATATGATCCACTATTGGGTATTCCGGCTTCGAAACGCTTTTTGTGGCAATCCTTACCGGCAAGTGATTTCTCAGAAAAACAGAGTGTGAAATCACCATCGCCCTATGTTTGGGAGGCTCTTCCCAGTAAAGCACCAGCGCCTGAGAGCAACCCGATGTCAGAGGAAAAAATTGTTTTGGGTAAACGACTGTTTTTCGATAAGAACCTGTCGAGAGACCGTACCTTGTCCTGCAGTTCGTGTCACGATGTTATCAGTGGCAGTGGTGATGACGGTCAACCGACCTCAACTGGGATTGATAATCAGCTGGGTGGCCGTAACTCTCCAACAGTCTGGAATGCGGCCTTTCAGTCTGTTCTATTCTGGGATGGACGTGCCAGCTCTTTGGAGGAGCAAGCAAAAGGACCATTGATCAATCCGGTTGAGATGGGTATGCCCTCCTGGGAGTCTGTAGAAGAGCGAGTAAAGAGCGACCCAATCTACGCAGGCCTGTTTACCAAAGCATTCGGTGAGGATGTGGCTATAGATATAGAACGTATTGCCCAGGCGATCGCCAGTTATGAACGAACCCTGATCACACCAGATAGCCCTTACGACCGTTTTGTTGCTGGTGAACTTGATGCCCTCTCTCCTGAGCAGTTGAGTGGCATGGCGCTATTTCAGTCGTTAGGGTGTATCAACTGCCATTTTGGCCCCAATTTCAGTGGTGCCAGCCTGTTCGATCCTCGTGCACCGCTACGTATCTTTCCAATCTATCCAACCCCATTCGAGCAGCGCTATAGGCTGACACAGGACACAGGGGCCTCCAATTCTGAAAGCGGGCGGGGAAGCTGGCGGGTACCTTCTCTACGTAATGTCGCATTGACCGGTCCCTGGCTTCACAATGGTTCTGTAAGTGAGCTGAAGGAGGTGGTACGTATCATGTCCAGTGTTCAACTGGGCCATACGGGGCGATATCTTGTCTGGTCAGATGATCATAAAATCATGACGGAACTTAATAATCCGGTACTGAGTGAAGAGGATATCAGTGATATTGTTGCCTTTCTTGAGTCCCTGAGTAGCGATACTATACTCGAACGTATAAAGCTGGCTCGGGAAATGGAAGAGATGACGATCGCCACGCTTGATTGACGACGATCGCGCAAATTGGTGAATTCTCCTGGAGGAGTCAGGGGATGCTGTTACCATTTGCCGCTGCCACTCTGTTGCTACAGATTGGTAGCCGGTTGTCATCAGGAACACAGGAGTAGTTGTGGCGGAAACCTTTCTTGATCTTACCCCAGCCGGTAAGAAGTTGTTTGATACCGGTGTTGTAACAAAGCGCTTTCGTAGTCCCACATCAGTCATCCATAAAGGCCAGGCAGTATCAGGCGCCTATCTGGTCACACGGGGCCGTCTACGGGTGTTCACCTATACCCCACAGGGAAGTGAAGCCACACTCTATTTCCTACGCCCTGGGGAGACCTGTGTATTGGCGCTTAACTGCCTGTTCAATGATCTCCGCTATCCTGCCTGGGTTGAAACTGACGACAACACCGAGGTGGATATCATTCCAGGATCCATCTATCGTAAATTGTTTGAGGTTGAACAGACTGTTCAGGACCTTACAGTTAAGGCACTCTCCTCCCTGGTGTTTCGCTTGATGGAGGAGTTGGAGCAGGTACACGCCTGCAACCTGGATCAGCGTTTGGCCAACTTCATTCTGAGTAACGCCTCTGAAGAGGGTATATTGCGTATGACGCAACAAGAGTTGGGTGGACATCTGGGTACAACCCGTGAAGTGATTGCCAGGTTGATTCAGGGGTTTGTGGCAGAGGGTGCTGTGGAGACCAGGCGTGGTGCGGTGGTTGTCAAAAATGCAGAGATACTTGCTCAACTGATCGAACCAGCAGGCATCTATGACGAGGTACACTAGGGTGAAACACCATACCAGGTCACTACATACTTTCTTTAATAGCGAGTGGCACTTTGACTAAGCAGAATAAAATTCGAATCACTCGTTCAGTAACTATTCCTGATCCTATTAAAATCAGCCGATATCAGCGGTTGCCTGAATTGGGCCCCCGGATACTCTTTTTCAGTGGTGGGACAGCACTGAATGGGGTCAGTCGGGTTTTAAAAAACTTCACCCATAACTCCATTCATCTGGTTACGCCATTCGATTCAGGAGGAAGTTCAGCAAAACTGCGTCAGGCCTTCAATATGCCTTCAATCGGTGATCTGCGTAGTCGCCTGATTGCATTGGCTGATGAGAGCGTAACGGGTCATCCAGAGATCTACAATCTTTTCACTTACCGTTTCGACTCTGGCCTTAAACAGTCTGAGCTAATCAAGCAACTTGAAATGATCATACGCGGCCGGCATAAGATGATCGAACCGATTCCTAATCCGATGAAGCGTATTATTCGCAATCTGCTCGGTTTTTTTTATGACGCAATGCCGGTGGATTTCGATCTGAATGGCGCGAGTATCGGTAACCTGATTCTGACCGGTGGCTATCTCAACAATCATGAACATCTCGATCCGGTGATCTTTCTGTTTGAAAAGCTGGTTGGAGTACAGGGAACGGTACGTGCTGTAGCCAATGTCAATTACCACCTGGCTGCGGAGTTGGAGGATGGGAGACGGGTGGTCGGCCAGCATCTGCTGACCGGAAAGGAGGTGTCGCCACTGACTTCACCAGTGACAGACCTCTCTTTTTCAAAGACGTTGCATGAGTATCAGCGGGTTAGCGTGAAATTACGCAAGAAGAATCAAAGGCTTATTCAGCAAGCTGAACTGATTTGCTATCCTCCGGGTAGTTTTTACTCCAGTCTTGTTGCGAATCTGCTACCACAGGGGGTCGGTGGTGCAATCGCAGCCAACGATTGCCCTAAAGTGTTTATTCCAAATCAGGGTGAAGACCCTGAACAGATTGGTATGACACTCAATGATAGTTTACTGCAACTGATGCACTTTCTTAATGCTCACCGACCTGAAGGGGGGGCTCCTGAGCAGTTATTGAATTTCGTATTGCTGGATAGTAGACGTGGCACTGTAAAAGCAGATATAGAGCACAGACTCTGGAGCGAATGGGGGATTCAGTTAATCGATGTACCCTTGATCACTCCTAAGAGTGAACCCTATTACGACGCTAACCTGTTGGTCTCAGTATTGCTTTCTTTAACCTGAAAACTCTCTTTCTTGTGGCAAGAAATAAAAACAGGTATCAATTTTTAAGCTATATACTAGGGTAGTGCTCCATACTAATGCGCGATTACAGCGTGACACCAAGCCATTGGCCGCCAGGCACGTGGTGCGGGTGATGGCTTGGCGTCTCGCCTTGCCTTGGTACACTAGGGATAGCCTGTGCTCTCAGTACGGGAGGAGATGATTTATCGGTCTAGTGGGCCGCAACGTGGCACTTTTTTTACCTGCTGTTATCGGTGGGATCAACATACACCTGTAGGTGCATTTTAATGATTTTCAATGGGTTGTTTGATTTATCTCTAATAGAATTTATTATCCTTACACTCTCTCTTACACATATTACAATAGTAGCGGTTACTGTATTTCTGCATCGTCATCAGGCCCATAAAGCTCTGACCCTGCATCCGGTCATAAGCCATTTTTTCCGTTTCTGGCTGTGGCTGACAACCGGTATGGTTACCCGGGAATGGGTAGCGATACATCGTAAACATCACGCTAAATGTGAAACTGAGGATGACCCACACAGTCCTATGACCAGAGGGTTGAGCACAGTGCTGTGGCGGGGAGCAGAACTCTATAAAACAGAAGCTTCAAACCAGGATACTCTGGAACGTTATGGTAAGGGAACGCCAGACGATTGGCTGGAGCGGAATATCTATCAGCGTTACAACTTTTCAGGTATAGCACTGCTGCTTATCGTTGAGTTTATCTTGTTGGGGCCTGCAGGGATAACTGTCTGGGCTATACAGATGATCTGGATTCCATTCTGGGCTGCTGGAGTGATTAATGGCATTGGTCATTTCTGGGGTTATAGAAATTTTGAAATCCCAAATACATCGACAAATATTCTACCCTGGGGAATATTGATCGGCGGGGAGGAGCTGCATAATAACCACCATGCTTTCGGCAGTTCGGCTAAACTATCCAATCGATGGTTCGAATTTGATTTGGGCTGGTTCTATATCAAGCTCTTTTCTTATCTGCGTCTGGCAAAGGTCCTCAAAGTGGCACCAAAACGTGCTTTTGTGGAAGAGCGGCCGCAGCTCGATATGGAGGCGATCAAGGCGCTGACAGTGAACCGTCTGCAACTCTTCAGTGATTATCGTAGACGGGTCTTGAAGCCTGTTTTTCGAGCCGAGATTCGCCAGGCTGATAAACCTCTGCGTCGACTCTATCGCAGTGCTTTACGCCTGGTCAGGCGGGATGCTCTGTTATTGAGTGATAAAGATCGCAAGCAACTGCGAGATATTCTTGATAACAATAGTGCCCTGGACAATGTCTACCAGTTTAAACTTCGTCTTCAAAAGATCTGGGAGCAACATACCTCCAGTCATGAGAAACGTCTGGAAGCGCTCACACAATGGTGTGCTCAGGCGGAGGCCAGTGGGGTTGATGCACTACAGGATTTTGCCGCTTTTCTCAGGCGATATAGCATGACGCCACTGCGTTGAACCTAAAAAAATCAGTTGACCGCTCCATTCTAATCAGATCTGTATGCTACCAATAGCATAGTGATTTGGTGCGGCAGGGCCGGCACCCTACAATTCGTTGTTTGTCTGTGGCTGTTTTTAGCGGTCAACTGCAGAATCCAGGCTCAACACCCCCCCTATAGGGGGGTGTTTGTCCTGCAAAATACCATCAGAGCTGTTGAATCTTTTCAAGCTGAGCTTTCAAACTCTCCAGCGCCTTAAGACTATCTGCCAGTTTATCCCGCTCTTTCTGAACCACTGCCTCGGGTGCCTTATCAACAAAATTGGGATTCGACAGCTTCTTCTCTGTCCGGTCAGCATCGTTTTGCAGACGAGTGATCTCTTTTTCCAGACGCTTAATCTCCGCCCCTTTATCGATCAGGCCTGCGAGAGGTATCAAAACTTTCATCTCACCCACCAGTGCAGTGGCGGATTCGGGTTCTGTATCTTCCGGGCCAAGGACCTCAATAGATTGGGTTTTCGCCAGAAAATCGAGAAATGGGCGATGTCGTTCAGCCAGGATCTGGTCATTGTCGTTGGCATTGGCTAGCAATACCGGTACCGGCTTACCGGGTGAGATATTCATTTCACCTTTGATTTTGCGAATTCCGAGGATGAATTGCATTACCCAAGCCATCTCAGTTTCCGCCTCTTCATCAATCAATGAGTTGCGGGAAGTAGGGAAGGGCTGATTCATAATCGTTTCTGACGAATCGGCGGGATTGTCACTCCCCTTGGAAGCTGGAATCACACCAGCAATAGGTGCAATTCGCTGCCAGATCTCTTCAGTAATGAAGGGCATAACCGGGTGGGTGAGACGAAGCAGGTTTTCCAAAACCCTGACCAGAGTACGACGGGTTCCCCGTTTGGCCTCTTCAGATGCCTGATCATTGTTGAGTACCGGCTTACAAAGTTCCAGGTACCAGTCACAGTACTCGTTCCAGGTGAACTCATAGATCGCCTGAGCGGCATGGTCGAAACGATAGCCATCGATGGCATCAGCGACAGCCTGTTTGGTCTTTTGCAGACGGGAGAGAATCCAGCGATCCGCCAGAGAGCGCTCTAGCGAGGTGGGTAGCGCTGAATGGCCTGTTTTTACCTCACTGATTCCGCAGTCCTGACCCTCCACGTTCATCATCACATAGCGGGCAGCATTCCATAGTTTGTTGCAGAAGTTGCGGTAGCCTTCGATACGGCCCATATCGAGTTTGATATCACGCCCCGTGGCAGCCAATGCAGCAAAGGTGAAACGCATGGCATCGGTGCCGTAGGCAGGAATACCATCCGGAATACTCTTACGCGTCATTTTTTCGATCTTTTCAGCCAGATGAGGCTGCATCATGCCGCTGGTCCGCTTGCTGACCAGTGATTCCAGGTCGATGCCATCAATTACATCGATTGGGTCGAGCACATTGCCCTTGGACTTGGACATTTTGTTGCCCTCGCCATCCCGCACCAGGCCATGCACATAGACCTCTTTGAATGGCACGTCATCCATAAACTTCAAGCCCATCATAATCATCCGGGCCACCCAGAAGAATATGATATCGAAGCCGGTTACCAGAACATTGGTAGGATAGAAATCCTTCAGGCGTTCAGTCTCTTCCGGCCAACCCAGCGTGGAGAAAGGCCACAGCGCGGAACTGAACCAGGTATCGAGCACATCCTCATCCTGTCGCAGTGGATAGTCATCTGCAAGATTGTGCTGGCTTCTGACTTCTGTTTCTGAGCGGCCTACATAGATATTGCCTTCATCGTCATACCAGGCTGGTATACGGTGTCCCCACCATATTTGACGGCTGATGCACCAATCCTGGATGTTACGCATCCACTCGTAGTAGGTGTTCTTCCAGTTGTCGGGTACAAAACGGATCTTGCCACTCTCAACGGCCTCAATGGCCGGCTTGGCCAGAGGAGCAATCTTGACGTACCACTGATCGGTTAGAAAAGGCTCGATAACAGCACCAGAGCGATCTCCCCTGGGAACCATTAATTTGTGATCATCGATCTTTTCAAGAAGACCCTGAGCCTCGAGATCAGCAACCATTACTTTACGAGCCTCATATCGGTCAAGACCGATATATTTCTCAGGAATCAGTGCGCCTTCTTCCTCCTCATTTTGCCGAATTGCAGCATCGATGGTGAAGATATTGATCAGGCCACCATGAGCCTGCTTACTGACACTGACCTCATCCCGGTGACGCTGCCAGACAGCATAATCGTTGAAGTCATGGGCTGGAGTGATCTTGACGCAGCCGGTACCGAACTCTGGATCGACATGCTCTTCATCGGCAATAATTGGAATACGGCGACCGGTCAGTGGCAGTTCCAGGAGTTCACCGATCATATGTTTATATCGTTCGTCGTTTGGGTTGACTGCCACTGCGCAGTCCCCGAGCAGGGTCTCTGGGCGGGTGGTGGCGACGATCAGATGACCCTGTCCATTGGTGAGCGGGTAACGCATATGCCACATGTGGCCGTTCTCTTCCTCGGAGAGTACCTCGAGATCAGAAACTGCTGTATGCAGTTTTGGATCCCAGTTGACCAGGCGCTTTCCACGATAGATCAGGCCCTCTTCATAGAGTCTGACGAAGACCTCCTTGACTGCATCCGAGAGCCCATCATCCATGGTGAAGCGCTCGTGCTCCCAATCCAGGGAGGAGCCGAGGCGGCGCAGTTGGCGGGTTATATTGCCGCCAGACTCTTTTTTCCACTCCCAGATGCGCTCAATGAATTTTTCCCGCCCCAGGTCGTGACGTTTTTTCTGTTCCGCCTCAAGCTGGCGCTCCACAACCATCTGAGTAGCGATACCTGCATGGTCAGTACCAGGTTGCCACAGGGTCTGGTCGCCCTTCATGCGGTGGTAGCGGATCAGGGTATCCATGATGGTGTTGTTGAATCCATGGCCCATATGCAGACTGCCGGTGACATTGGGTGGGGGGATCATGATGCAGTAGCTATCACCGTCTCTCTTTTTCGGAGAGAAGTAACCGCGCGCTTCCCAAGTCTGATACCAGCGTTGTTCAATGGCGTGAGGGTTGTAAGTTTTTTCCATGGATCTCTTAATGGCTAAGCAGCAAAAAGGGAGTATTATATTTACCTGACGCCATAATAGGTAGTGTTCAGACTACAATAATGGTTTTGGTCAATGGGAGACCCAGAAACGAGGGTGGTTTTCTCGCCAAGCCTCCTTATGAGGAGCAAGGGTATGTTTGTCACCCCGCTGATTTCCAGATTCTCAATTCAGACCTGCTGTAGCGAACATGACCTTGATGTAAAGTGGAGTACATAACCTGCTTGATCTCAAACAGTGAGGTGATCAAAAAATGAAAACTACGCCACCCAGTTAGTCTCATAGGCAGAGAAAAGCTTTAGCTCGCGATTGATCAATCGCCTGAAACTAAATAAACACCGGACTTACAAAAAATACTAATCCGGACTCGATAAAATACCCAGGGGAGAACGACACCATGAGTCAAACAAGACATGTCTTTGCATTTCATGAGGGCGACGGTAAAAACAAAAAACTGCTCGGTGGTAAAGGAGCAAACCTCTGCGAGATGACCCAGTTCGGGTTAAATGTTCCTCCTGGTTTCGTAATCAGCACGCAAGCCTGTCTAGACTTTCTGGCGAACGAGGAAAAAACGCTTCCCGGTACATTGATGGACGATGTGCAGTCAAATATGCGTCAGGTCGAGAAGTCCACTGGTAAAGGGTTCGGTGACCCTGCCAATCCGCTGTTGGTCTCCGTACGCTCAGGTTCCGCCATGTCGATGCCGGGGATGATGGATACGATTCTTAACCTGGGTCTGAATAGCAAAACCCTTGAAGGAGTAATTGAACAGACGGGTGACCCACGATTTGGCTATGACGCCTATCGTCGATTCATTCAGCTATTTGGCAAAGTTGCCTTGGGTGTATCCGATGAGGCCTTTGATAAAGAGTTTGATGAAGTCAAGCAAAATGCCCGTGTCAATGAGGATGTGGGCTTGTCTGCTGATGATTTGAAAGAGATCAGTGAACGTTTTCTCAAGGTCTTTGAACAAGAGACCGGGCGCCCCTTTCCAGAGGATCCCTATGAGCAGCTGGAAATCTCAATCAAAGCCGTTTTTGGCTCTTGGATGGGTAAGCGAGCGGTCGATTACCGCCGACAATTCAATATTACCCCGGAAATGGCAAATGGCACTGCGGTCAATGTCTGTACCATGGTATTTGGTAATCGAGGTAATGATTCTGCGACAGGTGTGGCCTTTACCCGAAATCCGGGTACTGGTGAGAATAAACTTTTTGGTGAATATCTGGTAAACGCACAAGGCGAGGATGTGGTTGCCGGTATCCGAACACCTAAACCGATCGCCCGTCTGGACGAAGAGATGCCGGAGATGGCGAAGCAACTGGAAGAGTTGCGCCAAAAGCTGGAGGAGCACTACAAGGAGGTACAGGATTTTGAATTTACCATCGAACGCGGCACCCTCTACTGTCTGCAGACCCGCCATGGCAAGATGAATGCGACCGCAATGGTACGCACCTCTGTAGAGATGGTTGAAGAGGAGTTGATCAGTCGTGAACAGGCTTTGTTGCGTATCGATCCTGCCTATCTTGAACAGATGCTCTATCCTCGCCTTAACAATGATGTAAAGGCTGAGGCCATTGCCCAGGGGCTACCAGCCTCTCCTGGTGCGGCAAGTGGTATTGCAGTATTTGACGCAGATCGGGCTGAAATCATGGGCAAGGATCAGGGGCGGGAAGTTATTTTGCTGAGGGAGGAGACCAAGCCGGAAGATATCCATGGATTTTTCGCCTCGGAGGGTATCCTCACCAGCCGCGGAGGTAAGACTTCCCATGCTGCCGTTGTGGCTCGTGGTATGGGTAAACCCTGTGTGGCAGGTGCAGAGGGGATAACTGTTGATGTACAAAGACGAGAGGCTATCGCCGAGGGTACTGTGATCCGCGAAGGGGACATGATCACTATCGATGGCAGCAGTGGTAATGTCTATCTGGGCAAGATCCCAATGGTCGAGCCCGATTTCACCGAGGAACTGAACCGACTACTACGTTGGGCCGATGAGGTTGCCTATCTGAGGGTGATGACCAATGCGGATACCGAGACGGATGCCAAACGCGCACTAAAATATGGCGCCATGGGCATTGGGCTTTGCCGTACCGAGCGCATGTTCAATGCAGTTGACCGCTTGCCTGTGGTGATAGAAATGATCGTGGCTGAAACCCCTGAACAGCGTCAGGCAGCTTTGGATAAACTACTGCCAATGCAGCGTGGGGATTTCAAGTCGATCCTGGAAGTTATGTCTCCCAGGCCAGTGACTATTCGTCTGCTCGATCCTCCTATCCATGAGTTCCTGCCATCAGAGCAGCAGTTGCTGCTTGACCTGGAAGAGTTACATCATCTGCGCAACTCAGTTCGCGGCATGAATGTCCTTGCCGGCAGCATGATGCTGTTACAGGATCCTGAGCATGCCAAACAAGAGGCTGACTCTCTACGTCACCTTGTAGATGAGAGTCTGGTCGAGAAGGCGATTGAAAAGAAGGAGACCATGCTGCGTAAGGTTCGGGTTCTGACTGAAACCAATCCCATGCTGGGACATCGTGGTGTGCGGTTAGGGATCACCTTTCCAGAGATTTACAGTATGCAGATTCGGGCAATCCTTGAGGCAACGGCGGAATGTGCCGCCAAAGATCTCGAAGTACATCCGCAGATGATGGTGCCCCAGGTATGTACCGTTGAAGAACTGAAACGGGTCAAAGTGATGGTGGATGAGATTCGTGCGGATGTGGAGGAGAAGTCTGGGCAAAAACTCAATTTCCGCTTTGGCACAATGATTGAGGTGGTTCGGGCCTGTATGCGAGCTGATTCATTGGCGGATGAAGCGGAGTTTTTCTCATTCGGTACAAACGATCTGACCCAGGCGGTGTTCTCTTTTTCCCGTGAGGATGCTGAGAATAAGTTCCTGCCCATGTATAACCAGAACGACATACTCAAGGACAATCCCTTTGAAGTGCTCGATGAGAAAGGGGTCGGAAAACTGATGCAGCTGGCAGTGGAGTGGGGGCGTCAGAAAAAGACAGATCTCAGTGTAGGTATCTGTGGCGAACATGGCGGGCATCCAAGCTCCATCGAGTTCTGCCATAGAGCGGGGTTGAACTATGTCTCCTGCTCTGCGCCACGAGTGCCGGTCGCCAGATTGGCGGCAGCTCATGCCAGTCTGATCAACAAATAAGTATCTAGATAAGTTACTGGGCCAGACAGATTGTCGAACAAAACAGACCAGCTAGGATCTACAACTTAGTAACGGTGCATTTTGGCGGCGAGATGTTGGCCCATGACTTATTATGGTTATCCCCGACTTCCCTCTGCGTTCGGTAGCAAAAGTAATCTGAGCACAATGCAGGATGCTGTTGATTATTTGAATGAAAAAGCTCAAGCCAAAATTCAGTTTAATGACGATGAAAAAGAGTTTCTAAAAGAGCTCTATGAAGCATTTGGATGGGTAGGATTGGCAAAAGGTATGCCGGAGGCGGCAGCGCTCGCAGATCATTATGTCAGTAGTGGTGGGGAACCACTTGAGATGGATTCTGAGCCTTATAAAGAGTCAGTGGTCGTAAATGACACTATGGATGCTATGAAATCCCATATTAAAGATTTAGCAGAAAATAATCAGATTGATAACGTATATGACTTTGAACCCTATTCTAAGGGGAGTAAGATTTCCGATCTGTTTTTAAATGAAAGTTTGATTCTAAAGCTACCAGATGGGTTGTCAGAATACATGGATTCTGGTTTAAGGATAGCTGAGCCGTTTAACTATCATGCAAAATGGACAGAGGTTTGGAGATGGTGTCTTGAAGCTCTTTTTATTTTCTTTATTGTTAATAGTTATCACTGCTTGTACTGATAATGACTGTGGATTTGATTTTGCAGCAGACCAAATACGCTTTGCTGATAGTGCAGAGAAGAATGGAATAAAATACTATCTCTACACAAGAACCGTAGGCTTTCAAGAAAAAAATGTGTTCTTCGAATTGTTTGACGAAAAACCGATTGACTACAATACTAAATTTTATCGCTAGTTAAGCATTACTTTTTTTCCCGCTTGTTACGAAGGAATGCATGTCTCGCATTACTCTGATCCTGGCGCCAAAAAAAGTGTAACTTTGTTCAGTTACAATGAGCTTCTTAGATAAATAGCGATGTGGTGAAGTAGGGTGCGGCCCTGCCGCACCATAAGAGTGAGCCCTCCTTAGTTAGTGTCATTCCAATCAGATGCCAATTGTGAATCCATTTGTCTACCCATGGTGGAGAAGTGTATATCCTGCGCCACCAAGATAGACTCCATGTCGCCGGAGATCTACAAGTACCTTCACGCCTCTCTACACAGCAAGCCACAAAAGGATAGGTTGCCTGATGGCTTGTTGCCTAAAGCAAGCTGGAGGGTCAGAAAGGCAGAGGAAGAGCGCAGATTCGATAATTGCCAAGGATGATCTCTCCCTTATCTAATTGAACAATATATCCATAAATTGTATATGGAATTCGTACAACAAAGCGCTCTTCTCAACGGACTATAATTAGCTATGCTTGATTGACATACTCAAAAGCAGTGGGGTGTAACAAAAAGCGCATTTTGATTGAGGTAATTCAATCCACTCAGCTGGTCTGTGGATATAGACCTGCCGGCGGATTCGGGAACACTCCTCATGAGCAAAATCATCTTATCAGCTGCACGACATCCTGCCTGGGTAATCGCGGCACTCTGCTGCATTACGATTCTCGCCCTCACCCGTCTACCGAATCTCAATGTAGAGATCGCTGCTGAAGGCATGATGATCGACAATCCTCCTGCACTGGTCGACTACCAACGCACCATGGAGACCTTCGGCAGCGAGAATGTCACCATCATCTACCTTGAAGACCCGAATCTGTTTGAAGCTGAAAATCTTAGCGCAATAAGCCAGGTATTGAAGCGCATTGAGAAAATTCCTCAGGTAACACGAACAGTCAGCCTCTTCTCCGTACGCTATCTGCGTACAGTTGATGGCTATATTCATACTGATCCTTACCTAAGTTCCATTCCAGAGACCCGGCAAGACGCAGCGCTGCTGATAGAGGCCGCACTGCTCAATCCGTTAATCGAAAGAAACCTCCTCTCTGCCAGTGGTAGTGTCATGGCGATCAACCTGTTTTTCGATATGGAGAACTACCATCGCGGTTTCGATGAACAGGTTGCGCTGGCCTTGGATCAGGCGATCGAGCCACTGCAAAAACGTTTTCGCAAAGCTTTTCACTTGGGAGATCCATCGATCCGCTCCGCCATCTCCGAACAGATCCGTTCTGACCAGCTACTGATTCTACCGCTTGCCCTGGTGGTATTGATTACCACCCTGGCTATCACCCTAGGTAACTGGAAAGCCCCCCTGATACCTCTACTCACTGCAGGCATGAGTATAATTTGGATCCTCGGCTTGATGGCAGCCCTTGGCATACCGGTGAATGTTATGACCTCGATTGTACCGGTGCTGCTGATTATTGTGGGCTCAACTGAGGATATTCATTTGCTGTCAGAGTATCAGGCAGCGCTGCGAAAGGGCAAAAGCAATCAATTGGCACTCAGTCTGATGGCAAAATATATGGGCATGGCCATCCTTCTGACTTTTGCAACAACAGCACTGGGTTTTCTTTCAATTTCCCTTAATCGCATTGACCTATTACAGCAGTTTGGCTTGATCAGCGCCCTCGGACTGGCAATCAACTTTCTGATTACCATCACCCTGGTTCCCGCCAGTCTGCAGTTGGCCAGTGATTCCGGACTAAACACCCTATCAGCCACTCAGCGCCCCTATGCGCAATTTTCCTCCCACCTTTTTCAACAACTATCACGCTATCCGAAAGTCATCATCAGCTCAATTCTGCTTTTGATGTCGGTCTGTCTGATCTGGGCAACCCAGATCACGATCAACAATAACGTAATGGACTACTTTACCGAACAATCAGAGCTACCGGAACAGACCGAACTGTTACATCAGAATCTATCGGGAATGCAGGCCCTTTCTATCGTTTTGAGTGGCACCCAGGGCACCTTTCTGCAGGTACCCTATCTTGAGGAACTGCGTAGATTACAGGATTATCTGGAAGAGACGGGGCAATTTGACAAAAGCTTCTCCTTTGCCGATTTCATTGCAGTGGTTCACAGCGGTATCGACAATGAGTGGCCAGGCACCATCTACCTCCCAGCACGTAACGAAGTCGTCAAAGAGTATATGTCCCTGTTGGATCATGAGAACGCTGCAAGTTTTGTCTCGGCAGACTACAGCCAGGCACGCATACTGGTACGTCACGCAATCGGCTCTTCCTACCAACTGAATGCAGTGGTTGATGAGATAAAAACCTATGCGGGTGAGTGGATGGATCCGACGCTGAAAATCACCATCACCGGTGGCAGTTATCTCAACAGCCAGGCAGTGGATCACATGGCTGATGGTCAGGCGAAATCACTGATCCTGATGCTGTTGGTAATCTTTTTGCTGGTAGCCTTGCTGTTCATGAATCTGAAGGCAGGCATCATCGCTGTAGTCGCCAATGCATTTCCTATTGTGGTGCTGTTCGGCATCATGGGCATGACTGGCATTGCACTAGATACCGGCACAACCATGGTTGGCGCCATCGCCCTGGGTATCTGTGTTGATCACACCATGCATTTCATGGTGCGATACCAACGCTTGGCGATCGATTTTCGCTCTGAGTCAGATGCACTACTCCAGGTCATCCAACAGGAGTCAACGCCGATCATGGCCACGGCACTGGCGCTTGCTGCAGGTTTTCTCACGCTGACCTTTTCGAACTTCCCACCGGTGTCAATGTTTGGACTGTTGAGTGCCATAGTCATGTGTCTTGCACTGGTTGGAACTTTTATATTGATCCCTTTAATGCTCCGCAATACACGACTTATATCAGTATGGAGTGTACTCTCGCTTCACTTGAGGCGAGATGTACTTGATAAGTGCCCGCTGTTCAAAGGAATGCGACCCTGGCAGGTAAGAAAACTGGTCGCCCTTAGTC
Organism: Candidatus Thiodiazotropha sp. 6PLUC1; assembly: GCA_040506705.1. Taxonomy (GTDB): domain Bacteria; phylum Pseudomonadota; class Gammaproteobacteria; order Chromatiales; family Chromatiaceae; genus Thiodiazotropha. The sequence goes on from JBEVWG010000058.1 coordinate 30,560, forward strand.
GGATCAGAGAGTATCAGCCAGATGAAGCGATTCTACAGCAGGGGATGAACTACGATACCATGCTGGTATTACTGAAGGGAGAGGCTGAGGTTTGGCATACACGTCGTGATGGCTCCACCTTTCATGTCACCACTTATCAACCCGGTGGCGTATTTGGCGTAACATCCCTGGTTTCCAACCGTCAACGTCAGGCTGATGTTGTAGCTGTTGGAAAGGTGCAGGCCCTGTCATTCAGATGGCATAGCATTCACCGGATCGCTCGGCTCTTTCCCCGCATCGCATCCCGCTTCCATGAAAATCTCTCTACAACCATCGCAGGTCGACTGCTGCATATGCCTTATGATCTATCCTATCAAGATGAAGTGACTGGCCTTTATAGCGCCACATTTATTCAAAAGTTGTTGGACTTTACCGCAGATAAAGCACATCGATATGAGGAACAACTCTGCTTGATGATTCTCAGAATTGAAGGGGAGGATTTCATAATAGAAAACCATGAACGACAAGTGCTTCGATGGCTATTTCGTGAGATCACTCAAACAGTAAATCAAGTCTTACGAAAAGTTGATCTTCTCTCCCGCTGGGGGACGGGAGAATTTATCATTATATTACCTAGAACAGATCACAACACACTGGATGAAATTGCCTGTCGCCTGAAGTCCAGCCTAAACAGGATGGATTACGGTGTAACAAAAGGCGTGACCATACAAGCGCGCTGTGCACACCTAAGGAATGGTGATACAGCGGAATCACTGATAAATCGCGCAAAATCCAATCAAGCTATTTGGCAATTGACGCAAGCGGAGAGTAGAGAAATAAGCGCCTGATGACAATAAGGGATATCAAAATAGCCTACAACGATGGCACGATGCATGTCATCTTTGAGCAGCTGGACTTCATGTCCAAGCTGGTGACGCTGGTACCCAAGCCACGAGTTAACCTGCCCCGATTCCACTGCGTATTATTACGGGCTTACTGCCCTCACCCTACGTGCCAGCCTTCGGCTGTTCGGAATCGTTCCAAACGATTTTGTCGCCCCTAACAGCAAATGCCGCACTGAAGTAACGCCTGCTGGGGAGGGAAGGGCAACCCATCTTAATCGGAGGATAAAAACCACTGAACTGCATCATCAGGCCATGACCTGTTTTGTGCTCCAGCAAAAGCGGCAATGGCAATCACGTTACGCCAATCGATCATCAATACTATGTGGCGCCGGATTTTGGTGAGAATGAATCCATTGAGATTGATGTCTACTCTCCAGCTGATGGCACAGTGAGTAGTATTCAGCACATGGGGAATTTCAATAATGATGACTACCGCTTCGTTGTTGATCATGCAGAAAATCTGCAATCGATCTACATCCATGTTGATAATCTTTCCGATAAACTGGCTGCCTACGCTCCGGCAGATGCCTCAATCTCAAGCGGTCTGGTTAAGTATGACCTGGTCAGCTACGACTACTACGACAATGGCATACCCTGGGACAGATCAAGTTTCAGCCAGGGATTGACGATGGACAACTACACATTCATCGATGCAGTGGTATTGGTTCAGCTGAGGGTTGCTGAATATACAGAGCAGCCCACTAGGGTTATCACTAGTATCGAATGGTGTTAAGTAATTGCTATATTGAACGCTCGAAAAGGTGAGCGCATGGTTAGCAAAGATAACTATGACTGACTGATTGTTCTGGTGTTGTCTTGTGACTGTGTCTAAAGGGAGTTAATGGTAATGACTGATTCAGCTGGTGGTGTTGGTGGCGGTGGCTCAACAGGCTCAATGGGTGGTGGATCAGATGTAGGCGGATCCGAGTCCGGTTCCTCGCTTGGTGACGGCTTGTCTGGCAGCAGCTCTCTATCGGACTCTCTCACAACAGGTGAACAACTTGCTAATAGTCCAACTACAGAAGATGGCTTGAAAGATTCAACAACACCGTTGGGCTCAGCGCTCAATTCATCGACCACGACAGATGCATTGGCTGATAACAGTGCGAAATCACCCAAAGACAAACAGGCAGCTAGCGATCAAGGCAAAACTAGTAGAGCCTCGGACATTGCAGGCAATGTAATGACAGTAAGCACAGCTGCCGTGACTGCAGTAGCAACTCATGTGCAGCAAAAAACAATACAGGGGCCTGTGGAGCATGCAATCGAGCGGTTGGAAGCAAGTAAAGACCCGGCGCAAATGGCTAAAGCCGAAACGCTACGGGATGCGAATAAACCGGGTGGCTTGAAAGGGTCAATTCACCCGGATGCGGTTGAATATGATGTCGATAAAACCATTGCGGCCAGAAACCAGGTTCTAAGTGACAAATCTGTAATCGGTAACAAATTAGCCAATGATCTCAGTAAAGTCTCCAAGAGTATCGACTTGGCAGAATCTGTAGCTAAAAAAGCCGGGGTGGTCGGTATGGTGGCCGGGCCAGTCATAGGCTCTGTTTCAGAAATATCCAAGCTGGATGAGAATGCAACAACCGCAGAACAGATAACAGCAGGTATTGTTGGGGCGGTTAAAACTGTTGATAATGCTATTGTTGGAGTGACAACTGGTGCCTTTGTCGGTCTGGGTACATCGTTGACCGGACCTGGGGCAATAGTAGCAGCGACCTCTGCTGGTATGGTTGCAGAATCAGCCTACAAATCTACAGGGACTGATCAACAGTTTGATGATTTTATCGATAATTCTGTCGCGCCTGTCGTACAATCCGGTGTGGAGATAGGCCTGGATACAATCGATTCTGCGGTCGAATTAGGCTCACAAGTAGTAAATGATATTCAAGATACGGCAAGCGATTATTACAGTGATTGGTTTGGTAGTAACAATGGAAAAGTACAACCTTGAACATGATCTGATCGATGTTGAATTGGGGCGCTCCTCATGAGTCAGGCCCTAAAAGGTTACTTTGAGCGTTTCCGTCAATACCACTACCTGGGGTATCTCAGGCACTACTACAATGCAGCAAGACATCCCCATCCGATTCGGTTTATAGTTTTTTTTATCCTCGGGGCGATCCTTGTTTTCAGTCTGGCAATAGTTAGTACTTTCGCTATCTTAAACAATACATTCCAGGGTGACCCGATCATATTTTACAGCCTCACTTCGTTATTGTATCTAATTGGGTTCGCTGGGGTTCCAACAATAGTTCTTTGGATTCAAGGGTATCGTCACAGGGATACAATAACTGTTTCGGATATACCGGATAATCTGCCAAAAAGTTCAGGCAAAGAAATTTGGTATATTATAATTCTCCTCTCTCTAGCACATGCCATACGAAAAATTCTGGGATGGTAGGTAGTAAGCAGATTTTTAAAAGAAAGAGAGTATAAGAGAAGAAGAAAAAAGTTTTTACCCTGTTGTGGGATGGCTCCTGTAATATTTTCTCACCAAATAATCATCTAATATTCCTTGCTTCTGCTCGCTACGAAGGGATGCATGCCTTACGCTGCCAGAATCCTTGCACAATCATAAGCACTCTTCACCCTGCTGAATTATTGAATCCAGGTTAAATCGCTAGGCCATTAGTGTTGTGATGAGGTAGGGTGTGGCCCTGCCGCACCATAAGAGCGAGGTCTCCTCCGAAGTTCACCTTACTAGCCACAATAACCCGACACTCAGGGTTACATGAATGGCTCAGATCAACGCATGGATCGCTCCCCGCAAGAAGAGCTCTTGGGCTATACATTGGTAGGAGGCTCAATACTGAGTTAAGGACACCTCTATTAAATGCTTGTGCCCTCTGTGTGACCTGAAGCCATTCATGTAGCCCCTAACCAATTTGGCATCATGACAGTCCGTTGTGTTACGGAATAGTTATGGCCAGGTTAGTAAGTGCCATTCCTGTCAGATACTAAATGTGAATCCATCTGCTAGGCTGAAGCGTAGTTCTATAACAAAAATCAATGCTGATTAGGAATTGGTCGTATGAACTCACGCAAGCTTGCACTCTTTCTGGTTATTGCTATTGCAGTGATCCTCTTTTTTGTATTCGATCTCGATCGATATTTGACCCTTGAGTATTTAAAGTCGCAGAGGGATGCCATTGTCTCCTGGAGAGAGGCTCAGCCTCTGCTGGCAAGTATCAGCTTCTTTGTGGTCTATATTGCAGTCACTGCATTGTCACTGCCTGGGGCGGCAATCATGACTTTAGCAGTGGGCGCAGTGTTTGGGTTTCTCTGGGGTTTGGTGTTGGTCTCATTTGCGTCTACGATTGGAGCCACATTGGCATTTTTGATTGCCCGGTTTTTGCTGAGGGACAGTGTCCAGGCAAGATATGGAGAGCGACTGAAGGCAATTAACGAGGGTATTGAGAAAGATGGCGCTTTCTATCTGTTTACCTTGCGTCTGGTGCCCATATTTCCATTTTTTATAATCAATTTGCTGATGGGGTTAACGCCTTTACGCAGCTGGACTTTTTACTGGGTCAGTCAGCTCGGTATGTTGGCAGGAACGATTGTCTATGTTAACGCTGGCACACAATTGGCAACTATTGAAAGCGCCTCTGGGATTCTCTCTCCAGGCTTGATTGGCTCGTTTGTGCTACTGGGCTTGTTTCCATTGCTGGCGAAAAAAATCGTGGCGATCATCAAGCAGAGACAGGCACTCAAAGGATGGGAGCGTCCTAAAGTATTCGATCGTAATTTAGTGGTTATAGGTGGTGGTTCAGCAGGTCTGGTCTCTGCTTATATCGCAGCAGCGGTTAAATCCAAAGTAACATTGATCGAGAAACACAAGATGGGCGGGGATTGCCTGAATACAGGGTGTGTACCCTCGAAGGCGTTGATTCGTAGCTCGCGAATCCTCAATCAGTCCAGACGTGCGAAAGAGTGGGGATTCGACTCTATTGATGTGAAGTACGAATTCAGTGAGGTTATGCAACGGGTAGATCGGGTGGTGAAGCAGGTTGAACCCCACGATTCAGTAGAGCGTTATACCAAGCTTGGGGTGGATGTAGTTGAGGGGGACGCTCGAATTACCTCACCCTACAGTGTTGAAGTGAATGGCATTGAATTTCGTACGCCAAATATTATTGTCGCTACTGGCGCCAGACCCTTTGTTCCACCAATCAAAGGTATCGATGCAATCGACTATTTGACGTCAGATAATCTTTGGCAGCTGCGAGAGCGACCCGAGCGGTTACTGGTGCTCGGTGGTGGTCCCATTGGTTGTGAACTCTCCCAGGCATTCGCTCGCTTTGGTAGTCAGGTCACCATTGTAGAGATGATGCCAAGATTGATGATCAGAGAGGATGAGGATGTGGCAGATCTCGTTGCACAGCGCTTCCAGGAGGAGGGCATTCAGCTTCTGGTCGGACACAAGGCGGTTGAATTCATTCAGGAGCAGGGAGAGAACGTGCTTATCTGTGACTATCAGGGGGAGTCGGTTAATGTAACCTTTGATCAGGTCCTGGTTGCTGTAGGGCGTAAACCAAATACCAACGGGTTCGGCCTGGAGGCGTTGAATCTGGCGCTTAACCCCAATGGCACTTTGCAGACAGATGAGTATCTGCAAACCTCCATACCATCGATCTATGCCTGTGGTGATGTGGCGGGTCCCTATCAGTTTACTCACACTGCGGCACACCAGGCCTGGTATGCCGCGGTAAATAGCCTGTTTGGTCTGTTTCGACGATTCAAGGTGGACTACTCGGTGATTCCCTTTGCAACCTTCACCGATCCGGAGGTAGCCCGTGTAGGACTCAATGAGCTGGAAGCTGATCAGCAGGGCATCGAATATGAGGTAACTAAATTTGACCTTTCAGAGCTGGATCGGGCGATAGCCGAAGGGGAGACCTCCGGTATGGTCAAAGTATTGACCCCACCGGGGAAGGATAGAGTGCTGGGTGCCACAATTGTGGGTGAGAATGCAGGTGAATTGATCGGTGAATTTACTTCTGCGATGAAGCATGGTTTCGGTCTGAACAAAATACTTGGAACCATTCATATCTATCCAACACTGTTCGAAGCCAATAAATATGCAGCTGGCGCATGGAAAAGGGCACACACTCCGGAAAAACTACTCTCCTGGGTTGAGCGTTTTCACAGTTGGCGGCGTGGGTAAATAGAGGGCATTCTCCGACAACCGGTGATCTGTGATATTCTTCTGATTTTAATTCGTTGATCGATTTTTTGATGGGGTGAAAAACCATGCTGTTGCGTCGCATGATCACGACACTTCTGTTAATGCTCTCAACCGTTAGTCTCGCTGATAGTTATGCTTGGCAGGGAGCATTGCAAGATGGGAGTCATATAAACATCGACCCTAACACCAATAAGGTAACACGTACTGCTGAGGGGGTGAGTTCTCCCCTATGGGATGGTGTCCATAGTTTGGACAATGGTGCGGTTATTATTGTGAGGAACGGGGTGGTAATCAAAGATGTTGCAATAATCGAAGCTCAACACGAGCAGGAGCGTGACAGGCTCAATGCGGCCTGTATGCAACTGGTGAGAAAAGTTTGTGGAGAGCACAATGAGTGCAGCTCCTACCCATCCTGTGATCCTGCCCGTCAATTATTGGCAATGGAGCGTGAAGAACTGAACGAAAGTTGGGCTGGTATGGTACTTGAAACTTCCACCCACTGTCTGGAAGGGTTGGGTAATGAGGATTTTTTCAAGCCCTGTACGCAGAACAACTCAGGGGAGAAGACGCCCTGTGAAAAACTACAAACCAAGGTTTGTGGTAAAGGGCAACAGTGCGCTGAGCGAGAGTCATGTAGTGCTGCAAAGCAGTTGGTCTCAATGGAGAAGCAAGACAAATTCAGTGTTCCTGGTGGGTTCACCTATGCAACAGCACAATGTCGTGATGTCTTAGTATCAGATGACAGCTTTTTTAAGGGTTGTGAATAGTTTTTTAAGGGCGAGCACTCCTAAGGTGGATATCTACATCAACTATCTACCATAACTGTCGGTTTGAGAATAAAAAATGGATGCGTGGGGTAGCGCAATGAAGTGTCGAATTTCTTAACACATTGCTCTATAAGTGGGGGCTAGTGTTATCAAATAGCTAGCGAACATTTGTTGAATATTACCGAAAAACGCTATAAATCTGACAGTTAGAGCGTCGAAAAGCTTTACAATACACCAGGAATCTACTTCTACTCGTTACATATATTGATGTAAATCATCGAGTTTTTTCTTGTGGCACCGATATTGCATATATAGAAGTAGAGATAACTGTTGGAGAATTAAGATGTTACTCAATAAAAGCTTACAAGCCTGGCCTGAAGATCCTGCATGGCCTGATCCATTTGGTGACGATCCTTACGACATCAAGCGTTGATTCTATGTTCTGGTTAGTAAAAGCTCTAAATATCTGATTTTCAACAACTAGCAGCGGTGATTGCCAAGCAATCCAGTAATTGTCTTCGAAAATATTTCTCGACTGACCACTCAGTGAATCAGTCCTGAGTTATATAGCCAGCCTGCTCTCCTCTCCCTGAACCAGTCATACAAACCATGAAACATCTTCTGTATGGGCAAAAAAAACCCGGCAGTGGATGCCGGGTTAAAGAATCACTCGAGGGAGAAGTGATAAACTAGTGAATAAAAAGACCACCATTGACAGGTAGGTTTGCACCTGTGACATAGGTACTTGCGTCATCAGCGAGAAATGCCACTGCTTGTGCAATCTCTTCTGGTTGACCCATCCTGCGCATTGGAATGCCGCCAACAATAGCTTCGCGGACGTCATCTCGCATTGCTGCAGTCATTGCGGTTTCAATATAACCAGGAGATACAGTATTCACAGTCACGCCTTTTGCTGCACCTTCATAGGCCAGAGCCATGGTGAAACCGTGCATGCCTGCCTTAGCTGCTGAATAGTTGGTCTGTCCAAACTGTCCACGCTGACCGTTGACAGAAGAGATATTGATAACACGTCCAAAACCCTGATCCACCATGCCGTTCCAAATTGGGCGGGTGACGTAGAATACGCTGTTGAGATTGGTGTCGATGACTGCATCCCACTGGTCGGAAGTCATCTTCTTCATGGTGGTGTCCCGGGTAATACCGGCGCAGTTTACGAGAATATCAACCTGGCCAAATTTTTCGACAATCTCACTCATCAGAGCTTCGCCACCTTCAGGAGTGGAAACATCACCTGCAACGACATCAATCTGAGCACCTTGATCCTGTTGGCTCTGTTTCCAGGCATCAACTTGATCGGTTTCTGCAGGATGGCAAGTAGCTACAACTTTGGCACCTTCCTGGGCTAGACGCAGGCAGATTGCGGTACCGATACCACCAAGACCACCAGTGATAACAGCGATTTTGTCTTTACAGCTCATTATTCTATTTCCTCAATTTGGAATAACAGGAATTCAACAGTTCGAAAAATTGAAATTTAAAATGCCACCTTTTCACCCAGCATAGATGCCTATGTGTTCAATGTGGTGAATGAACAGTCTTTCGATAAAGACTGGATTGGTGGAATGATTCATCCGTCTACAATCTACGGACTTTAAAGAAATAAAACCGGCGCACCAGGCGCCGGTTTTAACAGCACGAAATCCAGGGCTGGATTAGGCAGCCTTTTCTGCTGCTTTGCTGATCTGCTCGTTGGCGGTAGCCAGGTTGCTCTCGTACCAGCTACGTACTTCTTCACCGGTTTTCTGGCTCATCTCTACTGCTTCACGGGTCTTGTTCATCATCTCTTCACCCAGTTTACGGGTCATGTCCATCTGGCCGCGAACGACTTCGTGGTAATCTTTTGCTTCAGAAACAAGCTTCAGCTGGTCCATGCTGGTTGTCATCAGGCTGTTGAAGGTGTTCATCTGTGCTTCCATAACCTGGTTCCAGGTTTTCAGGCTGATGTCGGTCAACTGACGAATACTATCGTAACCGGTAGTGTTGAACTCGTTGATCATCTCGATGCTCTCTTTTGCGTTTGCCATGTTGTGCGCTCCTAGTTGGTTGTGCGTTGCAGCATTGTTGCAGTGCAGCATATGGCAGTTTCGGGAGCTTGTCAAGAAAAATTGTGCGCCGCACAAAGATTTTTTTGTCTGTAACTGAGGTGGATCTGGTTGGCTAATCAGTTATATTATTATTACTAATAAAAACAATGGGTTATATTTCAATGTGAATTGAGCTGAATTAGCTCATAGGCTACTTATCTTCCTTTTTTGAAGCTGAAAAACCAGCTGCAGCAAAAAAATCTTTCTGCATATCCGACCACATTTTCATGTTGTTTTGAGCCAGGTTGGTCATTGCGCTAAATGGATCTTCACCCATATTCTTCTTGATCTGTTCCTGCTGTGCTGTGAACAGCCCCAGACTCTGCTCGAGGTAGTTACCGAAAATACCCTGCAGCGTGCCGCCATAGAAGCGGATGATTTGAGAGAGCATATCGGCGGTGAAGAGTGGTTTGCCACCAGATTCACTCTCCAGAATGATCTGTAGCAGTATGGAACGGGTGATGTCATCTTCAGTGGTGGAGTCGATAACTTTGATCAACTCACCGCCGACAATCAGCTGACGGAGTTGGGTCAGAGTGATGTATTTACTCTGCTCTGTATCGTATAAACGACGATTGGGATATTTTTTAATAATGCGATCTGTCATATTTCTGCTGCTATGGCTGATAATTCGATCCGACCAGTTTACAACATTCTAAGCATTGAACAGAATGATTCTTTGGATTGAGTGAGGAAATAATGACTTGTGTGTGAGTAAGCGCCTCCCCCAGGAGGCTGATAAGCGCTCCGGGGGAGTCGTCAGTTAGACTTTTTCGACTGCCATTGCGACACCCTGACCGCCACCGATACAGAGGGTTGCCAGTCCTTTTTGGCTGTTACTCCGCTTCATTTCATGCAGCAGGGTGACCAGTACTCGACATCCGGAGGCGCCGATTGGGTGACCCAGAGCGATAGCGCCACCGTGAACATTTACCTTCGCCTTATCCCAGCCCATCTCTTGATTGACGCACATGGCTTGGGCTGCGAAGGCTTCATTGGCTTCAATCCTGTCCAGATCATTGGTAGTCCAGCCAGCTTTCTCGAGACATTTTGTCGAGGCAGGGATAGGTCCTGTACCCATAATTGCAGGATCAACACCTGCTGAGGAGAATGCAACAATCCGGGCCAAGGGGGTGAGACCTAATTCCTGGGCTTTACTCTCAGACATAACCAGTACCGCTGCAGCACCATCATTCAGTCCTGAAGCGTTACCGGCAGTTACAGTGCCCTCTTTGGAGAAAGCAGGGCGCAATTTGCCGAGGGATTCAGCGGTGGTTCCGGCACGAGGGAATTCGTCACGATCGAAAACCAGTGGCTCACCTTTGCGTTGAGGAATCTCAACAGGGACGATTTCGTCATTGAAAACCTGGTCGTTGAGAGCGCTCTCTGCTTTCTGTTGGGATGCAGCGGCAAACTCATCTTGAGCTTCCCGGCTGAAACCGAACTTGTCGGCAATGTTTTGAGCAGTAGTACCCATGTGGTAGTTATTGAAGGCATCCCACAGGCCATCCTTGATCATGGTGTCGACCAGTTTCCAGTCACCCATTTTGCTTCCGTTACGAGAGTTGGGCAGGACATGTGGCGACATGCTCATATTTTCCTGACCACCAGCCACAACAATCTCGGCATCTCCACAGGCAACTGCCTGCATTGCCAAGTGGACAGCCTTCAGGCCGCTACCGCAAACTTTGTTGATGGTGAGGGCAGGGGTCTCTACCGGAAGGCCGGCTGCGATACTTGCCTGGCGCGCAGGATTCTGGCCTGTTCCTGCGGTTAGCACCTGTCCAAGAATTACTTCATCGACCTGATCAGGCTTAACGCCACTCCGTTCCAGCAAGCCTTTAATGACGGTAGCACCAAGTTCATGTCCTGGGATCTTGGCCAGGCTGCCACTGAATGTACCGATGGCGCTACGGGCTGCTCCTACGATGACTATGTTTTCGCTCACGTTGGGTAATCCTCATAATTTTTAGTTTATTGATCTCTGTCAGTCTCACTCAAAGACAGACGCTTGGCGGCTTTGGATAATCGCACTGCACCATGATTAGGCCAACCGTAGAACATGTTTTAACAAAAAATGTTGCAGCGCACAAATTTTATTGCTAGCTTAGTGGGTATGAGTGTTCACTGCTGGGTTTTTATAGTCCTTTGTCTTTAATCAGACAAGCTTATGTGACAAATAGCAGTTCAACCCAAATGAGACACAAAGACCAAAGTGACATAACGACGAGACAATACCATGAGTGAATCAGCGTTTTGGAATGATGATTGGATGAAAGTCCAGCAGCAGTATTGGGAGAACTGGACTGATATGAGCCGTAAGGCGATGGGTATGGAAGCACCTAAATCTCCCATTGAAAGTGCCATGGATCACTGGTGGCAGGCGGTATCCCCCTCTACCAACGATATGACCGGTAACTTTATGGGCAAGATGATGGAGCAGACTAAAAGCTACTTCCGCCTGGCTGAGGGTTACTACGGCAATGCCCAGAACAGTACTAACTGGATGGATGCTGCGAATCGTACTGTCAGTGACCTGCAAAAGATGTTCTCGAACAGTCTGGAGGGTGTCTTTAACGGCACAGAGAGTGCTGGCGACGACGCCATGCACAAAATGATGGCATTTTGGGAAATGCCGATGGATAACTGGCAGAGGATGGTCTCCTCCCTCTCTATAATGCCTGGGGATTTGTTGAGAAATATGCCGAGTCAGGATGGCCTGGAACGCTTTCTGAGCGCCCCCGGACTTGGCTATATGCGCGAAGAAGAGGGGCAGTATAAAAAACTCACCAATTCTGTGATGCAGTATCAACGCAATCTGGGTGAGTACATGCAGTTCTTTTCCAACCTGGGATTGCTCTCCGCCAATCGCATGAAGGATAAGATCCAGGAAGTGGCAGAAAGCGGCAAACAGATCGATAGTGCCCGCGGACTATACGATCTATGGGTCAGCAGTAGTGAAGAGGTCTATGGCGAGCAGGTCATGACCCCGGAATACGCGAAGATTCATGGCTCTCTGGTCAACAGTCTTATGAAACTGAAGCAGCGCATGGGACATGTGGTTGATGAAACTCTGGGTGGATTGAATATGCCAACCCGTCGAGAACTTCGCACCCTTCAGGATCGTTTGCAGGAGTCCCGTCGTGAATCCAAGTCGATGAAGGCTGAGATCGAATTGCTCAAAGAGCAGATGATTGAATTACGCTCGATGGCAACCAGTAAGCCTAAACAGGCTTCTGCGGAAGCGGCAGTGAAACCTGCGCCTGCTGCCAAGAAAAAAGCCAGCGTGAAAAAGAAAGCCACAACCAAAAAGGCTCAGCCTAAAAGCTGAAGCACCCGAACTTTATCACTGTGAAGATCACATGATAGGAATTGAGGAGAAGAGACGTGCAACCATTTAATATCCGGCCAGACCAGATGGCCGAAGAGATGCTCGACTACAGCCGTAAACTTGGCAAAGGTGTCGAAAATTTGCTGAATGCGGAGAAGATTGATGCTGGGGTTACTCCCAAAGTCGAGGTCTATTCCGAGGATAAATTACGCCTCTATAGATACGAGTCGCCTGCCGATGTGGTTCAGAGTTCGGTGCCTACACTGATCGTCTATGCGCTGGTGAATCGCCCCTATATGACCGACCTTCAGGAAAATCGATCTACCGTAAGAAATCTGCTGGCAGCAGGCCAGGATGTCTATCTGGTGGATTGGGGTTATCCCGATGAGGCAGATCGTGCGCTCACAATGGATGACTACATCAATGGTTATCTGGATCGCTGCGTCGATGTCATTCGCAAGCGCCATAAATTGGATAAAATCAACCTTCTGGGGATTTGCCAGGGAGGTGCATTCAGCCTCTGCTACTCTTCTATGCATCCGGACAAGGTAAAAAATCTGGTTACCATGGTAACCCCGGTAGACTTCAAGACACCGGACAACATGCTCTCTGCATGGGTACAACATATGGATGTCGACCTACTCATCGACACTTTGGGTAATGTACCGGGAGAGTTACTCAACTGGACATTTCTCTCGCTCAAGCCTTTCAGTCTTACCGGCCAGAAATATCTGAGCATGGTGGATGTGCTGGAAGATGAGGACAAACTGAAAAACTTCCTGCGCATGGAGAAGTGGATCTTTGACAGTCCTGATCAAGCTGGTGAGACTTTCCGTCAATTCACTAAAGACTTCTACCAGAAAAACGGTTTTCTGGAGGGGGGCGTAACTATTGGTGATCGTCAGATTGACCTGAAAAATATCACCTGTCCGGTACTCAATATCTATGCTGAGCAAGATCATCTGGTTCCACCCGATGCATCCCGTGCACTGCGTGACAGAACCAGCAGCAAAGACTATACCGAACTCTCTTTTCCTGGTGGCCACATCGGTATTTACGTCAGTGGAAAAGCTCAGAAGCAAGTCCCTCCTGCAATCGGCCAGTGGCTGGATGAACGGATAAAATAGTTTTACTTATGATCCTCCGCCGGTAGTCTCTACCGGTTTTTTCGGGGTGCTGCCAAGCACCCCTTTTTTTTGGCACCAGATTTGGTCTGCTCTCTATATGCCACCCTTTCGTTAATAATCGAGTGGTTAAGTTACCAATATTTGTGTTTATCCTGAATGCTGTACAACTTTTAAGTGAAGATTGAAGAAAGAGTGGTGATTTGTTAAGAGATATCCAGTCTGCCTGAAAGTACCCTGTTTTTTACAAGGCATTCACTACTGGACATTGGTCAGATAACTACTAAAGTAATATTTGTACATGTTGTGTACAAGAATATACTTTAAATATTATGCAAATTACGAGGTGTAACATGAGTGGATACGAGAGGCAGATTCAAGAGACAGAACGATTCTATGATCAACAGATGCATATCATAGAAGAGAGTGGGGCTGAAATACTGAGTTCAGTTGTGCCCGGCAGCCGACTCCATGAAATAATCCATAATCCGATTGATGAAGGTATTGATGAAGGTTGATTGTCAATATTCGCCTGATGGGTTTTGAAATCAATTATCAGTATGTAGTGCAAATGTAATGAACAGACTACCAAGTCACTTCTACAAACTGATTTCGACAGGTCTGACTGTTGGAATTTTCACTGCAATTGGGGTAACGATGGTGAGTTTGGTCCATCAGGTTACAGCCGAACAGATATTTGAAAATCAACGGGAAGCCACCCGTCAGGCGTTTAATCAGGTGCTTGAGTCGGAGCGATATGATAATCACCCATTTGATCATCCGATAAAACTAGAATCAGCTGAATGGATCAATGGTGGAGAGCCTGTCACAGTTTATACTGCAACATTGAAAGGTCATCTTATCGCTACATTGCTGAGTGTGGAAGCCCAACATGGGTATAACGGTAAGATAACCCTGCTAATGGGCATATTGGCTGATGGAACCCTTTCTGGTGTTGAGGTAGTGGCGCACCATGAGACACCTGGCCTGGGTGACAAGATTGAGTCGAGTCGATCTGATTGGTTGAAGCAGTTTCATGGTCATTCTCTAACTTCGCCAAAACAAGATGATTGGGGTGTTAAACGTGATGGTGGAGAGTTTGATCATATCACTGGAGCAACAGTGACCTCAAGGGCTGTGATTAAATCCCTTAAAAAAGCACTGACCTACATACAGCAAGAAATACCCAGCCTGTTAAATGAATTACCTGATAAATCAGGGAAAACACTAAATAACAAACATATCAGTGATATAACTAGCTGGACTGGAAATCGCTCTCGGTGGGAATCTCTAGATAAAGATTCGATGCACTCAAGCGGAAATCTGATGATATTATGAGAATAATATTAATCATGATGCTGCTGGTAACCCACCAGGTCAGTGCTGAAAAATGCCCTGATACGCTCAATTTTGACAAACGTAAACTTGCTGATGATTCTCAAACTAACCTTTGTGATGCCTATTCTGGAAAGGTTGTACTGATTGTAAATACAGCAAGTAAATGTGGGTTTACTCCCCAGTATGATGGTTTGGAACAGCTTTACCGTACATACAAAGAGAGAGGACTGGTTGTATTGGGTTTTCCCAGTAATGATTTTGGTTCCCAGGAACCTGGGAGCGAAAAAGAGATTCAGTCTTTCTGCCGAAATACCTACAGCATAGAGTTTCCGATGTTCGAAAAGACAGTTGTTCGCAAAGGAAATGCTGATCCTCTATATCAAGAACTTGCGCGCCAGGCGGGAGAGTATCCAGCTTGGAATTTTCATAAATATCTACTGAACCGCGAAGGTGAATTGATTGGGAGTTTTCCCAGTCAGATTAAACCTGAAAGTCAGCAGTTGGTTAGTGCGATAAAAGAGCTGCTTTAAAGAATATAAGGTAACTTGTTAGTTAATCAGAGATCGTCTTCTGCTTTGTCATTCTGACATTGCGATGAATAATATTCTATTGGTTTACTCTATCTTAACTGTTTACATGCATGGTTTTAGAGGCCACTTTGTCTATTTTTCTGCTCTCCCAGAAGTTTCTTCTTAAGCAATAATTTATCATCGGCTCATGAAGGAACTGACAAGCTATAATAAAGTATCCTTCAAAGCATGCCAGCTAAGTAAAATTACTCTGTAAGCCAAACCCATTTTGTTGGACAATAGTGATCAGCAACAGAACACTACACCTGTTTAGTTTGACCTGTTTTGACTGGGTGTATAAATAAAAAAACTGAAGTTACTCATCTATAGAGATGGCTGGGGTACTGAATAATCATGAATAATAATCAAGTATATGCAAAAGAGTTTTCTGAATGGATTCAGGACTTTATGCGAAGGGACTCTGCAAGTGGCATTATCCTGATTTTTGCAGCTGTGTTTGCCATGTTGTTGGAGAACTCACCCCTGAACTGGATCTATGATTCTCTGCTGAATACCCCTGTTGAGATTCGAGTCGGTGCTCTGCACCTGGCCAAGCCACTGCTTTTATGGATCAATGATGGCTTAATGGCTGTATTTTTTATGCTAATTGGCTTGGAGGTGAAAAGGGAGTTTCTAGAGGGGGAGTTGTCACGTATTGATCAGATTGTTCTACCTGGTTTGGGGGCAATTGGTGGGATGCTGGTTCCTGCCGCCATCTATTTTGCCTTTAATGTGGGAGACCCCATCGCACTGAGTGGCTGGGCTATCCCTGCCGCGACTGATATCGCCTTTGCACTGGGCATTCTGTCATTGGCTGGAAATCGGGTGCCTGTCTCATTGCGTGTGTTTTTAATGGCCCTGGCAATTTTTGATGATTTGGGAGCGATCATTATTATTGCTATTTTTTATACTGCTGACCTCTCCCTCTCCAGTTTGATTGTGGCTATTACCGCGATTTCGACTCTTTTTCTATTGAATATTAAGAATGTAACGCGCTTATCCGCCTATTTGGTTGTTGGGGTTATACTCTGGATAGCCGTATTGAAGTCGGGTGTTCATGCCACACTAGCTGGTGTGGTACTGGGTTTAATGATTCCAATTAAAGATCCTAAGGATGAAAGTCGCTCCCCCTTAAGGGAGGTTGAACATGGCCTGCATCAATGGGTAGCGTTTCTTATCTTGCCGGTATTTGCCTTTGCCAATGCAGGGGTTTCACTTTCAGGCTTAAGTGTTAGTGATTTACTTGAACCCATACCTTTAGGAATAGCTGCTGGGCTGTTTCTGGGTAAACCCTTAGGCATTCTTCTGTTTTGTGGAGTGGCAGTTTTGTTGGGCTTTGCTCAGCTACCCACTAGAGCAAGTTGGTCTGGATTTTTTGCGACTTCGGTGTTGTGTGGGATTGGATTCACTATGAGTCTGTTCATTGCTTCACTGGCATTTGAGCAGAGTGGGGAGGGTGCGGTGATTATGGGTGACCGGATTGGTATTTTACTGGGGTCAGGGCTTTCTGCCGTGGTTGGATTAGTGTTGCTTAAGTGGTTCAACCCATCAACTGCAGGGAATAAATAACCAGGGAATCTCTGAGCAAGTCACAAACCGGCCTCTTGTCGCGAAAATGTACTGTTTCCGTGACTATTAATCCTGAAAACGACATACTTAGTCGCCGGGTTAATAGAACTGGCCCTAGGATAAAATATCAAGAATCAGGGCACGCACATCAACCTTGGCCTTCAATCGTACACATGCCAGGTAGAGTCCTGCCAGTTTACGATGTAGCATCAGAACATCATGTGGTGGCAGGTGCCAATAGTGTTGATTTAGACGAAGATAAATCACCTGTTCGCTCATTCGCGTCATCAAATCCGAGTTTGCAAAATCGTAGCTTCCATTCTGTCTCATAGGTTCGGCGACATGCTTCAATAGATTGCAGATCGCAGAACGGTAGAGTTCCGGTGCTTGAGGATCTAGATAACCCACTTCGATTGCAGCCTGTTCCACTTGTTTTATATCATCTTCCAATAAACTGCTCAGTAAGTTGTGGAAGGCCATAATGCGAGTTTTTTCATAATATCGAACAGCGCCAAAATCAAGCAGTCCTAATTGTTCAGTTTTATCGTCATATCGATAGTTCGCAAAATTCGGGTCGGTTTGAACCATGCCCCAGCGAAAGGTTTCTTGAAGTGAAAGCCATGTTAGTCGATGGGCAACTGCATTTTTAATCTCCGATGAGTGTTGAGTAAGCTGATCCAAGGGTACTCCTGGTATGAAATCCATACACAGTACTTCTCTTGTTGTCATATCATCAACCGGAGTAGGTAGTTTGAATCCAGTTACAGATCCCAATTGCACTGCATATGACTTTTGGTTTACTGCTTCCTGAAAATAGTCTGCTTCCTGGTGTAGTTGTTGTTTTGTTTCGACAAGTAAGCCATTGACATTCAGTTCTTCTGGAATCATTCGAAACAACTTTAGTAGGGATGCGACATTATCTACATCGCTATCTATGCTTTTACGAATGCCAGGGTACTGGATTTTAATTGCCAGGTGTCGCCCCTGTTTCGTTATCGCTTCATGCACTTGCCCGATCGAGGCTGCAGCAATTGGGGTAAAGTTAAACCGTTTGAACTGACGATCCCAATCTTTTCCCCAGTTCTGCTCAAGTACCTGGGCTACTTGACCTAATGGCATCTGATCAGCGTCTTCGCGTAACCGTGTCAGGAGTTGACTGAATTCTTCAGGTAACAGGTCACCCGCTTCCATAGAGATCATCTGACCAAGCTTCATTGCCGCTCCACGCAACTCAGCAAGTTGTTTGGATAAACGGTTGGCATTGGCTGGTGTAAGAAGTAGAGTGGAAGGGTTCAGGGATTCCCCAGTGAACAATCGTTTCGCGCCTTCAGTAAAAGCACCTCCAGCCATTCCACCTGCCAACTGGCCAAGTTTCAATATCCTCTTTCCCCGACTCTCCGGGATCTGACTTTGTGGCAGTTTTGGGAGTACGTTTTCTTGCATGATGATCGATTCCGATTTTTTCCAGTTGTTTAATACCGAATTACCCGCAAGACCCACTAGCA
The DNA here is from genome assembly GCA_040506705.1 of Candidatus Thiodiazotropha sp. 6PLUC1. GTDB lineage: Bacteria > Pseudomonadota > Gammaproteobacteria > Chromatiales > Chromatiaceae > Thiodiazotropha. The sequence goes on from JBEVWG010000058.1 coordinate 48,946, forward strand.
GGCAGGTGCAGTGTCATCTTCAGTAGCTTTATATTCACTGTTAAGATACTGAATAGTCTCTGGACAGAATGATTTTGGATCAATACTGCAAAGCTTATATATTTCGTCACCTCTACATATATTGCCTTTGGTCAACATTCGAATCTGATCTCTGCTGATGGGGAACCAGGAGTATCTATCGAGTAACATGGCTACCATGCTGGGGGCGAAAGTCGGTACGGGTAGCATCAGTTTTTCTTTACTATTTGCCTGGGCAATTAATCTGAGGATGGTTCGCCAGCTTAAATCTTCAGGGCCACCCAGAGTATAGGTTTTGCCAATGGTTTCTTGTTTTGTCAGTGACTTTGCAAAAGCCTGGGCAACATCTTCAACATGAACAGGTGAGAGTTTAAATCCGCCTGGTTCGTGAGGAATTAATCCTTCATAGAAGAGTGGCGCGGGTAGAGGTGGATCGATGATCTCCTTTTTCAACATCGATGCAAACTCCTGACGCCCACGTGGGTTACCAAAGATGACTGATGGTCTGAATATGGTCCAGTCAAGCTGGCTATGTTTCAGATTCTCCTCCGCAGCAACTTTAGTCTTTTGGTATGGTGTCAGTTTGTGGTCTATCCCGTTAGCACTCATAAGAATGAAGCGCTTTATACCCATCTCCCGGGCCAGAGCTGCAGTTTTCACTACTCCTCTGTATTGCAACTTTTCAAAGGTGATACCTTGTTCAGGAAAGGCCCTTAGAATACCGATGTTATAAATCACTGCATCAACATCTTTCAATAGCATTCTTATACTATTGTTATCTTCTATGTTACCTGCAAACCATTCCACTTGATCTCCAGCCATAGGCATCTGCTTCGGAATATGTCTGATCAGTACTCTTGGCGTATCTCCCTGTCGCACCAGTGCATCCACTAGATATTGGCCAACAAATCCAGTGCCACCTAAAATTGCTACTTTCATGTTTTGCTCCTGCAAAGGTGAACGAATAGGTATAACATTGTGACTCTGAGTTGTACAAAAAGTCACATCTTAGTTGGATAATATTGTACATAATGAGCATGCTGATCTTGTGGTTTCTATCAAGGCAATAGAGCATGACTTGTAATAGGTAATATCTGTTATGAAACTTGGTGATATGGCGGCAGAATTCATCCTCCATGATCAGACCGGTAAAGCGCATAGCTTGAAGGATTACCGTGGTCGTTGGGTAGTACTCTATTTTTACCCCAAAGATGATACACCAGGCTGTAGAACTGAAGCTTGTGCTTTTCGAGATCAGCGCTCGGTTTTTGAGGGGTTGGAAGTAGTGGTTCTTGGGGTGAGCACAGATGATCAGAGAAGCCATCAGAGATTTGCTGAGAAATTCGAGCTTGGATTTCCAATTCTATCTGATGTAGAGGGCAGAGTCGCTCAATCCTATGGTTCATTGTTTAGGTTATGGCCCTTCATTTTCGCTAAAAGGCAGACTTTTATCATTGATCCGGCAGGTAAGATTGCCGCTATATACAGAAAAGTGGATGCAAAAAACCACAGTTTGCATATTGTGGAAGAGCTGCAAAGAGTTATGCAGAAGTAACAAGTAAACTATTCAATCATTTGAAAAGGTATCTCATACTCTGCAAGTGATTTCTGTAGTAATTTAAACGCGCTATCGATATCACCGCTACCGCGTAAGCCCAGTTCGATAGTCCCTTGACTGCCAAATTTTGGAAGACTGAAAAGTTTGAGATCACTCAGGTGGAGATTCATATCATCCATAAGCGGCACGAGTGAGCTTTCTGGTGTGTTAAGCACAAGTAGCGATTTTTCCTGGAACTTACACTTGGCACCTGAATAGTAGTGTTTCAGCACCCACTCAGCCATCGGCCAGGCCATTTCTGGGAAACCTGGTAAAAAGTAGTGTCGATTGATGCTGAAACCAGGTATCTGGTTGTGTGGATTTGGAATCAGATCACACCCCATAGGGAGATCGGCCATTTTTATGCGAGTCGGATAGGCTGCTTCCCCAAATTGATCTTCGATAAGATGTTTAGCCTCGGAATGGCGTTCCAGCGTGACTCCTGATGCCTGAGCTGCACAGCTTCGAGTTAAATCATCAGGTGTTGCGCCAATGCCGCCGCAGACGAATACCGGGTGTTGTGCTGCCATAGAGAATGAGAGATGACGGGTAAGGCTCAGTTCCTCATCAGGTAGTATCCAGGATCTGATGAGTTGCTTACCATGCGCTCTGAGCAGGCTACGGAAATGGGCTAGGTGTTGGTCATTTCTGCTACCAAATAGCAGTTCATCACCAATTATGATGAGGCCGAATCTAGAGGTGGCTGATTGTGTGAAATTCATGGGCTGATGGTTGGCAATAAACTTAAGTGAGCGTGCTGGCTCTTATCCGGAAAAGCATTATGAGAATGAAGTTTGTAAATCAGTAATAATAAATAGCGCTTTAATCATCTGAAATTACCACTGTTCTACAAGCGCCCAGTTTCATAAGGAGGATGAAAAGAGGTTTGAATAGTGGTCAATCCTTGCTTGTAAGTTTCTTTTCCAGCTGTTTAATACGCTGTTTTGCCTGTTCTAATTCTTGTTCGATTTCAACTTCTTTAGTGACATCTTTTTGAATGCCGATATAGTAAGTTAGACCATCTTCAGCGCTGATAATTGGGGTAATGCTCAATTCGTTCCAAAAGAGGGAGCCATCCTTGCGGTAGTTACGAAGCCTGGTTCGGCAGGGTTGATTAGATTCAATCGCTTGGCGAATGACCTGGCGAGCCTCCTGGTCTCGGTCATCCCCTTGAAGGAATCGACAGTCCTGATAGAGGATATCTTCCTCTGTATAGCCGGTAAGCCGTTCAAAAGCACTATTTACATATAGTAGGATTGTGTCATCACCTTCCCGTTCAGCGATCACTAATCCGTCATTGGCAGTATCCAAAGCCTGCTTGAGCAGCTGTAAACTGATCGGTAATTGCTTCATTTCTTATACCTTAACAAACAAATGCCATATGGATGTTAAGCGCATGTCAGGATCGGCATGGTTGTCGCTATGGTTTAATTCTACGATAACCAGACAATTGATTGAAGTGGGTGGTTCAATAAAGGTGTAGAAAAAGTACTTTTGCTGCCAGAATTCTGTTGAGGAAGCTCTTTACCTGGCAGGGGTGGATGATCTTAGAGGCAAAATATGCTGGCATATAGCGGGGATATCTCGAGAGAACCTGCTATTGCCCAATCAGACTCAATCTCAATTTATCATCAATAGGATTCTGCCCTAACCATATATCCATGTATGACTCAGCAAGAATTCTGTCTGAGAGGGATATTACTTCCTGATGATTGAGCTCAAGTTTTATCTCTCCCTGGTCTGTGGAAGTCAAGGCATAGCGATCACCGGGTTGAACATCATGCATTGCAGCATGTAACCGATCCAAAGAGGGACGTATCATCTCCAGCCTGTTTTCTCCTTGCTGCTCCAATATGAATTTTTCAGCAGTTTTGCGAATTTGCGATACCTTGACAGGTACCAGGTAGTGTATTATCAGTCGTCTCTCCTGTTTGGCACTATCTTGAGAGGTATAAAGAGCAGCTGCGTATAGGTCGATCAAGATACCCCATGTCAACATTCCTGCACCTTTAAGTTCCAGTTCACCACTATCCGTCAAAAGGTATTGATCGAAGTGAATATCTTTGATCTTCATCCCCTGGTTTGCAGATACCTGAGAACTGTAAAGCAGTGCCAGTAAAATAACAGTCAATATGCGTGATCTGAAATAAGTATGCTTAGTCATGATTTACACTCTTTCTAAAAAATAGTAGGACTTCTCCGATTTTGATACCAAACTTGGTGACTTCAGCTCTATTAACCAGTGTCTCTTCATCTATGAGAAACATCCAGTCGTTAAAATGAACTCGCCAATCCTTGTTATTGATCGAAAGGTCCATCTTATATTGCCATTGCAGGCTGCTACCGTATGCTTGCCCCTTTGCTTCACCGACAATATCCAAAGCTGTACCTGTATAGTTGTGTTTATCCACCCGGTTTATCAGCCACACCCGCTGTTGAGTAGACCCATCATCATAAACGAACGATTCTTCTAGCTTTAAGAGGTTGTCAGTGACGTTGCCAACAATCTTAACCGTGAATCTTTTGCGTAATGTTCCGAATCTATCAACAAAGACGCCCCAGGCTTGTTGCTCTCCATCGAAATACTCAAATAGATCGAACTCCGGTTGAGTTTCCAGATAGTCAATGGGTTTCATGTTGGAGCACCCTAGTGTCATCAGCAGAACCAGGCTGAGTAGCCATTTGTTGGTAAGAAATTTCACTATTAGTACTCCTTTGTAAAATTTTGAGTTGCCGGCTATTCAGTGGGAAATGCCATATCATCCAGGCTGCTGCCAGCTTGAATGGAATTGGAAGTAAGCCATAGGCGAGGATAAGTGCCTGTATGCCCTGCTTGGTTGGCAGGGTAGGGTTGAACCCATTTGATTGAACCAGGGGGTAGACAAGTCCAATGGCTAGTGCCAGTGACAGTTTCGTAGCCATACCCCACAGACCGAAGAAAATTCCTGCCCGTTCACCACCGCCATCAGCTCTGTCGATATCGATTACATCTGCCTGGATGGCAGCTGGTAGTGAGATGTCAATTCCAAGGCTGAGACCTGTCAACAGGCAGATAATAAGAAAAGGATATATTTCACCGCTAGGTAGCAGAGGTACCCAGACAAAAACAGATGCTGAGAATACCAATGCCACAGCCCACGCGGAGTGTTTCTGTATACGGTGGGACAGGGGTAACCAGATCAGTAGACCCAATAGCCCTGATGCGAAGTATACGGTGAGAAATAGCCATGTTTTGTCACTGAGTCCCAAAGCAAACTCAACATAGAGTAAAAAAAGACTGGCAGGTATGGCATTTGCGATACCGTTTAACAAATAGGCAAGTAAAAGCTTTTTTAAAGGAGCATTCTTCTTGAGAAGCTTCATCCCTTCCTTTAATCCTGTTTGTTTGCCCTCTTTTACCTGATTCGGAACTAGCAGCAATCCAGGCATGGAAAGCAGGAAAGTTACTATAAATATAATGCCGACTATTTCTAATAACTGACTGTTTTGATGGTCTGCAATCAGTAGAGGAATGGTTACTACAGTTAACGTGCCAATCAGCACGTAAATCTCTCTAACTGATGTGATTTGCGATCGCCTGGTGTAGTCCGTAGAGAGTTCAGCGCCCCAGGCTGAATATGGAATAACTACCCATGTCCAGCCTGTATATAACAGTGCTGACCAAATCAGCAGATAAGCTGCGTCAGGTATGCCAGATGGAATGAAGAGCATATAGCAGGATATGATCAATAGCGGGGCGCCACTATAGATCATCAATCTTCTACGTCCGTTTTTAATATTGAATCGGTCACCCAGGTAACCTGCGACAGGATCAGAGCAGAGATCCCACAAACGTGAAAACATGAGCAGGAAACCAACACTTGCCATTCCCAAGCCAAATTCATCAGCGTAAATTGGAGGCAAAAAAATAACCAGTGGCAATCCCAAAAATGCCAACGGTAGACCAGGTAGGCCATACCACATCAGTTGTTTCCACCACTGACTCATTTTTTCATCTGCTTTTACGTAACAGAATCTGATGTAGATCCAGGCGGCCATCGCGAAAGCCGGCTTCACAATAGCTGAGATAATAACGCCACATACGGATAAAGCGTTGGTCGAATCCCTGAGCTATAACTTTATCACTAGCCTGATTGAAATTAATTTGCCACTGCTTTAGGGTTTCCGCATAATCGAGACCAAATTTATCATTTCTCTCTAGCTTTAGACCGAATTTTTCAGCTGTTTCGATTAGAGTCGAAATTGAAGGAAGCATTCCTCCAGGGAAAATGTACCTTTGTATAAAGTCAGGTTTCTCCCTGTAATCGTTGAAAACTTTTTTATCAAGGGTTATTACCTGCAGTGCTGCACTGCCACCCGGTTTAAGGTGATTGGAAATCTGTGCCATATAGTCTCCCCAATAGGCTTCTCCAACAGCCTCAAACATCTCTATGGAAACGATATGATCATACTCGCCACTGATATCTCGATAGTCAGTTAAACTTAAATTTACTTCACTGCTGAGCCCCTCATCTATGACCTTCTCATTTGCCCATGAAAGTTGGGATGGTGAAAGTGTAATTCCATCTACTTTAAACCCCTGTCTGGCAGCAGTTATTGCCAACCCACCCCAGCCGCAACCTATTTCCAACAATTTTGATCCTGGTTGAGGATCGAGTAAATCAAGGATTCTTTGATATTTGTTGTTCTGGGCGTTTGCTAGAGACTCATCCTCACTTTGGAATAAGGCGCAGGAGTAGGTCATGCTGGAGTCCAACCATAATTTGTAGAAACTATTCCCAAGGTCGTAGTGAGCCTCAATGTTTTTAGCACTGCCTTGTTTGGTATTCCGTCGAGTCCAGTGATGTAGGCGATTTACCATGTTTGACAGGCGTGAGGCTCTACGAAGTCGCGTGAATCTGTGCCTGTTTTTTGCAAGCAAATAGAGTAAACCTGTAAGGTCATGGGTTCTCCAGTCACCTGCCATATAGGCTTCTGCGAAACCTATATCACCCTTGATATATAGCTTCTTTATGAAATCTGAAAAATTAACTATCTCAATCCTCGCGGTAGCTCCTGAGGATTTGCCATTGAGGATAAAACGTCTCCCGTTAGCCGTGATTTCCAAGCTGCCATAAGCCAGACAATCTAAGCGGCTCAGAAAGTCATCAATAAGATCTATACGAGAGGTGAGTCGTTGTAGTGATTGTGTTTGTAGACTGCTCATGAGGAAATCTGCTCCTTTGGAGGTCGAGGTTTCGGGAAGAATGGCGCGCCACGCAACCATATTTTCAATGCCTGCCAATGAATCGCTGCCATGACTTTGAATGTCATCAGAGGAGTTCTAACTAATGCGGCCAAGAGGTTCCTATCATCCAGAGCATGAGATACACCTGATTGACTTGCTGTAAGCATCAGTCTGTTGTCCTGATACTCATTGATGACCACGCCGATCCGATCGCCAGGTTTTTTGAAACTAAAATGGTACTTAGCCTGCATGCCGATGAGTGGTGAGACGTGCATTCTTTTTTCCTTTACTGCTTTGACTGGCCATGACAATGTCTCACCATGGTTATGGATCAGATAGAAATGATGTTCATTGAATGTGTTATTCACTTCACAGATCAGTGCTCTCAAACTGTTATCAAGGTGAAAGCAATACCAGATGCTGATTGGATTGAATCCATAGCCGAGTATTCTTGGAAAGCAAAGTAGTTGAATATCGCCACCTTCAAGATCTATATTTTGCTTTCTCAAAAAGTCATTGGCCCATGATTTGAGGCTGGAGCCATCTCTGGGACCATGATCTTTACGCATAAAAGAGAGTAGGTTAAAGCGATCGATTGAGAGCAGTCGCAATGATTTGATATCCTGCTCAAGTTGATCGAGATTGAGTAGCAGGCTGAACACTGGATATGAAAAACGATACTTAACCGGGAAGTTTCGTTGATGCATAACATCTGTCAAATAAATTCTGCTCGAATTAACAGGCATCGGTTAAACTCCTGCACTTCTTGCAAGTGATGCCAACTTGTCAATATTGTTCTGATACGGAATATATCTATTTTCCGTCATCCAAGGCTCACTCACGCCAAGTCTTGATGCCAGTTCTACCGATGAGCGCAAAGCGTCTTCATGGAAACCGTATCCGAAATAGCTTCCGCAATACCAGATTCTCTCCTTGCCCTGTATCTGATCCAGCATTTCCTGGGCATAGAGTGCAGCACTGTCGAATACAGGATGGTCATATGTGATTGTTGCAACAGTGCATTCATCGCGAGGAGACTGTAGAGGATTAAGAGAGACAAAATAGTCACGTTTGCTATCCAACCGTTGCAGACGATTCATCCAGTAGCTGACGGATACATCTCTCTCTTCTATATGCTTATCATCCGATAGGTAGTTCCATGACGACCAGACTTTTCGCGACTTTGGCATCAAAGCTGAATCTGAATGTAAGTAGGCTATGTTTTCCTGGTATCGGAACTTATTGAGTAATTTAGCTTCGAGAGGTTTGGGGTTATCCAGCAATGAGACAGCTTGGTCTGCGTGGCAGGCTAAGATCAGGTTGTCGTATTTCATTTTTTGGCCATCTTGCGTGATAACCTCAACCCCATCAGGTAGACGCTTTATTCTGACAACCTGCTGCTTTACTTTTATACGACTACCCAAAGCGGCAGACATCTTTTTTACATATTGCCAGCTACCATTGACCACGGTTTTCCATTGGGGTCGATTTTTTAAACTTATCAGTCCATGGTTATTAAAAAAGCGTGCAAAGCTGCTAAATGGAAATGAGAGCATGGTTCTTGTGGGACACGACCATATTGCTGCTGCCATGGGTAGAAGATAATCATAACGAAATTGCTGGTTGTAACCGTTCTGGTCGAGAAAATCTCCGAGACTCAAGTCGTGATTGTTATCTTCAATGTATGCCAGACAATCACGATTAAAACGCACTATCTCCCTTAACATTGATAAAAATTTAATATCGATGATATTCCGTTTCTGAGCAAACAATTTACCAAGATTGTCTCCTGCATACTCTAGTCTTCCTTTGTCGACTGAAACTGCAAATGACATATCAGTGTTTTGGGTTTCAACATCCATATATCTGAAAAGTTGTGTTAGCAGAGGATAGTTGGGTTCGTTGTAGACTATAAAACCGGTATCAATAGGTATGATCTTTCCATCCTCTTCTACTTCGACTGTGTGAGTATGCCCCCCGACATAATCATTCTGCTCATATAGATCAACTTGATACTTGTTTCTGAGCAGCCAGGCTGCACTTAATCCTGCAATCCCGCTACCTACAATGCCTATTCGATGAGTGGTTGTCTGAGTCACGTCTGTCATCCCGATTTGTATTTGTGTACAAGTGTTGTACAAATAAAGTCAATTATCAACTACAATAGTTGTACAAGAGTGATATTGGCGGGTGACTTTAAGTGATAAAAACAATAAATATTCGGTAAAAACAAATATATAAGATTAATCCCACTGATAATTTGTAGTTTTAGTTGTATCGAAAGCTGAGGTTAAGTTATGCAAGGTAGTCCTGAATACAGCAGATCAACACCTAAAGTTGCCTGGGTCACCGGGGGGGGGAGTGGTATTGGTCGTTCCCTTGCTTTTGCATTGAAAGATTTAGGATGGGAGGTGGTGATCTCAGGGAGAAATAGTGAGCGGCTAATTGAAACAGTCAAGGAGTCAGGTGTAGACAATATGCATCTAATTCCTCTGGATGTAACCAACAAGGGTGCAGTCAAGCAAGTTGTTGACTCTATCCAGAAAGAGTATGGGCAGATTGATCTAGCCTTTCTGAATGCAGGTGACTATTCGCCCATGAATCTTGAAGATTTTGATTTAGAGCTTTTTCATAAGCTAATCAATGTCAACTATCTTGGTGTGGTAAATTGTCTTGCAGCGCTGCTGCCTGATATGCGCAGGCAACATAGAGGTGAAATAGTGATTACCGCCAGCTTGTCAGGCTATTGCGGTCTGCCGGGGGCAGCTCCCTATGGAGCCAGTAAGGCAGCATTGATCAGTTTAGCTGAATCTCTTCATCCGGAATTGATCAGGGAAGGTGTCTCTTTACGTTTGATAAATCCGGGGTTTGTGGCCACCGAGTTAACAGACAAGAATCGTTTTAAAATGCCATTTTTGATTACTCCTGAAGAAGCAGCAAAGGCGATTATGAAAAACCTTCCATCAGGTAACTTTGAAATCAGATTTCCTACTGGTTTTGCACTTATTATGAATTTTTTAAAGTTTCTACCCTATTCACTCTATTTTCTGCTTATGCGGAGGCTCTTGAAATGAGTGACATTGAAGATTGGCTTTCTCGATATAAGGAATTCTTTGAACATATAGACAATGATGGATTGAAGGACTGTGATCGCCTGTTCAGTGATCAGGTAAGATTTAAAGATCCATTCAATGATGTCAGAGGAGTTGCAGGTGTAAAAAGAGTATTTCAACACATGTTTAATGTTTGTGAAACGAGCCGTTTCGAAATTCATAACTATTGCGGACATGGTGATGTGGGTTATATCTCCTGGACTTTTCACTACCTTGTGAAAGGTAAATTGGTGCAGCAAAGAATTGAAGGTCTGAGTGAGGTGAAATTCAATCCTAAGGGAGAGGTGATTGAACATATAGATTATTGGGATTCGGGTGAGTATGTGTATGAAAACCTCCCTGTTATCGGTTGGGTGCTGAATAAGTTGCGTAATCGTTATCTTCGTGCTTCTTGAATTCAGTCATTTTTTTACTTTGATGCCTTATATTAAGGTGCCGGGTTAATAGTTTATCTAATTCCATCTAAACTAATGATATATTGTCAAAGCAATGGGGCGGCATATGCATCAATCGAGAATCAGCATGCTTCAGAGTATGCCTATCTTTGGTGGGGTTAGTGAGTCCACGCTGGATTTTTTACTTAAAAACGCCTCTCCAATTGAGCTCGAAAAAGAGCACTATTTTTTCGAAGAGGGAGATCTCGATAATTCGATCTATATCCTGGAGCAGGGACGTGTTGCTATCTATAGAACCTGGCGAGATAAGCTCTATATGCTGAGAGAGCTTAGTTTGGGTGACTGTTTTGGTGAAATGGCATTGATGGATTGCAAACCACGCAGCGCTGCCGTCAAGGCCTTGGAAAGTTGCCGTGCGATTCAGATCAAGGCAGCTCAACTGGCTGAGCTTTACGGTATGGATCATGAACAGTATCTGTTGATCTATATGAATCTGGGGCGTGAGGTGTGCCGCCGTTTGAGTGAAGCGGACCACAGGCTTTTTATCAATCGATTCTCACTTGATTCGTGTAGCGATGCCAAGCCCGATCAAGCCCAGGGCCATCAGTAACAGCAATAGAGGTTGCACCAAAGCACCGTTATTCTCATCTCGGAAAAGAGTTATACACTTTTTGTCTGCTTGGAGGGGTGTTTTGCATTCGCTACTCTTTAGTGCGGTCTTTGAAAGGATTGAAAAATACTGAATTGTACCCTCATACAGCAGGGATGGATCTGCTTGCGGGATAGGTTGATTGTCTATTAGATGGCCGCTCTGTGCCATGCCAGAAGCACTGGTTATTAAGATGAGAAATAAGATGAAATTGCGAAAGTAGCCCATATTAGACGTTTAGGCCTCTCTAGTGTGACGCACCACACTAGGTTAACGATGTCTCGATACGCTTCTCTTAGAAATTAGCTGCAAGTAAAGTGCCACAGAATAATATCTCTCTGGAAATCAATAACCTGTGCAGCGTTTAATAAGGCATAAAATTACAATGTGTAAAATATCCCGACGAGAAATCAGTCACAACGGGTTCAGGGTGGTTTTAAAAGAGTCTCTACAATCCATTTCGCAATCCAAGTTTTTCAGGATGTGGCTGCAGATAGACTTGTCTCGACATATAGTTGTCGGGATGTAATCTGAAATAGTGCTTAAACAGAGTCATCGGTACGATCAATGGGGTTTCTTGCCGACGATAAGCTTCAATACAAGCAATAAGCTCAACTTTATCCTCAGAACTGATACGCTTTTTCAGATATCCCATGATATGTTGCAAAACATTCACATGGCGACTTCGATTGACCCGCCGTTTCAGGGTTTGCATCAACTCTTCGATATACAATTCTGCAATATTATTCAGTTCATTGTCAGCGAAATTCGATAGTAGTTGTCCGAGCCTCTGATATGAAGCTTGTGAATGGGCCATAACCAGATATTTATGGTCGGTATGAAAAGCAATCAGTTCAGCAGCAGTGAGTCCCTTTTGGTGTAGTAATTGCCAATGGTGATAGACATAGATTCGATTGATAAAGTTTTCGCGTAGAACCGGGTCATTAAGCCGACCCTCTTCTTCAACTGGTAACAATGGTAATTCGTCGATCAGAACTTTTGCAAAGATACCGACGCCTTTACTAACTGAGTGCGTTCCTTTTTCTGCATAGACCTTAACCCGAGACATTCCACAACTCGGTGAGCTCTTTTTTAGAACATAGCCACTCAAATGGTGAAGCTGTCTGGTCTGTTCCAGGGCATAAACTTGCATCTTATCAGTCAATTCTATACTTGGGTCTTTAACCCCGACAAGGCGAGGGTTTTCAGGTTCACCTACCAAGCGAATTGTGGGGCGTGGGATACCAAGACCAATTCCTGTTTCTGGGCAAATAGGTAGATAATCGACATGTTCCTGTAGATTGCTAACAATGAAATTATCTCGTTTGTGGCCACCATCATAGCGGACTTGATGTCCCAATAAGCAGGCGCTTACACCGATAGTCGGTTTTTTTGGTATCGGCTCATTCATTTTCGTGCATATCTCTTGCTGCTGAGATTTTTAATCGTTTCCCAACGTTGTAAAGCCTCTTTTCTGGATAGTTGTAAGTCAACTATAGGCTTAGGGTAGGTTTTGCCAAGTCGGATCTCTGCATTGAGTAGTACTGACATATCTGCCTCCCAAGGCGCATTTAAATATTTATTAGGTAATAAACTCAATTCAGGGAGCCAACGCCGTATGTACTCTCCCTGGGGATCGAAACGTTGTGACTGACGCACCGGGTTGAATATTCGAAAATAGGGTGCGGCATCTGTGCCAGACCCTGCGCACCATTGCCACCCAAAGGAGTTATTCGCGCAATCAGCATCCACCAGTGTATCCCAGAACCACCTTGCGCCTTGCAGCCAGTGTATGCCTAAATTTTTAGTCAGAAACGAGGCAACGATCATACGAACCCGATTGTGCATCCAGCCTGTTTGCCAAAGTTCACGCATACCTGCGTCCACAATGGGGATGCCGGTCTTTCCCTGCTGCCAGTACTGTAATAATTTTTCGGCTCGCTTGCCCTTTCGCCACGGGTAGTTTTGGAAGCGTGGATCAAAAGGGTGTAGATCGGTATCAGGGAAGTGTATAAGCAGGTTTTGAGCGAATTCACGCCATACCAGCTGACGAATATATTGTCCGGGGCTACTATCAGCATGGCTTGTAGGGTCAGTTTCAAATCTGCTTTCTATCCCATTGATGATCTGTAGTGGGCCAATTTCACCGAAATGGAGATGGGGTGAAAGGCGGGAGGTCTCTTCAAGGTCTGGCCTGTCACGTCCCTCAGCGTAGCTGTTGATCGACTTATCAAGGAAGTGCTGAATCTGCTTCAAGGCCCCTTGTTCACCAGGTTCCCAATAATCCTTGAAATGCTCATACCATTGAACTTCAGGCAAAAGCCCCAAGCTTTGCAGTGATATTGACTTAATCAGCTTTGGTGGGGGTGGGATCTTTTTTGGGGCTGGTGATGGAGCTCTTGTCGACAATCCCTGTTTCAGAACAGCACGCCAGAATGGAGTGAAAAGACGATAGCAGCCTCCATCGAGACGACGTATCGGAGGGCCATCTGTCAGTTGGCTATTATTGAAGATATTGCAGTTAATCCCTGATTTAGATAGATGCTTACTGACCCGGTTGTCCCGTTGTATAGCTATCGGCTCAGGTAAGCTATTGAAGAAGATCTCTTTAGAAGCATGGGTAATAGCCAGTTTTTTTAAGACGGTTTGGCTCTTCCCACGTGCGATTATCAGATTTGAACCTCGCTGTCGAAGTGATGAGTCGAGTGCAGTAAGACTTTCATGCAACCACCAGTTTGAAGCAGCACCAGGGCTCCAGGGAGCCTCTTCACCAGGGGTATGTATATAGACCGGTATCAACTCGTTGGCGTGTTCTAATGCTGCTTGTAAGGCTGGATTGTCTGTCAGTCTAAGATCCCTTCTGAACCAGAGTATGGCAACGGTCATGAGGATGGTTCTTCTGGCACTCTATCGCTGATCTGATTAACGGCTGCCGCTAAATCTGCTACCAAAGGTATAGCGCCAGCCTCTAGAATTTCAGTTTGATGCGTTTGAGCAATAGTTCCCCCGACAAACACCGGTTCAGCCAATTTTTGAACCAACCCAGGCAAATCTGTTTGTAATAGAGCGGATGGTGGTTCTAAACTGCCGTAGAGGACCAATGCACTACAATGAGACCGGTCTACTACAAGCGGTATCTGCTCCAGGGCCATGTTGGGGCCAAGCAGTATTGGCCTATAACCCTGAGTCATTGCTTTTAAACTGAACAGCAGTAATTCGACTTCGCTGAATTCGTTCGGCAAGCAGGCACCAAGCACCCTTTTTCCATGGCTATTTGTCACCTGGTGATGAAAACGCGCCCCCAGCTTATTGCGTAAATAGGTTTCAAAAAAGCGAATTTCCACCTCTCCTAAGGGCTCACTGTTTCGTCTTTGGCGAAGTTCGTGAAGTAGTGGCTGAATAAGCAGTCGCGTTACCAGTTCGATAGGGTAGAGGGAGAGTGCATCGTTGTAACTGTTATCCAATACGATCTCATCAAACTCAGCAATAGCCTGAAGCATTCTGCTGCGATAATTGCTCCACGCATCACGCTCTTCAGTTTTCACGGGCTCCAGGGCTAGAAGAGGAGAGTTGCTATCAGCAAGCATGTGCCTGACCTGACCTATTGATATGCCCTTGTCGATAAGACCTATAATCCGGCGTATCAGCTGGATATGTTCATCCGTATAGAGCCTGTGACCTTTCGGGGTTCTTTCAGGCTTTATCAATCCATAGCGACGCTCCCATGCTCGAAGAGTCACTGGATTAATGCCCGTAAGTTCGGACACCTTGCGAATTGGGTAATAACCGCTGGTATATGAGGGTTGTTCTTTCATGAACATTACACATTATCTAAAATAGTTGTACATAGTGTACAATATTATTTGTGGAATAGTAGCTAAATAATTACACTAAGAAATAGGGGCTTTGTTCAGACAGATAAAGAACCACTACTTTTTATTAATCATTGCCAGGGATTAGCTCAAAAACCAAGAATGGTCATTTCAAGACGTATAAACTATTCATCAGGCATCACTATCACAAGATGTCATTGAACCTAAAAAAATCAGTTGACCGCTCCATTCTAATAGCAGGTTCCTGATTTTGTAGAAAATAGCTTCGATGCACATGGTCACCTGTTGGGTGAATCACGCTACAGCATGAATTGCACGCTTGTGGCGGCGCATGGCGGCGTTGCAACTCCTTGGAATAGCGGGCTATTCCGCGTCGTTGCGCCTTGCCCTGCACCACCACAAACGCACACTTCACGCTGCCCAACTGATCTTTTTAGGTTGAATCAAAATTGATGATTCTTCTTGTATCAGTTTGGCTTCTCTGTTCTATTTGCCACTCCGGCCAATGTGGCTGGAAATGTTTCTTTTGGGATATTTTTAGAAGGTGTTTTAAGTCATGCATTCCGTAACAACGCCCTATGAAAAAATAGGTGGTGAAAAAGCCGTGCGTGAACTGGTAGATCGATTCTATGACATTATGGATGAGCAGGAGGATCTCACTACATTGCGTGAACTGCATGCTAAAAGTCTTAGAATGTCGAGGGAGAAACTGTTTCTTTTCCTGTCAGGCTGGCTCGGTGGGCCTAATCTCTATGTTCAGAAATATGGCCACCCCAGGCTTAGGGCAAGGCATCTGCCTTTTAGTATTGGTATAGTGGAGAGGGATCAATGGCTCAACTGCATGAAATCAGCCATGGCGCAGATGGGGCTGGATGAGAAGTTCCAAAAGGAGTTGTTCCAGGCATTTTCAAACACTGCAGACTTTATGCGGAATCGTTCTGAATAGAGTCGTATGTAGTGATAATTTGAATCTCAGTGTCAAATATTAATAGCAGGATCTTTAAATCCTAATCAATTAATCCAGACACCTTTTTGAGAGTACCATGCTTTATCGATACGCCAAGTGACCCTGTCTATGTCATCACGACTGAGCACTAACTTACGAACCTTGCCTTGAATGGCTCCCAGACGCTTTTGCGCCGCAATCATTTCCGGATCCTGCTCACTTTTCTGACTGAGGCCTGGATTGATCATTGCCAGAAATTTTACCGCAGGTACAGCGTTGGTTCTTGGCGTGGATATAATGGCAGTAGTGCCTCGGATCTCAAATGCTTTGAAGCGATAGGGATAGGCGGAAAGTTCAGCATCCTTTTCCAGCATAGAATCAATCTCACTTAAACGAAAATCGAGCGTAGATACCCATGCAAGTAGTCCTAATGCTACTACACTGCCAAGAATACCGGCATAGATTTTTGTACCTCTATCTAGACTCATTGTGCCACTCCTGAAAGTGACAGAATACGAAGGGTAAAAAGGAGTATCAATGATAATCCTCATACAAATCTGAGCATTTTCAGTGGTTAACAGATATTAGTGTTAACAGGCCCTAACAGGTGGTCTGCAGGTATGGTTTATCTGCAATCTTGGTCAGTGTGGCTATAGATGCTGGCGGGTTGGCCCGAAGGGAGCCCCACTACGGGGCCAATGCTGCATTGCACTTCTTGAAAAGGGCATGCCATTCCCCGCGAAGTGCGCCTTGCCTTGGCCCTGTAGCGGGGATACCGAACTTACCGCGCGGCCCACTAGGGTAATTTCGTATATACACTCTACTGGATTTTGCGTAGAAATAGGTTGTGTCCGCGATAAAGTCGGCAGGTTAGTAAGTGTGACAACTTAATATATCGGGTTCAGGGTTTAAAAGTGATTTCTGATTGAGGCTGGTATGCCGCCAAGGATAGGCAAAATGGCATCACCAGCATCATCATAATTTCACAGAAACCCCTCAATGATTTGTAATGAGGACGCAGTAACCAGGCCAATCAGTTACATAAACTAGGCAGAGGAGGGTAGGGTGACTGCTCGATCCCTTGCTATGGGCCATAATGCTACGGCTGGACCCGGTATATTAAGTTTTCATGCTATACATCAGCGTTCCACTGTTTACAGTGCATAGTCTCCGCCGTAAGCCTCTTCACCCTCAACAACGGGAAGCGTCAAGCGATTCCCCCAGTGTGACCAGCCTCCATTATAGAGCCTGATATCTTTGTAGCCGAGATATTTCAGCTGCAAGTAGGCAAGGCTCATACGAAAGCCATCATGACAATATATATAAATGGTCTTATCTTTTGCTATCTCATTGTAAAGATCTGAAAGCTCTGATTCAGAACGCCATTTCTGTGCACTGGTTCCATCCAGGCTTACAATATTAATTGCTCCAGGGATGTGACCAGCTGATATGGAGTGTTTGACTTCCTTTCCTGTATACATGGCATGGGGTCGGGCATCGAGTAATATAATATTCGGATCCCGTCGGGAGACAACGTCGTCGTAAACATCAGTCCATTCTACAAACATCTCAGGGTTTGCAGGTTTTAGGGTCACTTTGCCTGGTTTTGGTTGAGGCGTGGCGTCAGTGGTCATCTCTTCGAACGCGCTCCACTCTACTGTTCCGCCGTTAAGAATCTTTATCTGTTGTGTTTTAAAGCCATAAAGCTCCAATAGATAGTAGATACGTGTAGTCAGAGCAGTGTTAGAGTCATCGTATAAAACCAATGTTGAGTCATTGTTGACACCCCATTCACGAAGTTTTGACTGGAATTGTTCACGTGATGGAAATCGCATTAAAGGATAACCCTGATTATCTCCCAAGTCCTTAAAGCGTTGTACTTGTATTGCCCCGGGTATATGGCCAATAGTGTAGTAGCGATGGGGATGATAGCGCACTTCGAGTATGACCAGATTATCATCATCAATGTGTTCAGATAACCAGTCGGATTCGACAAGGAAATCTGCTTCAGCCAGACAGTTGGTGGTAATAAGGTAGAGTATTATGAGCAGTATAGTTTTTTTCATATTCAAATATGGCTTTAATAAAGTTTGTTGTATATTTTGGATTTAGATCGAAAATTGAATCCATAGTATAGACATAACCTATGGAAATTAAACTTATCAGAAAGGATTTGTGGTTTAAGAGAGGGTAAAAACCTGAATTGGGTGGTCTATACCCTGAAATATGTCTCCAGTTCTTAGGGCGTCCAGGTAATAGTGAGGGGGCTTGGATAGCTGAGCGCTACCGAATTTATAGCATGGCCCAATGGTTGATGTGCAACGCAGTGAATAGAGTGCATACCCAGCAGATGCATACTTTAGGTCGCGCCCGACGGGGCTTTACGACCCGTTCAGACTCTGCGTTGCACTTTTTCGACAGGCAATAAGCGCGCCTTGAATCTAAACGGGGTGTAAAGCCAGAGGGCACAAGCAGTTATTAGAGGTGCCCTTAATTTGCTATATAGGATTGAACCTGTTGCATTGAGTGAACTGTTGGCATTTTACGCTCGACATATCTTGGAAGAGCACTCAGATTACGATCAGCTTCCTCACGGGAAGAGTAGTTACCATATACCAATGCGTATTGTCGGCTCTGGTTAACGGTGACCGGAAGATACGCCAGTTCGTCCTGTAATTGATTATGATAACGCCCAGCTATTTTATAGAGCTGCTTTTTTTCTTTCACAGTGGTCAAGTGGATCGTATAGTTTTTGGCAGGTTGCTGTGATAGCCATTGATCACTGTGAATCACATTTCCTTTACCAAATGTTGTGTTGGGGCGTATGTTGCTGACCCTGCCATCCAAGCTTTCGACCTGATCTTCTATTTGTGTCAACTGCTTGTTGAGGGTTGTGATCTCTTTCTGAATAATCTTATCTGTTTGTAAGCTTTTACTACCAAGCTCTACCATTTGCTCCTGACTATCGGCGATCTGTTGTGCGTTGTTGCTAACTCCACTTTGTAATTGCAGATTTTGTTGCTCTTCTGCTCTCCAGTTTGCATTGTCGTAGAGAAAAAAACCTAATATTCCTATGAGTAGTAATGCGGTGGCTATACCCAAGGTGCGATAGTGTTTCTTTTCCACCATAATCAGGCTGAAGAGCGCCCTGTCGGTGTGCTCAGAGCGGTCTTGTAGATCAGTGATCAAACCACTGTGTTCTTCAGTTTTATTTCTCAACTCTTCGATTGCTGAGGATAGTTCGGAAGTGCGTTTGTTCAGCGTGGTTGTAGAGCGGGAGAGTTCGCGACTTTTTTTTGTCAATTCATCAGCGGTTACGTCAATATTCGCAACGCGTTTTTCCAAGGCCTGGTCGACTGCCTGCATCTTAATTAAACGAGCCTGGCTGGATTTGATCTCCTCTTCAGCCCTTACAAGATCACTACCGATCTTATCGGTCTTGTTGTCCAGAGTCTCATCCCGTTGCTGACTATCTGCAGCCAAGGCGTTTATCTCTGTTAATAACTGGCTCTCCAGTTCTCTTAATACTTTTGCATTATCTTTTATGCTTTTATTTAAGACTCTAGTTGTCTGTCTTGATTTTTCAGAGAGTTCCTCGGTGCGTTCAATCAGGGTTTGCACGTCACTATTCAGGGAGCCCATTTCAGACTCTGTTTTATCTGTTACCTCAACCAACTGCTTTGAAACTGTTTTGATCTCTTTGCTGATCAGAGATGATTTTTTTACCAGAGATTGATATGCCTGGTCTAAATCACCAAGTTGTTGGTAGGCTTCAGATACCCGACTCGTGAGGTCACTCTCTTTTTCGCTGAGATCCTGCAGTTTTGTTTTTACACCCTTGTTGGCTTCTCTTAAATCTGTTTTGAGATCATCGAGATCTGCATCGATCAGACCGATTTTTCGGTTAAGTTCAGTAGGTAAGGCTGTCGATGAACTAGCAGATTCAAAATTAACCAGGTTTTTTTTGTCGCTGGAAATTGTTACCTCATCCGGGTGATTGGATCGACTCTTTGCTTGTTTGGAATTGGACATGATAAAACCCCTCACTACTCTCTTGCGCCCAGGAACTGTCGTAGCGCAAATTATTATAAGAATAAGAATCCCCAGAGGCGTAAATTAGCAAATAGTAATATACAAATATAATTGTGTTTATTTGAGGCTTTTACACAGGTCTATAAAAGTAACAATAAGGTGCTGTTTTTATGGGAATAATAATTTATTGAGGGGCAGTGTTCTTTTGTGAAAGTGTGACATTCAGCTACTTCATTTTATCAAGTGATTGCGAGGCTTGTGGTTTTCCTTGGTCTTATCGAAGCCTGGGTACTGATCTATGCGCCAGCGTTGCTCCTGGTGATCACCAGGATCGACGAATCTGAGCTTGGACCAGAAGGCCAATGCGGTGATCAGGATCAATATTAAAATAACACTAACAGTTTTGGGTGTGATCATATGGCGTAGTATATATAGAGGCTATGAATATTTCAGGATATAACCTGTGGGTAGACACTAGTTTGGCATTCAGCTGATACTTAATGAAAAGAATGATTTACCTGTATACCATCTTGCCTCAAATGAATTCGTTTTGTCGATTTCCAAAACCTGCTTTTTTTAAAGGTTGCTTGAAGCAGTTTAAATCCAATGCCCGAATGTTACTGTCGGTATGTTTTCTATTGATAACCCTGAGCGCAGCAGCAGTAACTGAGATTACTCTGACTACCGATAAGATATCTTCAGATGACTGGTCAGCGAAAGGGATCAGATTATCCATGAATCCAACAGCGCAGGGGCTTGAACTGAAACTCAATATCACTAGATTTGAGCATGAATCTTTGTCTGCAGTCTTAGGTGGTATTGAATTTCACTGCCCTCAGTTACAGGATGATATAGATGCCTATCATTGCGGTCAGGGGCGTCTACTGATCGCAGATTCTCCCTACGGTCCCCTGCGCGGGGTGGTCAGACTAAGCTACTATGACGCGGAAAACTTTTCACTCAGTATAGAAGATCTTAGAGTCGCAGAAGGTGTGCTGAGTCTATCGTTAGAAATGGACTCTGGGGCATGGCAGTTAAAAATGGATGCAAAACAACTGGCCCTGAAAACAGTAAGAGAATATCTTGATCTCGATATTCCACCGAAAGATTGGCAATTGACAGGCGAGTTATCCCTTATGGCTGAGCTGTCAGGTTCTGATCAGGGTCTTCAACGCATTGACATGACAGCTGATATTGCACACCTCAATTATGCAGATCAAGAGGGGCTGCAGGTTGCTGAAGATGGCACTGGTGACTTTGATGTGTCTGCCAGGCAAAAGGAGGGGGTGTGGTTCGGTACGGTCACAGCTAATATGAAAAGTGGCCAGTTTTACTCCGACCCCTACTACCTGGATC
The DNA here is from genome assembly GCA_040506705.1 of Candidatus Thiodiazotropha sp. 6PLUC1. Classification (GTDB taxonomy): domain Bacteria; phylum Pseudomonadota; class Gammaproteobacteria; order Chromatiales; family Chromatiaceae; genus Thiodiazotropha. Next base: position 70,112 of record JBEVWG010000058.1, read on the forward strand.
TTAATCCAACACCACTTCATCTAAAGCTCAATGGTGAATGGTCGCCAGAAAAAAATTTAGTTCTTCTAGAGCACGCCCGGTTAGATCTGCCACCTGCACTTGAAGTTGAAGGAGAGGCCTTGATTGACCTGTCCGGGTTTGTATTGAAACAGGCCAAGCTAAGAGCTGAAACTGCCCGACTAGATACACTATACGAAACACTCCTACAATCGATTCTGATCGGCACTATGGTGGATGAGCTGACTGTGTCTGGTGAGGTGCAGGCTGAAATCGAGTTGACAGATGGAAAACTGGATCAGCTTCAGGCAATCCTGAAATCTGTTAGCCTCGATGACAAGCGAGGTCTTTTCGCAATGCATGGATTGTCTGGATCGTTGTCCTGGTCAAATCATGGTGAAGTGGAGGCCAGTCAAATAGAGATACATAGGGGCCATATCTATCAAATACCCTATGCGTCAATTTCTGTTCATGCGCAAGCACAAGAGAGTGGGGTTGTGCTTCTCAAGCCAATCGATATACCACTTTTGGGTGGATATATTCATATCGCACAGTTCGAGAGCCAAAACTTACTCGCTGCCGCACCAGTTTGGGAGACCAGTGCCAAGGTAGACAACCTATCCTTGCAGGAACTCGCCACGGCTTTTGAATGGCCTGTTATGTCTGGAGAACTCAATGGTGAGCTTCCTTCCATGCGCTACCAGGATCAAACATTGAATCTCGATGGTGCTTTGCTGATTGATATTTTCGGTGGTCGTATCAGGGTGGATCAGCTGGTGGTCAAGCAACCGCTGGGAAGAGTTCCAGAGATGTTTGCTGCTGCTGAATTAAATAATCTGGATCTTGAGCAGATCACCCAAACATTCTCATTTGGACATATTGAGGGTGGATTGGATGGCTGGGTCAGAGGGCTTCATCTACTTAACTGGGAACCAGTTGCGTTTGATGCACTTTTTCACTCTCCGGAAGATGATGATCTGCCTCATCGAATCAGTCAGCGGGCTGTGGACAACCTCACCTCGATCGGTAATGGTATGGGAAGTGGATTGCAGAATACCTTTTTAGGGATATTTAAGGAGTTTCGCTACAATCGTATACAACTGAGTGCGAAGTTAGAGGGAGCCTTGGCCGAGCTGGATGGTATAGATCATCCGGATGGAGGCTATTATCTGGTAAAGGGTGCTGGCCTGCCTAGAATTGATGTCATTGCGCGCAATCGTCGTGTAGCCTGGAAGAGTCTGGTGGAACGCCTGAAAAATATACGTGTCGAAGGCATGGAAGTACGTTGAGTATATTGCAATGCTACATCCAGTATTGCCTTTAAAACAGTTAAATTGGTTTGCATAGTAACAAAGCAAAAGATGAGGATAACCTTTCATGATTAAGGAATCTGGTATGTTGAAATCTTTTCTGGGATATTCATTGATGGTGTTGACACTGGCAGCTTGTGTGACCATCAATATATATTTTCCTGCTGCCGCAGCAGAAGACGCTGCGAGAACAATTGTGAGGGATGTTCTTGGTGAAGAGGCTGCACCACCTGAGAACCAAACGCCTCCTGCAGAGACTCAAGAGGGGGATGATCAATCCTCTCACGACTCAACTTTAAATAAGTTTTCGTACGTTGCTGAGGCTGTGTTGAATTTTGTAGTGCCTGTAGCCAGGGCGGAACAACCTAATATAGATATTTCCTCACCATCCATTCGCAAATTACGCGCTGCTATGTCAGACAGGCAGTCTAACTTGACCTCCTACTACCGTTCTGGCGCACTGGGGTTTACCAATAGTGGCTTGGTATCTGTGCGCGAATTGAAAAAAATACCCTTGCGCGATAGAAACAAGGTAAAGAAGTTGGTTGTTGATGAGAACGGGGATCGTAAAGCGCTCTATGCTGAGATTGCCAGGGCGAATGGTCACCCTGAATGGGAGAAGAGTATTCGAGATATATTTGCCCGGGTCTGGGTTGAAGAGGCACCGAAAGGCTATTGGTATCAGAACAGTAAGGGTAGTTGGGTGAACAAGTAAATATTACAGTAGTGTGAGTCAAGCACTATTGGCCTCTCAGGCTCTGGGGCGTGGGGGATATAGTGAATACTGAATTAATCTAGGGCAGGCAGCTTATATCTCTTTTCCTGCAGAGTTCGTTATCAAAACTTGTGAGGGGGCTGCAGCGGCACTTTGGCGCTTTGCTGCAGGCCTGCACACCGTGGTTGAATGCGACATACTTAGTCACTGCCACTGGCCATAATCTTCACTAATTTGCCTTGTTGCTCATCGATCAGCAAATAGATCGATCCATCAGGGCCCTGGCGCACATCCCTAACTCTTCCCAGTTTGTTAGTCAATATTCTCTCTTCATGGACAATTTTGTCACCCTCCAGCTCCAATCTGACTAATTGCTGAAATTTCAAAGAGCCTACTAACAGATTGCCCCGCCAAGGTGGAAGTTGGTTACCGGTATAAAAGGCCATGCCTGATGGTGCTATCGATGGTATCCAGGTGTGTAGAGGCTGTTCCATTCCTGCTTTATGAGTGCCTTCGCCTATTTTTGTTCCAATCACATAGTTGACGCCATAGGTGATAGTAGGCCAGCCATAGTTGTGACCTGCTTTTGGGATGTTTATCTCATCACCACCCTGAGGGCCATGTTCATGGGTCCATAACAGACCGGTCGAAGGGTGAAGTGCAGCGCCCTGGATATTTCTGTGCCCATAACTGTAGATCTCGGGTCTCGCGTTTTTATGCGCTACAAAAGGATTGTCTTTGGGGATGCTGCCATCATCATGCAAGCGGATCACCGAGCCAGCATGATCCGACAGATCTTGTGCTCTGGATTTATCGCCCCGGTCACCGAGGGTGATAAACAGCTCGCCTCTTTTGTTAAAAACCAGGCGCGAGCCAAAATGGTGTCTGGAGTTATTCTTGTTCGATAATCGAAAAATTATCTCTATCTCATTAAGGCGGTGATTATTCAATTTCCCCCTGGCTACTGCAGTACCATAGCCATCATCAGACTTTTCGGCAAAAGAGAAGTAGATATATCGATTATTTTCGAATTGTGGATGAAGCACTATATCGAGTAGGCCACCCTGCCCATGTTGACGAATAGCCGGGAGACCACCGATTGGTTTGGGATCGAGATTGCCATTGGCGTCTAAGTAACGCAATTTTCCTGACCGCTCTGTGATCAGCATGTCACCCTCAGGCAGGAAAGCCAGAGACCAGGGGTGGGAGAGCTCCTCAGTGAGGATCTCATAACGAATACTGAGCTTTTCTGTCTCGATGACTTGCGAGGCCACTACTATCTGACAGGAAAACAATACTATAAGTGCTAACGTATATATGGTTCTTTTACTGATTGTCTTGTGCACATCAAGCTCCTTCGCAGTGTTGATTCAGCTAAGGGTTAACTGTTTTGGCATAATTAATAGCGGTGTCCTTAATTAGAGGCTTTTAAAGAAAACCTCTATATCAAGATGAATCTATCGAAGCAGATCTGCAACCCTGGTATATTTAAGGAAGCTCTGATTCCTACTGTATGAAATATAGTTCAATGTCTCTATCGATAACCAAACAGATATCAATTCCAGAAAATGAGGTTGAATTTAATGCGATACGAGCCCAAGGTGCGGGGGGGCAAAATGTCAATAAAGTCTCATCGGCTATCCATCTACGCTTTGATATCCATGCTTCATCCTTGCCAGGGCTGATAAAAGAGCGTCTTCTTAAGCTGTCAGACAACAGAATCAGTCGAGACGGGATCATTGTGATTAAGGCTCAACGTTACCGGGATCAGGATAAAAATCGCCATGACGCACTGCAGAGGCTTCGCTCAATGGTGGAACTCGCTGTTGTTGCTCAGAAAAAACGTAAACCAACCCGGCCAACAAAATCGTCAGTACGGCGTCGGCTCGATGCAAAGAACCGGCGTGCTCAGCAGAAGACGTTGCGACGAAAAGTAATAGACTGACACTCAATCTGTTCAGTACAGACCATTTCTTAGCAAAATCTTTGCGGTTTTTGGCAATCAGGCAGCAAGGTTCGTATCATTGCGGCATTTATCAGGGATTTCCCTGGTCCATTGTAAGATCACTAACCAATCACGAGGTAGACTACTGTTGTGGCTTTAAAAGCAACCATCTTCAAGGCGGAACTGCAGGTCTCCAATATGGATCAGCAACATTACGCTACCTATAACCTGACTCTGGCAAGGCACCCTTCAGAAACTGATCAACGTATGATGCTGCGTTTGGTTGCATTTGCCCTGAATGCAGATGAGCTATTGAGTTTTACCAAGGGCATCAGCACTGAAGATGAGCCTGATCTCTGGTTGAAAAGCCTGAGTGACGAGATAGAGCTTTGGATCGAGTTAGGACAACCCGATGAAAAAAGGATTCGCCGAGCGTGCGGTCGTGCCAGGAAGGTGACGGTATATCCCTATGCCGAGCGTAGTGCAGGTGTCTGGTGGGAGCAGATGCGAGACGTAGTAAGTCGTTTCACCAATTTGTCTGTTCTCAGGCTATCTGCGGTCGATGATGGTCTACTGCAAGATCTGGCTCAGCGTAATATGCATCTGCATGTCACCATTCAGGAAGGGCAGGTGTGGCTGGGTGATGAGCAACAAACGGTTATGGTTGAGCTTCATCAGTTGCAGTAGTGGCTGGTTACTACTGATTTCATCTCTTTTCAGGGGTGATCTACCGACTTCAGTAGATAGGTCTTTTCCACCTTTTTGCTAACTCCCTGTTCACGGTATCGATCACTCTTTGAGCAGATCAAGTGTATGCAATAAGTTGACGGTGTAGTGCGGCTCGAATAGTGCTCTGAGACCACCTCAACTATATATGCTTGATCGTATATACCGTTTTCCGTATATTATGCTGCATGAATATAAATCCAAAAGAGTTATTTTCCAGTCTCTCTCACGAGACCAGAATACGTTGCATCTCTTTACTACTTCAACACGAAGAGCTATGTGTCTGTGAGTTAACCCATGCAATTGGTGCTGCACAGCCCCATATCTCCCGTCATCTGGCACAGCTACGAGAAGCCGGAGTGATCCTTGACCGCCGAGATGGGCTTTGGATTCACTACCGGATCAACCCCGATCTTCCCTCTTGGGTTATGGGTGTTCTGTCTGAAACCCTGCACGGCATTAAGCAGGAACCGCCTTTTAAACAGGATGCTGACACGCTCGCCGTGATGCCCAACAGGCCGGGCTCACCCAGATGTGCATAACTCTCATCTGCAAACATCACAAATTCAATCAAGAGATACAGTCATGATATACAAGGCCAACAAACCATCCATGGTGGAGTTTGATTTATGATTCGCTCTACCCTGTTTATCTGGCTTGTTCTCATCTCTTTCGGGACAGGTGCCTTTGAGCTGGCAGTTGAACCTGTCAGTAAAAATAGTTACGCATTAGTCGGTGAGATTGGCCCCCGCACACCCAAAAACCATGCCCTGAACAATACACTTGGTTTTGTGGTGACCAGTGACGGTGTTGTCCTTGTTGGCTCAGGCGCATTGCCTGCGGGTGCGGAGTTGATCGAAAAGGCGGTCGCAAGTGTGACCAATAAACCGATTCGACTGGTCGTTAATATTGGGGTTCAGGATCATCACTGGCTGGGTAACAGCTACTTTGCTGACAAAGGAATCACCATCAAGGCGCTTAGAAGGACTGTAGAGAGTCAGCGCCAGCAAGTTGATGCACAACTCGTACGACTTAAAGCCCAGGTTGGTGATAGGGCCGACACCGTTAAACCAGTGTTTGCCTCAGAGGTAGTGGATGCCGACCAGCAGGCTTTCACAATTGGCGCGGTTACTTTCAACCTGATTTGGCCAGGTGACGGTCATTTTGCTGGCGATGCCGTGTTGTGGATTGCTGAGACAAGCACCCTGTTCAGCGGCGATTTTGTATTCAATGACCGTATGCTAGGTATCCATCCCACCACACCTGTTGCCAAATGGCAGAATTCGTTCCATGTCATTGAACAACTGGAGCCTCTGCATGTTGTGCCTGGCCATGGCCATCCCGCAGATCTCGACAAAGCTCGTCGCGATACCGGTAACTATCTTGACTGGCTTGTAGTGCAGGTTGGCAAAGCGCTGGATGAGTGGCAGGAACTGAGCGACACGTTGGAAGTATTGGCGAATGCGCCTGATTTTACCCACCTGAAATTCTACAAAAACTGGCACAAACGCAATATTCACCAGACTTACTTACAATTTGAAGCCATGAGGGAATAAGAGATGAAAATCATCAAAGTACTGGGTTCGGGATGCAAGAACTGTGAGACCACTGCCAAATTGATCACCCTTGCTGCAGAACAGGCAGGTGTAGAGATTGAACTGGAAAAAGTCACCGATATGGCTCAAATCATGAGCTACGGTGTGATGTCCACACCCGGCGTGGTAGTCGATGGTGAGGTCGTCCACTCAGGAGGATTACCTGGGCCTGACCTGGTGCGTCAATGGGTTTCAGATTAAGAAACCTAATTCGATCCCACTATGAACTGATAAGGAGATCAGGTTCAAGCCAGGAGTTAGGAGAGAATCCCGTTGTTCGATGCTTTTGCTAAAATAGTCGTTTTTCAGCTGCTCAATATATCAGCGGATACGCAGCTTGGAGCCGCTTTGCATTTTTTCGTCATGGATGTGGCGAAAATCTTTTTTCTTCTGGTTGTCATCATCTATGTGATGGGACTGTTGCGTGCATTTCTTTCACCTGAGCGGGTGCGAGAATATGTACAAAACCGGCCGGATTGGCAGGCAAGAGGGATGGCTGTCACTTTAGGTGCGGTTACACCCTTTTGCTCCTGTTCATCTGTGCCCCTGTTTATCGGTTTTGTTGAAGCAGGTATTCCCCTTGGGGTCACATTCTCGTTTCTAATCGCTTCACCAATGATCAATGAAGTCGCCGTTGTGATTCTTATCGGTATTCTTGGCTGGAAACTCACCCTGCTCTATGTGACTGCTGGATTGCTGGTGGCATGGTTTGGCGGATTGGCAATGAAGTGGCTGAAAACCGAGCGCTGGGTAGAGGAGTACGTGTGGGATATCCAAATGGGCAAAGTGGCCCAGCCCAGAATCAATACCTCTCTCAAGGGGCGACACCAATACGCAATGGGGGAAGTTAGAGAGATTGTCAGAAGAATCTGGAAGTGGGTACTGCTTGGTGTAGGCGTGGGTGCTCTTTTCCATGGCTTTGTTCCCGAGGGTTGGGTTAGTTCCCATCTTGCTTCCGGTAATTGGTATGACGTACCTACAGCCGTTCTGCTGGGGATACCGCTCTATTCCAATGCCACCGGCATAATCCCCGTAGCTGAGGCTATGCTTGGGAAAGGCGTTGCTATAGGTACGACACTGGCACTGATGATGAGCGTTGCAGCCTTGTCACTGCCTGAGATACTCATCCTGAGAAAGGTAATCAAATGGCAGGCACTGGCGATATTCGCACTCGTTCTGGCGGTTTCATTTATTTTTGTCGGCTGGCTCTTTAACGGGATTGTGTGAAAGGTTTTTAAAACATTATCTATATTCTGCATGCCATGGTTGCTGCTTATCCCTCCATAATTTATGCCCGACTTAAATAGATATGTGGTAAGGCGATGTTACTTACCACATCAAAGTCTGAAGTTGCCTGTTGTTTTTAGATGCATGCTTAGCTCTTTTCTCCACACCCAGAACAGACCGAGATAACCGGTAAGATTCTAATTCTTGGTATTTTTCAGAAATTCTTTGGTGGCTGCATTGTTGGGGATTGTGGCTATACACTCGAAATGTTCGAAACATGACAACGGGGGTGTTACTCAATAGCAAAAAAAGACGAAGAAATACAGTGAGATATGTTTATCCATGATTATGGAATATAAATTGCACAGTGTTCAGGTTCGGTTGTTTTGACCAGTTACACACTTAACCAAACTGTTTGAACCGGAGAGCAGAACGAAGTGGATGCAATTAGTAGTGACATGTTATGGATCTTGACCTGTGGGTTTTTAGTTACCTTGATGCAGGGAGGATTTACCTGCCTTGAAAGTGGACTGGTCCGCTCTAAAAACAGCATCAATGTCGCCATCAAAAATCTGGTCGATTTCTGTATTTCCCTATCGCTATATGCTCTGTTTGGTTTTGGCCTCATGTTCGGTACCAGCCAATGGGGTTTGTTGGGTACTGATCATTTTATGGTTGGAAATGGTACAGGTGGACATGACTTAAGCTTTTTCTTCTTCGAGGCGGTTTTTTGTGGAACGGCAGCAACCATCGTTTCCGGTGCTGTGGCGGAACGAATGCGCTTTCTTGGGTATATCCTTACAACAGTCGTTCTGGCCGGCACCATATATCCTATTGTCGGCCATTGGGCATGGGCCATGAATGAGGCTGGAGAGATGACAGGGTGGCTTGGCCAAATGGGCTTCAAAGATTTTGCCGGATCCTCTGTGGTTCACTCTGTCGGTGGTTGGATTGCTCTGGCTGCGCTGATTATTATCGGCCCCAGGATCGGCCGATTCGGTGAAAATGGACGACCTGTAGAGGGTCACTCTCTGCCAATCGCCACTGTTGGGGTTTTTCTGCTCTGGTTCGGCTGGTTTGGATTCAATGGCGGTTCCACCCTGCGCCTGTCAAACGATATACCGCTGATCATAGTCAACACTGCGATGGCTGGTGCTGTGGGTGGTATCAGTGCATTGACTGCCAGTTGGCTACGTGATGGGCAACCCTTGGTGGACCGGGTAATGAATGGGGTTATTGCCGGATTGGTCGGTATAACGGCAGGTTGTAATCTGGTGGAACCGATCAGTGCTATGCTCATCGGCTTAATTAGTGGTTTTATCGTTGTCTATAGCACACCCATGCTGGAGCGTTGGAAAATCGACGATGCCATAGGTGCGGTCTCTGTTCATCTGGTAGCCGGTATCTGGGGTACCTTGGCTGTAGCCCTGTTTGCTCCGGATGGTAGTTGGGGCAGTGAGTTGACTCGATTGGATTTTTTCTGGATTCAACTGCTTGGAGTTACTTCCATCGGTCTCTACAGTTTTGGTTTCGGTTTCTCCCTGTTGTGGTTACTGAACAAGCTGGTGCCTCTGCGAGTTAGTGCTATGGATGAAAGGATTGGATTGAATATTTCCGAGCATGGGGCCGGTACCTCAATTTTGGATCTAATTACTCAGATGGATGAACAAGCCCGTAGCGGTAATTTTTCCAGACCTGTCGATATTGAACCAGAAACTGATGCTGCACCTATTGCCGCCTTTTATAATGCGGTGCTTGAGAAATTCATGATGGAGACAAGTCGTCGGCAGACGGCTATGCAGAAGCTCAATCAGATGGCCAATTATGACCCTCTTACCGGTTTGGTTAATCGTAGATTTTTTTATGAGTCAGTGAGGCGTGCATTAATTCGAGCCCGTCGAAACAAGTCCAGTGGTGCGGTGTTATATTTTGATCTGGATGGTTTTAAAATCATCAACGACAGCTTCGGTCATGAAGCCGGAGATCGGATTTTGAAAGAGACCGCATTGAGACTTGCCCAGAGTGTTAGGGAAAACGATATTTTAGGGCGTCTGGGTGGTGATGAGTTTGCGCTACTCATTGAAGACGCAAAGCTTCCCAGAGAAAATGCTATTCAGGTGGCCAGTAAAATCCTTGAGCGTGTTGAAGAGTCCTATGACTGCCAAGGCGAGACCTGTTTTATTGGTATCTCTATTGGTATTGCAGTTTATCACTATGATAATTATCTGGAAGTCAAGACACTGATTAGAAATGCAGACCATGCTATGTATGAGGCGAAGATGGCGGGTAAGGGTACCTATCGAGTTTATGAATCTATTGACTAAATCAAACTGTGTCAGCGGCCTCTGATGAGGGGCTTCGGCTTAGTATGACCCTATGGATTAAATTATGACTAGTATAGAGGCTCTGCCCTGACCAATGCAGCGGTAGTTCGACCAGCGGTAATGCCAGGGTGAATCCACCATCTCAGCACACACTGGATTCCACTCGATATAGCGCATGCGGGTCAACTGCCGCGCTGGTGCCCAAGTCAAGAGTAAACCTGACTCAATTTGCTCATATCGTCACTGATACTCTACAGCTTCGCGAGCCAGCTAAAGCTGTTAAAACCCGGTGACCCCAATGACTTCTCGAGCTGCTGATTCCGCAGGCAGCTGATGCTGCCCCTCGACCACCCACCTGTTTTAGTATGGCCGTGTCAAAATGTTAGCCCGGTATATTGAATATGATACCGAGATATACTAAACCCTGATAGCCATCAACATCAGTATATATAAGAACCCTTTCAACTACCGGGCCAACATCGTCGATTACCTAGCTGGTCATTAACGTTTTAGCGCTCGAAAAAGAGAGATTACTTCGCCACAGCAACATGATGAGAGAAGAAGCCATCAAGTAAAATGTAGGAGGTAGAGGAACTGGAGCAAGATCAGAAACATCGGAAACCAGAAAATCACTTCCAATGTTTATTGTCGTTTCCCCAATAAGAGGATTGGAGTCAGTGGTTGTGACGCTTCCACCAAGAAAACTGTCGTTATAGATACTGAAGTCATCAGATAAGTCAGTGATTAAATCAAGCCCACTGAACGTCAGCTCTATCTGTGCAGGTTGAGGACCAGTTGCGGCCCCTATAGTCCAGACAGTGTTTAGACCATTACTACTCGTGCTTGTCGTAATAGGTACAGCGTCGGTCAGCTCATAGCTGGCTGGACCATTCAGATCAACCACATCGATATGCCCACCATTGACTGCACTATCAAACAGACCAGCCCCTGCGGTAGATGATGTATTTACCACTGTAGTGTCAATTAAAAAATAGCTTCCCGGTTGAACGCCTACATTATTACCAAAAATATCCTGTGTTGCACTGAAGTCAAATTGTAGAGTTGCTGCATTTACCATGCATGGTGTTATAAACGCTAGCGAAAGAAATGATAGCCGAGATGAAATCATTTTTTATAAATCTCCATACTGATTATTAATTATTCCTGAGGCTACTGTAATTTAAATCAACAGCGACCTCGTCCCTTGTGACATAATCTGATCACTCAGATTACGCGCAAGACTGCGACGTTTTAGATAGTATGTAATTGAAGGTAAAGTCTTAGTTGATACTATTTCAGCACAACAAAATTTGTATTATTCTAAATTGTAATTTAGTTCCGAAAGTCGGTTGTTAACAATCTGTCATAAATAATAGAGATCAGGGTAGTAACTATCTCTTCCATTACAGACATCCATTATGAAAACATCACAGACCTTTACGCTTAGCCTAAGCCCTAAGATCAAAACCACTCTTTAGTAGTTTAGTTCCTAGCGCACTGCATTGTATTTGAATAAGCAGCGAGGTCAATAGGAATTATATTCTTTTTTTGGAAAAAACTATTTATACAAAGTGTAATTAAATTGACTGTTTTTTAGTTGAAAGCGTGAGATACAGCCTTAATATGGTAATAACCTTATTGTATGCGTATATAGATCCATCTTTTGTTCTTGTATTCTAATACTTCCTACCTGTAGGGCGTAATATAGTTTTGATGTCTATCAAAAGCGGCGTTAATATTCTCAACAGCCAGATCCAGGGCGATAGCTGGTGGCATACCATTTACGATATCACTCATGGCTTTTATGTAGCTGGAGGATATAACTGAATACGCAGGAGTCGCTGGCCTAAATCTGGCGGTACGGGTCGACAATTCATAAAGAATTCGCCATTTACCTTGTACGCCATAATCTTCGCTCAAATCAGCAGTATGGCTGTTAGTCGGAAATATCCCCATTACACTGGAGCTTGCAAGGGTTTCCTCTGCTGTCATTAAAAAAGTAATTAACTCGACAGCCGCTTCTGGATGTTGGCAACTTTCCGTTATTGCCCAGTGCCAGGTGCCACCACCGACAAAAGATCCATTTCCAAAATCTGGAACTGGCAATACTGCTAAATCCTCTTTAAAAGCATTGTAGTAACTACTTAAAGCCCAGGAACCACCATATTGAACAGCAATAGTTCCTCTAATGAAGCCTTCGTCATTTGGGGGGGTAGGGTCAATATATTGTTCCTGTACCAAATATTGTATCCATTCCCCAAACTTAATTGCATTGTCTGAGTTCAAAAAGCCATCTACTGTTATATTATTGCTGCGATCTATTAGATCCGCTCCCCAGGAAAGCATCATAGGAGCCCATGCATAAGGAATCCATTCCGTTGTGTCATGTGCTCTTATATCAAATGGATATTTATATTCTCCTGTTGCTTTCACAGCCTTTAGGATCGCCATAAATTCATCTCTACTCCATGGATGCTCTAGAGTCGGATAGCGAGCTTTTATTTGATTGATTAGCGACTTTCTTGTGAACAGAGCTAATGAGACATCTAGTGGACCGATTGAATAGACTTTACCATTGTAAATCCCTTTTGCAGTTGTATTTACTGACTGCAACATCTCCTCATCAATGAGCTCATCTAAAGGTCGTATATATCCCTTCCAGGCAAAACTTGGTACTAGAGGCTGGTCTATTTCAATCACGCAAGGAAGTAGACCAGCTTGTGCTGCGGCCGTAGTAGATAAGGTATAGGAAGCCTCGGGAATAAGATCAGGTACGATTTTCCATTGACTTTGACTCTCATTAAATCTTTTTATTGAGGCAAACGACGCTGTAATTTCAATCTCTCTCGCGTCATGACGCCAAAGTTTCACTATTTTCGGATCACCGAATGAACTAAAGGGATAACAACCTAGTAGGATCAATATAATCGTTAAATGCTTCATCTCAGTTTTATTGGGAACCAGGCAGGGTAGTATCAGTGTTGTTTACAGGTTTACTTTTCACGATTCTCTTAGACAATTGCCCTATATTTAAAGGTTTATCAAGATAGTAACCTTGGCATATATCACACTCATAATTGAGTAACTTTTTGAACTGAGAGCTTGTTTCAACACCCTCTGCTACAACAACCAGCCCACACAGACGACCAGTTCCTATAATCATACGAACAAGCATGTCACTTTGGTGATTGCCTATGAATCGATTTATAAAACAACGATCTATTTTTAATTCGGTTAGCGGTAAACTAGTGATATAGTTGAGAGACGAATAACCTGTACCAAAATCATCCAGTGACAAGCCAAAGCCTTGCTCTCTTAATTGTGTCAATAGTAGCCTTACTGCATCTAAGTCTTGGATGCAAATGTTTTCTGTGACTTCTAAAGTGATCCGCTTCGGGTCAATACCTATTTCAGCACAAATTTCCAATAAGCTGTGACCCAGCTCTGGGTCCATGAGCTGAACAGGAGAGATATTAACTGATAGTTTAAGTGCATCTTTTCCATTAGGTGAAAGCTCGTAAATATCTTCACAAGCACGTCTAAATATTAATATACCGAGTTCATTAATTAATCCTGCTTCCTCTGCTATAGCGATAAATTCTGTTGGTGAAATAATACCCAAAGCAGGGTGATTCCATCTAGCCAGTGCCTCGACACTAAGAATATTCTTGTTATGGAAACTTGATTGTGGCTGGTAGAAAACCGTAAATCCATTGTCCTTTGTTGCGAGAGCTAACTCATGCTCAATTACTGCTCGACGTTTAATCTGCTCAGTAATAGAACTACTATAAAAAAGAGACTGCCCCTTTCTTTGAGATTTAGATTTATAAAGAACTGTGTACGCCTGGTTTATAAGGCCTTCAGCGTCTGTGCTGTTATCTGGGTAGATTGAAACGCCAATACTACAACCAATAGTGAGCGTTCGACCGTCTATATCAATGGGGCCAGACAATGTTTCATGTATGAGGGATGCTTTATCTTTAGCATCTTCTGTATCATTCAAGTTTGGATAACAAAACATAAACTCATCACCACCAAATCGAGATACGCTTTCACTACAACCTGTCAATAGCTCAAACTTTCTGCTAACTACTCCAAGTAATTGATCACCAACCTGATGGCCATATATATCATTGATATTTTTAAAGTTATCCAAATCAACAAACATAACTGCTAGTATTTTGTTGTCTGTTTGGCTTAGTTCAATATGCTTTTGAATATTCTTTAGCATATGAACGCGATTGGGTAAATTTGTTAAGTCATCATGTAGCGCCATGTACTCCATCTTGTTTTTTGTTTCATCAAGTTCGTCAAAATCCTCACGTATCTTTTTTTGAAAGACCTCGAAGCGCCTGGCTATTAAATTACCAACATATAAAGAACTGCCAGTAAGTAATAACATAGAAGCTATAGTGAGGTAGATCAGATTGGTTAAACTTTGTTGGTTGGCCCTGATAAGTGCTTCTTCTTTTATCTTTAAACGCCTTTCAAAACTTTGGGCGCTGAATCCTGTACCAATAATCCAATCCCAACCTTTTATTTTCTTTACATAGTTGATTTGTTTTAACTTAACTGTTCCACTCAGTGTAAGAGGTTTAGAGTAATCAACATAACCCCCCCCATTACGCACTTGTTGCATAATATTGTTAAAATAATTTTCTTGAAGGGGGGTTCCAGTATTTATATTCAAACCTAGAAAATCATGCCGATGGTGCGCTAGCAGAATTCCATTCTTATCTAATACAAAAAAATAACCACCTTCTCCATACTCATATTCTGAAAACCAATCAAGTAGGTCTTCTTTAACGCTTTCTTCAAAGTCAGATAGGTACTCGCCAGTACCAATCAACAGGTCAAAGGGCTCGAATCGTTTAACATAACCGACCTTGTCGAATTTCTTCTCAGCGGGCCCGCCAGGTTTTTTAAAGAGCCAGTGAAAAGCGCCTTCTAGATGCTCCTCTGCTATATCCAGCATTCCATTGAATATATAATTACCTTTTTCATCTCGTGACTCCCAATTAATTTTCCCCTCCATTTCAGGATTACCGGCATTCATGATGGTATTTCCATTCATATCCAGAATGAAATAGTAGCCTCTTCCATCAAAAAAACGAATTGGCCGGAGCGATTCTCTGATCAGCTTTTCTATTTCAGCCCTAGATTTACCAATATTACGTGCATATACGTAATTCGCGATTCCATAGGCTTCATAAACACGCTGTTTCGCTCTCTCTTTTAAATCACTTTCTAATTGGTATTTTTTTAGGATGACCTGTTTGTAGGCTTGAGAAACTTCGGAGCGTATCATCTCTTTCTGTTGAAATATAAGCTCTTCACGAAGGTTTTCTATACTCAAAGCAGCTTGCGCTCGCTTATCCTGAATTGCAATAATATTCACAGCTAAAGCAAATACAAAAACTACAGCAACCGGCGCATATCGGATTAAGTTTAGTAATTTTCTATTGTCAAGATCTGTCAACTAAACTCACCTATGTTTGTTTTAAGATTACATAAGCAATCCGTGCTTTGTTTTTGATGGAACATAGAACCTAATCATCTTGAGTGAAAATAATTCAAAACAAAAATGACTCTTTATATTAAATATCTTATTTCAGAAACCTATGAAAAACCGAGTCATAAACTTGGTTATTTAACCTTATCTTCTATTATCCATATATAGTTCACGTTCGTCTTGCTTCATTGCTTTTACGCATGCTTTAGGCACAAAAAAGCACACTTTATTCAAAACTTCACAACATTTTTGAGCTTAAGTGAATCTAAAGCAGATTGAATTACCTGGCTTTCTCAATAAAAAAACATATAAATCATATAGTTACAATTTAGCATTATTGGATTCTGGAGCGCTGACATCTCAACTTTATGTTCATGTACTTTGTGTTTATCAATAAATAGACCATATATATAAGCAAAACACTCGAATATACTGATTCAGTGAGCTGGACACTGATTCTGACACCGAGTATGACTGACTTTACATAACGTTCGATACAGTCAGCAAGATGTTTGGATGACAACTAATTCGCTTGGGTACTCAGCGACAGTGGACCCAAGGCGAACTAACTAGAACTGTCACTATTTACTCTTCGGCTATATGACATAGTGAGCGACCTCCACAGGACTGAGGCCAGCCCCTACAGGACTGCCGAATTTATTGATACCCCCCTAATAGAGGGGTGCTAACCTATCTCCTGATTCATAACCCAGGTCCATGCCTCGTGCCTTTGTATTGTAATTCACTGATTGCTTTTAATGCTTCATCCTTTTCAACAATATCAGCACTGTAGCCGATAGTTACCAATCCTGGATGTTGGAACTTAATAATATATTGCTGATTATTTTTGACATTTAATGATACAGGGCCTGCTGATTTTACTTGAGAACTTATTAGGTCTGATAGTAGACGATCTCCATCATACTCAAAAGTAAGAGTGTGTTGGCCTGGCTTTAGGTCTATATAGAAAAATCCCTCTTTGTAAATGTAGTGTGCATCTTTACCATCTACTAATAATTATGGTTGTATTACTAATTCGCAATCACCGACAGCGCAATATATAAAAACTCTTGCCATATTTGATGGTATTTTACTCAGTTTATCGGCTAATGTTTTATAGGTTGGCTCCTTGGTGGGTATGGAATAATAATTTCCAAACATACCCATTACAATTTTTCTGTATATGTCGTCAGTAAATAGTACTTTCCCTCTTACATTCTTCTTCTCTGAATAACTGTAAAATATGTAAGAGTCTTCATTATTTAATTTATTATAGTCAAGTCGTTCTGTCAGAATTCTGTCAATTAGTTTTACTGACTCTTTTATTCCTTCATCATAGGCTTGTCGGTATTTAGCTTGATTGTTACCTATCCATATAGGCAATATTCTTTCTGCTGCTTTATTTTGTTTGTAAATATTTAAATATACCGCTTAGTCAACGACTGGTTTAACAAACACTTGAGCTATATGACTTATAGAATTTGATTGCCACTCCCTTCAAGTGATAGATTGGAAAATATCATAATATCAAGTTTATAAGGTTGAAATATGGCGGAGAGGGAGGGATTCGAACCCTCGGATCCCGTAAGGGATCACCTGATTTCGAGTCAGGCCCATTCGGCCACTCTGGCACCTCTCCGATCTGTCTCGATATTGAATGGTAAAGGGTAATTTGAGCATAAATCCAGCTGATTACCTAAATCAATGCCAAGGCTGCCAATTTAGATTACTGATTCACCTATTGGTCTGTTATTAGGCTATCTACAGTCGATGGCGGTCTACTACAAGATCTGGCTCAGCATAATATGCAACTGCAGGTCACATCCAGGGAGGGCTGGTTTGACTGGGCTATGAGCAACAAACTGTTAGAGTTGAGCATCAACACCTGTAGCAGAGACTGGTTACTACTAATTTTTATCTCTTTTCAGGGATGATCGGATGGCTTCAGAAGATAGATCTTCTCCACCATTTCGCTAACGCCATGTTCACGGTATCGATCGGTATCTTTGAGCAGATCAAGTGTATGTAATAAATTGATGGTGTAGTGGGGCGCGAACAGTGACCTGACCTCCTCCTCATGGACACTATAGGGCGGTCCGGCCATCTCTTGTTGTGGGTACTCCAGCGTCACCAGTAGAATTTTTGCCCGTTTTGGCAAGACCTCTATGAGTGTGCGGACGAACTGGGCTCTCTGTTCTGGGTTAAGGGCAACCAATGAGGCTCTGTCATATACTGCATCGACATCACTGTTATCTAGATGCGATAGATCGAATATATCTCCGCAAAGTAGTTCATATGGTCCCTGAGTCCAGTGCTCATAGTGCTCCGATGCCTTAATAGAGGGTTGTAGGCTGTGCTCTGTGAAAAAGTGCTCAATCGCCAGCCGGCTCAATTCTACTCCACGAATTCTATACCCTTGTTCTGCTAACCAGAACATATCCTTGCTTTTACCACATAGAGGAGCCAGTACCAGTGAATCTGATGGCAGAAAAAGGGCGTGCCAGTGATTCAGTAGATGCTGGTTGAATGAGACATGGTGCCAGCCTATGTTGTTCTCTTGCCAACGCTTCAACCAGTTTTCGTTGGGCGCTCGCAGCTCTGAAGTGAGTTTAGTCATGAGTCAGCCTGTCAATATTGTCTTTACTCCGGCGAGAGTATGTTTTTGTTTTATCTTCATGGCAAGTGACTTGCCTCATCTAAATAAGAACGATTCTTGGATAGAATTACCTAACTGCTTATCATATTTGCTTTTTTTGGTAATAAATCGACGTAGAGAATTGCTTGCTGATGAGTCTGTTGAGTATAATTCGAGCCAGTTGATGATATACGTTCATGATGTACGTGTCTTATGATCGCAAGAGGTTATAGCAAGGAGGCTGAAAATGAGCATGACAATAGATAAATCGCTTCATGAGTTTGGTTCCCAGAGTATTCAGGATCCACGAGTTCCAGATTGGGAGGCAGTCGAAATTCCCGATGCCTGGCCAGATCAGCTGGTACTGAAGAGTCCTGCTGCAATCTGGTCTTTTCTTAAGCTGGTGGCAGCGAAAAAGCGGCCTACAGTTGTGCTGCCGGAGGAGATGCCGGGGCGGGATATGATCCCAAAATATATTCTGCGTGAGTTTCATAACTTTCCCAATGGCAACTACTCAAAAGTGATGACGCAACGTTATATCAATAACTTTGACCGATTCATGCTGGGAGAGATCAAAAAACTGAGAAAACGTTTGGCCTCGGAATTCAAAGATGTGGCGCGAGTTCTTGATGTGGGATGTTCCGGAGGTGGCGTTGCTGCAGAACTGGCAGCGGTCGGTGTCGACGATGTATGGGGTATTGATCCCTCGCCCTATCTCCTTAAGTCTGGTGCAGAAGAGTATCCGAATATCAAATTTATCCAGGGCATTGCAGAAGAAACAGGATTTCCAGACAGGCGATTTGATGGTGCTACAGCCTGTTTTCTGTTTCATGAGATGCCGATCAAATATGTTGAAAAAAGCCTGAAAGAGATCAACCGTATCCTTGAACCGGGAAGTTTACTTGCAATCGGAGAGCCGTCTCCGACTCAGGCCTATAGTGGATATTGGGAAATGACTCGTCGCTATGGAATAAAAGGGCTCTATTTCAGCTGGTTTGCCAAGACCATTCATGAGCCGTTTCTGGATACATGGCATAACTGCGATCTGAAAAGTCTGTTTGACATGCATGGTTTTGATCTGGTTTTGGATGAAGTCGGTATGCCTATTCGCTATATTCTGGCTCGTAAACGGGAACAGGCAACTGAAGCGCCGGCTGAGTAGTGGAATCTCAGATGTTTTGAGAAATCTTGTGGTTATTTACCCGACAACCAGATAATTATCTTTCAGGCCTTAAAGCCACTAAGATTATGATTATCTTAGAGACAGGCTGCATTGAGCCTGCCTGCAGACTTGGTTATCAAAACCTGCTGTAGAACATCTACAGCGGCATTTTGATCTCTTGCTGCAGGCATTATCTCTGAGATCGAAAGCAAACTATCTGGTTGCAGGGGTAATTGTCTGGTAGTTTGTTTTTATGACTGACTCTGATTTCTCATATCAACACGCCTTTGCTGTTCTGACCCCTGATACCATACTTGATGCCATTGAATCGACTGGGGTGGTTTGTAGCGGCCATTTTCTTGCGTTGAACAGCTACGAGAACCGCGTTTTCCAGATTGGTATTGAGGAAGGGGCACCGCTGGTGGCAAAGTTCTATCGCCCTGATCGCTGGAGTGATGAAGCGATTATTGAAGAGCACCAGTTCACACTGGCCTTATCGCAACAGGAAATACCGGTAATTTCTCCATCAATCGATGTTGATGGTCTCACATTGCACCATTTCAACGGGGTGAGATTCTCTCTCTTCCCCTGTCGTGGTGGCCGCGCCCCGGAGTTGGATGATCCGGATCAGCTTGAACAGCTCGGGCGATTCATCGCAAGAATCCATCTTCTTGGTGCGAGCGACTCATTTAAACACCGACCTAAACTTGATATCGAGAGCTATCTACATCGGCCCAGTAGTTATCTGTTGGACCATGACTTCATTCCTGACCACCTGTTGACCGCTTATAAGAGTGTGCTGGTAGACCTGGAAAGCCGAATCAAGGCCTGTTATAGCAGGGCAGGGAGTATAAACATGATTCGTCTACATGGAGATTGTCACCCTGGAAATATCCTTTGGCGGGATGATGGCCCCCAGATTGTGGATTTCGATGACACCAGAACAGGGCCTGCACTGCAGGATCTATGGATGTTTCTCTCAGGGGATCGACGTTTCATGACCGAACGGCTGGGGGACTTACTGGAGGGCTATACTCAGTTTTATGACTTTAATCCCTCTGAGTTACACCTCTTGGAAGCACTACGCAGTTTGAGATTGGTTCACTATGCTGGTTGGCTTGCCAAGCGCTGGGACGATCCAGCTTTTCCTGCGGCATTTCCCTGGTTTGATTCAGTTCGGTTCTGGGAAGATCATATCCTCACGCTTCGCGAGCAGATTGCAAAAATGGATGAGCCGCCTCTGGTTTGTTAGATTTTTCTACAAATTGAATATTGAGATTGTTCGACCCATGCCGTTCTACAGAGATTGCCCTGCTACAGGTTGAGTTGCCTCATAGGGCATGCTCATGGTGGCTGAGTAGTGTAGTAGGCGTCAGTCTGTCACGCCACACTCTCATGAATAGATGTCGGCATCATTCCTTGCCAAGTGCAGTCGATAAGCTCATCGTAGAGTGTGGGCAGAGGCACGCCAAGCACGCCATCCAGTCGTAAATGGATCAAACGGATAGCGCCACCGAAAACCGTAGAGGCGATAACCCAGGGGTCACCATCACGGATCTCCCCTGAATCTATTCCTTGCTGCACAATACTGCGCATTCTCTTAAAGGGAGTAGCACTGCAGATCGGGGGTTCATCCGGCAGGAACTCCTGATGCTTGGCATGCAGCACATAAGCGATGATATTTCGTTTTGTCTCTGTGTACTCAAAAAGGAGATAGATGATCCGATTACAGCTCTCCCGAAAGCCCAGTCCCTCAGCGATAACCTCTTCCACCAACTCCTCCATCTCTTTGATCAAATGGTAGTAGAGGGCTTTGGCAACCCCTTCTTTACCTCCAAAATGGTTGTAGATTGAGCCTATACTGACATTCGATTGTTTCTGGATGTCATGTATTGAGACGTTATGAAAGCCGCGTTCGACAAAGAGATCGAGTGCGGTACTCAGGATGCGACTGTCGACTGGTGCGTTAGCCGAGGGGGCTTTTTTTAAATGGAGCATACTGGTTTCCGGAAACTGAATATCTGATTGTCAGGGATTATACCCAGCATAGTATAATATTTGACAAGAATGAATATTCATTCTATTTTCTCTATAGCCGCTTACCTCACTGCCAGCTGTATCGCAGCAGGACTAAGGAGGGTCAAGACGGTTTTCATGCCGATAGATCTTCGGCAATCAACAGTATCGAGTAGTTTATGGACTGGGTGGATCTTTATGCCACTCAAACATGGCCAACTGCAGTAGGAGGGCTGAGGTAGAGCGAAATAGTAAAAATATTAATACCACAGGAGGCCTAACTATGAGGCTGTTTAAAAATAAGCCCGCCAAATCCCTTGCCTTGGCATCCGCCCTGGCTCTGGGTACCACGCTGTTTGGTGCAATTCTCCCCGTACAAGCGGATGAAACCTGCCAATCACCCTATATGGCCAAAATTGTTGGCCAGGAAGATTTTGTCTACGTCTGGACCCTCGGTGTCGAAGGTTTGGGTGATGGGCAGGATAAGCTGGTGACGATTGACGTCAATCCAAAATCATCAAAATATGGAGAGGTGATAAATACGCTTTCCGTCGGTGGACGGAATGAAGCTCACCACTCAGGTTTTTCTGATGACAGACACTATCTCTGGGCGGGTGGTCTTGACACCAACAAGCTCTTTATTTTCGATGTCCATAGCGATCCGGCAAAACCAAAGTTACACAAGGTTGTCACCGACTTTGTAGAGAAAAGCGGAGGCGTTGTCGGCCCACATACAACCTATGCACTACCAGGTCGTATCATGATCACCGGTCTATCCAACAACAAGGACCACGGTGGTCGTACTGCGTTGGTGGAATATACCAATGAGGGGGAATATGTTGCGACACACTGGATGCCCACTGATCAGAATCTGCGGGGTGCGGAAAAAACCGGTAAATACGCAGATGGTTATAACTACGATTTACGTGTATTACCTCGACGGAACATCATGCTTACCTCCTCCTTCACGGGTTGGTCCAACTACATGATGGATTTTGGCAAGATGCTGCAGGATAAAGAGGCGATGAAGCGTTTTGGCAATACAGTGGTGTTGTGGGATTTACACAGCAAGAAACCGAAAAAAGTGTTTGATGTTCCAGGTGCGCCCCTGGAGATACGTTGTGCCTGGCAACCAAACAATAACTGGTGTGTGACAACCACTGCACTGACTTCAAAAATCTGGTTGATCTATGAAGATGAGCAGGGTGAATGGCAGTCCAAGGCTGTAGCAGATATAGGTGATGCTTCTAAAGTACCTTTACCTGTGGATATATCTATCAGTTCTGATGACAGTCGACTCTGGGTCAACACTTTCATGGACGGCAAGACCCGTCTCTTCGATATGAGTAATCCACATCAGCCGAAGCAGGTTTATGAGAAGGTGATTGGACGACAGGTGAACATGGCATCGTCCAGTTGGGATAGCACCCGTATCTACTATACCTCTTCTCTATTGGCAAACTGGGATAAGAAGGGTGGGGACAACGATCAGTACTTCAAGAGCTATGTCTGGGACGGCAGCAAGCTGGTAGAGAAGTTTGCAATAGACTTCAATGAACTGAAATTGGGTCGGGCTCACCAGATGCGTTTTGGTGCTTACTCACTGTATGGTGCAGTCAGGCCAGAGGATAAGGATCTCTCTGTAGCCGCACTGGAATCGATTAGTAAGTAACACTTGGCACTTATGGATCTCTAACTGACATTCGGAGGATAACAATCCTGGTCTGGCATATGCCAGCCAGGATTGTTAGTGCCTTGGAGTCTCTATGTACCGTTTGCTTATCCCTTTGCTTTCAATTACTGCAGTACTGGTCTCTACGGTAGCTGCTGAATCAGTGAACCAGCCATCTGATTATGCGCCTGGCTATGGTGAGCTGGGCTACTCCCTGCCAGATGTAGGCAGCTATACACTACCTTCCCTGGGTGATGCTGCTAATGGCGAGGTGGTCATTAGCAGTGGGGAACGTAAGAATCTTTATGATCTCTTTGGCGGTCAATATGTACTGCTTGCTTTTATCTACAGTACCTGTAGCGATCTCAACGGATGCCCTCTCACATCTCATGTTTTTTATAAGATCAAATCGGCAATGAAAAGGGATAGGGTATTAGCTAATAATTTGAAATTGATCAGTCTTAGTTTTGACCCTGAAGTCGATACACCAGCGGTGATGAAACTCTATAGTAATAATTTTCGATATGCTGGTAGTGCTGGAGAGTGGCAGTTCATAACAACCGATTCACACCAACAATTACAGCCCATATTGGAGTCATACAATCAGGTGATTCTACGGGAGGTCGACAGTAGTGGAAAAACAAGCGTTGGTTACAGCCACGTTTTACGGGTGTTTCTTATCGACCCGGAAAAGAAGATACGCAATATCTACAGTGTCGATTTCCTCCATCACGACCTGATCATTAATGATCTGAAGACACTTATTCATCAGCAACAGGGTGAGAAGAAAAATTTTAAGGTTGCACTAAATCTGGATCAGCCTTCGCAGCTCTCGAAACCTGGCGATGATAAACAGGGATATGAGACAGAGAACTATGTTACTCGTTCCCTTGATCTGGAGTTGAGACAGGGGGAGGCAGCTGATCTGATCGCCATAGCTGAAAAGCCACCATTGGGACTGCCACCCGTGCCGGTGCCGACAGATAATCCGCTATCAAGAGAGAAAATCGAGCTTGGAAGAAAACTATTCTACGATCGTAGATTGTCGTTAAACGACACCTTCTCCTGCGCTATGTGCCATGTGCCTGAACAAGGATTCACCAGTAATGAACTGGCCATGGCAGTTGGTATCGAAGGTCGAAGTGTGCGCCGCAATTCACCTACCATTTACAATGCTGCCTATGCTTCACTTCTTTTTCACGATGGACGTGAAGAGAGTTTAGAGCAGCAGGTTTGGGGCCCACTACTGGCTAAAAATGAGATGGGTAATCCTTCAGTTGGACAGGTGTTGAGTAAGATACGTCAGATCAAAGAGTACCAGGGTCTTTTTGAGCGGGCTTTCGATGGTAAGGGGGTTTCGATGGAGACTTTGGGTATGGCGCTGGCCAGTTATCAGAGAACTCTGATTTCAGGAGATTCTCCATTCGACCGTTGGTATTACGGAAGAGATGAAGTGGCAATACCAACACCAGCAAAACGGGGCTTTGCACTCTTTACCGGCAAAGCGGGCTGTGCTTCCTGCCACCTGATAGGAGATAGCTCCGCTCTCTTTTTTGATGATCAGATGCACAATACCGGTATTGGTTTTCGGGAGTCGATGGGTATCTTTCCTGAGAAAGAGCGGGTAACGATTGCTCCCGGTGTGACACTCGATATAGATCGTTCTGTTATCGAATCTGTGGGGGAGAGACCACCCACTGATGTGGGTCAGTATGAGGTAACTGAGAACCCCTACGACCGCTGGAAATACAAGACACCCAGTCTGCGCAACATAGCACTGACCGCACCCTATATGCACAACGGATCACTCAGCACATTGAAGGATGTGGTTGATTTCTATGACTTGGGTGGTGTGCCAAATGAACTGTTGGATCCATTGATCAGGCCGCTAGGCCTGACTGAATTGGAGAAGGAGGATCTAGTTGTCTTCTTGCAGTCCCTGACAGGCAGCAATGTGGATACTCTGGTAGCCGATGCATTTGCTGCTCCCATTGGCGATGTGGGTAAGGGCGATCCCAGTTGGGTGCATGGTACTGAAGTCGAAGTGCAATAGATGGTGAAGCGAGGAAATGTCTGAAAAGTCATGAATCAATATCGTGCTACCAAGATAGACTGCTTTTACTTTTCTGGTTTTCGCCATGGCGGTTCATTAAACAGAAACCGCAGTTTAATGAATCGCTGTTTGTCCGTTCCTCTGTATGTTTCAGACTCATTTAAAGTGTCCCTGAATATGAAGCGACTAACTCTGATCCTTTTCTTCATACTGGCTGTAACAACGGCAACAGTCAGTAGCGAGGAGATAGGTGGTGATTTCAGTTTGACTGACCATAACAATACAACTTTTAAACTTGATCAACTGAAAGGTAAGCTGGTACTGCTTTTTTTCGGCTATACCTATTGTCCTGATATTTGTCCCACCGAACTGGCGAATCTGGCTATGGTTTTCGATGGCTTGAAGTCTCAGGCAGATCGAGTGCAAGGCTTGTTTATCTCACTGGACCCTGAACGAGATACTCCTGAGGTGTTGCATAACTACGTGGATTACTTCAGTGATGGACTGCTCGGCTTAACTGGAAGCAAAGATGAAGTGGCCAAAGTGGCCCGACAATATCGTGTTCAATATCAGCGCCATGAAAAGAAGGGGGGAGGTTATAGTATTGACCATTCAGCAAACCTCTACGTGATAAACGGTGAAGGAAGACTCACTGCTGTAGTGCCTTATGGCATGCCGCCAGAGCATGTACTGGATCTGGTTCAGGGCATGTTGGCAGAGGAGGGGTGAGATATTTAATCAAAGTCATGTCACAAAACCTGCTTGGAAATTGTATTACTTTCGATGCTGTTTTTCGGGTTCGACCAATTGGGCTGTCTGGTTTCCGACTGTGGGAACTCTGCTATGAACTTAAGTTTGAGACCTGCTTACCGCCTCGGGTACAGTCGTTCCAGCCTGGCTTGGTCGATCCTGTTTTTATTTATATTGTGGCTATCACTCCCGAAAGCGATTTCAGCAGATCAAAGGCTTTTGTCTGAAGCGAAGCCACTCCTCGCACTACCTTTTAGATTGAAAGACCTTGAAGGAGAGTTTCACCAGCTCCATGACTATCGGGGCAGGGTTGTTATCGTCAACTTCTGGGCGAGTTGGTGTCATCCTTGTAGAAACGAGTTACCTTCAATGAATCGAGCCTGGGATCGATTAAAGTCTAAAAGCGTCGCTATGTTGGCAATAAATCTTGGAGAGGAGGCAGAGGCAGTTAATGCATTTCTAAACGACTACCCCATCGATTTTCAAGTGCTTTTGGACTACCAGGGACGCATCAGTCAACGCTGGGGGGTAAGAGGGATGCCCACCACCTTTGTGTTGAATCGTCGAGGGAAAATTATATACAAGGTGGTTGGTGAAAGGGAGTGGGATGATCCTGTCATACATAAACAGATAGAGGGCCTCTTGAGCAGAGATGGTATTTCATACTGAACTGGGCGTAGAGCCAGAGGGCACAAGCAATTAACAGAGGTGCCCTTAAACTAACTATTCAGCGTTGATTTACAATCTTTTTGGTCTGAATCTTTTACAAAGGTGCTGGGTTTTTCATGATTAATTCAGGGTAGCTCATACCGTACATCCACAATCCAGTATCGGGTTATGCCTGCTGGTGTCTCAACCTCTATCTGGTCGTCAAGAGTGCGCTTGAGCAAAACCTGGGCAAGAGGTGAATCAAGACTGATATTTTTGGGGTCGCTGTCTAACTCATCCGGCCCAACAATTCGATACTCCCGCACATCTCCGTCCTCCGTTTCAAGTTGTACCCAGGCTGCGAAAAAGACCTGATCTGGATTTGATGGAGGTTGATTAACGACCTTTAGAATAGGAATCCTCTTCTGTAAATATCTGATGCGATAGTCAATTTCGCGCAACTCTTTCTTACGATAGATATATTCAGCATTCTCAGATCGGTCACCTTCTGCTGCAGCTGCAGCGAGTGCTTTGGTCACATCCCGTCGACGAATCCATAAGTCATGCGCCTCCTGCTTGAGGGTCTCATAGCCGGATTCGGTGATATAAGGCGATTTGGGGGGTGATGGCGGTCTGTAGCGTCCCATAATGGAGCGGTATTGTGGCTTTGTGAAAGGATTATTACCAGTAACAGAATCCAAATCCAGCATTTCATGGTGATTTAGGCTAGTCTCTTAATTCTAATTAACAGCTCATTTAAAGAAGTATAATCCTTAAAATTAGTTAAATATCACCGTTGAAAAGGTTTTCGATTACTCTAGAATCATTTTCACGCGGTGAAACTAAGATTTCTTAAAGGGAGATTGGTGTGAATAGACCCAAGTTTGCTGAAAAACTAACAAAAATAATATTGACCTTATTCTTTGCAGGCATTATCGCTGCCTGTGGAGGAGGAGGTGGTGGTGATGATGATGGGGGAGACGATGGTGGTGGTGATGGGTCACAAACAGGCAGTGTCAGTGGTCGCTTAACAGTACCTTCATATGTGGTCACAGATAGTGATGTGAATGACACCGAAACCTCACCGGTTGCGAATCATCCCGCCAACAATGCTCAAACTGTCCCAAATCCTGTGAATATTGGAGGCTACGTCAATGTGGCTGGCGCAGGTGATTCTGGGAACTCCTTTAGCGCTGGAGACCAAGAGGACTATTTTCTGGTCGATATGTCCGCTGGGCAGACCCTGTTGCTGAATATTGGTGATATAGGAACTGCCGGTGTGGATCTGGACCTCTATCTCTATGACTCCAATGGTACATTGGTTGATAGTTCAATCGGTACCTCCCAATTTGAGTCATTGATAGTACCTAGCGATGGACAGTATTACGTCAATGTCTACGCTTTCAGTGGTGCCTCCAACTATCTGTTGTCTCTGGGCTTAACCCCATCTTCTGCATTGCCTCCTGGTGCATATCGGATGTCAGATCAGTTTGTCCCAGGAGAGGTTATAGTCAAATTTGATACTGACTCATTCCAGGCAAAATCCCAGGATCCTACACTGAACCAGTTCAATTTCCAGCAGACACCAGGTAATGGTGCCGGTGTTCAATTGCTGACTATCAACGAACAGTATGCAAAGGTTGCTGCACGCACTGACACCAGTGTTCCCCTGAGCGATGATGAGCAGCTCAAGCTTGATACATTGATGGCGATCAAATCCCTCTCGAGTCGTGGCGATGTGGTCTATGCTCAACCAAACTATATCTATCAACCCAGCGCGGTGCCAAACGACCAGTACTACAACTATCAGTGGCACTATCCTCAGATCAACCTGCCTCAAGCCTGGGATATAACAACAGGTGATAACAGTGTTATCGTTTCGGTTATCGACACAGGTGTGTTGTTGAATCATCCTGATCTCGCAGGTCAACTGGTGGCTGGTTATGATTTCATCTCAAGTACCGATATCTCTGGAGATGGAGATGGCATCGATAATAACCCTGATGATGTGGGTGATGCGGTTCAAGGAGGCAGCTCTTCATTTCACGGCTCCCATGTGGCAGGAACGATTGCAGCCACAAGTAATAATTCCAATGGTGTTGCAGGGGTGGCCTGGGGTGCCAGAATTATGCCGATCCGTGTACTGGGCAAGGGTGGTGGAACCTCCTACGATATCACCCAGGGGATTCTCTATTCTGCCGGTCTGACCAACGATTCGGGTACACTGCCTGCGCAAAGAGCAGATATCATCAACATGAGTCTTGGAGGTGGTTCTCCCGATCAGGCAACACTTAATGCAGTTACAGCGGCGCGCAATGCAGGCGTGATCATAATTGCTGCAGCGGGTAATGAGAATACCTCTCAACTATCCTATCCTGCTTCATACGACGGTGTGGTATCAGTCAGTGCCGTTGATTTGAATCGTGAAAGGGCGCCTTATTCAAATTATGGTAGTGCGATCGATGTTGCAGCGCCTGGTGGTGATACCCAAGCTGACCTAAATGGTGATGGACGACCTGATGGCGTACTGAGTACTGCCGCTGATGACTCATCCGGAACTATTGAGTTCAGTTATAACTTCTATAACGGCACCTCGATGGCTGCACCACATGTGGCTGGCGTGGCCGCACTAATGCAATCAGTCTTTTCCGGTCTGACACCAGCTGAATTCGACAGTATGCTCTCGGCAGGTGACTTGACGAATGATATCGGTAATTCCGGACGGGATGATTTCTATGGCCACGGTCTGATTGATGCCTACAAGGCCGTGCAAGCTGCTCAGCAGAGAGGCGGTGGCAATACCCCCACAGATCCAGCCCTGAGTGTGAGCCCACAGAATCTGAACTTTGCACATACACTTCAGTCATCGACGTTATACATTGAAGAGGTTGGAGGCGCTGTCGGCACCGTGCAGGTGACCGAGAATATCAGTTGGTTATCAGTAGCACCCAATCAGGTCAATGCATCGGGCATGGGTAGCTATACAGTCACTGTCGATCGGACTGGTCTGACTCCCGCCACCTATAGCGGAACCTTTCAGGTATCAGCTGGTACCTCCAGTGCAAATGTAGAAGTTATCATGCAGGTAACGGATACCTCTATTGCGGGGGATGCTGGCCGTCATTATGTATTACTTGTCAATAATGCGACAGGAGCGGCTGTTCAACAGGATGAGGTGAATACCAATACTGGGACTGCTAGTTATAGCTTCAGTAATGTACCCTCAGGTGACTATGTTGTTGTCGCCGGATCGGACATGGATATGGATAACCTGATTTGTGATGCCGGTGAATCCTGCGGTGCCTACTCGACGCTTTCACAACCCGTTGTGATCACCGTTGGCTCAGGCAGTGTCAGTGGTCTCGACTTCTCCACATCTTATGAGTATCAATCGCCCAGCTCACTCTCTACAGAAGGGGTGCAGGAATTGATGGTCTATCCACGTTTGGATTAAGTGAGGTATTAGTATGAAAAATCTTAACCCATTAAAATGGCTTGGCCTATGTTCACTGTGTATTGTTATGAGTGCATGTAATACTGTTTCCAATTCTGTCTCAGTTGTTGAAGATGGTGCTTGCAGTCAGAATCAGGCGGCTGGTATGCACTTGGTCAAAGGTCCTTCGATCAAAAACACTGGTGGGGGCGTTATTTTGAGTAACAAGTCCCTTGACCCAAAGGATGATGAGAAGAGCGACGATGATTCATTCTGGTTAGTGAGAGTGGATATGGGGCAACAACCCAGTGGCGGATATGGTTTAAAGTTGATCTCTGACAAATTGGCAATCAAGGATCAGACAGCTAGTTTTGCACTGCAATGGGCCAAACCTGAAGCCGGTTCGGTTCAAATGCAGATGCTGACATACCCCTGTCTCTATCTGAAGGTTGCTAAGGGAGACTACGCTCGTTTGGAAGTTGTAGACAAAGAGGGGACGGTAAAACTCGGCCTCGATCTTCCATAACCAGCGCGTAGATACTGACGGCACATTGGATGTGCCGTTAGTACAATTTAGAGTTACACCATTGAATCCACCTTAATCCTGTTTTGGTTGTTATTCAGAACAGAGATAAACTACTCACCAGCTGCTCTGCATCCCTATCCATTGTGCTATCAATTTAAATCTCCTTAAATCAGCGGTTAGCAGATGACTAATTCAAAATGCTATTCAATTCGTTATGCCTTGACCTCAGATCTTGTAAGAATGGCGAAACTTCTTGAGCAACTTTTCTCAATTGAGGAGGATTTTGAGGTTGATTCTGCCAAGCAGATAGCTGGCCTGGAACTGCTTATGGAATCAGAGAATGCTCAGCTGTTTGTTGTTGAAGATGTCAAAAAAGTAGTCGTTGCTATGGCAAGCCTGCAGATGGTCGTTTCCACTGCCGAAGGTGGACTAGTGGCGTGGCTTGAGGATGTTGTTGTTGATGAGTCTCATCGTGGGCAGGGGATAGGACATTCTCTACTAAAGCATATTAGGGAGTGGGCTGAGGCTAGAGAGATTAAAAGGCTGCAATTGGTGGCCGATAGGGGTAATCAACCTGCCCTGAATTTCTACTCTCAGCAGAATTGGCTAAAAACAAAATTAGTGGTATTTAGACAAAAGTAAAAAAACGTTATCTATTGCACAACTGTCAATAGTTGTTGATAATTGTTTTTTTGCAGGGATGCACTCTGTTTTGATTTACGGATTTCGACCCAATTCTGATCTTAAGAGCACAAGCAGTTAATAGAGGTGCCCTTAAGAATTGGCCAGGAATATTTCAATCCAGACTACTAGGGACTCTAAAGGTAGTGGTATGTTATTAAAAAATGCTCATGTGGACTTGAATGCCCCTCACCCAGCCGCATTATGGGTTGAGCGTGTCTCGTTGGATCCACTCCAGGTTGATTGTATAACCGCACAAATGTTGGCCATCCTCGATAATCATTGCAAGCTGGGTCTGGAAGATCAGTTGGCTGTGATGGCTATCTACTCTGTTGTAAAAGATCGCCCTGGATTGATTTTTGGTGGGGATGTCCATCAGACGATTGAAAAGGCCAGGTTACAACGAGATAATCAAATGGTTCAAAAAGTACGTGATCTTCGATTGAATGCTGAACGACGTGTTCCAAAACAGGTTATGAGCCACTTCCAACGTTTTCTCGCAGAATCGCTGAGTGGGTTCAGCGATTTTTCCGGCTCTATGAATGCCTGATATGTGAGAGCTTCCAAACTGTTCCTGGATTGAATGGTTTATGGGCCGATATTATTCGCTAAACTCTACTGTTCTCCCAAAAAATGGTGATCAACAGTAGCAGCCAAAATGTTTGCCCATACTTGGGTACAAATACCTTGAGGTTAATCTAGATGGCCAACACTTATTTGATGGTTATATGGAAGAGATCACTGTTTGAGACATGAAAAAGCATCGTAAAGCAAGAGGGTCACGGCTAGAAAAAACTTACAAGTCATCAGTATCTTAAATAGGTGTGGAGAGAAACTCCCCTCTCCCCTCGCGGGAGAGGGGGGAGAATGAACGCCCTATTTTTTCCAAACAATCAGCAAGATAAATATGAACGATCAATGCAGTTTTTCTCTTTCAACGATATGAAACGCTTCGCGTACACCCTCTCCCCAACCCCTCTCCCGTAAAGGGAGAGGGGCTTTCAGAGTTGTTCTGAGAAGATTGAAAGTTAAT
>JBEVWG010000010.1:0-100575 GCA_040506705.1 Candidatus Thiodiazotropha sp. 6PLUC1
GACAAGGGAACAACCATTGCCTGCGAGCCGCGCCTTGATCAAGGGCAGGCTTGAAACCCTGAAGACAACATACTTAGTCGCCGGGTTAATAATGCCTATGGCATCATCATCAATGCGGCCAGTGGTACCGCCTTTGTGGAGGAAGGGGTGCACATCGATCGTTACACCTCGGTTGCCCAGCACTACCTAACAGATGATCCCGTGCATTATCGTCTGCCTTCGTTGGCCTCCGGGAATATCCAGGAGGCGTACATCACCAATGCACAGGGTGACGGGATGAAGGGAGACACCCTGCCGTTGACCGAATATGACACCGGCGCACTGCACAATATCTCGCCATCACGGTCAGTACCCATGGGATCAAATCCTCTCCCGATTGCGATGTTACTGAGCGCAAGTGCCATTTCAGCACCATACTTTGTTGATGAGCGTGTTAATGGAATGACCGATATAGTATTGACCTTCCCGATGAGGAAACACGGTATCTATATCGGTAGATCACTGACCAATCAATTGTACTCGTATGTACCTGCTTGTGTGGGTGCACTGGATGATGGAGTGGATGATGGTCGTGAGGTAACTCTGCTTGGGGTGTTGGTTCAGGACTATCCGCATGATGGGATGGGAAATCTTTGTATCTCTGCTGGATTTGACATAAATGGGTCTGAAAATTTTGTCTCTAATATCATCAGTACAATAGAGTATTACGACTACAAAAGTAGGGCGCGCCCGATGTGGGATTTTCGTATATCTTACGGTATTGTTCCCATTGATGCTGGATGGTACGACTTTGAGCGTAGTGTCAATGTGAAAGGCATCATCCACCGTTACAGTCATCCTTTTCTAGGAGCAGGAAATGTCAGTAATCAAGGCACAGTGTTCATTGTGGATGATGGTTATCCCGCAGGTTGGCTGACTGTCACCTTCTTCGATATTTATAACTACGAAACCAACCCCGATATCAGCCTGCTGACCGAATCCATCGGTGGCTTAGGCCCAGATGTTAATCAGAGTTGGATCGGTGTTCCTGTGATCGGTTTTTCAGCCATGGCAAGTGATGTCCAGTCCAATCAGGTGGGTGAAGTGGTTGAGTTGATTCGTAGTGTAGAGCGTTAACAGGCTCTTAACATCACAGGTCTTTTTTTACGATGTCGTTGATTGAGATGGGCCGTTATGTTCAATCTGAAACCATTCAAGCAAGGCTAGCAAAAAAGTGTCAGCAATGTAGCCTGGATGTAGTGCAACGGAATCCGGGAAGATTGGTGCACTGTTCTCCCGGATTCCGTTGCACTACATCCAGGCTACGGACTTGTAGAAGTTCATTGCACTATGTTTTTAACTAGGGTTGACCCCTTTCAATGCGAGCAATGCTACACCATATGCTGCCTCTTGCTGTTCAGACCGAATGACCGGCACCTTTAACCGCTGCTGGCGCATGATTCGCCAGGGTTCATTGATAGCGCCACCACCAATTGAGAATATCTGTTTCGGTGTAGGCGTGCCCAGACTTGCCAGGCGTTGATAACCCTGTTGTTCGATATTGGCGATGCCTTCCAGCAATCCTTGGAAAAAAAGCAGATCACTGTTGGGCTTTGGTACTAGCTTGGGGGGCAGATCGGGGTCATTGACTGGGAATCGTTCTCCTGGCGAGTTGAGTGGGTAGTAATCCAGTCCCGTTGGCTGATCGGGTTTAAGTTCAGGTGAGAGTCTGGCCATCTCCTGGTCATTGAAGTGATGCCGCAGAACCGCGCCTCCACTGTTTGATGCACCACCGACTAGCCATCGATCCCCCAGGCGATGGCTATAGATACCATACTGGGAATCGAATACCGGGTGATCTGAGAGAATCTTCAATACCAGAGTGCTACCGAGAGAGGTCACAGCATCACCTATGGCAGTGGCGCCTGAAGCTAAACAGGCTGCGTTGCTGTCTGTAGTGCCTGTGACGATGGGGATACCGGGCATCAGACCTGTCACATCAGCAACGTGCTTACTCAACTTTCCAACTTTGGTTCCACAGGGATAGACTTTCGGGAAGGCTTCGAAAGGGATGTCGAGCTGCGAGATCCAGACGGGCCACTGACGTTTAATCGGATCGTACCCCAGCTTCAGGGCATTATTCTCATCGCTGATTGGGATTTCTCCCGACAACTGCCCCAGAATCCAATCCGCCTGGTGTAGTGCATAAAAGCTTTGGCTGCCGATCTTTTTATTAAGATGCAGGAGTTTTGCCAGACTTGAACTGGCACTTAGAACCGGACTGCCTTCAGGCGCCAAGATCTTAAGTAGCTCCAAACCATCACGACTGCGCGTGTCGTTGTACATCAGGGCCGGGGTAAGCGGCTCTCCTTGCCGGTCTGTGAGCAGTAGGGTTGATGAGGTGCCATCCACCGCAATGCCGTCCACACTCTGATCAGCAGTCTCTTCTCCAATTGCCTGGAGCAATTTGATCACCGCCTGCCACCACTCGAGGGGATTTTGTTGCTGATATCCTTCGGCGGGAGATGTTGACTCCGGCAAGGGAGAACTGACCATCGATTTGACAACTCCATTTTCGTCGATGGCAATGGCGCGACAGCCGGAGGTGCCCAGATCTATTCCGATAAATAGGCTCATGGGTCTGCCTCCGGCTTTTTTACCCCCCCTGTCTAAGGGAGGGTAACCGCTACAGGTGGTTGCCAGCCTTCAGCTCTATGGTCTGCTACAACTGTGGTATAGATCCCGCCACGAACATTGAACTCTGCGGTTAGACGCATATAACGGGGTTGGGTGGCGCTCACCAGATCAGCGAGAATCTCATTGGTCACTGCTTCGTGGAATGCCCCTTGGTCCCTGAAGGACCAGATGTACATCTTCAGTGCTTTAAGCTCAACGCAGAGTTTCTCAGGTACATACTCCAGAGTCATTTCAGCAAAATCTGGCTGACCTGTCTTTGGGCAGAGACAGGTAAATTCGGGAATATTGATACGAATCGTATAGTCTCTCTCCTGCTGAGGATTGTCGAAGGTTTCCAGATCTTTGCTTGGTTGGCTGGGCATGGTTTTACATTCTCATCATTAAAATCGCGTTGGATTATACGTGAGCCGCTGCCCAGTCTAAAGTATTTCATTTATATTCAAGTGAAAACAATAACTTATAAAAAACAGTTGAAGTGCAAATTTTTGCACTGTCCTCTGTAACAATGCCCCTCTTTGGTGTATCTTAGCCGCCCATGCGTTTGGAGAAAATCAAGCTCGCCGGATTTAAATCATTCGTCGATCCAACTACTGTACCTATACCCAGTAATCTGGTTGGCATCGTTGGGCCTAATGGTTGCGGCAAATCCAATGTTATCGATGCAGTTCGCTGGGTGATGGGTGAAAGCTCAGCCAAGATGCTGCGTGGCGAATCGATGGCGGATGTCATATTTAACGGTTCCACGGCTCGTAAGCCGGTTGGTGCCGCGACTATTGAACTGATGTTCGATAATGCCGAGGGTCGGGCGGGTGGTCAGTATGCCCAATACAGCCAGATATCGGTCAAACGCCAGGTCTCACGGGATGGACAGTCCCTCTACTATCTGAATAACGTGCGTTGTCGCCGTCGCGATATAACCGATCTGTTTTTAGGGACAGGTCTGGGTCCACGTAGCTATTCCATAATCGAGCAGGGCATGATCTCCCGCCTGATTGAGGCTCGACCTGAGGATCTTCGCACCTTCCTGGAAGAGGCTGCGGGTATCTCCAAATATAAAGAGCGCCGACGAGAGACAGAGAACCGCATCCGCCATACCCGCGAGAATCTCGAACGTCTTACCGATCTGCGAGATGAAGTGGCAAAGCAGCTGCAACATCTACAGCGTCAGGCGGCTACCGCTGAGAAGTACCAACTTCTGAAGAAGGAGGAGCGGCAGACCAAGGCAGAATTATTGGCGCTGCGCTGGCGAACTCTCGATAACGACCTGCAACAGCGAGAGCGTAAGATCGCTGAGCTGCAGAACCATCTGGAAGCAGCGCTTGCTGAACAGCGCAAACTCGAATCTGTGATTGAAACGGATCGTGAGAAGCACACCGAAGCCAACGATCTGTTCAACGAGGTTCAAGGTCGCTTTTACAGCCTTGGCGCCGATATCAGTGGACTGGAGCAGGCAATACAATTTGCACGGGATACCATGCGCCAGCAACAGCAGGATCTGGAGCAGGTTGAACAGGCTTTTCAGGAGTCAGAGGCACATCGCGCCCAGGATGAAGAGAGACTGACTGAGCTGGACAATAATCTGCAGACTGAAGAACCTCTGCTGATGGAGGCCCGCGAAGATGAGTTGCGCTTATCAGAAGTCTTGAACAAGGCTGAGCAGGCGATGCAGAGTTGGCAGGCTGAGTGGGAACAGTTCAATCAACAGGCAGCTGAACCGGCTCAATCTGCTCAGGTGGAGCGTACGCGCATCAACCATCTGGAGCAGCAAGGTAGCAATTTAGAGCGACGTTTGCAGCGTTTCGATGAAGAGTTGGCAAGGCTTGATGACAGTCGCCTGCTGGGTGAGATCGCAGAGCTTGAAACTGAAGAGTCTGGACAGAAGGAAGAGGTCGAAATATTACATAATCAGTTGAGCGAAATGGTTGAGCAGATCAACCAGCAACGGGATCTGAATAGTCAGGAGATGAACCAACTCGATCAGGCCCGAGCCGAGCTGCAATCGAACAAGGGGCGACAAGCCTCTTTGGATGCACTACAGCAGGCAGCGCTGGGTGAATCGGGAACTGATATGGCCCTGTGGCTCGAACAGGCGCAACTGAAAACCGCGCAACGCCTGGCACAGCAGATCAAAGTCGCACCACAATGGCAGCAGGCTGTTGAAGTTGTATTGGGTTTTTATCTGCAGGCAGTTTGTGTCGACAACCTGGAGCAACTGCAAGCCCATCTGCCACAGCTCGAGAAAGGTGTTGTGACATTGTGGGAAGAGCGGGCTACTGACTCAGAGCCGCTTCACCCTGATGCGCTATCAACCCAGATCGAAGCGCCCTGGGATCTACATGGGTTATTGGCAGGCGTTCGCATGGTGGATGATCTCGACACTGCTCTGCATCGCCGTCACAGTCTCAATTCCGGTGAATCTTTAATCACACCTGATGGGATTTGGGTTGGTCGCAACTGGTTGCGAATCACCCGTGAGTCGGATGAGAACGCTGGTGTCCTTGGTCGTGAGGAAGAGCTGAGAAGCCTGAAAGAGACTCTGCAACAGCAGCAGCATCAGGTGACCACATTGGCAGACCACCTGGAGCAGGGGAGAGAGAGACTCAAACAGCTGGAGCAGGAGAGGGAGCAGTCGCAAACACGCTTCAATCAACTGAATAGAGCGCTGTCTGAAATCCGCTCCAATCTGAGTGGCAAGCGTACCCGGGCAGACCATTTGCGCCAACGTCGTGAACAGCTGCAGCAGGAACAGAAAGAGATTGCAGAGCAGATCGAAACTGACCAAATGCTGATGGAAGAGACCAGACAAAGACTGCATGCGGCCCTGGAGTCGATCGAGACCCTGGGAAGTCGTCGCGAGTCACTGGTAAAAAATCGTGATGATCTTCGAAACCAGGTAACCGAAGCAAGAGAGAAACTTAATCAGCAACGGACAGCAACCCATCAGCGTGAGCTGCAAGTCGAGTCGATGCGCACGGTACACGCCTCTCTGAAACAGAACCTGGAACGTGCCCGCAGTCAGCTCAGCCACTTATCCCAGCGTCGTGATGAGTTGAAACATAGTCTGGACAGTGCTGATGTTCCAATCCAGCAGCAGTTGCAGGATCTCAATATCAAACTCGAAGAGCGGACTGGCGTCGAACGGGAGCTGAACCAGGTCAGGCAGGGCTTAGAGGATGTCGATGGACATCTGCGAAAGAGTGAGCAACAACGGCATCAGGCTGAGCAGTTGGTGCAGGAGCGTCGGGAAAAACTCAATCAAGCACGCCTGCAGAGCCAGGAAGTGACTGTACGTTGCAGTACCCTCAAGGAGCAGTTGAACGAGGAAGGACTGGATACCGAAGATCTCTTTAAAACCATGCCTGAAGATGCCAACGAACAGACATGGCAGCAGAAAGCTGAGTCACTGGCCAGCCGAATCCAGCGCTTGGGGCCGATCAATCTGGCTGCTATCGACGAGTATCAAGAGCAATCAGAGCGGCTGAAATATCTCGAAGAGCAGCATGCAGATATCACCAACTCTCTAGAGACCCTGGAGAATGCCATACGCAAAATTGACCGGGAGACTCGCACTCGTTTCAAAGAGACCTTCGATAAGGTGAACTCTGGTATCAAGGAGCTTTTTCCCCGCCTTTTTGGTGGTGGACATGCATACCTGGAGCTTACAGGAGAAGACCTGCTCGACACCGGTGTGACCGTAATGGCGCGTCCACCCGGCAAGCGCAATGCAAGCATCCACCTGTTGTCGGGTGGAGAAAAAGCATTGACTGCAGTGGCCATGGTGTTCGCAATTTTTCAGCTCAATCCGGCACCCTTTTGTATGCTTGATGAGGTTGACGCCCCCTTGGATGATGCCAACGTTGGCCGCTTTTGCGAAATGGTGAAATCTATGTCAGATCAGGTACAATTTATATTTATTACCCACAATAAAATCACCATGGAAATCGCTCATCAACTCTCTGGTGTCACCATGCATGAACCAGGTGTATCGCGCTTGGTAACCGTCGACGTGGAGGAGGCGGCTCAACTGGCCGCACTGTAACGTCATGGATGCCACAACATTGCGCATCGTTCTTCTTGTACTCGGGGTTGTCTTTCTGGGTGCGATATATCTCTACGAAACCCGCAGACGCAAACGTGAAATCGCCCAGGCGCAGCGTCGAGTGGCCCCGGAATTCAACGAGCCGCAGATCAGCGAGTCGATGTTAGCGGACGAGCCCGATAGTGATCCTGTAATGCATGATGACCAGGATAAGCTCTCTACGGATGAGGAAGATACCTGGGCTGAATGGGATGATGAAGATACCGAACAACTCTACCCTGGGGTCGATGGGATCGAAGGCATGCATGCTGAAGATGATCCAGAGTCTGACCTGGAGTTGAGTGCAGGGGAAGCAGCTGCTACACCTGAACAGCAGGAGTTATTCGGTTTCAGTGCTCAAGAGGAGTCCCCGGTTGATGTGCCGAAGCTGATCTTACAGATCAATCTCAAAGCTAAAAGCGCACCATTCAACGGCGTTAATATTCAGAAAGCGATGAATGATGTCGGGCTTGTGCTGGGTAAATTGCCTATCTATCAGCGACTCAGCAGTGACAGCAGACAAAATCCACAATTCAATATTGCCAGTATGGTAGAGCCCGGAACCTTTCCGGATAAGGATTTGGAGCAATTCGAAACACCGGGATTGACCCTGTTTACTCAGCTACCTGTCCCTGGAGGTGATGGCATGGCCGTTTTTTCGGATATGTTGTTCACCGCCGAACGGCTTGCCGCAACGCTCAATGGCGAACTGCAGGATGAGACCCATAGTGCCCTGACCAAGCAGACGATAGAGCATCTGAGGGGGCAGATTACTGAGCACCGTCGGCAGGTACAGCTGGCTAGGAGTAAGGGTTGAAACCAATCCCTGAGACCGTCGCAAGGGTTGATGAGTTGCGTAGGGAGATCGATTACCACAATCGACGCTACTATGTTTATGATGAGCCTCAGATTCCAGATGTCGAATATGACCGCCTGATGCGTGAGTTGCAGGGGCTGGAACAGCAATACCCCTCTCTGATCAATCCAGACTCACCGACCCAACGGGTGGGTGACAAACCCCTGTCTCACTTTAATGAGGTTGCCCATCAGGTTCCGATGCTCTCCCTCGACAACGCCTTCGATGAGGCAGAGATGGGGGATTTTGAACGGCGTGTTCAAGACCGTTTGAAAATTGGTACTGAGCAACCGATCCACTACCTGGCTGAACCCAAACTCGATGGTCTGGCGATCAATCTGCGTTATGAAAAAGGACGTCTGGTATTAGCTGCAACACGGGGTGATGGCAGCCGTGGCGAAGATGTCACGAGTAATGTTCGAACCATCAAAGCCATTCCTCTGAATCTTCAGGGTGATGAGTGGCCTGAAATCCTCGAAGTCAGGGGCGAAGTATTCATGCCCAGAGCCGGATTCGAAAAATTTAATGAACGCGCCCGTAAAGCGGGTGAAAAGAGCCTTGTAAATCCACGCAATGGGGCGGCAGGATCACTACGTCAGCTCGATCCTCGTATCACTGCACAACGGCCATTAGCCTTCCTCGCCTATGGGTTCGGTGAGGTGATCCCCTCCCAATCCGGGATCAATCTCAGCGATACTATAATCGCGCTCAGAGAGTTTGGTATTCCAACCTCACCACTAATGGAAGTAGTCGCAGGGGCTGAAGGGTGTATCGACTACTTCCAGCGTCTGGCAAAACAGCGGGATGCTCTGCCCTATGACATCGACGGCGTGGTTTTCAAAGTGAATGATTTGAATTTTCAGGAGAGGCTTGGATTTGTATCCAGAGCGCCACGTTGGGCTGTGGCCTACAAGTTTCCGGCTCAGGAAGAGTTGACCAAAGTCGAAACAATCGAATTTCAGGTGGGCAGAACCGGAGCGGTCACGCCTGTAGCGAGACTGCACCCCGTGTTTGTTGGTGGCGTTACTGTGAGCAATGCCACACTGCATAATATGGATGAGGTGAAGCGCAAGGATGTTCGGGCTGGCGATACTGTAGTGGTTCGTCGTGCTGGCGATGTAATCCCTGAAGTGGTCAGTGTGATACTGAACAAACGACCGGATTCAAGTCTCCCTGTGGTGCTGCCAGACCATTGTCCAGTTTGTGACTCTGAGATAGTTATTGCAGAAGGGGAGGCGGTTGCACGCTGTTCCGGTGGGCTCTATTGCCCGGCACAGAGGAAAGAGGCGATCAAACATTTTGCTTCACGCAAGGCGATGGATATCGAAGGATTGGGGGACAAACTGGTCGAGCAGTTGGTTGAACAGAAGTTGGTGAATACCCCTGCCGATCTTTATACCCTCACTCTGGAACAGCTTAGTGGTCTTGAGCGAATG
Source organism: Candidatus Thiodiazotropha sp. 6PLUC1 (assembly GCA_040506705.1). GTDB lineage: Bacteria > Pseudomonadota > Gammaproteobacteria > Chromatiales > Chromatiaceae > Thiodiazotropha. Next base: position 9,047 of record JBEVWG010000010.1, read on the forward strand.
GCAGAGAAGTCTGCACAGAACCTGCTCGATGCGCTGCTAAAGAGTAAGCAGACTACCCTGAATCGTTTTCTCTATGGATTGGGGATACGTGAAGTAGGTGAGGCGACCGCCCAGGCGTTGGCTCAACACTTTTTAACCCTGACTGCAATTGAACAAGCCGATGAAGCATCACTACAAGAGACACAGGATGTTGGGCCTGTCGTGGCAGCACATATCGTCTCCTTCTTCCGCCAACCACACAATCGTGAAGTAATAGATGAGCTGCTGGAAGCGGGTATTGAGTGGCCAGAGATCGTAAGAGTTGAAGCTGAACAGACCCATCTGGCAGGCAAGATTTTTGTTCTTACAGGCGCATTGAGTCAACCTCGTGATGAGATAAAAGAGATATTAATTGCCCAGGGTGCGAAGGTTACCGGTAGTGTCTCCAGTAAGACTGATTTCCTAGTGGCAGGGGAGGCAGCGGGTTCAAAGTTGGCGAAAGCAGAAAAACTGGGTGTAGAGATCCTCGATGAAGAGGCGCTGAAAGTTTTGCTGAATAACGTCTCCCAGTGAGCGTTTTATTAGCATCTGACTCATGTTAGCTTTGTGTTATTGATCTGTCTTAATGGAAAAAGCCAATGAATGAAGTATCGAGTAATGAGCGGGAGATTATGATGGTGATGCGTAAGCTGCTCACCACCATCGTTCGCGAAGTCACCCCAGAGTCCAAGAGTCTGAGGCACCCACTGTCTGATAATACCATCCAGGATATTCGCCACTGTCTTGGTTTGATTACAGCACGGGAAAAAGAGTTGGCAGATGAGGGGGGAAGAACCGCTCAGGAGCGTCCCTACTTTGTGGATGAGCCACCGCAAACAAAGGTCGTTCCCATATCAAAGATTGGTAAAACAAAAAAAGAACCCGAGGAGTAGGGCAGATTCAATCGCAAATGAATTCAGCTTTGCCCTAAGCAAGCCTAACCCTCTGGTAGGGTGGGGCCATGCCCCACCAAAACCGATAAAGAGCCATCCAATCCACCATGCCGGACTGCAGCAAAGCCAGTTATAGCCTGGAAGAAGCACAGCGGAATCCGGGATAACCTACATCATTCCCCGGATTCCGCTTCGCTTCATCCAGGCTACAGTAATGCGCTCAAAACCTATCTGCGAATTTTCGCGACTTGCTTATACAAACCCTTATAGAACAGGATGAGACCTGGTCCTCTGGTAGGGTGGGGCCATGCCCCACCAAAACCCATCAAAGAGCCATCCAACCCACCATGCTGGACTGCAGCAAAGCCCGTTATAGCCCGGAAGAAGTGCAGCGAAATCCGGGATAACCTGCATCATTCCCCGGATTCCGCTTCGCTTCATCCAGGCTACTGTAAAGCACTCAAAACCTATCTGAGGATTTTCGTGGCTTGCTTATACAAACCCTCATAGAACAGGGTGAGACCTGACATCAAAATTACTCACCGCCTTCCTTTTTCTCTTCAGTATCAGCACTAGCAGGCTCAGCAGCTGGCGCATCTGCCGCTGACTCGGCTGACTGCTGAGCAGGTGTTTCAGGCTCGCCCTCGCTGGCTTCAGGGGCAGGCTGCGCATTTTTCTCATTGAATACCAATTCACTGGAATCACGCAGTCCCTGCATATAGTCGGTGAGGGATTTTTGCTGTAGTGCAGTCGTAATCTTACCGCGTACACTCTCCAGGGTAGGTGCTTCACTCTGACGGCTATCCTCCAACAGAATTACATGCCAGCCAAAATCAGTCTTAACCGGGGCTGCTGAATATTTACCCTTCTCCATGGAGGCCAGCGCATCGCCAAATGGCTTAACCATCTGTCCCGCATCAAACCATCCCAGATCGCCACCGTTTTTACCGGTAGGGCCTGTGGAGTGCTCTTTGGCCAACTCGGCGAAATCACCACCTTCATCCAACTTCTTAATCAGTGATTTTGCCTCATCTTCCTCTTTTACCAGGATGTGTCTGGCTTTGTATTCAGTATTGGATTGGTTCGCAAAGTCAGCATCATAGACTTTCTGAATCTCTTCATCGGATGGTTTTTCATTATTGGCATGCTCCTGTATGGCAACCTGTGTCAGCAGTTTTGCTTTCAGAAGTTCGAGAGAAGCAGCGACATCTTCACGCTCCAGCAAACCGGACTTTTCAGCCTCTTGTGACACGATCAGGATATTGGCTAACTCATTGAGTACGCCCATTTGCATCTCAGGTGAGGTCTTCGCATCGGGAACACCACGCATCCTGTCCTGGAAGTAGAGGCTGTACATGGCTCTGGTCACAGGCTTACCGTTCACCGTCAGCAGGGTGTTTAGATCCATATCGGCAGAACCGGCTTCTGTTTTCGCTGGCAGCGTGGCAGAACGTTGTGATTCCGCTGCAGCGACGGCAGTCGGCTCAGTCTCAGAAGGTTGGTTACAACCTACAACCAGTCCAGCGCTGCAGAGTGCAGCCAGAATTATCTGTTTTTTCATCTTTGATCTTACCTTGTGGTGATTATTAACTATTTATTCCGTAACGTTTACGGCAGTACTTTTTTGAAGGGTTTAACTATGACCCGTGCATAGACACCCGCTTTTATATAAGGATCCTCATCGGCCCACATTTTAGCGCTTTCGAGGGTGTCAAACTCCGCCACGATCAGGCTGCCTGAAAAACCTGCAGGACCGGGATCTTCTGCATCAATCGCCGGGTGGGGGCCGGCCAGAAGAAGTCTCCCCTCGCTTTGTAGCAGCTGTAGCCGCTGCACATGATCCGGACGTATTTTCAGGCGCTGCTCAAGACTGTCTTCACGATCTTCAGCGATGATGGCGTACAGCACTCACTTCTCCTCAGCTTTTAGTTCAGGTTCGCGCAGATGGCGGGCAAGATAGAAGGCCTGCAGAATAACAAAGCCCAGCGTCAGCCCCATCATGCCAAACAGTTTGAAATTGACCCAGCTCTCTTCCAGGGCGTGGGCAGTATGACACATCTCCAGTTCATTCCCCTGAAACTGAGTGTGACAATTATCGAAGTCGATTTGTTGCAAGCCGGTGGTATCGATGAGCAACTGCTCGGCGGCGAAGAAGTCACTTGCCACGTAGAGATTCAGGAATCCCAAGATGATGAAAAAGAGTCCCCAGAATAGATTGAGCCGTTTCCAGATGGGTGTGGGTACATCGATAGCACTCTCCATCATGCGCTGAACTATAGGTTTTTTACCAATAAACAGACTACCCAGGAAGACAAGTCCAAATAGCCAGTTGATCACTGACGGCTTCCACATGATAAAGGTGCGATCCTGCAATAGAATGGTTAATCCTCCGAACACCACCAATATAGCGAGGGTGATCAGATGCATTTTCTCAACATGGCCCTTACGAAACCAACCATAGCCGACCTGGATTACCGACGAGGCGATAGCGACCCCTGTGGCGATATAGATGCCATACAGCTTATAGGCAATAAAAAACAGGATGACGGGAAAGAAGTCTACGAGAAATTTCATATTGGAATCTGTGGTTAAACCTGATGTGTGAGCAGCTTTGATGCGATCTCAAATTGATTATTAATGCAATGTTCTGGGTAAGCGCCAGAGATTGTAATACTTTTCAACGACTTCTCGTACCTGTTGCGGGTAATTAAGGGCATCCATCTGGGTCATTCCTTCCTTAAAAAAATTGGGTGCCTCATCAGGTATGTATCTGGTGAGTGTTTCATAGGCGCTATCAATTAGTCCTGGTTGGTGGCTACGGGTAGCAATAATTGCCTGGTTAATCAATAAAATACGCCATGGTTCTGATGAGGTACTTCCGCTTTTGCCGGTTTTAAGTTCTGGGGCTATGGCCTGCAGAAGTTCTTGCGCCACCTCATAGAGCTGCTCAAGTTCGGCTGTTTCGCTATAGGTGTTGGCAAGCCGTGCCAATGCATTGACTATTGGTTCGATTGTCCTGATTTGTCCCAGATGGCGTCCCAGCCAAAGTGCCAGGGGTAGGGAGAGATCCTCAAATTCATGACTCACTTCGGTTAGTTTGAGATCAGTTGCCAGGGCAGAAAAGTCCATCAGCAGATTGATGCCATAATCCCCTAGTTCATTCAATTCATCACTTGAGAGGGGGTCGTTATCACCACTTTTCGATTGTTTATCGACAAGTTGCAGGATTTCAACCAGGCGATGCATGGCATCCCGAAGTGCTGCAGGAGAACGTTCCGGATCGACAGGGATACTGGTTCGGCCACTGTTGATAACAGTGGCTGCAATCTCTTCGAAACGGCTGTTGATTGTATCAAGAGTAAGGTTGTGAAATAGCATGGCACCAATTGTATCAGGCTGTTCTAAGAGCGTCTGTCAGTTGTTGTGATCAATATCTGCAATTTGAATTTTTTCTTACCCATAGCATCAGGAAATAAGAGAAGGTTACAGATTAATGATTTCTCTATCCGTGAGGCAGGACAATGGGTACAATCCGCCCCCATGTTCTGCTTATACGACCTACATAGCCACTCCACAGCTTCGGACGGGACACTTCCGCCCCGAGAGCTGGTGCTGCGTGCAGCGGAGGCTGGGGTCAAAGTATTGGCATTGACCGATCATGACACCACTGCAGGCATAGATGAGGCCCACCGGACTGCTCAGACCTGTGGCTTGATACTGATTCCAGGCGTGGAAGTCTCAGTCACCTGGAATCAACAAACTGTACATGTGGTAGGGCTGAATGTAGATCCAGAGAGTCCTCTGCTGAGTGAAGGGCTTGGCCGCTTGAGAGCATTTCGGGAGTGGCGGGCCCGAGAGATTGCAGAGAAGCTTGAAAAGGTGGGTATCCATGGGGCTTATGAAGGTGCCTCTGCATTTGCTGAAGGTAATTTAATTGGCCGTACACATTTTGCACGTTTTCTGGTGAAAAGTGGTGTGGTGGATGACGAGCGAAAGGTTTTTAAACGCTATCTGGTGAATGGGAAACCTGGTCATGTGAGCGGGGATTGGGCCTCTTTGGAAGAGGCTGTCAATTGGATACACTCGGCAGGTGGCGAGACGGTGATCGCTCATCCAGCACGCTACAGCATGACCCGCTCTAAATTACGCAGATTATTCAAGGACTTCGTGGAGTTAAAAGGAGACGCTCTGGAAGTCGTGTCTGGCAGCCATAGCCGGGATGATTACTTCACCATGGCTAAACACGCCAAAGATTTTGGTTTGAAGGCTTCTGCCGGATCAGATTTCCACTCTCCGGAGACACCCTGGCTGGAGCTGGGTCGTTTGCCAAAGCTGCCCGATAGTTGTCAGCCCATCTGGAGTCACTGGAATCTGCCTCAACAGACTGATCGTCAATGCGAGTTGGCTTAGGCTGGATCTTAGTATGGCGCAGTTTTTTCAGATACATCCGGATAATCCCCAGTCCCGTTTGATTAAACAATCGGTGACTATCATTCGTGATGGCGGCCTGGTGGTCTATCCGACAGATTCGAGTTATGCCCTCGGTTGCCATATCGGTGATAAAAGCGCCATGGAGCGTATTCGGCGTATTCGTAAAGTCGACGATTCACACAACTTTACCTTGGTATGCCGGGATCTGACCGAAATTTCCAACTATGCCAAGATCGATAACCAGGATTACCGACTGCTGAAGAACCTTACCCCAGGCCCTTATACCTTCATCCATAAGGCAACCAAACAGGTACCCAGACGTCTAATGCATCCCAAACGTAAGACGATCGGTATACGTGTTCCTGACAATGAGATTGTCAGTGCATTGCTGCAGGAGCTAGGGGAACCGATCATGAGTACTACCCTGATCATGCCGGGAGATGAGATGCCCCTCACCGACCCTTATGAGATGCGGGGCCTATTGGATCATCACGTGGATCTGATCATTGATGGGGGTTATTGTGGTTTAGAGCCTACCACGGTGGTGGTTATGTCAGACCATCAGCCTGAGGTCGTCCGTGCAGGAAAAGGCGACACTTCTCTGTTCGAGGTATAATTTTCCGATGGAAGGTCTCAGTCTCATTCAAAAGCTGGCAATATTTGTATTGCCGATGATATTCGCAATCACTGTGCATGAAGCAGCTCATGGGTGGATGGCCAAACGTCTGGGGGATAAAACCGCTGAGATGTTGGGAAGGGTGACCCTCAATCCAATAAAACACATCGATCTTGTCGGCACTATTATAGTTCCCCTTGGCGCCTATCTGCTTACCGGTTTTATGTTCGGCTGGGCCAAGCCGGTTCCTGTCAACTGGAATAATCTCAATAATCCAAAGCGGGATATGGGGCTGGTGGCTCTGGCAGGACCAGCTGCGAATCTGTTGATGGCAGTGATCTGGGCAATATTGGTCTACGCCGGTGCCCTGTCTCTACAGCATTTCGAGTGGTTGGGCGTGCCTCTGGTATTGATGGCAGTGGCTGGGGTTTTGATCAATGCCGTATTGATGGTGCTGAATCTGATGCCAATTCCCCCTCTGGATGGAGGACGGGTACTATTCTCTCTACTACCGGCAAAACAGGCCCAGATCTTTTCTCGTCTCGAGTCTTATGGGCTTGTCATCGTATTGGTATTACTTGTCACCGGCATTCTTGGGTTTGTACTCTGGCCATTGGTCGGTTTGACGATCAAGATTCTGCCTGCAAGTGACATTGTTAATCAGCTTATTCCTGTCATTCTCAGTCCCGTAAGGAGCTAGTTTTGAATCAGCCACTAAGTGCAAACCGAGTGCTATCTGGTATGCGTCCAACCGGGCGACTGCATCTTGGACATTATCATGGGGTTCTTAAGAACTGGCTGGCATTGCAAGATCAATATGAGTGCTACTTTTTCGTCGCTGACTGGCATGCATTGACAACCCACTATGATGACCCGAGTGTAATTCCGGGCAGTATTTGGGATATGGTGATCGACTGGCTGGCAGCCGGGGTAGACAGTGAGTCTGCAACCCTTTTTATTCAGTCCATGGTGCCAGAGCATGCGGAATTGCACCTGTTACTCTCAATGATCACCCCCCTGGGCTGGCTTGAGCGGGTACCCAGCTACAAAGATCAGCAGGAGAAGTTGAAAGAGAAGGATCTGGCCACCTACGGCTTTCTCGGCTACCCCTTGCTGCAATCTGCGGACATCCTTATCTATCGTGCTTCTCAGGTGCCGGTCGGAGAGGATCAGGTGGCCCATGTTGAGCTTACGCGAGAAGTTGCTCGACGCTTCAACCATATCTATGGTCGTGGCCCTGATTTCGAAGCCCAGGCTGAAGCTGCGCGCAAGAAGATGGGCAAGAAGGCGGCAAAACAGTTCGACCAGTTAAAGAGAGCCTATCAAGAGCAGGGGGACGGTGAGGCACTGCTGAAAGGGCAGGAACTGCTGGCTGCTCAGCAGAACATCAATGCAGAAGAACGAGAACGCCTGATGGGCTATCTTGAGGGGAGCGGACGGGTGATTCTGGCTGAACCTCAGCCTCTTTTGACCAAGGCCTCAAAGATGCCCGGGCTGGATGGACAGAAGATGTCGAAATCCTATGCCAACACCCTGGCGCTGCGTGATGATCCAGCTGAAGTTGAAAATAGACTGAAACGTATGCCTACAGATACCCAACGGGTACGCCGCACAGATCCTGGAGATCCGGAAAAGTGCCCGGTGTGGCAGTTTCATCTGGTCTATTCTGATGAGGGGACCCGTCAGTGGGTTCAGCAGGGTTGTACGACTGCAGGCATTGGTTGTCTTGAGTGTAAGGCACCTGTTATCGAATCGGTTTTGGATGAACTTAAACCAATTCAGGCACGGGCGGCAGAATTTGAGGCCCAACCTGAGCTGGTGAAGGGTATTATTGAACAAGGCTCCGAAAAGGCCAGGTCAGTGGCCCAGGAGACGATGCGGGAAGTTCGACAGGTCATGTCATTGCAGAGTCTGAGATAGCAGGCTCGGACTTAGAGGAATCAAAAACATATAATGCCCCGCCATGGAACCTACTGAAAACCATCCTCATCACCACCCTGAGCAGGAGGAGATGCCTTTTGCTGTGGTGATGGGTGAGCCTTTGGCGACACCGCCAACTGATCTCTATATCCCCCCGGATGCACTTGAGGTTTTTCTCGATGCTTTTGAGGGGCCTCTGGATCTGTTGCTCTATCTGATCAGACGTCAGAATCTCGATATTCTCGATATACCGATTCTGGAAATCACCCAACAATACGTCAGTTACATCGAAATGATGAATGAGCTACGGCTTGAGTTGGCTGCGGAGTATCTGGTGATGGCTGCTATGTTGGCTGAGATCAAATCCCGCATGTTGTTGCCGCGACCGGTGAGTGAAGAGGAGGATGTTGAAGATCCCAGAGCAGAACTGATCCGGCGACTACAGGAGTATGAGCGCTATAAGCAGGCTGCAGAGGATCTGGATGGATTGGAACACATGACCAGGGACACCTTTCAGGCTCATGCTGAATTGGTTGATCGTCATGTTGAGGCCCAGGAGCCTGATGTCTCCTTGCGTGAGATAATGTCTGCACTGTCGGATGTTCTGCATCGCGCTGATATGTTCACCAGTCACCGGGTTGAGAAGGAGCCGCTTTCTGTTCGCGAGAAGATGTCTCATGTGTTAGAGCGGATCGATGGCGAGCAGTTTGTCAGCTTCACCGAATTGTTTGATATTGTGGAGGGCCGGTTGGGAGTAGTGGTTACCTTCCTGGCAGTTTTGGAATTGATTAAAGCATCGCTCATCGAATTGGTGCAGGCAGAGGCCTTTGCCGCCATTCATGTTAGGGCCTGTTAACACTAATTCAATCGACGCTGTTGCGTCTGAAAAAGCGCCAATCTAGGCGTGAGGAGCACAGTTTGGTTATTCCAAATAAGCGACGAACAACAACGAGTGGCGCTTTTTCAGGCGTAACCCGAAGGGCTGGGGCTTTTTTTCCGCCCAGCGGCGTTATCATTCGCTCATGTAGAATGACTACACTGCGCTCATTCTGCCTTGCTGGACTAAAAAATAGCCCCAGCAGCGTCGATTGAATTAGTGTTAACAGGCCCCAAAGCGAAGGTTTCTTGAAATGACCGATAACAACAAATTGAAACAGATTGTTGAGGCAGCGCTTCTGGCCGCCGGCAAACCCTTGAGCCTGGATGAGATTATCTCCCTGTTTCCTGAGCATGAGCAACCGGAAAAGAAGCAGCTGCGCGAGATCATGGCTGAGTTGGAGGAGGAGTACCAAGGTCGGGGTATCGAAGTTACGGAGGTGGGAAGCGGCTTCCGAATACAGGTTCGTTCTGAATTTTCTCCCTGGGTATCCAAACTTTGGGTTGAAAGGCCACCTAAATATTCCCGAGCCCTGTTGGAAACCCTGGCATTGATTGCCTATCGCCAACCAATAACACGGGGTGAGATTGAGGATATCAGAGGGGTTTCTGTCAGTACCAATATCATTAAGACACTCACAGAAAGAGAGTGGGTACGTGTGGTTGGTCACCGGGATGTGCCGGGAAAACCGGCGCTCTACGCCAGCACCAAAGAGTTTCTCGACTATTTCAATTTAAAAAGTCTCAATGAGTTGCCGACTCTGGCTGAAATTCGTGATCTCGACTCAATCAACCGGGAACTGGAGTTGCAGGATCCGGATAAGTTGGATGAAGAGCAGTCAGCTCAATCCGAGCAGACCGCAGATAACAGTGAGATGGATGACGATTCTGAAGAGTCAGAACAGAGCGTTCATTCTGTGGAAGATGGTCACTCCGAGGATTCTCCGCAGGATCAAGAGACGGAACGAGTGGCTGAAGCCGATATCGAGAGTGAGCTGATAGAGAGTACTGATAATGCCTTAGAAGACGAAGACCCAGAGGTTTCCCCTCTATTGGATGAAGAGACCATTCCTCAAGAGGAGGAACTGCAACAATCTACCACGATGTCTGAGGAAATGATTTCCGAAGAGATACCGGAGACAGAAGCCGAAATGGTGGAAGCATCCGATACCGGGGTATCCACATTGAAGTCTGAAATTGATGAATAAAGGTAGAGAGCCTGTAGGTGTTCGACTGCAAAAAGTATTGGCTAATGCAGGTATGGGTTCCCGTCGGCAGATTGAGGGGTGGATCGTTGAGGGGCGTGTTGAGGTTAATGGTGAGATCGCCACACTTGGCGTGAGGGTACTACCTGAAGATAGCATCCGGGTTGATGGCAAACCGGTCGCCAAACGCAGACTTGAGACCCCCCAAAGAGAGGTGTTGGTCTATAACAAACCTGAAGGGGAGCTGGTAACCCGGAATGATCCTGAGGGACGCCGCACAGTCTTCGAGCGACTGCCGAGACTGGAGCATGGTCGCTGGATTCCAGTTGGCCGGTTGGACATCAATACCTCAGGATTGCTACTGCTGACCACCGACGGGGAACTTGCCAATCAGTTGATGCATCCGAGCCGGCAGGTTGAGCGGGAGTATGCCGTCAGGGTGATGGGGGAAGTCACAGAAGAGCAACTCTATCAATTGACCCACGGTGTCGAGCTGGATGATGGTCCTGCCCGGTTTGAAGAGATCGTTGAATCCGGTGGGGAGGGGATCAATCGCTGGTTTCACGTTGTCATCATGGAGGGACGGCAGCGAGAGGTGAGGCGAATGTGGGAAGCGGTTGGCTGTCGTGTAAACCGTCTGAAGCGGGTTCGCTATGGCAGCGTAATACTTGAGAGCGCTTTGAGCATTGGGCGCTGGCGCAATCTGAATCCTTCTGAGATCAAAGAGTTAGTCCTTATTTCGGGGCTGACACCGAGCCGGAGAAAAGTTGCGGACAAAGGCGCACCTGCTAAGCATCGCTCATCCCGTCCGAAAACAGCACGGCAGAAGACACCACGAGAAAAACTTTCAAGAGAGAAAAAGAGCCACTCTGGCCCAGCAGGTAAGTCTGATTCAAGTCCCTGGAAGGGTAAGCGTTCCAAACCCCGCGGTGGTCGTTCGAAGTGAACTCACTCAAAGCCTCTTTGGAGGCTTTGTTTCAACAGCTGTTGGCTGAATATGGGCCTCAACACTGGTGGCCTGCAGATAGTGATTTTGAAGTGATGGTTGGAGCGGTTCTTACCCAGAATACGGCATGGAATAATGTCGAAAAGGCCATTCAAAACCTAAAATCAACCTGCGAGCTCAATTGTGATGAAGGGTTTTTTAACGAGTTCCATGCGTTGATTGTGATTCACGCAAAATCGATTTGTCAGACTAGTCCCAAGTGTAATGTATGTACACTTAGATGAATTAGTCACGACCAGATCTGACACTTCTACTTGAAAAGAAGAGAGTTACCCGTTTTGATAAAGGTGTCGAAACTTTAGTCAAAACAAACAAGAGGTAACTCTCTCATGCATCATACTAGCAACTCAATCATCAAACACAAAGCAGGCTTACTCAATCTGGCCGAAGAGCTGGGCAATGTCTCTAAGGCCTGTAAGGTCATGGGTGTCTCGCGAGATACCTTTTATCGATATCAAGAACTGGTTCAGAGCGGAGGGCTCGACTCTCTGATCGATAAAAGTCGCAGATCGCCGAATGTAAAAAACCGCATAGATCCTGATATAGAACAAGCAGTTATCGAGTCAGCCATAGAATATCCCGCATGGGGACAGCAGCGCACGAGTAATGAACTACGAAAAAAAGGGGTTTTCATTTCTGGTAGCGGTGTGCGTTGTGTCTGGCTGAGAAATAATCTTGAAAATTTCAAGAAACGCCTGAAAGCGCTTGAAGATAAGGTCGCCAGAGACGGAATCATCCTGAGTGATGCACAAGTTGCCGCATTGGAGAAGAAAAAACAGGATGACGAAGCCTCAGGTGAGATAGAAACGCATCATCCTGGTTACCTGGGATCGCAGGATACCTTCTACGTGGGTAATCTCAAAGGTGTGGGCCGGATTTATCAGCAGACCTTCGTTGATACCTACAGCAAGGTGGCCTTTGCAAAACTTTATACGACGAAAACACCCATTACCTCAGCTGATGTGCTCAACGACAGGGTTCTACCTTTCTTCGAGCAGCAGGAGCTGCCAATGCTGCGTATTTTGACCGACAGGGGGACGGAGTATTGCGGGCGTGTTGATAGCCATGACTATCAGCTGTACCTGGCGATCAATGACATCGATCACACCAAGACGAAAGCCATGTCGCCACAGACTAATGGTATCTGCGAGCGCTTTCACAAGACGATTCTAAATGAGTTTTACCAGGTTACATTCCGCAAAAAACTTTACGCTTCACTGGAAGAATTACAAAAAGACCTGGACGTATGGATCGAATACTATAACAATGAAAGAACCCATCAGGGAAAAGTGTGCAATGGACGTACACCAATGGAAACATTACTTGATGGCAAATCGATTTGGGCGGAAAAGAATTTAGCTCAAATCTAACCTGACAGACACCTGTAAAAAATTGGGTAACTGTCAGATTAGGTCGTGACTAGTACAACTTAGATCAATCTGTGACTATGGCGCAAATAGTGGCTGAGTCATTAGTGTTCAGTTTGTCATAATCACTTGGTTACGGCCCTGATTTTTGGCTTGGTAGAGCGCACTATCTGCACGTTTGAACAGGGACTCAGTGGTATCACCACTACTCATCATGGTGACGCCCAAACTTAGGGTGACTTGTAGCTTTTTCAGAGATTCGATTCTTAAGTTCTCAATGTTTTCCCTGATCCTTTCCGCAAGAAGATTGGCGCCAAGCTGGTCAGTTCCATTGAGTACAACCACAAATTCTTCACCACCATAGCGATAGAGAGCGTCACTGCTTCTAATGCTCTCTTCGACAGTTTTTGCTACCTGTTTCAGAACCAGGTCGCCAACTGCATGACCATATTGGTCATTGATACGTTTGAAAAAGTCGATATCCATAACGATCACTGACAGACCTGAATCTTTACGTCGGTTGAGTTCGATTTCACGGCTGAAATTTGAATCAAAAGCGGTTCGATTCTTGACCCCGGTGAGGGAGTCTAGAAAGGCGCTTTCAATAGCTGCTTGATAAAGCAGAGCATTTCGCAATGGATAGAGTAGAGCGGCAAGTAGGTTCTCGACCTGGCTGATTTCGCCCTTCTCATATCTCTTTTTGCGACTGACATTGACCACACCAAGATCGGTATCCAGCACCTTAAGGTTATAACTGAGTTTATTGCGCTGTTCAGTTATGCCTGTTTGAAGTTCGAATTCACCTTTAGGGCTGCAGTAGTGCAGACTGTCGTAGAGTGACTGGTCACTCAGAACTTGTGCGAACAACTCAATAAGGGTGTCCACCTCGAGGGTGGTCTGCAGTTTACCGCTGAGCTCCATGATCAGACCAAGTGTGCCGTCATCATTGACGACATCGGCCAAGCGACCCAGGATCGGACCATTTACCGGAGTTAAGCTGTCTTGATGTATGCTGTAGATACCAGTCATTTTTATTGCTCACTTAAACTTCTGAAACTCACGGATACTAATGCGATTTATGTGCCAATATATAAAAAGTAAGTAAAAACAAAAAGATAGGATGCCTGGGTCGCGATGGTGTCAAAATGGTGTCGCTATTTTGACCGGGTGATTTTTTCCAGGTCAGACAAAGAGACAAAAAAATGTCACTGCTTAAGTTACTGAATATGAATAAAATTCCTCCTCAAACCAGGAGATAGTGCAGCGAGTGATAGAGATGGTTTTGAAGTTTGCTACTATTTTAATATCCCAGTATTCAAACCTGATTAATGGGTTTTGGGTTGTCTCAACGGTAAGGAGCCAAGAGTAGAGCTTGCCTCCCCCAATCTTCAATATTTCTCTGAGTGTCAAACATGCCAAGAACAGTACTACTGATATCCCTGTTATTGATGGTATTGCCCTCGCATGGGGCCGATGAATCATCTGGACTGGATAAGGGGTTGGTCAACCCCGGTTTCCATGAAAAGCCAGCATGGTTCAAAAACTCTTTTCTCGATCTTGGTGAAGATATCGAAGAGGCGGCTGAGGTGGGTAAAAGGGTAATCCTCTATTTCCACCAGGATGGCTGCCCATATTGTGCCAAACTGCTGAATGAGAACTTCTCTATTAAAGAGATTGTAGATAAGACCAGGGAGGGCTTTCAACTGGTTGCCATCAACATGTGGGGTGACCGTGATGTCACTGGCATCAATGGAAATGAGACCACAGAAAAAGCCTTGGCTGAAAAACTGAAGGTGAGATACACCCCAACACTGATTTTTCTCGATGAGCAGGGTAGAAGTATATTGCGGCTAAACGGTTACTATCCTCCCCACAAATTCATGACAGCCCTCGACTACGTCTCCGGCAGGGAGGAGCGAAAGCAATCATACAGAGACTATGCAAAGGCTCATCAGCCAACTGTAGCCAGTGGCAAGCTGCATCGAGAACCCGATTATCTGAAGATGCCACTTGATCTGCGTCAGAGCGCCAGAGCAAATGAGAAGCCCTTACTGGTACTGATGGAGATGAAGCAATGCCCCCCCTGTGATGAGCTCCATCAGGAGGTTCTCAGCAAACCGGAATTGAGCAGAACCATGCAAGGCTTTGATGTCGCAGTGGTGGACATCTGGTCCTCGGAACCGGTGGTTACGCCAGCTGGAGAGGAGCTTAAGTCAACAGATTGGGCAGCAAGCCTGGGTATTCAATATGCGCCCAGTCTACTGTTCTTCGATCAACAGGGGCAGGAGGTGTTTCGCTCCGAAGCCTATTTAAGGACCTTCCACACCCATGCAGCGATGACCTATGTGCTGAGTGGTAGCTATTTAGAGCAACCCAATTTTCAACGCTATGTGCAGACCAGAGCCGAGGAAATGAGGGCTAGAGGAGTGCTGGTCGATTTGATGGAATAGGAGGTTTATGAATAAAGTCGATTTTGTTATGCAATTGGGCTTCACTCGAAGGGAATTCTAGGGTAGTATTGCGCGTTCGAAATTTCGGGTTGTTAGCTCAGTCGGTAGAGCATCTGACTTTTAATCAGGTGGTCGCAGGTTCGATCCCTGCACAACCCACCATCTTATTGCTCCCGCGTTCCTGCGCGGGGAAAAAGCAACAATCTCTCTTCATCTCAATAGATCGTTATCTGGTAGCCTCCTGCGCACTTTTATCTCGCCAATTATCCTATAAATTGCGGAAACTAATCCCAAAGTGAGAGCACAGTGGCAATTGCTCGGGCAAATTCACTGAAAGAGTGGGGCTTTACGATATAGTCATCTACATCATATTCAAATGCCGCGTCCCTATCTTTAGGCTCGTTGGAAGAGGTCAGGACGATTATCCGTTGTGTCTTAAGACCTGAGTCGTTACGTAGCTTATGTAAAAATTCGATGCCGCTCATTTTTGGCAGATTTAGGTCGAGGAGAATCAGTGCGGGTGCGATTTTTTTTTGGCCAGCTTCACCGCGGAGCATATCCAGTGCTTCTCGACCGGTACGAGCGATATGCAAAGGGTTTGAGACTCTGTTTTTCTGTAGGACGCGTTGTACCGTCATGATATCAACCCGGTCATCTTCAACTAATAAAATTGAATCGTTGTTGTTCAACATAGCTTGCTACTCTAAGTAGTATTAACCCGGTGACCAAATAGTTTACCTTCAGCCGCAGTGAGCCTGACTCTATAATAATCAAATTGTTAGAAGCTTCAAGCATGCCCTTGCCAGTGTTGCGACTCTTGAGAATAGCGTAATCACTCTCAATAGTTACGCTTGATCAAGAATATGCTCGACGCCCTGAAAGTATGCTATTTGTTTTCCTGGTTAGTAGATAAGGCATCACCTGATTTATGACGGATATTTGGTTTGATTTCTGTTCCCTTGAAAGGCCAGGTAAATGTGAAACTGGCCCCTTCATTAATGGCGGACTCTACGCGTATGGAACCTCCATGCTCAACAACTATTTTTTTCACCAGTGCTAAGCCGATTCCGGTGCTGTTACCAAAATCTCTAGACTCCAATGTCTGAAACATTTTGAAAATTTTATCGTGATACTCTGAGGCTATGCCTTGACCGTTGTCTCGCACAGTAAATTCATAGAAATCACCAACCTTTTCGCTGCTGATGTGAATCTTACCCTTTTTACCTCCATGGTACTTCAGGCTGTTACTGATCAAATTGGAGAAGACTTGCCCGAGCTGCAGACGGTCTGCAACAAGAACCGGCATATCGCCTTTGATTTTAATTGTGAATCCTTTTTGGGGTGAGAGTGAGTCTGTTATCTCCATGATCAGCTCACGGGTGTCAATCGGGGTCACATTATCTGATGTTTTACCTACTCTTGAGTATTCCAATAAGCCCTCTATGAGATCATGCATTCTTCTGACTCGGTCACGAAGGAGAGCCAGTTGCTCTCTTGATGAAGAATCCAGTTTGTCCTCGAGATCCTCTTCGATCCATTCAGCAAGATTACTCACAGCTCTCAAAGGCGCCTTTAGATCATGAGAAGTTACATAGGCGAATTGTTCCAGATACTCGGCTCTGCGTTCAGCTTCAGCAGTGCGGGAGGCTATATGATATTCAAGGGTCTCATTCAGGGTTTGTAACTCAGTCTCGGCATATTTTCTTTCCATCACTTCCAGGTTGAGCTCTTCGACGAGTGAACGCAACTGAACAGTCCTCTCTTCAACTTCGAGGCTTATCTGCTTAGTACGACCTACCAAGTTGGCAGTGTAGATTGTGAGAAGGGCTGTAAAAGCCAAGCCACCAAAGAAGATAATCCAACTGATCGGGTTCTCTATCTCAAAACGGTTCGATGCAGGTTCACAGAGGATGGTCCAAGTCATGTTTTCGACTTCTATTTTCTGTGAATAGGAGATTCCCGGATTTTCATAAGCACTCACATCAGACTGTTCCTGGTTTCTGATGCGAGAAAAATGGGTATAGAGATGAGTCCCCTCAGGCCCTTTATCACCTCGGTATAGGTGTATATCAACTGATCCGGGCCTTAGACTTTCCAATGCTCTTTCGACGATGTCACCAAGAAAAAAAATTCCCAGGGCAAAGCCACGTGGGGGTTTCGTTTCACTGCTTATTAGTGTCGATTCACTATCTAAAAAAACCGGTACAACAATTGTTATACCCATTGCTGATTTTTGAGGCTTGTAGATTTTTTGTGTATCAATCTGTGTCTTCTTCTCGCTGATCGAACGTTGAAAAAGGGATTGTACTTGTGTGTCAGTGTCAATATTCAACCCCAGCATCTGTTTGTTTTCTTGATAAGGCTGCACATAGAGGATGGGATAATAGACTTCCCGTTGTGGATGATCAGCAGTTAAAAGGCCGACAGCATCATATTCTCTGATTTGAAAGGGGGGGAAGCTTTTCTGAGCAAAGCTGAGAAATTGGTTATAGTATTTGGCATCTATCCTGGGCGCCCATACCAGTGCCTTGATACCGGCATGGTTCGTTAGCGCTGGCCCAACGAACTTTCTGAACTCTCTGCGACCTACGGACTCCGATGCCTCGATAAAACTGGCAATATCCCGAACAATACCTAATGAAAACTTGATTTCCCGCTGTATCAGTAATATTCGGTCTTGAGCGGCCTCCTTGAAAGCAACCTCAACCTGCTGCTTTTCCCAATTTATTGACTGGATAAACAGGCCGTATGATATAAGGGCACCAATTACTGTCACCAAGGCAACAGGAATATACCCTGCAAGCAGTGAATTTGTGCCAGTGGTGGCATCCTCTGCTCGTGCAGAGACCCATCTGTTCTGAAATGGTTTAGAAAACCATTGCCATAGTTTTGAATCCAACTTAAGGATAGGCTTCGCTATATTTCTGATCAGTCTGCTTATAGACATATTAGAATGATGTCAGCTTTCCACTGAGAATTACCGAATTTACCTTACGGCACACTAGGGCCTGTTGACACTAATCCCTTAATTGGTCGTAACGCTGCTGTCTCTATCAAAGGCATCGTGTCAGATGCCTAAGAGAAAAAGTCTAGCACTATTCGATGATTATGTGTCATTGAATAGGATAACATCAATCTTACTCATCAGTGGTCTGACTGTTCACCAAATATGGGAAAGCCCTTATTCTTTATCTGTCTCTTCATCATCTGATCCAGAAATATCACCGGCACGTCAAGTACAACCTGCTTGCAATGTCTGGCCATAACTCTGATCGCTTCCTGTTGGGAGTATCTTGGGCGGGTAGAAAATTCGCCTCGAGTGTCTGTAACAAACCATTTATTCATCTCTTGGCTGATATGCAAGCGGGGCTCTTTGGTCGATATTTGGCAGGTTTCGATAATCCCGCCCCAAGGCCTGCACAAACGCTCAAGGTAGCGGGGTATCTCCTCATCGTAGAGGCGCATGATGGGTTTCATCTGCTTTGAGTAATGGGATTCCTGAATATCACTACTAGTCCATGCAATACCATCAACTTCGCTTGTGGCAGCCTCTTGCAGTAGTAGCTTCAGTGATAGACCAATCCACTCTTTTCTAAATGGGGCAGGTGGAATAGAACCGGGCCAGCGGTTTTGATATCCATGCATTGCACCTGACTGGTGCCAGTCGCTTTGAATCTCCTCAATGAACAGGAGTTTTCTGCCCTGGGTATCGATACGTTTTTTAGTTCGAAAATGTAGCAGCACATTACGTGCATTGTAGTGACTGGTGAAGTGTGAAATAGGGTAGTCGGGTAGGGTCACCAGCCACTCACGATAATCCTCTCCGCCGCAGAGCGTCTTGTGCTCATATCGCTGACAGGGTGAGTACTCAACGGGTACTCCGACATGCTGAAGGGCGTGTCGACTTGCGGCCTCAAAGGCTTCCAGTTTTGATTGGAAACGCGGTCTATTTAATACGCTATTGTTGACAGGATTTCCAATGGTATCGAGTACAAACCATTGATCCTTGATGCTCTCGCTTCGGTTAAGCTTGAGTTTTTTTATGAAACCTACTTTATAGTAGTGCATAAGCTCTACATAACGAATGACACAAATTTCATCTGCCTGTGCAATCTTCTGTTCAGAATGAAATGAATTATGAATGCGAGATTGAGGGACTTCGAAAAAGTCGAGTCTGTTACTCTTCTCAGTAGCTAATTCATTTGTTAGAGAGAGACGAATTGCTGAGAAATTGATTGTCGCCAGCAGTTCCTGCCTGGTAGCAGAAGTTCTTTGCTGTTCTTCACATTTAGATAAATAGGCAAGTAACCCAGACCATTTGATCTCCTCTTCACGAATGCCCTGCTTTTTCATATTCAGAAGCGTGTTACGCCATTGCGCAATTGAAGCACGCCCCATGGGTAGGGCTTCTAGTCTTCTTTTGAGTAAACTGTAGAGGTTGTCAGGATGGTTGAAATGTTGCTCGATCAGAGGTAACTCTCCACTGAAAATACGATGTCTGGTCTGTTCAATGAGTTGCACCTGATTATCTTGAGATAGCCACTCCTTGAAGGTATGTCTGTCGTCAACAGACCAGGATCTTATATTGGATAACTCAGAAAGGGTGTGGCCGGTAAATCGAATTCTAGGATGATAGTGGTAGGGTAGATCCTCAGTCTCTACAGGGTTTGCCACAATATCAACCAGGTCATAAAGCTCATGATGTGCAGTGGAATTATCTATATATCGGTTGAGACGCAAGGCATGATAACGAGCCCTGATATTTGAAATGCCAACAATTTGTCCGCTCGGTAGAGGAATCATTTTCTTTTTACCGCTGTTAACAAAAAACCAATATTTTCTTTATAGCAGTGTCACGGAAACTCTTTAACGGAAGGGGTGTAGGGAAATAGAATATTGTTCTTATTATCAATGAGATATTGAAATCTCTGTAGAGGATATTATGTGGTTCCAGATTCTAATGGCACAATTTCCTCTCTATATTCTGGGTTATTTGTATGAATCACTAAATTGGCATCCTGCGAAGGCGTGTTTCAACAAGGGCAGTCGTATTGTGCGGATTAAAGGCGTGGCAAGCGTGGAATTGCACTAAAGCGAAATTTATAATGCAAAGTGGAATATTTAGGGAAGTGAGGAGCCGGTCTGTGGCTTGTTCATAGGTTTACGCTGCAAGTAAGTAGTAGAATCAATTGTCTAAAAGTAACCTCTGTGACAGTTTTCAGAGTGCTTCACGGAATTGGATAATGAGAATAGAAAAAGATACCTCACTACTGGATCGCTTAGCATTAGGTTTTTTGAACGCTATACTTGGTTTTCTTACTGGCTTAATTCTTTGGTTGGGTATTAACAGTTTGTTTTCTCAAGGTGATTATTGGCTACCTTTTGAATCTGTAATCTGGTTTACGCTGATCATGGCCTTGCTGGGTATGTTTGTGCACGATGCGCTTTTATCAACTTTTTATGCAAGAGTCTGGCATTTTCTGTTTACCTTGTTCAAAAACTAGTGATCAATTCACAGGGAGAATAGAATGACTGAGCACTACCAGGGTAGCTGCCATTGCGGTGCGGTTCGTTTCACCTATCAGGGCGAGAAAATCGAGCGGGGATTGCGCTGCAACTGCTCTATTTGATGGAAAGCACCTGCTTTGAAAAGCCTGACTCGCTGAATATTTGTCTAAAAATCAGAAAACGACATTGGTAGCCAGAAAAAAAAAGAAACGTGGTATTGTCAATACCGCCATCTATTTGATGTTTCAACTCCTGTTTGGATTGGTGCTATTGATGGTGGGCGTGATTCTCTTATTGCGCTTTTTTGATCCGCCAATCTGGTCGTGGAAATTACAAAGAGATTTAAACCCTCCCTCAGCATACCCAGCGCAAACTCATCATCGATGGTTGAACCTGAGTCAAATTGCTCCCACTGTTCAACTTGCAGTTATAGCTTCAGAAGATCAGCGCTTTCCTTATCATCATGGGCTCGATATTGAAGCGATTGTCGATGCTTTGGAGGAGGCCGACAAAGGTAAGCGCCTGCGTGGTGCCAGCACGCTCACACAGCAGACAGTTAAAAATCTGTTTCTTTGGCCACAAAGAGATTGGATAAGGAAAGCCCTGGAGGTCGCTCTTGCTCTAATGTTGGAACTGTTATGGGACAAGCAGAGAATTCTAGAGGTCTATCTGAATATTGTGGAGTTTGGGCCTGGGGTGTTTGGTATTGGAGCGGCCAGTGAATATTGGTTTCAGACCACCGCAGATCGCCTGACTGAACAACAAGCAGCAAGACTGGCAGCGGTATTGCCTAATCCATGGCGCTACCAGGCTAACCCACCAACCCCATATGTTGCCGAGCGTTCCCACTGGGTTGAGAGTCAAATGAAGCAGTTGGGGTACGCTTGGTTGACTCCAATAACGATAGAGGAGTAATGGCAGTTATTCCTGTTTCTTGCAAGGCCCGACTCGTTTACCGGTGGTCTTTGATCTCATTTGCATGCCTTGGGAGTTGATATTGATGGTGCCCTCAGCCTGGTCGCCAGAATAGGTGATTTGCCCTTGGCTGTTGGTATTCATTCCATCTTGAGAGCAGGTGATATTCCAGGAGACTGTGTCCCCCTCAGTCTTTAGGTCAATGGTTTCACATTTTTGTCCCAGCTCACTGTCCTTGGGAACAAAATCTGCTTGAGAGATGCAAGTTGTATAGGTGGCGGGTGGCAGTTGCATCGGCATACCAGGCATATCCATGACAGCAGTCCATTGCCATAGACCTGGATTCATATTGACATCTGATGCTGAACAGAGCGTCGTTAAGCTACTGCTTAATATCGATGAGATAATTACGACTGTTTTTATCTTCATTAGGTTATCCCAAAAAAGTTATGTTCATAGATTCCATTTCTGATTCTGACACCCAGGTGATAGCCCTGGAAATAGATCGAAAGCAGCCACTCTATCCATGAAGTGTTTGGAGGATACTAACCTCAGTAAGGGTCAAAGTGAATTAACAGTTGACTCAGTCGCGTTGTGATTCACATCGGATAGTTGGATTCGATCACACTAATCTCTCTATGCTGGTGGCCTGAGGTGGCTCTGGATTGCTCATCAGTAGAGGGCTTGGCCTATATTTTGCAATGTTTAGGTCATGAATATCTGCCTATAAGTGGCAGATGTTTTCAGATGACCTAAACAATTACCGGGAGAGCTGCATTGGCTGCTTATATCTGGATCGTACTGCTTTCAATTTCTGTTGTTTTATCGGTGACTATTCAGCTGATGGCTCCTGGTTCAGGGATTATTGCTATTATATCCGGGCTGATTCTCGTGGTTGGGGGGACGTTGCTGACCACTGTTATGAGTCACTCACTCAAGGCTGTTATCGCCATGTGGCAACTGGTCAGCGATTTTAAAAAGCCCAGTGTCGACCAGAATGATGAGGAAGATGAGGCCTTCAGGAGCTTTTTACGGGCGGCAAACTTTTTCCGCCGCGGAGAAATTCGGCCGGCTGAAGCGGTAACTCAAGAGATTTCAGCACCTTTGTTGCGTAGAGGAACTCAGCTGGTTCTGGATGGATTTCCAAGGGACCAAGTCAGTTTGGCTTTGCAGAGACAGATTGCAGAAGATCGGGATCATCTGCGCCGTCCTGCGGATATATTGCGTGCAATGAGTGGCTATGCCCCGGCATTCGGAATGCTTGGTACTTTGCTTGGATTGGTGCAGATGTTGTTTGGTCTTGGTTCAGGTGATCTATCATCAATAGGTGCAGCGATGGGCTTTGCCATGTTGACCACCGTTTATGGTCTGGTGTTGGCGAATCTGGTGTTCAAACCGATGGCAAGTAAGTTTGAGCAACGTGGCCGGCAACTGATCAGTCGTCGTGTGGCACATCTCCAGGCCGTGATGATGTTGTGTGACAAACAACACTCTGAGCTGATCAGGGAGATGATGGATGAGGCCAGTGCCAATCAGGATATCGAGCAGGCAGCGGTTCAGTTGAAACTGGTTGCTTCGCAATAGGGAGGTGTCTCATGGTCTCCCAAAACAGTGATGGTCCTTTGAACAGTATTTCCTGGTACACCTGGGAGGATGATAATAATGATCCAAGCTGGTTATTGACCTATGTCGATGTGCTGAGTGTGATTCTGGCCATGCTGGTTGTTCTGCTTGGTCAAATGGCGGTAAGACAACTGCAACCCATTGAGGAAGAGAATCGAATTGCTGCACCATCTTCGCAAGTCATACCACAAGTAGTACCTCCGCAAACTCAGGTTATACCACCTGAGGATCAGACAGAGAGCATGGCCGACAACTCAGCAGTTTCAAGACTTACCGCCGCAGTAGAGAGTCGATTCGATGATGAAGTGAAGGTGGTACAGAGAGAGTTGGGTGTCTCTTTGGAAATTGCTGATGTTATTCTATTTCATTCCGGAAAAGCGGAACTGCTCCCAGAGGCACAGCCTGTACTGGGCAAACTCGCCATGATATTGCAGGAGATTGGTGAAGCAGATATCGCTGTTGAGGGACACACGGATGATCGGCCAATCCTGGGCGGGCCTTTTCAATCCAATTGGGAGTTGGCCGCAGCCAGAGCCAATGCAGTAACCCGGTTTTTACTGGAGCAGGGGTTCTCTCCAAAGCATCTGCGTTCTGTGAGCTATGCAGATTCTCAACCCGTCGCTGACAATGCAAATGCTGATGGTCGAGCAGAAAATCGACGGGTTAATCTACGTGTCGACTTTTTATAGCTCCTAGGGTCTGTTAACACTAATCCAGTGAATAAGTCTGGAGCTACCAACTCTGGTTGCTAGCTCCAGCTGACTTTACTCTTTTGCTTTAGGTTTGCCTGCTCTGGCAGTATGCTTTTTAGGCTTCCTTTTTTTAGGTTTATCTTTGGTCGCCTTTTTATTCCTTTTTTCAGTTTGCTCAAGTCGGGAGATATTGAGACGCTGGCCACAGACCCATGCCTTCTTAAGATCTGAGAAAATTTCTTCAGGCATGCCAGTAGGCAGATCAACCAGACTGAAACTATCTTGTATGTCGATATGGCCGATATGCTCAGCGTCCAGACCCGCTTCGTTTGCGATTGCACCAACGATATTTCCCGGTTTTACATCGTGGTCATGCCCCACCTCTATGCGAAACCGCTCCAGACCTTTGGGCGCACGGGGCTCTCGCGGGGATCTGGGGTTCGCTTGCCTGCTTCTCTCCCGGGGCTTATCTGATCGTGAATGTTCTTCTCTTCTCTCGCGGCTGGCAGGACGCTCCTTTTCAGGCTTCAGTAGCAGGGGCTGGTCGCCAAGTGACATCTTTGCAAGTGCTGCAGCAATATCCAGTGCAGGAACATCGTGTTCCTGTTGAAACTGCTCCAAAATTCCCTGCATGAAGTCGAGTTCCTCCGCGGCCAGGGTGTCACTGATACGCTGTTTGAAGTCGGCAATGCGTTTATTGTTGACAGTCTCTGTACTGGGTAAGGTCAACTGGTCGATCTTCTGCCGGGTCGCCTTTTCTATCGCGCCAAGCATGCGTCTCTCTCTCGGGGCCACGAAAAGAATGGCATCACCGGTTCGACCTGCACGTCCTGTTCTGCCTATGCGATGTACATAGGATTCTGTGTCATATGGAATGTCGAAGTTGATGACATGACTGATACGTTCAACATCCAATCCCCGTGCCGCAACATCCGTGGCTACCAGAATGTCCAATGCACCACGTTTTAATCGCTCTACCATTTGCTCTCGCTGCTTTTGAACCATATCACCATTCAATGCGGCTGCACTGTAACCGCGGGCTTCCAGTCGTTGAGCCAGCTCTGCAGTGGCGGTCTTGGTTCGAACGAAGATGATTATGGCATCAAACGGTTCAACTTCGAGTATGCGGGTCAGTGCATCCAGTTTATGCAGTCCCTTGACCAGCCAATAGCGCTGCTTGATGGTATCAGCAGTAGCGGTACGGCTCTTAATTGCGATCTCTTTGGGGTTGTTCAAATGCTGTCGGGCGATATGACGCACTTCTTTAGGCATGGTGGCCGAGAAGAGGGCGATCTGACGTTCAGGAGGAGTTTGACCCAGTATCCACTCCACATCATCGATGAAGCCCATGCGTAACATCTCATCTGCTTCGTCGAGTACCAGTGTCTGAATAGAGTCGAGCTTGAGCGTTCCTTTACGCATATGGTCCATGACCCGGCCAGGTGTGCCAACCACGACATGTACGCCTCGTTTCAGCTGACGGATCTGTCCAGAGTAGTCTTGTCCGCCATAAATAGGCAAAACGTGAAAACCTTTCATTTCTGAGGCGTAGCGCTGGAACGCCTCTGCAACCTGGATGGCAAGCTCCCTTGTGGGAGTAAGTACCATGACTTGCACGCCTCGCTGTTTGAGGTCCAGACGTGCCAATAGGGGGAGCGCGAAGGCTGCGGTTTTACCTGTACCCGTGGGTGCATGGCCCAGCAGATCATCTCCCTGCAGCAGATATGGAATGGTTTGAGCTTGAATCGGGGAGGGGGTTTCATAACCCACCTTATCCAGTGCAGTCAACAGCTGGTTGGGTAAATCAAAGTCTTTGAAGCTGCTTGCAGCGGGAAGGTCTTGTGGCATTAAAGGTTCCTGGTGGGAGGGAGCGAAACGGCCATAGGCATGTCCGGACGGTGCAGTATAATGGTCTCTCTATTGATTACAATAGCCGATAATGATATCGAGCGGCCCACTAGGTGGGTTAATTTAGGGTGATCTGGTGCAATTTTGGAGTAAATATGACACTAAACAGGATATGGGTTGATGCGGATGCCTGTCCGAAGCCCATCAAGGAGATTCTGTTTCGCGCTGCGGATAGAGCTGGTGTATCCCTTGTTTTGGTCGCCAATCAGGCACTACCAGTGCCACCATCAGAGATGATCCGGTCGGTACAGGTTTCTGCAGGGTTCGATGTGGCGGATGACTACATCGTGCAACAGGCAGATGCAGGTGACCTGGTGATAACCGCAGATATTCCACTGGCTGCTGAAGTGATTGAAAAAGATTGTCTGGTGCTGACTCCTCGCGGTGAACGCTATACGGTCGAGAATATTCGTCAGCGTCTAACAATGCGTGATTTTCTCGATACCATGCGCGGGAGTGGTGTGGATACCGGGGGGCCGCCAGCGTTCAGTCACGCAGATAGACAAGCCTTCGCTAATCAATTGGATCGGTTGCTGGCAGCTAAATCTTGAATAGATCCTCAGCAGCCTGGCGCAAAGTGTCGTCAGACCTGTCTGTATCATCTGACAGCGGGGTAGGCGTGGGTTCGAACAGCTCACAGAAGTTTGGCTTCTCTTTCTCCAGAACTCTTTCTACTGCCGGTTCTTCGCATTGATTGGGCCTGCTGGGGGCATACCAGCGGCAGTTGCGGCAGACTCGAGTCGGTTTTCCGCAACTGCTGCAGTTGGTCTCCCGACCAAAATCGGCACTCTGTAACGCCTGATCACAGTGCCAGCATTTTCCCATGATCAGATCGTTCATTGCTTATTCGCCTCTGTTTGCATGATAACTGATGGCGAGGAAGTCAGTTGCCATCATCTCGGCATCATGAGGGGGTGTGAAATAGGCGTGAAGTCTTCCCTGGGGACCTACCAGAATAATCGAAGCAGAGTGATCCATAACATAGCCCATTGCACTATCTTCAGTCTCCACCCGCTCGTAAAGTATGCCGAGGGGTTTGGTTAACTTTTGTAGTGAGGGTTCCGGTCCGGTGGCGCCAAGAAACTCAGGGTTGAAGTAAGTTACATACTCCGATAGTCGCTCTAGGCTATCCCTTTCAGGGTCAACGGAAACAAATGTAATTTGGTGAGGGGCCGGGGCTTCCTTGCTTTTTATCAGATCATTCATCTCACTGAAGAGTGACATGGTGGTTGGGCAGATATCTGGACAATAGGTGTAGCCAAAGCTCATAAATGTCCAGTGCCCCAACAGACTCTGATTATCGAATTTTTTGCCGTTATGATCAGTCAGGGAAAAAGAGTTCAGCGATTTCAATTCAGGAAGTAAAGTTGCCTGCTTGGTCGCTACCATGAGAGGCGAACTGACTGGTTCCGCTCTGTTTAGATATACCCACGCCATAACGCCACCGACCAGAGCGATTACAGCGATCAGGGCGGTAAACCCTAGACGGGGTGGTGATTGTTCAGGCATGTTCTATTCCCGTTGTCTTGATATCCAGATCAGAGTCACCAAAATCAATAACAGAATCGCGGCACCACCATTGTGGGCAACAGCAACGGATAGGGGGAGGTGTCCTAACACATTTGTGATCCCGAGAGCGATCTGTATGGTGAGGATTAATGTAAGCAGATATCCAACGCTTTGCAATCCACGTTCAGCCTTATTTCTTGATAACCAAAGCGCTAAAGTACCCAGGATAATTAAGGTTAATAGGGCGCCAAGACGATGAGTGACATGAATTGCCGTTCTTGCTTCGGATTCGAGAACGCCAAATTCATAGTTGATCCCCAGGCCCCGCCAGATGATAAAAGCCTCTTTGAAATCCATCTCAGGCCACCATTGATTGGCGTAGCAGGTTGGAAAGTCTATACAGCCCAAGGCGGCGTAATTGCTGCTCGTCCAACCACCCAGCATGATTTGAATCACCAGGATAACGAGTGAGAAGTGTATCCAGCGTCGGAGCGGGATTGATGTTGAAACAGTGTGCAGATAATCCACTGGCCTTAACCTGAGCGTCAATAACCATAACAGGGCCAAGGTAGCAAATCCGCCAAGCAGGTGGGCGGTAACTATGGCTGGCTTTACCATCATTGTGACAGTCCACATGCCGAGCAATGCCTGGAACACCACCAGTAATAACAGTATGCCCGGCAGTATTATTGGCTGTCTTGCCATCTGCCGGTTCGACCAGGCGAGCAGTGCGAGAAGTAGGATAAAGAGTCCTAAGCTGCCTGCCATGTAGCGGTGAATCATCTCTTTCCAGGCTTTTTCCTGATCTAAAGGTCTTATGGTTGAGTCCACTTCTGAGGCGTCACTGGGTACCACCATCTGTCCATAGCAACCTGGCCAGTCAGGACAGCCGAGTCCGGCGTCTGAGAGTCTGACAAAAGCCCCTAGCAGCACAACACAAAAAGCCAGCAGGCAAGTCAAAAAGGCGAGACGGTATTGAATTCTAAGCAGGGAAGAGGGATCTTTAGGCATAGTTCTCTCAAGGCAATGGGTGATGCTGCCACTCCCGTCCTGAATTGTCTGAAAAACTGATGGATACCGGGTTAATAACAGCAGCGGTCAGCTCATTCCGCCAGTAGCTCGATGCATTAGGAATCAGCCTAATATGAGTTTCAATCAAGAGTCAAACAGTATCTGTTACTATTCAGGGTGATGGCTTTCGGCGTAGCGAGCGTCCGGAACCGTATCTGATACTGTTCAATGTCAACAATGTTCGACGGGGGAAATACTGTTTTGATTCATGCTGAGAGTGAGTCCATTGTTATCAATGTCAGCGATGAGCGGCAACGCATACTGGCATTGCGATGGCTGCAGTTGGGGGTACTTGCCTTAGCTTTGGCTGGGCTTTTTGCACTGTTACTTGTTGCTTCCCGAGCGCCAGGCAGTGAACGCTTTTTTCCCTGGATCGATTTTTTTCGAACAGCACTGGTGGTGCATGTGGATCAGTCTGTGCTGATCTGGTTCTTGGCGATGAGCGGGGTTGCATGGTGTCTGACCTCAGTTGCTGAAACCTGGCGACTGGTTCTACAACGTATTGCCTTCTATACGGCCTTGGGAGGCGCTCTGGGTATTGCGCTGTCTGCATTTACTGGTGACGGTGCGCCATTGATGAATAACTACGTGCCAGTCTTACAACGTTCAGAATTCTTTATCGCGTTGGGCCTGTTTGGTTTCGGTATTGCTTTACAGGCTTTTACCCGTCTGACTGCAGTAGGATCGATTGCTATTCAGAGGGCAAATATACACCTTCCAAGCCTAGTGACCTGGACCCTCTCTCTTACCATCATAATATCTATCATAGCGCTACTATTGGCCTGGCTACAGATGCCTGCCGAAGTGGATGGTCAGGCTTACTATGAGTATCTCTTTTGGGGGGCAGGGCATACACTCCAGTTTGCCTATACCCAGTTGGTCATTCTTGCCTGGTTGTTACTGGCTGTTAACAGTGGTGCAACATTGCCTGGTAATGCCCGCTGGTATGCCGCTATTCTGATATTGGGGGTCGTTCCAGTATTGTCTACACCACTCATCTATCTGTTGTATGAGAGTGTCAGTCTCGCAGCAAAGGATGCATTCACAGCACAAATGAAATATGGCGGTGGCTTGGCTGTGATTCCTGCAGGTGTTCTAGTTGTCCTGGGACTGTTGCGCAGCAGAGAGGTTGCCGCTGTATCAAAACCTCTGCGAGCCTCGCTTTGGATGTCACTCCTGCTATTTTTCTCTGGTGGTGCTATAGCGCTATTCATATCTGGAGTGAATACCATTATCCCAGCCCACTATCATGGTTCGATTGTGGGAGTGACAATCGGGTTGATGGGAATGGCCTATCTTGTTCTAACCAAGCTCGGATATTCCGCACCTCAAGGTCGACTGGTGGAGATGCAGCCCTGGATATACGGCATAGGGCAGTTGCTCCATATTCTTGGATTGGCCGCCTCTGGCGCCATGGGAATCCAGCGTAAGACAGCTGGTGCTGCTCAGGGGCTGGATAGCCTGTGGGCAAAGGTTGCGATGGGCGTAATGGGGATTGGTGGCCTGTTGGCTGTCATTGGCGGTATTTTATTTGTATGGGTAATGATTCGAGCCTTTATGCGGTTCAAGTAAAGCACCCAACTGAACAACTATCTATTTCTCATCTCCACTTTAACTATCGGGAACTTGCTCTCACCAAAATTTATGGTCATTGTCTTATGTTCTTTTCCATAGAACGTATATTCGGCATATTTCGGGTATCTTTTTTCACCATTGGCGAAAAGAGCGACTATATGTTCTCTATCGAGGAGCCTTTGAGAAGAAGATCGATTTTGAATAGTTAAAACAGCCCAACGCTCACCGAGTTGGTTGCTCATGAGCAGGTTATTGGAAATTAGAAAATCTCCAAATTTTGGTTGTAAATCATCTGCATCAGTAAACTCAATCTCCATCGACCCTGGTATTGGCTCATCAATGGTGAGCACCTCATTTTCAGGAATCTCATCCGCATGGGCTGTTAATGTAATAGAGAGTAAAAGTAATAGAGTAACGATAGTCATGTGTATCTCCATATAGGTTTGACAGATAATCTAATATAGAGATGAGACAAAAATAATAAACCAAACTCTCATATAATATTGAGCTATATGAAGTTGATCACATAACTCTATCGACTTTGAGAGTGAAGTGGTTTTAGAATTTGTTGGAATTAAACAGTAAATGACTATAAGCGGATACCATCTCTCATCAGAAATTCTTTTCGACGGGCAGCACAGCAGGTATTCGACCTGCTCATGCAACCAAGATCAGGGATAGGTTGATGTTTCTGCACACCGCCACTTGTATCGAAGACATGGATATCCCTGGATTCCGTCTTCACCCCCTTACCGGGAGGCTTGAGGGTCATTGGGCAATAGACGTTAACCGGAACTGGCGCATTGTTTTCAGGTTCGAAGATGGTGACGCTTATGTAGTGAATTACGAGGATTACCACTGATGACAATTCGATCACACAATCCACCACATCCGGGTGAGCTGATTCTGCGAACCTACATTGAACCGTTCGAAGGTGTCTCTATAGCCAGTGTGGCTAGGGAGCTTGGCGTGAATAAGAGCACCTTTAATCGCTTGGTGAACTGCAAGGCAGACATTTCTCCTGAAATGGCAGTGCGCCTATCTGCTGTCCTGGGGCGTAATGCTGAAAGCTGGCTTGCCTTACAGGATCACTACGATTTATGGGAAGCCCGTAAATCAGTAAACACGAACGTTTTGAACAGGCTTCAATTTGAAGTTGCATAGCCATTGCTGAAACAGACCAAGGTTATTTAAGGATAAATGCGACTGATAGAGTTAGTAAAGAATATGGACCAAACGCGTTTATCTGCTTGGCCCTTGTGAAACCACGTAGCAATTTAGCGAGTGAATGGAAATTAGTATGACGCACCACACTAGCTAAACCCGGTTATTGTATATTTCAATTTGATCCTTTGTGTGGCGGTGTTGAGATACGCTGGGGTGATGGTGCATGGCAGCGCATCGATGATGCTGCAATACTGGATGATTTGATTTTGCTGCCCCAGTTCGGGGATAGCGATATAGATGACTTATTTGATTAGAAACTAATCAGTTTAAGGGATCTTCTATATATATATTTAGAGTCTCAGAATGAGATTGATACAGATTAACGGATAGTATAATGAAGATCAAAGCGGATATACCAGTTATAGATATTCTTGGCCATGTAGTGCTATGGATAATACTCGGTGTTATTATACTTGGTATCGCACTGTTCTTTTTTCCATATTCATTTTCTAAGTTTATTATAAATAGAACTTCAGTTGTGGAAATAGAAAAATGGGTTGTGCGTAGATTAAAATGTGAAATAGATCTTTTTGCAAATATTGGCCATGTGATTATTTTGATCTTAATTACTATTGTAACTTTGGGGCTTGGCAATATCTTCTACTTTTATCGTGTTTGGAATTATGCATTGAATAATACGCAGGTAGAGTCTACAAATACTGTACCTACTGAAACAGATTAAGGGAGATATAACAAAAAGAAGAGCTAATTGAGGTTATCTATCAATATAGAAGGACTAGTTTATTATGCAAACAAAGCGAAGTGTCATTGAAGATATACAGGTATTCATTTATTGATCGAGGGTTGTTTTGGGTGCTTTATTGGGTAGGTATTTTTTTAGCAACTTGGTCTGTCCTGCCATGATTATTATTGATCTGAACCAGATTTTAGATTGCATAGAATGCTTAATGAAAATGTTAACCCAGAGATTAAGAATAGATCTCCTAGACGAGATAAGTGAAATAGGAAATGGGAGGATTGCTTAGTATGACTCAAATAATAGCAGTAATAACACAAGAATTTGTTACTGTTGTATCAGATAGGAGACTAAGCTATTTAAATGAAGATGGTAGTTTTAAAGAAATAAAGACTGATAATGAGTGTAAATTAGTAGCACTATGCGAACATTCATGTATTGCATATACTGGATTAGCAGATATTGGTGGATATGCAACATATGAATGGATTACTAGAACGTTAAAGAACTATAGATGTATAGATGGTTGGCATGCTGGAAATATACTAGCGAAGGAAATCCAAAAATGCCTTAAAAACATTAGTAAGTCTTATAGTCATATGACTTTCTTAATCACAGGATGGAAAAACACTAATAAAGGATTATTACCTTTCACATTGCGTATGTCTAATGCATATAATCATGATGATAGTTGGAATAAGACTGCAACAGATAATTTCCGATATAAATTAATTACTCTATTATCAAATGAATTACCGGAAAGTATGGTAGTTGGTGTTCCGCTAAAGCGGGAACAGAGACGTAGAATTAAAAGCCATTTAAGTAAAACAACAAAGAGAAGAACCCTTCCATTTGCTACACTAGAGTATTTATCTAAAGAAATAGTCAATAGTAAGAATATTATGGTAGGTGATAATGTGCTCGGTGTTACTATTCCTAAAAATCAGATAGAAGAAGCAAATAAGAAAGGTAAGTATTTCATTGGTCATCATGTGCCTAATACAACTAGGTCGACATTTACATATTATGAAAAAGGTTCAAATGTATTGAACATATATGGTCCATCGCACGTATGTGGAGATTCAGCTATGATTGACTTCTCTGGTTCTATGGATAATGGAGTGGTATCTGCATCTTTTAAGGTGGTTTAATGACCGCACGATCGACGAGTGGTAACGCCAAGCCCGGCATTGATACTGGGATCTGTGCTCCGCCGGATCACTCTTCCAGGGCCTCACGTAGCAGAATATGAATCAAAACATGGCCGAGTACTGCATGAGATCACAGACAGCCAAGATGCCGGGTCATTAAAACTCGCCGCAATCGATAGAGTAAGAGCGTACCACGGATACCAACCCATTATAGAGTCATAATCATCGCAAACCACACCACAATTTAAAGGTAACCCTATGTATAAATATTTATTGCTTGTCCTTCTCACGTTGTCTATAACACCAGTGCATGCTGGTTTACTCTTTGATTTGAGTAAAGAGCCAGCGAGTAGGTATGAGCTTGGCAAGCTGAAGCTTGAGCATATTGCTTACAAATTGTCTGTAAAATATAGAGGTGAAGAGGTTGGTCGTACAAATTATTATATAAAGGGGTTTTCAGTTGAAGAATATAAAATTCTTGTTCTTTCCGTGTCTGTCGTTGGCAGAACAAAAGATATAAGTGATGAGCTTTGTAAAAAAATGGTAAAACCGATTCGAGATGAAATAAACTTCTCAGATATTTCAAGTAGCCTATGGCGCGGCCTTACCGATGAACAAAAGGACTTGTTAAAGCAGGAACTGCTATTCAAGGTTATATTGGTATCTAAAGAAAACGACTCATTCAGAAAGGAATGTACATAAGCTCATGTTCTGAGCTTGTGGGGTTTCTGCTCAGGGTTGCGCTCGGTGGCCCATCGATGCCCGGATTTAGTCTTCCAGTGCTTCCCTGAGCAGAATATGGATCAAATTAATAGTCACGGAAAGCAACCCTCGACAATACGCGCTACTTCCTCTATTCCTTCAGCCATATTATTCATATTAGGTAATACAATTCCATTTACACTTGTAGAATAGCGGGTGTAATACGGACTGTCGTGGCATTCTCCAAGAAGTTCGAGCCAATCTGGTGGCTGTTCTGATATTGGTAGACCATCCAAAAATGCCATTTTCCAAAGAGCTACCAAGTTGTGCCTAACTTTGTGATCTTTGAGACTTTTAGTTTCACCTTCCTTAGATAGATAAGCTTTCAGTAAGCATTCCATTGTATGCCCAGCAATTAACGATAGTGCAAGAGCAGATGATTTATTGTCTGCTAATGATCTTACGCCAGGTAGCATATTTCTTGCTACGCCAAGATAAGAAAGCGTGGGATCTACCTTTGAACCACCAGAAATACTAGCAGGGCCTGCCTGTAATCCAGTCATCTTTATACCTCCTGATCAGAGACATCATTTATTGATAGTCTAGTATAGTAAAAGCATGTGGTTAGCGCGTAGGTTCAAAGAGATAACCGGCGTAACGGCCTGGCCACTACAATCACCATCGAGACGCTATGTATTGCAACTAATCGATCACCAAGGGATGGTAAGGGTGTCTAAGGAAGAAGACTTCTACTCTTCCAGGGCTTCCCTGAGCAGAATATGAATCAGATTCACTGTTTACAATATAATAAAGCTCTGGGTATTAACACCCAGAGCCTTCTTTTTTGCTTAACGATTCTTTTTTAATTTAAAATGTCGGATACCTAGCAAGCCAGACGCTAGTAGTAATATAGTACTAGGTTCAGGCACAGATGAAGGTGAAATTTCAGAAATACTGGTTAGTGTTAAGTATGCAAAACTAGGTACTAATTGACGCTCACCATCACTGTTGTATACGGTTAAAATATTATCACTAGACCTTATGTTATTTACAGCCCAATCAGTGAAATCTGAATACGAATTGAGAGCTTCTCTTTGAAAAGTCTGATCTTGATAGGAATAAAGGGTAAATGAACCGTTGGGACCATAACCGTAAAATGAAAAATCTGCATGACTTATGTTTCCACTTCCCGAATACCCTACGTAAGAAGTAATTCTTCCTAATTGAGCCTCATATAAAGAATTTTCATCTTTTTCGACATCAGTAGGAAATAGCGCGCTAGGCCCACTTACAAGAAGAGTATTGAGGCCAAAATAATACGATACACCACCTAAATCGTAGTGTGTTGTTTTTAAATCGAATGGCTGATCATAAACATAATAAGTAAATGATACCGGGTCACCTTCTGATAGATTAGAGAGCTCTGTATTTTGTAGATAACTCAAATCACGGGTAACTGTGCCTTCAAATGTGTAATACAGTGGTTTTGCGTGAATTGTTAGTGAGGCAAAAAGAAGTAAAAATAATACAAGTATGGGGACGAATTTCTGTTTTTTCATGGTTCACTCTATTGTATTGCTTAAGATAGCAGACAATCACTTAAAGCATAATATGTGCCGCAATATAATTATTATATTAATCAGTATGATAGAATAAGGTATTGGTTAGACTGTCAAGTATTCCGACAAAAGAGGTATTCGGCTTCATTTCATAATCACACAGGCCGGGCATCGGTCTCATGGGTTTTACTACTGCAAGCAATCATATGTATTGTAATATCGATACTTACACTATCAAGGTGCCAAAGCAATCATTAAACACGCAGCAAAAAAAGAAGGGGGGCGCCAATGCCTGGATTGAGCGTTTGGTGATGAGGCAAACAAGTGCTGAGAGATCGCTAAACAGGATTTGACAGGGTTATTCGTAGGTTGACAGTGTCAATAATCTGTTAATATTGAAACAGATTAGCGGAATCGGCACATTAGTACAGGAAACGATCACTATGAACAGAGACAGCTTTCCTACCTAGAAGAGAAACAAGATGTCCGCTTGGAAGTTCTAGGTTTCTCATACCATATATATCAATCTTTCGCTATTGGCCGGTTGGGGGCTTTGTTAAAACTAACTCCAGATGTCTGCTTTCATTAATCATCTATCTCTACGCTCGAGCATCGGTAATGTCCGCAAAGACCGCTCACTGGTAGTGAACTCATCAGTGCACATATGTTATTTTCTGTGGGATATATCTATACCCCCATCCTATCAAAGGAGAGGGGTTGTACGCCTGGTTTCAAGCGGCAGTCAGATCTATCCTTACGCGGCTTGTTTAAGAATATTAGTGATTACAACCTGCTCATCCATGCGCTCTTTGATTGCTTCAATGACCTCATCTGCGGCGCCGTTTTTAATCAGTTCTCCCAGTTGTTGCGCATCTTCAGCATAAGTCTGGATATCTGTTAGTAGTTTACGACTCTCATCATCAATTGGTGAGTTCAAAAGGTCACCTGCAGTCATGATGCTTTCAGCATAGCGTCCATCTTTAATTGCAGTTACAGCGTTATTCAATTGATCGACTTTTTGACTGGCCTCAATAAGTCGCTGTTTCGATTCCGGGGTGCTGCTATGATTTTCAGCTGTTTGCAGTAGCAACTGAGCTGCATCAGCATAGTCATGGGATTTTATAAGCTGATTTGCTTGATTTACATTTTGCAATGCTTGTGTGACCTGATTAATCTTCTTCCTCTCTTCGTTACTGAGATTGAGGTTGTCACCATACTGCTTTGTCAAAATTGATACAGCACCGCTGTAGTCTCCGTTGTTTACTGCCTGATCAATATTGCGTAAGACATCTGCGTTTTGACCAATTGTTTGCAGAACCTTATCACCACTTTCAGCTGTGAAATCCTGCAGCAGGGATGATCCTACACCGATAGCACCTAGGTAGTCGCCACTCTTAACGGCGTTGTAGGTCTGATTGACTCTCCCTACCTGCTCAATTGTGGAAGTTATATTTGCGTTGCCGTCAAAGTAGTTTGCGGCAAGATTCGCAGCAGCTAAGAAATCTCCCTCAGCAATGGCTTTGTAAGTCATCGAGGCATTTCCTACATGCTTGGCAATATTTGCTGCTTTATCAATAAATCCAGCAGAGGCGCCAAACGCTTTACCAATATTGGATAGACCATTGGCAGCGCCAGCTACACCACCGAGCACCATACCCCAGCTTTTATGTTTTACGCCTTGATATACATTGTATGCTGACATGGCAAGATTCATACCTTTAGCGACCATCGAAACAACGGGGATGGGTACAAATTGTGCAATAGTTACCAAGCCTTGGAATATTTTACTCTGAGCAATTTTCTGAAAGGTGTTTTTGACCCCTCGACCAATACTCTTGATTCCCTTCTTTACTGCCCGGCCGATACTCTTGAGGCCTTTCTTGATGCCACGACCAATGCCTTTGATACCCTTCTTGATGCCACGACCAATTCCATTGATGCCCTTCTTGATACCACGGCCAATACCCTTGATACCATTTTTTACACTGCGTCCAATGCTCTTCAGACCTTTTGAGAGACCACTAAATAATCCATATTCCACTTCGATCTTCTGGCCATCAATTTCAATTACACCACTATCATTTTCCTGCTTTAGCTCGTTCAAAGTTTCAGTGGAGATTGATTCGCCATGAATCTGTCTGGAGAAGATATCTCCCTCGTCACCCTGGGCATCTTTGACATTAACTCTTGTGTCAATCGCATGCCCAACCTCTTCGGTAAGTATCTTTTCAGTTTGGGCTGCATCTGTTTGTAGAAGTTCTCTACTCAGGTAGACGGTATCGTTACTTTCACTATATGCGCCAAACGCTTTTCCATCTGTTTGGGTGCCGGATAGATCCTGAAGTTGATTTTCGTTAACGAGTTTTATGTTAGGCATCCAGCTAAAGTCACCTTTTAATGTCTGCTGGCGAATTGTCTCGGCACTCTCCTGATTGTATTGGTCTCCAAAAGTCTTTTTCATGATCTCATGAAATAGACTACTGTCTTCTGCACTATTCTGGAAACGTTGTTGGAATTGCTGTGTGACTTGAGCCAGTGAATCCTGTTCACTTGTTTGAAAGGATGATCCAGTCAGTGAAGGGTTAGCCTGACTGTTATGTTCTGCTGAAGATGCATCTCTTGATGCGGTGTCCGGTTGATTACTTGCTTGAGCGTACTTGCTGTAATCAAGTATTTTATATTGATTTAGTGATAATCCATGGGGGGGATGTTGAGGAGTGGCATTGCTGGTTGGGGCATTGGTAGATTCGTTATTTCCTGCCTCCGCTACGTTTGCGCTATCCATTAATGTACGCCGCTCTTGAGGGTTTGAAAGATCCCATAGCAGGGGGTTGACTTTTTTAGGTGCACTCATGTTCATGATTTGCTCATCATTAACACCTGAAGAGCTGCTATTCGTATTGGAACTGTTTTTTGATTGAATAGAACTCTGATGAAATCTTGCGCTGAAGTGAATCATGGTTACTCCTCCCTCGGATTATATTACCTATTAATATAATTCCAGGAAGTTTTGAAAAATATAAGCTAGGAATTACCCTAGGCCTCTTAACACGAATCGAATCGCCCCTGTTGCTCCTGAAAAAGCGCCAATCAATGCACGAGGAGAGAGGTTTGGTCACTCCAAATGAATGACGAACTATACCCAGTGGCACTTTTTCAGGGGTCGCCCGAAGGGCCGTATCGATTAGTATTAACAGGCCCAAGTGGACGGTAGGGTAGATTCGGTAACCCTCAGCCGAATCACAGCGTAACTTACGTGGCATTGGCGCACAGGAGCAGCCGTTGCTAATTCAAGCAGGAACAACAGCGAGGTTCTGAGCATTATCGACATTATCACACGGGCCACTGGCCAAGTAGAGCTTTAGTGGTATTCGGCCACACTTTTTTGTCTAGTGGTTGATGCAGAAAATCTTCTGGGGAAGCCTGCGCTGATGGACTTCTATGTGACTGGACTTATCGCTATGCAATATCAATTAATATGCCGAGAAATACCAGAACAGGGGTGATTAGCGTCAGCAAAACATTTTTGCCCAGACTGGGTATCAGAAGATCTGTGGCACCTTTTTGATCCTTGATTACACTATAGATTTGATAAGCGAGCAGGGCTGTAATAAGACTGATCAGCGATGCAGTTGGTATTAATCCAAGTAGAACGCCGAGAATAACTGAAGCATAGGCAGCTACGCAGAAGCTCAAAAACAGCAGTGCTCTCGCTTTCGATTTCAATGCTATTGCATAGTTATCACGACCAACACTTTTATCTGGCTCTATATCTGGTATCTGATTGAGCAGTAGTAGATTATTGACAAAGAAAAAAGGTACTAACGAGAGCAAAAGTGCTGTGCTGCTGAATTGTCCAGTCAACGAAAAATGTGTTCCTACTACCATCAGTGGTCCAAAACAGAAACCTGATGCGATCAATACCAGAAAACGACTTCGGTTGATCCAGCTGGTATAGGTGATGATGATCAATATACCCAGCAGTCCGATGGGAATCAGCCCCCAGCCAATTACCTGGATCAGATAAAGACCACAGCCCAGGGTTATCAGTAGTGATACCACCCCGACTCTTAAGGCATAGGGGGCCAGATTGGGTTGAAGCACTAATGTGCCACTGCCACCGCTGAAGGGTGTTCGTTCAGTTTTTGCGTCCAAACCAGAATGAAAATCTGTATATTCATTGAGGGCATTGACACTGATATGGGCCATCAGAGCACCCAAAATCACTATTGCAAGCAGATGCCATGAAACCGGGTGTCCAGATAATAGAACGCTTCCTACTCCCAAGGAGACACATACCGGAGTGAGTATCAGAAAGTTCGGTCGGGTAACGCCAATGACTGGAAAAGGTATCATCAGGAATTCTGCCGGATTGTTGTGGTTATTCACTACAGACTACTGCAAAAGCGACCCACAATAAAACACCAATGGCCTAAATATTCCAGTAGAGAAAATGGTGTCATTCCTGACTCGCTAAATCAATTCCGCTTAATCATTGATCCAGTGTGTATGCCATGGCATAGGTTATAGGTAGAGGACAACTGAGTTCAGCTGGGATCTCCGGGAAGGGGTGTGCGGCTTTGATCGCTTTTTTGGCGGC
This sequence comes from Candidatus Thiodiazotropha sp. 6PLUC1, assembly GCA_040506705.1. GTDB lineage: Bacteria > Pseudomonadota > Gammaproteobacteria > Chromatiales > Chromatiaceae > Thiodiazotropha. The sequence goes on from JBEVWG010000010.1 coordinate 48,566, forward strand.
TTTGCGTAACAGGCTGTGGGAGCCGTTGATATCCAGGTCGATAATTTGACCATCGCAGGTAAGCATGAAATGAACCCGAACTCTCCCCTCTATGTTTTTACGTCTGGCAAGGGCGGGGTAGCGCTTCTTTTTTTCGATGCTCGCCAGTAGCTCAGCCATATACTGCTCAAGTATATTCGCCTTTGGTTCTGCTTTGGGGGGAGAGGGTTGACTTACAACTACATGCTCAGGTTCCTCAATAACCTGAGGTGTTGTTTCAGCAGGGACAGTTTTCTTCTCCACTGGTTTGGTTTTAGTCGGGATTTTCTTCTCTACAATTTGCTTGGGCTTGGGCTTGGGCTTTGGTTTTGGTTTTGGTTTTGGTTCAGGCTTGGTGGGAGTTTCACTCTCCTTTTTAACAATTGGCGGTTGTTGCTGAACAACTTTGGGCTTGGTCTGGTTAAAGTTTAATTGGACAAATAGCGGGTCAGCTTTTGGTTGATCCAATTTTGCTTGATTGATCCTGGTGTCAGACCAGGAGGTAACAATAACAAGATGCAGTATGAGGGAGATAGATATCGCCAGAATATGACGTCCCGAGAAATAGTGAATCATGGCTTCTCAGTTACTATATCCAGGGATTCTGCACCAGCACTGCGTGCCGCATCAATGATCTTGATGCCAGTGCCGAAATGAGCGGTCTGATCGCCTTTTAGCCGTACGAAGCGCTTGCTGGAAGCGTGTAACGCCCCGCGAAGCGCCTCTTCAAGTCGATCGACTCTTGTAGGTCGCCCATTCACCAGGATATCTCCACTAGGCAAAAGAGAGACCTCTACAGTGTCATCTTCACTGCTTGGAGTACTGCTGACTGCTTCAGGAAGCTGAATATCAATCGCTTCATCTTCAATAAAATGGGCAGTGAGCATAAAAAAGACCAGCAGTAGAAATATGATATCAATCAGAGGAGTAAGATTCAGCACATGGTTGGAGCGTCTCCTGTACTCATACTCCATCTGTAATATTCTCCCAATGGTGGGTCTGATCACTCTCCTCTCTTGCTGCGGGCTGTGAACGGCGTTCAAGCAGCAGTGATATGCAGCGATTCATAGAAAGTGCTCTTCTTTCAACACTGCCTTCAAGAAAGTGGAGCATTAACAGTAACGGAATGGCTACAGCAAGACCTACACCGGTCGTAATCATTGCTTCCCAGATACCACCTGCCAAGGCTTGGGCGTCGACCTTGCCTCCCGCGTTCTCTATTACCATAAAGGCTTTGATCATGCCGGTGATGGTTCCAAGCAGCCCGAGCAGGGGAGCTGTGTTACCGAGAATGGAGAGTGTACGCAGGCCGAACTCCATACGTTGGATCTCTTCATTACGTACTCGACTTCCAACTCCCTGCAGATCTTTCACCCCCTCAGCATGGGCTTTAACCATGGTGCGGATGACTCTGGCCTCCGGCCCTTTCAGTTCACTGACTTGCTGCTGGTAATCTTTTTGATCAAGCAACTGACTCAGTTCTGGTAACCAGGTTTTGGGTAATTTACGTAAGCGTGCAAAGAGTAGATGGCGTTCTAGCACGATGGCCAGGCCGATTGAAGAGTAGGCGGCGAGTATCCAGATGACCGGTCCTCCCCGAGTGATCAGTTCAGCAAAATTCATGGTGTAATCCATCCCATAGCAGTTGCGCATCCTATCAAGATGAGTAGTCCGACACTGGTATTTTCCAGGGCGGTACGATGACGATTAAGGTGTATCCTGATCTGTTGGCCAAAATGGGCGAGGCCAGTGGCAAAGACCAGGGTCGGTAGTAAAACTGCGCCCATAGCAAAGCCTGCACCGAGGGAGGCTCCAGTGAGGATGCTGGCACTGGTTGCAGCGGCGAGAATAAGTGTTGTGAGGGGTGCGCAGGGGTTAAGCGCCATGCCAAGCCCCATCATATAGAGACTTCCAGGGAGACTTTTTGTCGCCAGAGAGTTGGATGAGCCTGGTGGTGTTGGCTCCAGCTTAACAGTTGTAGCGGTCTGGCAACTCGAACCACAGCTTTTATGGTGGCGCCGCCAGATGATTGAGAGAGCCACCAATACGGTTGCACTTCCCAGAAGCCAGCGTACCCAAGGGCCGGCAACCAGATCCTCTACCCAGAGCCCAGCCCATCCTGCTGCCCCCGCAAGTAAGGTATAGCCGGAGGCACGACCCAGAGAAAAGGGGAGTAGTGTACGCCAGGCTCCCCAGGAGTTCTGCTCACTGCTGGTAAATACAGGCCCTAAATAGGGCAGACATGCAATGGTGCAGGGGCCGGAGCCAAAACTGAGCCCAAGTAGCAGGGCAGACCCAAAGCTGAGGCTGACAGGTTCTATCGGGATCATGAAGATTTAGCCTCTCCTTTTGGGCGATCCTTTTTAAACCAATTGATGAGATTCTGTTTTTCCCAGGTAGTCTGTGATTTTTTACGCTTCTTAAAGTATTGGGGATCGGCGCTGAAGATAGGGATAAATGCATATTTAAGTTGCAGTACATTTTTATCCGGACAAAACTCCACACAGCGTCCACAGAGTGTGCAATCCTCGAAAGTTACATTTCGATTTTCCATGTCAGTGTGGATTTCGTGAATATCCATCGGGCAGGCCTTGGCACAAAGACCACAGCGCTCACAGCGGGGCGTAGCATTTTTTATCAGCCGCAGAAGTCCTAACTTACGGAACACAGCATGCAGTGCCAGCATCGGACAGATTCGGCAAAAGGGCTGACGCAGTGTAAGTCCCAGGGCAATCATCAGACCGAACAGAAAATCTGCAACCAGAGATAGCACAATGGTGGTCGTGTTAGCTGTATCCACATAGAGCTGGCTGGTATCACCCGTGGCCAGGGTTGTGAGTATCCGGCTGGGGCAGATTTTACAGAAAGGATCGCCCAGATCATGGTTCAATAGTCCCATCCCTGTCAGTAGGGGAAAGCCAAAAACGAGGATGAGTAAAATGAACCACTTCACTGGGCGAATTCGGGAAACCAGAGTTTTTTCAAGAGAGTGCTGACGCTGCAGACCTATTTTTTGGCCGATCATCTGCAACAACTCTTGAAAAGTTCCAAGTGGGCAGATCCAGCCACAGAAAGCCTTATTGAGCAGAACAAACAGAACCAGAAAAGTGCCCAGTGTAATCACAGTTGGCATGATTCCCATCATCAGGTTGCCACCTTTGACGATCGTCTCACCAAGTCGATGATCCATCTGATGCTGGATTGGAATCAAGGTACAGAGATCGGAACCCTGAAAGTCGTAAGCACAACTCAGGGCCGGCAATGCACCACTGATTTTATCCTCAAGGTAGTAACCCGTAATGACGCCACCATAGACGAAAAAGAGAAAGGCGCTGATCTGTACCAGTTTACGCACAATTGAAAGATTGAATGCACTCATGTTTTCTCTCCACGGCTTTTTAGGCTATGTCCCAGATAGCCCCCGGCGAGAAATCCGATGCCCAACACCAGAAAGCCGAGTTGGGTCGATTGCCAGTGGTTGGGGTTGACATGGTAATCCGCAAAGAGTTGGGTGGAGTAGGTAACTTCGTCTTGCTGATATTCACTGATGATAGTGAATTGAGCGTTCCGCCTATCCCGTACGCCATCCACCAGATCAGGAAAGTCATCGGGAATCATAAACGTGACTCGCCCATGCTCATCAGTGGTCAGGGTTTGCTGAGAGCCGTTGGATGTGTTCAGGGTAAGCGGTTGTCCGCTGAGATACGCTCCGTTAAAGCGGAGCCGGAATTCCCACTCCTGCATACTGTGGTATCGGTAGTGCTCTCTAGGTAGCGGTTCAGGTATGATTTCAAATTCAGTCTTTTGCAAAGCAATCAACTTGTCAGGACTTTGATGACTGGGACGACCAAACATATACTGATAATGGATGATCGCCTCTTTATAATTCCCCCAATGCTTTTCTACAACCAGGGCATGATAGTTATCGACACCGGTTCGCGGCATTGTCACTTTGCCCATCTCAGCGGTTAAAGTCTCAGAGGAGAGATCCGGTTTAAAAAGTGTGATTGTTGCACTATCACCATTTTCAATGAGGAACGACTTGGGGTCCCGGTGGTTATGGGCGTTAGTTGGTTTTTTAGGGCTCATGGATTGCGGCTCAGTTGCTGTCACAACAAGAGGTGATAGCAGGGCGGAGCCAAGAATCATTGCTAAGATTTGACGTTTCATTGGTAAAGAGCCTTAGAATAGATAGGTATAGCTCAACATGGCGCTACGGGGCGAACCTGCAGAGTAGGTCTTATCACCACTGGTACTTTTCTTCACTTCAGTGGCGTAATACTTATCGAACAGATTCTCGACATTAAGTGACAGGTTGTGAGCGCCGGTCTGATAACTGAGCAACAGGTTGGTTAAAAACTCATAGCCATTATATTTTTCAGTATTGGCGTTATCGAGGTAATAACTGCCCCAGCTATTACTGCGGAGCACGGCTTTGATACCCAGTGGATGGCTGTAACCCACTCCCAGTCCATACTGCTGACGGGGAACATAGGGCAGTTGATTACCGGAACGGTCAACAGGGGTTTGAGTTCGACCAGTGCGCACTAACTCTTCGAAATCGGAAAAGGTATAGTCGCTATAGGCAAAGCTGCCTTCAAGCCAGATGCGTGGGGTGATGTCATAGCGTCCACTCAGTTCTATACCTTTCTTTAAGGTTTCACCGGCATTCTGAAACTCAGTGGTGAGATCTTCATCGAGGACTGAGACAATCTCATCACTGACTGTGGTGCGATAGATTGAGAGATCGAATGACCAATCCTGTTCGCGACCCTTTAAACCAATCTCTACATTACGTGCGGTGGCAGCATCCAGTTTTGGATTGCTCTGTATCTCTGATTCAGAAGGAACCTGCCCTGACTGTGCAACTACGCCATAGATATTCATAAGTTTGTTAAGTTCGTAAGTCAGCCCCAACTTGGGTGAGAAGAGATTGAATGTTTTATCAGTCTTGGTGTATTCCGGTGAATCGAAGTAGGTATAGGTGCCAGCAGAGTAGCTGTATTCACCATAGGCGGTGTTATCGATATCAAAATTGTTTCGGTCGTAGCGAAAGCCGATATCCAATGTGGCTTTGTCTGTTGGACGTAACGTCTCCTGTATGAAGAAGCCATATAGGGTATTAGTTGCATCCTCCTCCTCAAGCAGCTCTCCGGCTTCATCAGAGTTGGTATGTAAAATAGTCTCAGGGCCCATCGGATTCCAGGCCGGGGGTGGTGATGTCTCCACATCGGCATAGGTATATTTTTTGGAATCCTCAGTGTTATCACGTCGAGCAGTTATGCCTGCGACCAGGGTGCTCTCCCCCCAGAGTTGATGTGCGAAGGCAAGTTCAAGGTCAGTGCCTACTACAGTCGTGCCTGGGTTGTCGTTGATTGCGCCGGTTACCGGGTGGTAGTGGTCCCATTGATTGGCATAGATACGAGGTTTGATGGTGAGATTCTCTAACTCCTGTTCATAGCGGGAGTTGAAGAACCAAATCGTTGAATAGCGACCACTATGTTGCCAGGGGCTACTGCTAGTGTCCTTCTGTTCGCCGGTGTCAAGATAGCGTTCAAACTCAACTTCATCCATGCTGCCAGGCAGCTGTACATCAGCTTCGTGATAACTGATTTCTGATTCGAGAGTGCCGCCGTTATCAAGCAGATAGCCGTGTTTGACAGCAAGTTGTTTGGACTCGAACTCATTCCAGTCACGCCAGTCGTTGTCTGACTTTCTATATGAAGCCGTTACTGAAACAGCATTGCTGTCGTTGATATCACCGGCAAGACGACCATGCAGGTTTTGCTGTCCGAATTCACCTACACCCAGCTTGATGCGGTTACTGTCTGTGTCGAACACGGATTTTGAGATGATTTGTATGGTACCGCCGGCGGAACCTGCACCGAAGAGCGAGCCTGGGCCTTTGGTGATTTCGATTCGTTCGATGTCCTGAGTATCGATAAAGTCGAAGCGTGAGAAACTGTCAGGATCAGTCATCGGCACACCATCTCTGATGACCATGATTTCACGCACGCCGTAGTTGGCTTTTTGACCGGCCCCTCTAATAATCAAACGCGTGTCGTAGGCTGAGTTTTTAGAATTAATAAGCACACCAGGGGTACCCTGGATGGCGTCTTTGATGTTGAACATCTTCTCGCTTTCAATTCGCTCAGAGTCGATAACTTCAATAGAGCCAGCTACCTCTTTTGTTTTACGCTCTACCCGTGAGGCGGTAACACTGATGACATCGAATTCTTCTTCAGAAACAGCTTTCTCTGCTTCTTCAGCAAATGTCGGAGAGAGGCAGTAGATTGAGAGAAAAGGGAGGAGGGCGAGATTTAATTTATAGTTTATCGAGGTCTTCATACGACTCTATCTGCTAATTAGGGTTTAAAAAAGTTGTCACACTAAATCCTGATGGACGAGCCAGCTCTCATTCCCTAAGAAGTAACAGGATCAAATCATTGCAGGCAGTGAGATCGAGGCAGTGCCGGGGCATCGATATCGAGAAGACAATCTGTGGCTCTCTAGTTTGCAATTAATCCATCCCTGGCTGTTTGATCCTGAATCAGTATTCAGCTTGCTGCGTATCCATTGGCAGACGCCCTGTTAATAAGCAAATATGAGGCCAATGGTTAACTTGTTGAATTATTAGAAGTAATCATGTGACTAATATAAATCAAAATGCGCCATATAACGCAAGGTGGGCGATATGACCTACTTTATTTTTTTCAGAAGTAGGTTATATCCCTGAGAGGTAGGTTATTTAACGCCAAAAACCAAGTTGCAAATGGATGAAAGAAATATGTAATTGATTGTAATAATTGATGATCCTGTATATGGCACGAATGATGCTGATGGTGAGTACTGATTAGATCTAGTGATCCGACTGAGTGTTGCCTAATTTACACCACGGCCTACTAGCTAATAAGAAAAACCAATGAAGGGAGATTATTGATGTTTCGATTTAAAAGCCGGAGAGTGCAGACAGCTATTGGGGTACTTTTACTCAATTTGCATATGACTTGTACATCGGCAGGTGTATTGGATGAAACAGTTGCTCATCCTCAAATACCTCTATTGACAGAGGATGGCGAGCATGTACTAGGTAGTGGAATGCCTTATAGCCCAAAGGCGAGTTGTGCTGGTAGTGGTTGCCACGACTACGACAAGATTACCCATGCTTACCACATCGAGCAGGGCAGGGATGAAGCAAGAGATGATTTCGGTGAGGATCACGGACTACCACACCTTGTTTCGCCAGGTTATTTTGGTGGATATAACTGTATGGGTGGCAATAATTCATACTATTTAGCTAAAAAAGAGAATGCTTCCATTGATGCATTTTCCGATAAGGGTGCAGCTGATTTGGTTAAGAATTGCCATGGATGCCATTCAGGTGGCGGCTGGATGGAATTAGATCGGAATGGCCGCAGGTATGATCATGTAGATCCTGCTACCGTTGATTATCTTGATGGTGATTACTACAGTCGCAGTATCAATGAAGAAGGGGAACCTACTGTAGAATTATGGGATTGGCAATCGAGTGGTGTTGCGGAAAACGATTGCCTGATCTGTCATGTAAACTTTTCAGAGATGGTCTCTCATGATTCAAGACTTTCTACTGAAACCGCTGCATCATCACATGCTTCCACTCTGCGTAGGAGCCTGATCAGTTCAGGGGCGTTTCGCTATGGGGCCACTGCAATGCTTGAGTTTATGAATCTCAACATGAGTGGTGACAGAGAACAGGATCAGTCACTGGTCAGTTTTGTACGAAATGATGACGATAGTGATGGCGTTGTTGGGGTCTCTGATTTCGATTTGAACGATAGTGGGCTTCCGATTGTTGAATGGAACGCTGATGCATTTAACGAGCAGGGTCTTGTGACCCTGCCGATGGTTCGCTATCCCGGTAATGACAACTGTATGAAGTGTCATCGCACCTCTAATTCAAGACGTGGCTTTTACGGCTTTGGCGAGGGGGCTGACGCAATATTCGATGAAGATGGTCTTCAGGTTCGGGATTACCAGGATGACGTGCATAAGGGACAAGTCTGGACAGAAGCTAATGGCGAACAGCGAAATATCGAAAACTGTAATGCCTGTCATAGTAGAAATTACTTTAACAAGAGTTTTGGCTATCAAGCGGACCTGGATGCCGATCATAATTTCCTGAAGGGCAATTCTGATATGGATATTGCAAATGACAAAGACTACGAACCACCAGCGAAGTCCTGTGTCTACTGTCATGAACAAGCCGAAACGCCCGCGATCCCATCTGGTCATGAAGATATGTTGAGTGCGCACCGTGAGCGTTGGAAACTGGCAGGTGATATGGCTGGTTACACGGAGGATTCTCTGAATCGTATCACTGAGACACATCTGGACGTTCTAGCCTGCGAAACCTGTCATATCACCGACAAGGCCTCTCGTGGAACACCGATGCAGATCATGTATCGCTATGCAGCCACCGAAGACGGCACATTGAAGATCAAGCCCTACAACGCAAGATATCGTGCACTGTGGAGAGATAGAAACAATGACCACGTTCTTGATCAGACAGAACGCAACAGCGTTTTTAAAATGGAGACGGATAGTGAGGGCAACCGAGTTGGTTATTTGATCGATCCAGTATCCGGTGAGACTCTGGGCGACGTTGCAGTGCGCATGTCCCATGGCAGCTGGCGTTTTACCGATCCAGACGATTACGCGGGTATTGTGGCACAGAAGGGTGCCTACGACTCCCTACTGAGATCCAAAGGCTTTGAGAACCCGAATACCGTATTGGTTTGGGGAGCATCAAACTTCTATATCCTTTCACACAATACACGTCCTGCAACTGAATCTGTTCAGTGTGAGGAGTGTCATGAAAAGACATCTCGTGGAGCCTTTAGTTCGTTGGTTTCGACGTCTGGTGTATTTGGCGCTTCCAACAGTAAAACGGTAGTGGAACTTCCAGATAAACGTCTCATCGACGAAGGTATTGTCGAAATGGCCTTTCCTTCAATGAAAGTTGATGATGAAGGAACTATTACTGAGAATGTTGAAGACCTGCTCTACTACACAGCCTTGAATCCCTCGTTATCTATCTTGGGATCGGCAAATGTACCTGTCTTTGCTGGTTACATGATTGAGTCGGAAGCGGAGTCAGGACTATCTAGCCTGGGTCTTGCAAATGATGAGGTTTCATTACTTAGAGGCATGATGTCATCGTCCAGTTCCATCTATGCATTCAAACCCCGTTATGGAGATCCGATGGTTCAGGATACTGCGATAATGACTGACAAGAATGGTCAGGCTGAAGCGGTGATGGTGAGTTATCGGTTTCAGATTCGGGTAGAAGATGGCGCATCTGTTGAGGCAGCAAGTCAGGCTGGACGCATGAATCTATCACAGGTTTATAAGATTGAAGCCAAGAATGCGGATGGTCAATCTGTAGAACAGTTTCCTGGTACACCACTGTTCATCAAACTTCCCTGGACCGGTAGTAATCGTGACGCCCTAACAGTGATCTCATCTGAAACTGGTGAGAGTTGGAGTGATCTACAGTCTGACCAGATTGTCATAGCACAACCGGCAACTTCAGATGAAGATGGATATGTGGTAATCAGAACAGACCACCTGAGCTTTTTTGCCGTAGCTGAAAAGAGTGAAAGTGATTCGGCTGGAGATAGTGGTAGTGATAGCAGCAGTAGTGGAGGTGGTGGTGGCGCTTTGCTACTCCTGCCATTTATATTGCTTGGGTTCCGGTTGTTGAGAAGAAAGGCTAGCTAACGACACTCAACTAATCTCATGGAAAGTAAACCTAAGCGCATCTCAGCGATGTTGCCATGGACTGCTGGTGCTGGGTTCGCAACCGGGCATATGATGCTGACGTCACAATGTACCATTGTGACGCTCGGCATCTGTACCGGTTGTGCCGGTTGTGCAGTCGCTTTGGTATCACTGGTTGGCTGGGGGGCATTCAAGGAAAAGTCCCCTAAAAAGATGATTCAAGGTAGAGATGAATAGATCGACAATCTATGCGATTGTCTGCAACCTCCTGCTTATACCGATCGTAACAGATACTAGGGCGGGGATATCTGGTGACACTGAACTCCGGTTGCAGGTGGATAACACTCACTTTGGCGAGACAGAGACCTCCCTTGAGCAATGGAGTGCAATCTACTACAAAGATCTCTCCACTGGTCTTGATATGGGGGTTCAGTTCGCTGTTGAAGCTAGAGAAGCTAATACATCGGGTCAACTTTATCAGTGCTATATCCGCAGTGATGGCAAGGGTGAACGACCAGATCTTACTCTTGGCCGCTTTGAAATAATCGAGAATGGCGGATTCAATACCCTTGATGGTATTTCAATCTCTCAACAGTTGTCTGCTATCGACTGGAGAGTCTATGGAGGAAAACCAAGACGTATCGAAGCCTACTGGGATGAGGATGCTGACCTGCTTATTGGGCTGTCATCTAACTACGATCTGTTATCTCTGGTTCAGACCAATCAGTTTACACAGCTGAACTTTAATTTTGGTTTGGAACGGCGTTGGGCTCATAGTCAACAGATGGATCTCCATTTGAGCCTTACGGGTGTACGGCCTGAGCTGGATGAGGATTTACAGTTAAACGATTTCCATCTGGCAGCAGATATTAATCTGGATGATCAAAGCCTGCAACGAGTGGTGGTTGATAGCCACTATGACCTAAAAACTCAGGGTTATCTCAGGTTGGGCTATCGATACTACAGGCCGAACGAAGAGCCTGAAACTTTTCGTGATCGTTATCACGGCTTTTTCAGTATGGAACGACAATCGATTCTGAAAGGGGTCTGGTACTTGCCGAAGCGTGCTGGTCTGGAAACCAATTTTGAGTTGAACGGTAGCAGGCAAGAGCAGGGGAATGGTGGGATTGGTTTGGCAACAGAGCTGATCTATTTCACCCATTTTGGTTCCGTAATTGATGGCAGAGTTGACTACATGGAATCTGATGACGATTACGCAACCTCAATCTATCTGCGTTATCGACAGCCAATAACTTCCATGTCAACTGTTGAACTGGAGAGTGTCTATCAAAAAAAACAGACACGCCTTTCTGGAGATAACAATTTAAAAGGTCTCTCATTTTCACTGGCACATAAGGTTTTATCCCAATTGAGACTTGATTTAAGTGGTGAGTGGCTGGATCACTCAACACGGGATGATGAGTATAGACTCGGACTATCGCTCCGATATGACTTCTATCAAACCAATGTGGGAGAGTTGCCATGAGGTTGATTTTGGCACTGCTCATATTAGCGGCTTGTAGCCAGGTTTTTGCGGAAGATATGGTTGATAAAGCAGAAGAGAAAACCTGGTGGGAAAAACGCCACCAAAGATCAGATATCTATTTTCCTCATAATGCACATATGGAAGTCATGTCGCAAAGTAAGGATGTCTGCATGGCATGCCACCCATTTAACAATAACAAAATCACTGATCTGAAAGTGCTTGAAAATGTGCAGACGATCTATAACGAACCGCTCGAAGCCATCTGCCACTCGTGTCATATGAAAACACGCACTGCACCGTTGGCCTGTGATGTCTGCCATACTGACCCACAAACAATTCGTCCTCCTGATCACCGGGGGGATTACACCTGGTTTCATACTGAAGCCGCCAGGATTGATGAACAAGCCTGCCGAGAGTGTCACATAGACTTGAACTTTTGCACCGATTGTCATTTCCGGCGCAACGCTTCAAATCGCATGCTTCATCCACTGGGCTATCGGGATCGGCACGGCCTTGACGCCAGAATCAACCCCTCTGATTGTGCCGGTTGTCACCAATCTGGCTATTGCAGTGAATGCCATGCAGGGAGTGCACGATGAAAAGCTGGCTAATTATATTGCTCTCACTCTTTTTATTTGGCTGTGGAGGTGAAGATCAATCTGAGATGAATGCCTCTAAGCCCGGTGGTCTACTGCTGGATCAGAGTCATGGTGACAACGGTCTCGCCTGGGGATTGGAAGGTTGTGATGGCTGTCATGCCATGACCGTCATTCACCAGGAAACCTCTGACATCATCAAAGATATGGTGAGAGATAAAGGTTACGAGAGTTGCACTGGATGTCATGGGGACAATGGCTCGTCCCAACCCCGTGAATGCCTGATTTGTCATAATGGTGAAGACCTTCCAAGTGCACCCTATCTTGATGGGAACCATGCACATGTTTTCACTCCGCGACCTGAAGGCGGCATGGGCGATGAAGATTGCCTGGTGTGTCACGAACACTCAGATATGAATGGTGAGTTTGAACTCAATCTCGATCTGACCAAATTCAACGATGTTGTCGGTCAACCCTCAGACTATCGTGTAGAGGCCGACTTCTGTCTACGTTGCCATAATCGTGATCATCAACAGACCGGATTTGAGATCGACGGTGAAAGTTTTACTGATCCATTGATTGCTCTAGAAGATGACTATCAGCATATCGATTACCACGGCTGGCGGGATGGGTCGGGGGAGCGGACCTACAACGGACTGCGTGGGGAGTATCACTATCCCCAGGTTGTCGATTGCAGCGATTGTCATGCTTTACATGGTACAAGTAATGAAAAACTGATCATCGATAACACCTTGAAGGGTGGTCGGCTGCTTTCGGAATCTCCTTTTCTGGAAGAGGTTTTTTTAATCGAAGTGAGTGAGCAGGGTGACTATTCACAGCTTTGTGTTATATGCCATGCAATGCAGTTTGAGGTTGATGAAGGTGGATTGAATACCGGTAATGGACTGAGTGGTGTTCATCTGGTTGGTGATGATTGCAGACCCTGCCATACCCATGGTGAGGCTTCGCAGGCAGGCTTATGAAGTATTTAGTTTATCTGTTCCTGTTTGTTTTCGTGAGTTGCTTTAGCAGTCTGGTCTTTGGTGATGAGCCATATGATTTACCTCCATTACACCATCCTGTGGAGATTCCAATCCCTGTTGATATGACATTACCTAGTGAGTTTGCATTAGGGGATCAAAAAGAGTTGGTTTGCGATACCTGTCATGGCATTGAAAACCTTGAGGAGATACCGCTGGATGAAGTCGACATTGATGAGCACAATTTTCTACATTTAGGGCCCTATCCGGATCTCACTGACTTTTGTTACCACTGCCATGAGAAACAAGAACACGAGCGCTACAATCTGCACCTGATGATAGATAAGCAAGGTGAGATTATTGATTCAGGCTGTATTTACTGTCACACCGAGACGCCTGATCCTACTATTACGGATCAAGCCAACGAAATGGAATTTCGTTTATCTAAAGAAAAACTCTGCTATGGGTGCCATTTGAAAACACCCCATCTGAATGCTCTTGTACATATGAGAGAGCCTGAAGAAGAACTTCTTGAGCTAAAACATCTCGCAGAAAAAAAACACGACGTGAATCTCCCGCTTGATGAAGAGGGTCAAATAGCTTGCATAACTTGTCATTCTCCTCATCAGGCTGGCGTTATCGATCCTGATACGCCCGCGGGTCGGGTGGTGGAAGAGAACCCTGTTGATGAAGGGATCTTATACAAACGCACTGCGTGGAGTAGGGTGTTTTCAGAAGATAAGGCAAAACGATTACAAGAGTGGAAGGCTGAACAGAAGAGTAAATTTACACTATCTGAGTATCAGCGTGTTGAGAAGGAGATACTGCTCAGGCTGCCTGCAAAGGATGGAACACTCTGCCTCTCCTGCCATGAATTCGAGGATTAGAAGTGTCATCGCCTGGTTATAAAGAACAATTAAAAACTTTTATTCGTAGTCGCTGGTTTCGATACGCAACCATTTCAGTGATGACGCTACTGCTTTTTGCGCCCCTATTGCTTATTCCCCGGATTTTTGAGCAGAGTGATCTGTGTGGCGGTATGTGCATGAGACGCTTTTTTCTGTTGTTTCCAGGTATGGGATGGGATGATTTTTCCCGCCAACTTGAAACTGCTGCGATTGGGGTCGGTATCCTGCTCACTATTTTGACGGTGACTTTCTTTTTTGGACGGCTTTGGTGTGGCTATCTCTGCCCCATGGGTGGTTTTCCTGAAATGGTCAGTAAACTATTTCATGATCGCTGGAAAATCGACTATCGTTCACTCCCTCAGGTGCCGATCCGGTACGGTTACTTCATCACCTATCTTATTCTGCTGCCGGCACTAGGGTTCAGTGCCTGTACGCTTTGCAACTTCATTACTTTACCGAGACTCTTCGAAGCCTTTAGTGGCGATCTTCGGGGTATTGCCTATCTTATCTCCACCATTGGTGCTGTAAATCTGGGCCTACTGGTTTTGCTTGGTTTTTTTGCCAAGTTGGGAAGAGGGTATTGTCAGTTTCTCTGTCCGATTGGTGCAATTGATGGGCTGGTCAACCGGATAGGCGCCAAGTTGCCTTTTGTACGCCGTGTCAGAGTGGAACGCAGTCGCTGCACCGGCTGCAGGGAGTGTGCTGAGGTCTGTATTTGTGGTGCAGTGCGGATGGTCGACAGAGTTGCAGTGGTTGATCAGTTCTCCTGTATGTCCTGTCGTGAGTGTATTGTCACTTGTGAATGGGGGGCGATAGATTGGTTACCTATGCCTTCGCACAAGATGCCAAAAAGGCTCAAGAAAGGCATTGAGGTTGCCCCCCCTCCGGTTTGGACTGCCGTAACCCCCGGTATCGAAAAAACGGTTAAACAGAACAAACGCAGGCGTTGGATATTTGCTGGACTACTCTCAGGTATTGCCCTGCTATGGTTCAATCTGGATGAAGCTAATGCTGCTGAACGCCAATCGGATCCGGATGGTTGTCTGGTGTGTCATGCGGCTGAAGGGCTCGCTTATGTGGGTGAAAACGGGGTTATTCGCAACGCTTCAATCAATTCTGATCACTATTTCTCCTCCATACATGGCAATGTGCCATGCAGGGATTGTCACAGAAAAATCCGTGAATATCCCCACAAACCTGAAAATGGTGAGGTTGATTGTGCAGCGTCCTGCCATCTTGAAGAGCCATCCCAGGGCGTCGCATACAGCCACGAACCCATTGCCAAGGAGTTTGTCGAGTCTATTCATGGAAAAGGTGCGGTCGATGGACTGACTGCTGCCAACCGCTGGGATGAGAGTCGTAACGACCACCCCCCATCATGTCGTCGATGTCACATAAACACACTCTATATATCATTGGATAAGCGAGAGATGTTTAAGGAAATATTTGATCACGAAGAGGAGGTGTGTGGAAACTGTCATCAGGGAGAGGTCTGGAATGGACAGATGGGTGGGCATATTCTGCGTCGTCTGCTTGGTGTTCGTTGGACCAAGCAGGAAGAGGTGGGGATGTGTAATGATTGCCATCTTGATCGTGAAGCAATGGCTAAGACTGAGCGCGCAGATGATGCTTCAACACATGAACAAAAACCAAGTGATAGCCATTTTGTTCATGCTTCAGAAAGCTATGACATGACCCTCCATGGACGGTTGGTAGAGGAGGGGAACAGTGATGGTGTCTCCTGTAATGAGTGTCATGCACCCTCAGGATTTCATCATGGCATACTGCCTACCGAGCACCCTGAATCTGCTGTTAATCCAGAGCAATTGCCAGAACTCTGTGGATCATCTGGATGTCACGGATATGTTGAGAATCCCCTTAATGATGATTTTCTGGTCAGTGATATGCATGATCTCGATTGGGTGCCTGGGTACTTTATGAACTACTCCCTGGTTGAGTTATGGCAGGAATCACAGTGGCATAAGGCCTTGTTCTTTCTTGCTCCACTGACAATCTTATTCATTTCGGCTGGTGTTATCTGGTCAATATTTGCTGGTTCCAAATCAGATGCCTTACCCATTCTGGGTGGCAAACGATTTGAAAAAGTGTTTCTGGCTAGAAAAAAACGTCCGAAAAAAACTAATTCAAAAACAGATCAGGTTTCTAAATATCGAATATTCAAACAAAGTGAAAACCGACGCTGGGGTGAACAGCTGAAACGGCTCTATAGAAAAAAAGAGAATAACTCATGAAAGCAGTAATCAAATAGTTAACGAGAAGAAGAGATGAAATTATTTACCCGGCTTGTAGCATTGATAGCGCTGATGTTTATTACAGGCTATACACATGCAGAGTCACTCTATATTTCTCAGATGAAGCAGGCTCACTGGGATAGTCAGGCCTTCGATAAGCGTGTCGAGAAGTTAAAAAAGCATAAACAGATAGAGTTCGCTGAACCACTCAAGATATCACCCTTCCATTTTCAGAATACGCCGAATAATGATGTCCAAAGGGATTTTTGTGTTACTTGCCATACAAATCTTCCACACAGGGAGAGTGAAAGATACCGCAGCTATTTAAATATGCATGTAAACTTCCTCGCTTGCACCAGTTGCCATTTCAATCCAGAAAATATAGATCTTGAATATCGTTGGTATGAATGGTCATCAGACTCAACATCTAATCTGCAATCAAATACAAAACAAATTTTGCCATTTTATCAGCAGAGGGCCGAGACTTTTTCAAAAGATCATCCGGAAATATCAGCCCTTTTAAAAGAATGGGAAGCGGGTGATCTGGAAAAAAGAGCAGAGCTACACCTTAAAATTCATTTTCCTGTAGATTCGGAAGGATCGCTGTGTGGTACATGTCATACTGAGGATAATCCTACACTCGACTACGTCAAACTTGGGTTCAGTGATGAGGAGATAGAGCTGATCACCAAGAACCGTATTTCCAGGTTTCTAAACGACGAAGCGTTCAAGGATAAGCCGATCAAGCTGATGGATCTGCTGCAATGAAGCTGGTTAGTCAATTTGTTGCTTTAGCCAATAGTTTGGGGATAGTGACGGTATTGCTGGGTTTGTTAGTTGTGTCGTGGGAGGTAGAAGCCACTGTAAACGCCCAATACTTATATGACCTGCAAGCTGAATTCAACTATCCTAGCGCTGTCAAAGTCTCTGATGATGGGGTGGCATATGTCCTTGATGGAGTAAATGGTCGTGTGGTTATGTTTAGTCCTGAGGGAGAGGCTCTAGGTTCTTTTTCCATTCCTGGTGAGGATTCATTAAGCCTGCCAATGGATCTAGCCCTCTATGGTAATGAGGTTGTTGTTGCCGACAGTGGAAATAATCGACTGGTACTGTTTTCCAGAAAGGGTGATTTCAGTAGAACCATACCCTTACACAAAGGTGAGCAAAAGGTAGAACCCAGTCCGACAGGGCTGACAGTCATTGATGATCTTGTCTATTGGAGTGACCGTGCCAACTCAAGAGTCTGTTCAACTAATATATCGACTGGAGTGCAGGTCAAGTGTTGGGGTGGTTTTGGTACTCAAGAAGGGGAATTTCGCTATCCATTTATGATGGCAACAGATCGGGACAACTATCTCTATGTTGTCGATGTGCTCAATGGACGGATACAGATTTTTAATGAGCGGGGACGCTCATTCGGCGCCGTGGCACGATTTGGCGTAACCGATAAAAGTCTACTGAGACCAAACGGCCTATCTCTTGGTGAAAATGATCAGATGCTGGTAACTGACTCATACACGGGGCGAATTCTACATTTCCGTGGGCGTAGTTTTATTGATATTGTTAAGGATGAGAATGGCGCAGATCTTGTCTTGGACCAACCTGTAGGCATCGCTCAGTGGAATGAGCGGGTTTATATTGTTGAAATGGCAAAACATCGCGTTCGAGTCTTGCAACTATATGAATCAAATGACAACCCAAAACCGGATCAAACGGAAACACACTTTTCAAAACCTACCCGCCAGGATTGTGTAACCTGCCATCTCAGCTGGTCTGAGGATTATCAGGAAGATCTTCTGCAAAGAGGGCCAATGCCTCCTGTTGGTAGTAAAGCGATGTGCATGAGTTGTCACCACGGTGCAGTAATCGACTCTCGCATCACACTTGGTGAGGGGGAGCAGCATCCTGACTACTACCACTCAAAAAAGGATCAGCATTTCGAAAAAATAGATGATCGGGGTGATCCACTGCCTGAACTCTATCCATTTGTTGAAGACAAAATCCCATATTGCGGTACATGCCATACACCTCATCGATTTGATGATGAGGAGACAGGGTTAACCCAGCACAATGAAAATCTATGGATGAGAGACAGCAATAAAGATAGCGATTTTTGTCGGCAGTGTCATGAATCACTGTATGCCGAAGGAGAGGAAAAAGCCCGTGAGTTGGGAATTCACCCAGTTTCAATTGATCTCGATGAGCCGGTTGAGATCAATGGTAGAAAACTGAATCGTCTGAATTGCGAAAGCTGTCATAAGGTTCATGGCGGAGGGGAAAATAGTTCATTACTGGTTGTGTCCAAGGAAGAAGTAGACGCATTATGCGCCGCCTGTCATACCCGTCACCATGCTGAGAGTCTGGAAGAGGCACGAGATAAAGGTGTTCATCCGGTCAATATTGATCTGGATGAACCTGTAACCATTCAAGATCAAGAACTGACCAGAGTAGATTGTTTGAGTTGTCACTCAGTGCATGCCGGTCATAAACAGACCCCAAGTCTGATAGAAAGTATTTCTGATGGGCAGCTATGCGAGAGCTGTCATGAAAATGAAATGTCTGTAGTCAATACAGACCATGACCTACGTGATAGTGCACCCAAGAGTGAAAATTTACTTGAGGAGACACCAAAGCAGGCTGGGTTATGTGGTAGTTGCCACAGTATGCATCGAAACGAAACTGAAGAGCCTATGTTAAGCATCGCTGGTCAGTTACCTGAAGAGAGTGAAAGCTCACATCTTAAACGAGATCGACTCTGCCAGAACTGCCATCATGATGAGGGCATTGGCAAGAAGCGGGTTGTAACTGATTACACACACCCCTATAAGGATCTGGTGATGGTTTCAGATCCAGAGCATATGCCACTCCTTGATTCAGATGAGAATGTCGAAGATGCAGGTCAGATCGCCTGTATTACCTGCCATGATCCGCATGACTGGTCACCCTGGGAGGCTGATAAAGTTGAGTATCATGCTGTGTTAAAAGCAGGGAAAAATGAAGATGATGGCACAACATTGAATAGCTTCCTCAGGCAAAAGTATACCAAAGACGGGTTTTGTGTTGAGTGCCATGGATTGGAAACACGGATTAAATACAAGTATTACCATGATAGAAGAAGTCGCCCGAATCGAGCAGAGTATTTGAAGTAACCGTCCAAATTAACAGCCAGAAATAAGCAGATTCTCCCTCGTTCCCATGCTCCAGCGTAGGAAGGCATATCCAGATCATTTTGCCAATCCACTCAAGAGTCATCATAATCATAATCAGAGTGTCCCCCTATCTTTCTGGGAGAAGGTAAGGATGAGGATGAGGGGATCAAAATAAACAGAGTATTTCTTTTAAACTGCCTCACCCCAACACTCTACCGGAGGGAGAGGTAGCAAAGGGCAGTAATGAAACGACATGGTTATGAAATATCGCTATAAAATCCAGGAAACAACAGAAGTTTTTCGTGGATTCTTAAAACTCAATCGGTACAAGATCATTCATGATCTCTTTTTAGGAGGTCAAAGTGAGCCGATTGTCAGAGAGCGTCTTGAGGATATCGGTGCTGTATCCGTACTACTCTATGATCCTCAACACGACAAGGTGGTTTTAGTCGAGCAGTTCCGAATTGGCGCAGCAGGTTTTGAGAATCCCCCCTGGCTATTGGAAACCATTGGAGGCCTGCAGAGTGATGGGGAGTCTGATGAGTCAGTTGCCAGACGTGAAGCAGTTGAAGAGGCAAATTGTGAAATAGGTCGATTGAAACGAATATGTGAGTTTATGGTCAGTCCAGGCATTTCAGTAGATCGCATTAAACTCTATTGTGGTGAGGTGGACTCAACCTGTGCTGATGGAGTGCATGGATTGGATCATGAGGGAGAGGATATTAAAGTTGTGGTGATGGATGCGGATGAAGCGATTGCTGAGCTTTATCAGGGTAGGGCGAATTCGACCAGTATAATCATTGCACTGCAGTGGTTGGCAATGAACAAAGCGTCACTGAAGGAAGAGTGGATAAACTAGTGTGGTGCGTCATATAAACCCTGTATTTAGAAAGCCGCTCAAGCCGTGAGTGCAAGGCGCAGCCCGCAGGTAATGGTTGTTCCCTTACCAAGGGGTGCAACGCCGCAATCGCGGCTTGAGTGGCTTCCCGCAGGGCGAGGCAGGTGATTTAAACGCAAACTGAGATTGGCCTTGTCTAAATATAGGGTTTATATGACGCACCACACTAGAGATGCAACCTCGATAACTCCCGGTCAGGCACGCCATATTCCCAGGCTTCATCGAATTGAGATTGAAGACGTTTGACAAAATAGCGGTTGTTGTAGCGGGCTGTACCTTTTGTATTTGCTGCTTGTTGCTTATGCAGGTATCCGCAATCATCGACCAGTAGATAATTTTCCTCAATTTCAAGATAGACGTCGGTTGCTTTGCGTATCTCAATAACGGATGGAAGACGTTGAGCGAGTTCTACCAAACGGTGTCCCTGTTGCACTACCAGGGTGTTGTCCTGTAGTAAAATTCGAATGCGACTGAATTTGGACCTCATTGCAAGTTGCTTTACCGCTTCGTGAAATGGTTCGGTATCATAGATGATCGGGTCAAGATTATAACTGAGTAGACAAAGGCTTCGCTTGGCTTGTCTTACCATCGAGGTTGCATGTATCTGATGATCTTCAGGTTTGGTTAGATTAAACAGCTCATCATCTTTTCCCAGTGTTGCAAGTGCAAGATCTTCTTCATTGTGCTCTTCAGAAAAAGAGAAAATCATCTTACGGTGGGGAATGTCAGCTTCCTGGAATATTTCACCGATAGATACAAAACCAACATTTTTGTAGAAGGATTCTGCACTGGTTTGAGCATGTAAAAAGAGCTGCTCCTGTCCAACCTGACTGGCCCGTTGCAGCAGTTCCATCAAAAGGGCAGTGCCAATACCCTGATTACGCCATTTTTGCAGTACCGCCATGCGACCGATCTGTCCACTGCCCAGGAGACGAGCGGTACCTATGGGATTTTGTTGGCTATCCAGTGCGATCAGGTGATAGGCGACCAGGTCGTTATCATCCCACTCCATACTGACAGGTACACCCTGTTCATGGATGAATACCGGCTCTCTGACCTGACGCAACAGTTCTCGTTCTTCGGGCCATTTGGCCTGACGGATGGTATAGCTGTTATTCATGGATGAAGACAAAGTGTCCTTCATTGTAGAGCTTACAGAGCAGGCTCAGATATTCGGGTTGTTCCAACCACTCCTGTAGATAGCCAAAATGGAGCTCCCGGTAGTGGGTGATGACGGGCAGAAACTCACCTGATGTTGTGGGCAGTGTGTAGCTGTTTCCATTGATATAGAGTGTATCCATACCGTCCTGTTCAAAGCGACTGAATGCCATGCGGCTGTAGCTGTTTCTATAGATAATAGCCTGTTCACGGAAACGGTTGAGAAAGGCCTGCTCCTGCAATAACTCCAGGGGTGGATTGACTTGCAGGTGTTCTTTGGATTCCGTTACGAATCGTCCAAACCATCGCTCATCCTGATTGAGCTGATCAAGGCAGGCTTGTAGCTTCTCCTTGAAACCATCAAGTGAGGTGGGGAGGATCTCGGCTGGGGCAATCTGTGGCTTAAGTGGTGGATCACGATAGCGCTCTTTGGGCAGAAGGGGTTCAATCCGGGCTTCAAACCAGGCTGAGGCCATCTCCTGCCAGGTTGGTGCACGAAACCCCACAGAGCAGGTCATCGTCTCGCCCTCTGCTATGCCCCAATGGGCAACATTGGGTGGCAGATAGAGCATGTCTCCCGGTTCCAGTAACCACTCCTGTTCTGCTTTAAACTCTGGCAGGATTCTCAGATCGAGCCCAGGTATGTAGTCCTCTTCATCTACGGGTTGGGTGTGTATCTTCCAGCGCCGACGACCTTTCGCCTGTAACAGAAAAACATCGTAGTCATCTGTGTGTGGACCAACGGAACCCTGATCTGCTGCATAGCTGATCATGACATCATCAAGACGCCAGTCAGGAAGAAAGCGGAAATAGTCGAGCAGGCTGGCTACTTCAGGCAGGTGTTTGTCCACATCCTGCACCAGCAGTGTCCAGTGACTCTCAGGCAGCTCGGCGAAGATGCTCTCATCAAAAGGGCCGTAACGGGCTTCCCAGGGGGTTGCACCATCTTTTTCGAGCACCATACGCGACTCGATGCCCTCTTCACAGGCCATACCGGCCAACTCATCGGGCTCTATCTGGCACTTGAAATCTGCTAGCGCCTGACGTATCAGCAGGGGCTTTCTTTGCCAATATTCGGCAAGGAATTTTTCTCGATTTATTGATTTGGGGAAGTTGATTGTATGCATTGCACTAGTGTAACTCCCTTTAGGCGAGACGCTAAGCCTCCTTTTTGATTATGGATATTATGCTTGTGATTGAGCGTGAGTATCTATTGTTCCTGGGTTGTTCTGTGTGATCGATCACTACATTATTGCGTGGTTCCAGTTGAAGTATGCATTCCACGCGGGAGCGTGGGAACGAGAGTGTAAGTCGCACCACTGGCCCGCCGTATCGGCTCCACCAGCCGGAACAGACCCTGATGTCGAAATCAAACGGTGCCTGTCCCTCGTACCCAAGCGGGCACTTGGGTACGAGAGTGTTGTAGTAAGTGCTGGTGGGATTAAATCGAAGCTGCCTGATCCCTGGCGTTGCCGATATAGCTCATCGGGGTGAGACGCTTGAGAGAATCCTTTGCTGTTTCAGGTATGTCGAGGCCATCCACAAAGGTCTGTAACTCTTCAGGGGTGATTCTTTGCCCCCGGGTCAGCTCTTTGAGCTTCTCATAGGGCTTTTCGATGCCGTAACGACGCATCACAGTCTGGATGGGTTCAGCAAGTACTTCCCAGTTCTCATCCAGGTCATTCAGCATGGCATCGCCGTTGGCTTCCAGCTTGCTTAGCCCTTTGAGTAGCGATTGCAGGGCTATGCTGGTATGGGCAAATCCTACACCGAGATTTCTGAGTACGGTGGAATCGGTCAGGTCACGCTGCCAGCGGGAGATGGGCAGCTTTTCTGAAAGATGCCCGAGTATGGCGTTGGCAATGCCCAGGTTGCCTTCTGCATTTTCAAAATCAATGGGATTGACCTTGTGTGGCATTGTGGAGGAACCGACTTCTCCGGCTACGGTTTTCTGCTTGAAATAGCCTACTGAGATGTAACTCCATACATCACGGCAAAAATCGATGAGGATGGTGTTAAAACGTGACAGCGCATGGAACAGCTCGGCAATATAGTCGTGAGGCTCTATCTGGATGGTATAGGGGTTCCAGTTGATCCCCAGACTCTCGACAAACTGCTGGGCGAATTCGGGCCAGTTAATTTCCGGGTAGGCCGAGATGTGAGCATTGTAGTTTCCTACTGCGCCGTTGATCTTGCCCAGGAGATTAACTGCTGCGATCTGATCCCGCTGGCGTTGCAGACGATAGACAACATTGGCCACCTCTTTACCCATGGTGCTGGGGGATGCGGGCTGTCCATGCGTTCGACTGAGCAGCGGTTGATCTGCCAGTTGTTGGGCCAGCGCTTTGGTTCTTTCGATTACTTCATCGATCTGTGGCAGCAGCACCTGACCGCGCCCCTCTCTCAGCATCAAGGCGTGGGAGAGGTTATTGATATCTTCCGAGGTGCAGGCAAAATGGATGAATTCACTGATGCTCTCAAGCTCTTCATTGCCTGCAATCTTCTCTTTGAGGAAATACTCGACCGCTTTTACATCGTGATTGGTGGTGCGCTCGATGTTCTTTACCCGCTGGGCATCTTCTTCACTGAAATTTTCGACAATGCCGCTGAGAATATTATTGGCATGTTCGCTCAGAGTGGGAATCTCGAGTATGTCATTGTGGCCGGCAAGTGCCTGTAACCAGCGAATTTCTACATTCACCCGATGGCGAATGAGCCCGAATTCACTGAAAATTGGCCGCAGGTCATCTGTCTTGTTGCCATAACGACCATCGATTGGAGAAACCGCTGTAAGGGAGGAGAGTTGCATATTATCTATTTCCGCAGAAATTCTGAAAGGCGGGGATTATACCTGCTGAGAAGATGGGGGTTAAGCCGGGAGTGGCAATTAAAGTATTTTTAGCAAGTCATAGACCGACGTATGGCTGTCAGAACGCTCCTTTTCTGAGCTGTGGATCTTCGTAATAGCAAGCTATTACAAAGATCCACGCCAAGAAAAGGCCCATTTTGAACGGCAATCTATTCGGCTTTGACTTCCTCAGCGGTTTCCGCAGCTGACTGATTCACCATATTGCGCAGTACGTAGTGCAGTATGCCGCCGTGTTTGAAGTAATCGACCTCATTTGGCGTATCGATACGCACAGTGACTTTAAAGCTGCGCTCTGTGCCATCCTCAGCTATCGCAGTAACTGTGATTTTATGCCCGGTTTTATCGCCAGGGTTGGGGATGTTGAATCGCTCTTCACCAGTCAACTCCAGGGTTTCTGCACTCTCACCCGCCAGAAATTGCAGTGGGAGTATGCCCATGCAAACAAGGTTGGTGCGATGAATCCGTTCGTAGCTTTCAGCAATAACAGCGCGCACCCCTTGTAACGCGGGACCTTTGGCTGCCCAGTCACGGGATGAGCCAGAGCCATACTCCTTGCCGGCGATTATGATTGCTGGGAGAGACTCCTCTTTGTAGCGCATGGCGGCGTCGTAGATGCTCATCTCGTCACCGCTAGGGAGATGTCTGGTGACACCACCTTCACTGCCGGGAAGCAGTTTATTACGTAAGCGTATATTGGCGAATGTGCCACGCATCATCACCTCATGATTGCCTCTACGGGAACCATATGAGTTGAAGTCGACAGGTTTTACGCCCTGTTCTGTGAGATAGAGTCCTGCCGGGCTATCCTCCTTGATTGCACCGGCTGGCGAGATGTGGTCTGTGGTTACCGAATCCCCCAGCCAAGCCAGGCAACGTGCCTCCTCGATGTTGGTCACCGGAGCGGGCTCTAGTTCCATATCCACGAAGTAAGGTGGGTGCTGAATATAGGTTGAGTCGGGATCCCACTCGAATTGACTGCCACTAGAGGCTTCCAGAGAGCGCCAGCGTTCATCCCCATCAAACAGAGAGGCGTAACTGGCTATAAAGCCCTCCCGTGTCAGGTTTTCAGCGATACAATCTGCAATCTCTTTACTGCTCGGCCAGATATCCTTGAGGAAAACTGATTTGCCTTCTTTGCTGGTGCCCAAAGGTTCGTTATAGAGGTCAATATTCATGGTGCCGGCAATCGCATAAGCAACCACCAGTGGTGGAGATGCCAGGTAGTTCATTCTGACTTCAGCATGTACCCGGCCCTCAAAGTTACGGTTTCCGGAGAGCACAGAGGTTACGGTCAGGTCACCATCACTGATCGCTTCGGATACTTCAGTGGGTAGGGGGCCTGAGTTACCGATACAGGTAGTACAGCCATAACCGACCAGGTCGAATCCCAAAGTCTCCAGGGGTTTATCAAGTTCTGCCTGCTGTAGATACTGCATTACCACACGGGAGCCAGGGCCCAGTGAGGTTTTTACCCAGGGCTTAACCGTTAAACCGAGATCTACGGCTCTCTTTGCCAGCAGACCGGCCCCCATCATTACTGCAGGATTGGAGGTGTTGGTACAGGAGGTGATGGCGGCGATCACAACCGCACCATCAGTGATTTCTGTTGAAGCACCGTCGATATTGGTGGCAACTGTTTGGCTCTCCCCGCCATTGAAGACCTTGACCGCCTCGATAAATTGCGACTTGGCTTCTTTTAGAAGCACCAGATCCTGGGGACGTTTAGGGCCAGCGAGACTCGGCTCAACGGCAGAGAGATCGATCTCCAGGGTTTCACTGTAAGTTGCTTCCGCTGTCTTGGCTGTATGGTAGATGCCCTGTTTCTTGGCATAGGCCTCAACCAGTGCGATCTGATCTTCGCTGCGATTGGTCAGACGCAGATAATTGAGGGTCTCTTTGTCGATCGGGAAGAGGCCACAGGTAGCACCGTATTCAGGGGCCATATTGGCGATGGTTGATCGATCGCCCATCGGCATGGAAGCGATTGCAGGACCATAGAATTCAACAAACTTACCCACCACGCCGTGTTCACGCAGACGTTCAACAATGGTCAGAACCAGATCCGTCGCCAGGCAGCCTTCAGGTAGTTTACCGACCAGCTTGACGCCGACAACCTTGGGGATCAGCATTGAGACAGGTTGACCCAACATCGAGGCTTCAGCTTCGATACCGCCAACACCCCAGCCCAGGACGCCGATACCATTCACCATGGTGGTGTGGGAGTCTGTGCCTACCAGGGTGTCGGGAAAAGCCTGTAACTTGCCGTCACGCTCTTCCGCTGATATCACCCTGGCCAGGTATTCCAGGTTCACCTGGTGTACGATTCCGGTGTCGGGTGGAACAACCTTCAGATTGGAAAAACCGCCCTGACCCCATTTCAGGAACTGATATCGCTCCCGGTTGCGCTGAAACTCCAGTTTCGCATTGAGTTCAAATGCACTCTCATCCCCATAGTGGTCTACTTGTACGGAATGATCGATAACCAGTTCAGCGGGCTGAAGTGGGTTGATATCCGCAGCATTGCCGCCAAGCTCGACAACGGCATCGCGCATTGCTGCAAGGTCGACTACAGCCGGTACCCCTGTGAAATCCTGCATCAGAACCCGTGAGGGTCGGTATTGAATCTCTTTGCTGGGTTCAGCATTAGGATCCCAGTTTGCAACTGCTTTGATATCATCTGCAGTAACAGTGACATTGTCCTCATGGCGAAGCAGGTTTTCCAAAAGGATGCGTATGGAAAAGGGTAGGCGGTCTGTGTTTTCAAGGGCATCCAGTCTGAAAATCTGGTAGGTGGTTCCATTCACCTTTATCTCACTTTCTGCACCAAAGCTACTTATCATTTGGATCTCCTAAAGCTATAAAAACAGTTTATAACTGCTTGTTATTTTTTGTTGTTTATCTATTTTATATTATGGTTCAAGGGGTATTGGGCTGTTATTCGCTATTTTTACCCCATTGACCACTAGCAATATAGAAGCTAACCAAAAGATTGCTACAGGGACTACTGTTTCAGGCCCGATATTGAAACTGCAAATAGCCTGAGTATCCCTTTGTTAAAGCCTATCCAACAAGGCTTTACAACTTTCGATGTAATTTTTTCGACTAAACAACAGTTGTCTACGGCGTCCTCCAGTCTGACGCCAGAGCATCGCAGCTCTGATACCAGATAGTAACAGAGCGCGTATTCGGTTCACATTGTCGCTGTTCTGCAAAAAGACAGTTTCACCGCTGACCATAATTCTTGGTTTTAATGTGCTTACATTTTCAGCATAGAGATCAGCTAAAGCGCCAAGGATATTGCTGTGGGTAGAGGGGAAATGAGCCAATCGTGCAGCGGTATTCATGATACCGCTTCTGATTATTTCCAATCTCTCCTGGTGGTGGCTCAGTTTTCGTTCCAGTTGAATCAGGCTAAGAATATATCGGGTCAATTCATCATCCCGAGCCTGGCTTCCACTAAGCTGTTTATGTGCCTGACGCAACCCAGGTGCAATGGCCTCGAGGCCACCATAGACATCGACTACACTCTCGGCATCCAGTTGGAAGAGGCTATTAATGCTGGGTGAAATCGTATCGGTGCTGGCCAAACCCTTGCGGGCTACCTGCTGCACCAGAGTAGCTGCTTGATATATACCTGATAAAGCAATCGTACGATCACTATCCTGATACTTCATACTGTTCCTGAGCTGAGATTCTTGCGATTCGACATACTATCATACAGCTCGATTGCCCCCCATCAGTCTATAGCAGATACTTAGTCGCCGGGTTAATAGTAATTAGGCCTGGTTGTAGGGCGGGGCATCCGTTGATTCAATGATGCCACCTCCCAAACACTCTTGCTCTCGATATAACACCAAAGACTGTCCCGGTGTGGCTGCTCGTTGCGGCGTCTCAAAGATCACCTGGCAACAATCCTTATCGAGTGGCTGAACCCGGCACTCCTGTAAAGTTTGGCGGTGACGAATTCGGGCAAGGCAGCTGAATGGCTCCGTCGGCCCCTGGCCACTTACCCAGTGGAGCTGTTTGCAGACCATCTCGCTACACATCAAAAGGGGGTGTTGGTGGCCCTGTACAGCAACCAGAACATTTCGATCAAGATCTTTTGCCGCTACAAACCATGGGGCCTCATCTGCACCCTTACGCCCACCAATGCCCAGTCCCTGCCGCTGTCCGAGGGTGTAGTACATCAAGCCCTGATGCTGGCCTATGGTGTTCCCCTGAGAATCCTCTATCTCGCCAGGCTTGGCCGGTAGAAATCGTTGCAGAAACTCCCGGAACTTTCGTTCGCCTATGAAACAGATTCCTGTACTGTCTTTCTTCTTATGATTGGGGAAACCTGCCTCTTGAGCCATTGACCTGACCTGTTGTTTATTTAAATCCCCGAGAGGAAACAGGCTATGAGAGAGCGCCTTCTGGCCCAGCATGTAGAGGAAGTAGGTCTGGTCTTTGCCTTCATCCTGGGCTCGAATCAAGCGATAGAGCTGTTCATCATGCGCTAGTGCGGCGTAGTGGCCCGTAGCGATAGCCGCGGCACTCAATTGATCAGTGGCGTAGTCGAGAAAGGCTTTGAACTTAATCTCCCGGTTGCATAAAACATCCGGGTTGGGTGTTCGGCCAGCTTTGTACTCATCCAGAAAATAGGCAAATACCCGATCCCAGTATTCGGTGGCAAAGTTGATTGTGTGAAGCGGGATATCCAACCTGTCCGCTACGGCCTGGGCATCTGCAAGGTCAATTGCAGCAGAGCAGTACGCTTCATCGTCATCCTCTTCCCAGTTCTTCATGAACAGGCCCTCTACAGCATAGCCTTGCTGTTTGAGCAGCAAGGCGGCGACAGAAGAGTCGACCCCTCCGGATAGACCAACAATGACTTTACTGTTTTCTGGCATGTCGAAATTTTTCTCTATCTGCTTTTTCCCGGCTTGGTTTAGAATCCAGAGTCAGCCATTCACCCGGTTGTAGTTGTTTTAGTCGCCATTGGCCAACCGCAACACGGACAAGTCTCAATGTTGGGTGGCCAACAGATGCTGTCATACGTCGAAGCTGTCGATTTCGACCCTCCTGTAACTGAATTTCAAGCCATTGTGTGGGGATTTTGGCCCTGAAACGTACAGGTGGGTCTCTAGGCCAGAGTGCAGGTTCTGCTATTTTCCTGACTTTGGCAGGCAGGGTGGGGCCATCTTTTAAATCCACTCCCTGCCTCAATTGCTCAATACTCTGGTCACTGGGAGTACCTTCGACTTGAGCCCAGTAGGTTTTCCAGGATTTCTTAGCGGGATGTGAGATTCTGTGTTGAAGCTTTCCATCATCGGTCAAGATCACCAGACCTTCACTGTCACGATCCAAACGTCCGGCCGCATAGACCCCTCTGGTGGTGATATAGTCCGCCAGGGTAGGGCGTCCCTGACCATCTGTAAACTGGGTCAAGACACCAAAAGGTTTATTGAATAGGATCAACATGCAGGATTAATCTAAAGAATTTCGAAAGGCCTTACTGAATTAGAGTGTAATAGTATCGGCAGAGGGCTGATCTGGAAACAGCCAGATGGTATTTTACTGGATAGGGCATAAAAAAGCCGGTATGGTTGAACCAGACCGGCTGATTAAATATTACGAGAGTTGATTTTTATTTAGATTCACTCACCACTCGCAGCAACTTTTTGAATATTGGTTGCGTGTAGACCTTTTGGACCCTGACTTATCTCAAATTGGACCCTTTGGCCCTCTTTCAGTGTCTTATATCCATCCATTTCAATTGATGAAAAATGGACAAAAACATCCTGATCTCCATCTTCTGGGGTTACAAAACCGTAGCCCTTGGCGTTGTTAAACCACTTTACGACTCCAGTCGCCATAGCTATTACTCCTCACTATATACGATAGCTCAGGATGGTGGAACGTTTGTTGGGGGAGCTTACAAGTGGCTTGTAGAAGAATGTGACAAGGATCTGATGAACCCGTTTTATGAGATTGTATATCTCAAACTGTAGGGTCTATCTGTTCACGTCACTCACCGTCCGCAAGTCAACTTATAACGCAACACACAACGTTGTTATGATTAGCAGAGAGGCGTGAAACAACTCTGTCCACCAGCCTTAGCACCAGCCTTTAGTTAAATGCTCAGGCCGTCAAATCAACGGCAAAAAAATCAGTGTTTTGATCCTCTAAACGGAACCATTCTCAACACTGTATGAGGAAGTATAGTGTGCATTACTAAAGGGTCAACAAATATCTGACTTTTAACTATAATTTGGATATTTTATAGGTAATTTCCCTAACCTTTTTAGCGTCAATATTATGACTTACCCTATATCATAATATTACTGAAATCTTCTCGAGGAGTTAAAATCCTTCAGGTATTGTCGTAAATATCGTTCACCTCTCCACCAGCTTGGCGGTTAAGTCGCAGAAATCAGCTGAGCCTGAAAGCCTCTCTCTTGGTAGAGCTAGAAATCCTTTGCAACTCAATCATCAGAATAGGGGCTATGCATGGATGTATATCGGTTTGTAAATGAGATCTGTGTATATTAGAGAGGAGCTTTTTTAGTTACAGAGTGTCAATGAGGAGTGAACTGGCTTGATATTTAGGGATATACCCTCCATATACAATAGTATTATTGCTTTATTCGTCACTAACAGGTTAATTAGGATAGTGTTACCAGGAATTGGTATTAATCCTTAAAAAAATCAACTTTTCAGGTCAGGCAGGCCTGCTAGAATCACCCAGTATGAGCGATAGAGAACAAACATCACACGACGATGGTCTAGCATTAGAGGAGGCTGCTCCCAAATTAAAAAGGCCACCGCTATTTAAGGTTATTATTCTAAACGATGACTATACTCCAATGGAATTTGTGGTTCAGGTTTTAGAGGCCTTCTTTAGTATGGACAGGGAGAAAGCCACTCGGGTGATGCTGCATGTACATACCCGAGGTGTAGGGGTCTGTGGTGTATTTACCAAAGACGTAGCCGAGACCAAGGTCTCTCAAGTTAACGACTACTCACGTAGTAACCAGCATCCGCTGATGTGCACTATGGAAGAGACCTAAGCGGTACGTATGGAGTATCCAAGATGTTGAACAAAGAGCTGGAATTCACTCTAAATCAGGCGTTTAAAAGCGCCAAAGAGCGACAGCATGAGTTTATGACTGTCGACCACTTGTTACTTGCTTTGCTGGACAACCCGTCAGCAGTGACTGTATTGCGTGCCTGTGGCGCCAATATAGAAAAGATGCGGCAGAAAATCCGCACATTTGTTGATGAAACTACACCATTGATCCCTGATGGTGACGAGCGGGAAATTCAGCCAACTCTTGGTTTCCAAAGGGTGCTGCAGCGTGCTGTTTTTCATGTCCAGTCTTCTGGGAAGAACGAAGTGACTGGAGCCAATGTGTTGGTTGCTATCTTCAACGAGCAGGATTCTCAGGCAGTTTTTTTCCTGAATGAAGAGAAAGTCAGCCGCTTGGACGTCGTCAACTATATCTCACACGGTATATCGAAGCTTGATGAAGTTGGCCATGATGAGAGTCCTGTAGAGTTGTCGACTGAAAACAAGGGTGAAGATCAAGCCAGTGCGTTGGACAACTATGCAGCTAATCTGAACCAACTCGCGGAACAAGGTAAAATTGACCCACTAATCGGTCGACATAGCGAAATTGAGAGAACAATTCAGATTTTGTGTCGGCGTCGCAAGAACAATCCTCTGCTGGTTGGCGAGGCAGGCGTTGGTAAAACTGCAATTGCAGAAGGTCTGGCGAAAAAGATCGTCGATGCCGAGGTGCCGGATATATTAGCGAACGCTACAATCTACGCACTTGATCTGGGCACTCTTGTCGCAGGCACCAAATATCGGGGTGATTTCGAAAAACGACTGAAGGCTGTGCTCGCAGAACTGAAGATCAAAAAAGATGTGGTTCTGTTCATTGACGAGATACACACCATTATCGGTGCAGGTGCAGCGTCTGGTGGTGTTATGGATGCCTCAAATCTGATCAAACCAGTTTTGGCATCTGGGGAACTGCGTTGTATCGGCTCAACAACCTACCAGGAGTTTCGTGGGATCTTCGAGAAGGATAGGGCTTTGGCCCGCCGATTCCAGAAAATAGATGTGGAAGAGCCTACCGTCGAGGAGACCATAGAGATTCTGAAAGGTCTCAAGTCCCGTTTCGAAGAGCACCACAATATCGAATACACACAGGACGCACTTAACAGTGCAGCAGAGCTCTCTGACAAGTACATCAATGACCGCCACTTGCCTGACAAGGCGATTGATGTAATCGATGAGGCTGGGGCCAATGTACAGCTACAGCCAGAGGAAGAGCGTCGTAAGATTATCGATGTGGATGAGGTAGAGGCTATTGTGGCTAAAATCGCTCGTATTCCTCCGAAGAAAGTCTCGACATCCGACACAGAATCCCTGCGTAACTTGACCAGAGATTTGAAAATGGTTGTTTTCGGTCAGGATCTGGCAATAGAAGCATTGACTGCGGCAATCCGTATGAATCGATCCGGACTGGTCAACGAAGGTCGACCTGTTGGCTCATTTCTGTTCACAGGGCCAACTGGTGTGGGTAAAACTGAGATTACCCGGCAACTGGCCAGAATTCTGAGTATGGATCTAATCCGCTTCGATATGTCCGAATATATGGAGCGACATACCGTTTCCAGACTGATTGGTGCGCCTCCAGGCTATGTTGGTTTTGATCAGGGTGGCTTGTTGACTGAAGAGATTGCCAAACATCCTCATTGTGTACTGCTTCTCGATGAGATCGAAAAGGCCCACCCGGATGTCTTCAATCTTCTGCTGCAGGTTATGGATCACGGTACACTCACCGATAATAACGGACGGAAAGCCGATTTTCGTAATGTTGTGATCGTAATGACCACCAATGCGGGTGCTCAGGAGATGAGTCGTTCATCCATAGGTTTTGCTACACAGGACCATACCAGCGATGGTATGGAGGTGATCAAAAAGATGTTCACCCCTGAGTTCAGAAACCGTCTGGATGCAATCATTCAATTCTCCGGATTGACGCCTGAACATATCGCCAAGGTGGTTGATAAGTTTGTTTTTGAACTCGAAGGTCAGTTACAGGAGAAAAACGTCAATCTGATTGTGGAAGCGGAAGCCAGGGTATGGCTGGCAGCACATGGTTACGATCCCAAGATGGGTGCGCGTCCCATGGCTCGGTTGATTCAGGACGAAATTAAGAAGCCACTTGCAGAAGAGTTGCTGTTCGGGAAGCTATCAGCAGGCGGAGCTGTCAAAGTAGATGTCTCGGAAGACAAGCTTATATTTGATATTGAGGGCGAGCCAGTAGCCGATACATCGATCGACGAAGGCTGACTCTTCCTCAGCGCGCACGATAGGTGATGCGGCCCTTGGTCAGGTCGTAGGGGGTCAGCTGTACAGTAACCTTGTCGCCGGTAAGGATACGGATATAGTGCTTACGCATTTTACCTGAGATATGGGCGGTTACCACATGGCCATTTTCCAGTTCAACACGGAACATGGTGTTTGGCAGGGTTTCAACCACAGTGCCTTCCATCTCGATGAAATCTTCTTTCGCCATACTTATTTCTTAACTCAATTATATTTAGGTATACCCTTGCGGGCGGTCTTAAAACCGGGCGCATTATAGCACAGGGCCCGATACCGAAGTGCGCCATTATCAGTATATTTACGCGTATGGCAAGTGATTCTGTAGAAGATGAACAGCTGGGGAGGGCTAAATCAGTAAAAAACAGCTGTTTTTTTCACTTAATGCTGTAGCGTAGAGGTAACTTTTTTCCTATTGGGTGCGGCCGGAATAGAGTTTATCTTCGTCTACTTTTGTCGACGCCAGAAAAATCCATCGGCGTCATCAGGGTTTTATGGTTTTATTGGCAAACCAATGTTTTACAGGCTGCAATAGATCTACTGTCCGGCGCTATCCTTGACTTAACAGGTTACGCAAATCGATGACTGCTGCATTGGCGCGGGAGATGTAGGAGGCCATCACCAGAGAGTAGTTTGCAAAGATGCCGAAACCCTTGCCATTCAATACAACAGGGCTACTGATAGGCTCCTGGGCAGCTTCCAGCTCCCGAATGATTTGGCGCAAACTTACCAACGCATTCTTTTTACTTAAGATTTCCCGAAAATCTATCTCAACTGCATGAAGGTAATGGATCAGCGCCCAGGTAGATCCTCTGGCTTCATAGAAAACATCATCGATCTCCAGCCAGGGTGTCTGTACGGTCATACTCTCATTAGCCATCGTCGATTGGCTAGCAGAAGGGTCTCCTGCCAAATCGGTATTGATTCGTTCCTGCCCAACACTGGCACTCAAACGCTGAGAGAGGCTACCCAGCCGTTTTTCAACAATAGCCAACCAATCCCTTAGATTGTCGGCTCGGGCATAAAACTGAGTATTCTGCTTACCCTCTTGTGAGAGGCCCGTCAGGTAGCGTTTCAGGGCCTCTATACCTTGGGAGTACTCTCCCTCGGTTGATGGAAAGATCCAGGAGTCATTGCTGTAGTTGAATTGAGGTTCAGTGATTGCCAGATCTTTGTTTTCAGTAGATTGAGACTGGGAGCGGCTGATGTCGTTTCTAAGTGAACGGGCCAGATCCCGAACTTGTGTCAATACCCCAAACTCCCAGTTGGGCATATTGTCGAGGAAGACGCTGGGTGGCATTACATCATTGCTCAGGTAGCCCCCAGGCTTTTCAAGCAGGGTTTCAATAGTCGTTAACAGGGTGATTGTGGTGTAGGAGCCAATAACCGGCTTTAATTCCATTTCTGTCAAAACATTACTGGTATTTTTTTTGACATCAAATGGCTCCGGCATGATGCTCCAATAGATGCCCAGCAGGAAAAGCAGGACAATCAGGGTAACAGTGCCAAGTCCACTGGCCCAGAACACGCCCTTCTCCCGAATGGTTCGGGGGTGGTAGAGCTGTGCTATGCGACTGAACAGAGATGCCGTTTGACGGGTAAGCCTTGCTAATAATTCCTTCACTTATTGCCATCCTGAATTACACGCTATTGAGTCTATATAGCTTAAATCACTCTTGGATCCGATAACAGGTCGTTGTGATAGGTATGTCCTGGTCAGTACAAGACGAAATGTCTAATCGACTGCTGCCGTAAAAGTCGTAGGGTACGGCCCTGCCGCACCAATACGGCCTTGGGAGTATGAGAATTTGCGCTGTTTTTTGCCCAAAATCCATTTGCGAACATTCGCGGCTTGCCTCTATAACCCCCCTCTGGCGGAAGAGGGGCATTTAAAGCTGCTTCTGTAGTTTAAAGAGGATTTACGCAACAGTAGTGGTGCGCCTGATTGATCATCTGTTCTCAGTTTAGAGCCATGACTAAATAGTGGTCCACCAGCAACAGGGTGAATAACAGACTCAAATAGAGGATTGAGTAGGTAAAAGTCCTCATTGCATGATCCCGTCCGTCACTACGTAACAATTTAATAGCGTGATAGACGAAACCACTACCAAGAGAGAGTGCACCGAACAGGTAGAGGTAGCCACTCATGTGCACCACAAATGGAAGCATGGTGACAGCAAGTAACATGATGCTGTAGATAAGAATCTGCTGCTTGGTGAAATCGATGCCATGGGTGACCGGAAGCATGGGTATGTCAGCTTTGGCGTAATCATCGCGACGGTGGATTGCCAAGGGCCAGAAGTGAGGTGGCGTCCAGACAAAGATAATTAACAACAGTAGAAACGCTTCGGTGGTGACTTCCCCGGTAATGGCTACCCAGCCGAGTAGTGGAGGAGATGCACCAGCCAAACCACCCCAAACAATGTTTTGCGGCGTATTACGTTTCAGATAGAGGGTATAGATCAGTGCATAGCCGATCAGTGCCATAAAGGTCAGTAGTGCCGTTAAAGGATTGACAAGAAAAAACAGCATCAGCATGGAAACCAGACCTAAAAACAGGGCGAAACTGCCTGCATGCTGAGTGTCCATGTGGCCACTTGGAATTGGGCGTCTACTGGTTCGCTGCATCATTTTATCAATGCGTTGATCGATAATGTGATTGATGACAGCGCCACAGGCGGCAGCTAAAGAGATGCCGAGCAGACCGAACAGCATCGGTTGCCAGGGTACGAAACCCTGTTCCGACAAAAGCATACCAACCAATGCTGTGAAGGCAATGAGTAGCACTACTTTGGGTTTGGTCAGCTCATAATAGTGTTGCCATGTAAAATT
The DNA here is from genome assembly GCA_040506705.1 of Candidatus Thiodiazotropha sp. 6PLUC1. GTDB lineage: Bacteria > Pseudomonadota > Gammaproteobacteria > Chromatiales > Chromatiaceae > Thiodiazotropha. The sequence goes on from JBEVWG010000010.1 coordinate 84,850, forward strand.
GATGGCGTGTCGTGTAGAGATATTACTGATGGCCATATTGACCTCCTTGGGACCAGTTTTGAGAGGCCTTGAGTAGTTTTTCCAGATCTTCAAGGATCTGTTTTGAGGTGATCTGTGGGGTGTCATATCGCATCATCAAATCTCCTCTGGGATCGATAATAAAGACCGGAACGCTATCTTCAAATTCCGCTAGCGGGAATAGGGATGTCACAGCTGCACGCTGATCGAGATCAGCAATCAGTAGATGTGTACCGTCCAGTCCATCTAATGAAGGTATATCAATATTTCCACTGCTGTCTGGATAGATGATTAATCCACGTTCAATGCGTTGCCTGCCAGCTGCGGTTGCGCGACGTATTTGACGTATTTTGATCAGTGCTTCAACACAGGCGGCATCACAGCCTGACTCACTGACTACAACCAGTGTCCACTTATCCTCAAGAGAATTCCACTCAAAGGGTGTTCGCTCAATTGTGTTTAGAGTTAGTGCGGCTACCGCTCTTTGCGGATCGATCAGTGTTCCGTTATTGGCCCGGCTACCAGGTAGCCAATCGGGATTCATGTAAAACAACCAGGAAAATATCAGTGGCAATGAACAAATAGCTATCAATATCCACAAGGATACCAGGCTGCGGGAAGGGGGGGACTGCTGTGCCAGGCTGCTCATACTTCACTCTCTTCCGTTTTTTGCAACGATAGACGCAGCCAGACAAGCAGAGCGATTATGGCAAAGGCAAACCACTGGATTGCGTAACCAATATGCATCAGGTCACTTACCTTCGGTGTGGGCCATTGGCGAATAAATGCCAGATCGTCTTTGGATGTTTGTAAAATCATCATTGGCAGTACCTCCAGACCTGACCATTCAATATAACGGGGCAGGGTCAGATAGGGCCACTGCGGAGGTGACTGGCTCTGTTGATTCGAAGGTGTCAGTTCGATGGCTGGTGCCTCCGGAATGGTGACTTCACCATCAACTATTTGCTGAATGGAATTCAGCGGCAGGTTTAATTTTTCATCTAACTGATCATGAGCGACCCAACCGCGATTGACTAAAACAATTCTGCCATTGCCTGAAAGTTGCAGTGGTGTGATGATATGAAACCCGGTTTTGCCCAAATGTTTACGGTTTTCTATGTAGATTGCTTTATCGTTGAGAAAATGTCCTTTAGCAACGACGTGACGGTACAACATGGAATCACGTTGAGGCAGTTGTTCATCATTTAAGGAGAGAGGAGGGAGGTTTCGTTGCATCTCCAACGCAGAAGCTTGTTGCCGTTTCTGTGCGGCGCGGTCGAGCTGCCATAGGCCAAGGCCACAGAGCATGGGGGTAATGATTACCATGATTATTGTGGGGATTGTCTGGGCGCGAAAATAGTGCGTGCTGCTTGTCATAACATCTATAGTGAAACTATCCTTCGTCAAAACAGCACTGCCGGCGGGTGGATAACCGATTCGACAAAGGTTGGAATGATCATGGACATTATCTTTAAATTACCTGTATTACTGGTTTTGCTATTCATTCTTTTTTCCCTCTTTCAGGGGATGTACTACATGGCCAAGGATGACGGCAAAGAAAACAGTACGCGTGTGGTGCGTGCGTTGACTGTTCGAGTTGCACTCTCTTTGTTGCTATTCGTCATACTGATGGCGGGTTACTTTTTCGGTTTACTTACCCCTCACGGTCTGTTGCCTCAATAAGAATGATCAGAAGGCAACAGAACTGAATCTACAACCAGTAGACGAAAACAAACAGCCCAAGCCAGACAACATCGACAAAATGCCAGTACCAGGCGACCGCTTCGAAGGCGAAGTGGTTATGTGAACTGAAATGGCTTTTCAAGCTACGTCCAAGAATCGCCATCAACATCACTGCCCCCATCGTCACATGAAAGCCATGAAAACCAGTTAGCATATAGAATGTTGAACCGTATGCACCTGTCTCCAGTGTGAGGTTGAGTTCATGGTAGGCATGACCATATTCATAGCCCTGCAGGATGACAAAAAACACACCTAACGCAATCGTGGCAATCAATCCGTTGACCAGTTGTTTTTGATTATCTATTTTCAATCCCCAATGAGCCCAGGTGATCGTTGCGCCACTGGTCAGCAGTATCAAGGTGTTGATCGCAGGGATTCCCCAGGCTCCCATAGGGGTGAAGTCACCCCCCATCTCACCGGGGCCATGGGATGGCCAGACATTCTCAAAACCGCTGTATAGGATCTCATTGGTCATGCCAAGGTACCCTTCACCACCCAACCAGGGTAGTGCAATATTGCGGATATAGAAGAGTGCACCGAAGAAACTGATAAAGAAGAATACCTCTGATGCAATAAACCAAAACATACCCATGCGGAAAGAGGTATCAACCTGGCGGCTGTACTTCCCACTTAAATTTTCCATGACGACGTCACGAAACCAGCTATAGAGCAGATAGAAAAAAAGTATCAGACCAGCTATAACAAGAAATCCGCCAATAGAGACCCCATTCATTGCAAGAGCACCGCCGAAGAGGGTGAGCAGCAGTGATAACATCCCAATTATTGGCCATGGACTGGGTTCGGGTATGAAGTAGTCCCCATTATGTTCTTTTACTGACATCGTAACTCTCTCCCCGATATTGAGTAGCGGTATAGATTTAAAGTCATAGTTTCACAACAGATCACACTCGTCACTTGTTCACCTGCATTGCGATATTTGGAAGATCGTTGCTCTGTTTTGGTTTCTCTTTCGGTACCTTTAGACGCATGAAACTATAGGATAGTGTTAATGAGTGAATATCCTTGGGCAGATCGGTTGAAACCATGAAACGGAGTGGCATTTCAGTTAACTGGTTTCCGGTTAAGGTCTGTTTGTTAAAACAGAAGCACTCCAACTTGCTGAAATAGGGCGTGGCTTGCCAAGGCACCACGCTGGGGATTGCCTGTCCAGTAACCGAAGATCGACTTCGGTTATGTGCGATAAAGTTGACCTCGTACATCTCTCCCGGGTGTACGCGGAGACTGCCGGTTACCGCTTCGAATTCCCAGGGCAGATTTGGATTGACTGTGGCATCGAATTTCACCGTAACCCAGCGATTGCTATCCACCTCACCAGATGTTGGGTTTGCCTGTTCTATTTTACTGCGTTGCGAAAGTGATTGGGTCCCTGTCACTTCACAGAAAAGATTGTAGAGTGGCACCATGGCAAAGCCAAAACCAAACATAAAGACCACAATGCCAGTGAGCAGAAATGTGGTACGACGGTTTTTACTTTGCCCCGGTGACTGGCTACTCATGGTGTTGCCTGAGAACCCACAATTCGAAACAGTCCTGTCCAAAACGGAAACGAGGTGACTAAAAAGAAGAGGGCTAATCCGGCCAGTATCCATGCCAGGCGAATATTTTTAGTTCTCAATTCCGGTGTTTGAAATCTCGGTATGCTCATTACTCTACCTATAAGTTCTTACTTGATTTGCGGAGCGACAGTCCAGGTATGAAATGCGGGAGGTGAATCCAACTCCCATTCAAGTCCTTCTGCACCTTCCCATGCTCTGCTTTCAGCTTTTTTGCCTCCACGAATTGTTTTTATAACGATGTAGAGTAGTAGCAGATGACTAAGGCCAAAGATCATTGCGCCAATGCTCGAAACAACGTTGAACTCGGTGAACATTATGTTGTAGTCAACGATTCTCCGGGGCATTCCCGCCAAACCGAGAAAGTGTTGCGGAAAGAAGGTAATGTTAAAGCCGATGACGTTTGTCCAGAAAAAGATTTTCCCCAGCTTTTCGTCATACATATGTCCTGTCCATTTGGGTAGCCAGTAGAAAATGCCGGCAAAAAGACCAAACACTGCACCAGGCATCAGCACGTAGTGAAAATGGGCGACGACAAACATACTATCGTGGTACTGCATGTCTGCGGGTACAACAGCCAGCATCACACCACTCAATCCACCAAAGGTGAACATCAGTACTATGGCCACTGCAAAAAGCATGGGCGTTTCAAAGGTCATTGCACCACGCCACATGGTAGCAATAAAGTTGAAAATCATCAGACCCACCGGGATCGAGATCAGGATCGTTCCTATCATAAAATAGGTGACTGCACCTAAGGACATGCCAATGGTGTATTGATGATGAGCCCAGACAACCATGCCGACTGTAGCAACGGTCAACATTGCACCCACCATGGATTTATATCCGAAAAGTGGTTTGCGAGAGAAAGCTGGGATTACATGTGAGAGCACCCCAATAGAGGGTAACAAAAGGATGTAGACCTCAGGATGGCCAAAAAACCAGAACAGATGTTGAAACAGCACTGGATCCCCACCACCTGCCGCATCAAAAAAGCTGGTGCCGAAGTGCCTGTCGAACAGCAGCATAGTGACGCCGCCAGCAAGTACAGGTACTACCAGAATCAATAAAAATGCGGTAACCAACCAGGTCCAGCAGAACATTGGCATTTTCATCAGTGTCATGCCAGGTGCTCTCATGTTAAGCAGGGTTACGATAATGTTGATCGAAGCGAGTACAGAAGAGATACCCAAGAGGTGGATGGCGAAGATCAGAAAGTCCATCGACATTCCTACCTGAACGGAGAGTGGGGGATAGAGGGTCCATCCTGTATTAATCTGTGTTCCGCCGCCAGGAAAAAAGGGTACGACAAATGAAAGTATCAGCATGGTGGCTGCTGCAGGAAGAATCCAGAAGCTGAGATTGTTCATTCTCGGAAGTGCCATGTCAGGCGCGCCGACCATCATCGGAATCATCCAGTTGGCCAGTCCTGCTGCTGCTGGCATAACAGCACCGAAAATCATAATCAGTGCATGGTTGGTTACCAGATTGTTATATAGATCAGGGTCGAGCAGTTGGATTCCTGGCTGAAAAAGCTCCAAACGTATCAACATCGCACTGGCGCCACCAAGAAATAGCATAGTCAATGCAAACAGCAGGTATAGCGTACCTATATCTTTGTGATTGGTGCTGAACAACCAGCGGCGCCAACCTGTTGGATTATCATGGTGATGCGCTTCATCATGGTTAAGGGTTGTAGTTGTCATTATCTAACTCTCCTCTATCTTGCCTGCTTAACATCGGCAGGCTGCACCACATCGCCTGTGTTATTGTCCCAAGCATTTCGTTCATAGGTTACAATTGCTGCGATTTCTAAATCGTTGAGCGAGCCCCAAGGCTGCATGGCAGTACCTTCTTTGCCTTTGATTACAATCTGTAAGTGATCCGCAATTGGACCGGTGGCAAGGGCAGAGCCTTTCAAAGCCGGGAATGCTGGTGGTAATCCCATACCTGTAACCTGGTGACAGGCAGCGCACTTGGTTTCGTAGAGCGCCTTTCCTTTCGTCAACAGCTCATCGAGACTCCAGGTTTTGTCAGCACTTGCTTCTGCTGCAGCTGCAATTTTGATTGCATTCTGGTCATCAACCCATGCAGCGAACTGTTGAGGTGATACCGATTCCACCACAATGGGCATGCGGGAGTGCCAGGTGCCGCATAACTCGGCACATTGTCCACGGAAGACACCCTCTCTATTCAGTTCAGCCCAGGTTTCAGTGACATAGCCAGGAATAGCGTCTTTTTTGACTGCCAGTTCAGGTACCCAAAAAGCGTGCAGCACATCAGCAGAGGTGTGGAGAAAACGGATTTTTTGTCCAGTTGGCAGAACCAGTCGATTATCGACCTCTCTAAGGTAGAGATCACCAGATTTCTCTTGCGGTACATATCGACTCTCTACTTTAATATTATGATCCAGATAGTCGAATTCCCACCACCATTGGTGTCCAGTTACTTTGACATCCAGGATGTTCTCATCCTTGGGTACATCCCAGACCTTTTTCAATACTACGTCCGCTTTGCCGGCAATGGTAAGGTCGACGCCTAACACCAACACCGGTACGATGACCCAGGACCAGTTACCAAACCAGGAGTTATGGAAATTCTGGTCTGCTGGATAGCCACGGCTTTTTCGATGGTAGTAGAGCGAGTAGAAGACAAATCCGAAAACAATCAACAACAGTACCGTTGTTATCTGCATCGTTAGCATATGGATGTTATAGATATCCTGGGCAACGTTGGCAGCAGGTTCAGGGAAGTTGAGGCCATATTCTGCTTTGCTTACATTTGACAGAGTCAATAATGCAATGGAGAGACCTGCTAACAAAGGTAGTTTCATGTTGTGCAAAACTGCTTTATTTTTGTTTTGTAACGCCGACACGGGAGCACTGCCATGTCGCGTATGATTTTTATTAAACTTCATACCGGTTAAATGCCCTCGATTTTGTTTTTTAGACTATGAGCAAGCACTTCACGCTCATCCTCGACCAAGTACTCCCCTATCTCGATATATTCACCATGAGAACCGATTAGTAGACGACTGGGATACCAGCCTCGGGGATCGTGTTTCTGGATAACTTTCATCCATGCTTTTTGGAAACATTTTTCTGAGTCATGCAGGCCATTGCTACTCACCCTGACTTGATTGCCATCTATTCTGATAGTCTGCCGAGTGTGGGCACAGCAGCTCTGACAATAGATGCCGATTCCAATTATCAATATCTCCAGGCCAGCAAATGGAAGTACCAACCAGGCGCCAAGAGAATAGAAGTAGAGAGAAATAAACAGACAGGGTGTGGCCAATAATAGAAAAAGCCACTTGGATTGATTCCAAGTCAGGTTTTTATTAGGAGTCAAGATGAGAATAGACTCATCAGAATCCATGTTTTGAGTATCCGTTAGGATCATCTGCCATTCCACACGTCGGTGACGGCCGGATTCTGCTTGGCGTCGTTTTATTGATCTAAGTCAACAGAATAAGACAAAATCTCACTAAAACGCAATAACTAAGTTAATTGGTCGACAATTTTTAAGGTATTGATTATTAATTAGAATAATTGAATATACTGCTGCTTTGTACGATTATCACTGTTATTTTTAACTCATCACATGGTCCAAAATAATGCACTCATATGACACTACAATGACCATAAAATATTGTTTTGGCTGCATTTCTGCTAACAGGTGAGGTTCTCTTGCTTGACTATTACTGCCTTAAAGACTGCCTCCAATCAAAGTGGATATTGGAATCTTTATTATAATGTTTAGGAGAATCCTTTAATTGTCACTGGATCCTGCTGTTGATGAGAAGGAGGCAATTTTAGGGACTTCTGACCAAGTCATGGGACGACACTTTGCCGTCACGTTTTATCGCTGCTGCAATGCGGGTCTTCGCAATAGCGGGTTTTTACACAATTCCGCACCTTGATTCGGCACTTTTATTTGAGAATCTGTCCGGCTTAGAGTTATTCAGAGGTCTTCAAAGAATCGGATTATTACTAATATTATTTTTGTGTTTTTGAGTGCAAGAGAGTCCGCAGATGGTTAGTGATATTTGGTGGTATAGCTTAGCGTTGCTGGTAATTGTGGTTCTGGTCGTTGCTGGAATACGACACTTAAAGCGCAAACGCGACAAAATTTCCAATCAACCCGGTCAATCACCGGCTTTTGATGACCATTGGTATATGATCGATTTCAGTCAGGTGCTATCCAGACTGGATAGCACCGAGTCTGGGCTATCATCGGAAGAGGCCAATGATCGTTATCTTCGATATGGGGCAAATCGATTACCCGAGCCTGATCCTGTTCCTTCATGGTTGCGATTTCTCTATCAATTTCACAATCTGCTTATCTATGTCTTGGTTGCTGCAGGTTGCGTAACCGCAATACTGCAACACTGGTTGGATGCCAGCGTAATTTTTGGTGTTGTGCTGATCAATGCCTTAATTGGTTATCTCCAGGAGGGGAAGGCAGAGAATGCTCTGAATGCTATTCGGCAAATGCTCTCTCCCCATGCGATGACTTTGCGAGATGGCGCACAACTGACCCTGGATGCTGAAAATCTGGTGGTAGGTGACGTGGTTCAATTGCAATCCGGTGATCGCGTGCCGGCGGATCTCAGACTGATCTGGGTTAAAGGACTTCAGATTCAGGAGTCTGCACTAACAGGTGAATCAATAGCTGTCGAGAAGCAGACTGCTGAGCTGAAAATGGATGCCCCTTTAGGGGATCGAATCAATATGGCCTACTCAGGTACCTTGGTAACCCATGGTCAGGGTAGAGGCGTTGTAGTTGCAACCGGCGTAGAGACAGAAATTGGTCGTATTGGATCATTGGTTGCTGAGGTTAAAGCAACCACAACGCCCCTGTTACGCCAAATGGATCAGTTTGGTCGTTGGCTTACCCTCGCTATTCTCATTGTTGCTTTTATTACTTTCCTTTTTGGAATCTTTTTACAAGGTTACCATGCATCGGAAATGTTTCTCGCCTCAGTCAGTCTTGCTGTTGCTGCAATCCCAGAAGGTTTGCCAGCGATCATGACAATTACACTGGCCATTGGTGTGCAGCGAATGGCGCAACGGAATGCGATTATTCGAAAACTACCCGCTGTAGAGACGCTGGGTTCGGTAATGGTGATCTGTTCGGATAAAACCGGAACATTGACTCGAAATGAAATGGCTGTGCGCAGCATAGCAACCTGCCAGGATGGTTTTAGAGTCTCTGGTGCAGGATATGACCCTCACGGGAGTATTACCCTGAATGGTGAAGAGATACGGGTTGAGGATCAACCGCTGCTTGGAGAGGTCTTCAGGGCGGGCGTTCTTTGTAATGATGCATCACTGCAACAAATCAGTGATCTTGAATGGCGGGTTCATGGGGATCCCATGGAGGGTGCGCTATTGGTTGCAGGAATAAAAGCAGGTATTGTCCAGGAGGTCGCCAATAAGCAACATCCTCGCACTGATTTGATTCCTTTTGAATCAGAGCATCGATTTATGGCGACACTTCACCATAGCCATAGTGGTGGTGCCTTTATCATCATAAAGGGCGCCCCTGAAGAGCTAATAAAAATCTGTAAACTGCAGCGCACTTTGAATGGTGATGAAGCAATTGATCAGGAGCTGTGGCTGAAACGTATCGATGAAATGGCTGGACGAGGGCAGCGGGTTCTGGCTATAGGAATTAAACCGACACCAATCAATAAATTGGAACTGAACTATCAAGATGTTCAAAACGGTATGATCCTGTTGGGAATGTTTGGCCTCATCGATCCTCCCCGCAATGAATCAATTGATGCTGTAAAACAGTGCCACCAGGCCGGTATTAGAGTGAAAATGATAACCGGTGACCATAGCGCTACAGCACTTGCGATCGCTCGACAACTTAAACTGACGAATTGTAGTGAAGCGCTAGAGGGGCAGATGTTGGAGCAAATGGATGACCAACTACTGAGTGAGCATGTGATAAAAGTCGATGTTTTCGCCAGAGTGAGCCCTGAGCATAAGCTGCGACTCGTTTCCCTATTGCAGGAGCAGCAACAAGTAGTTGCGATGACGGGAGATGGGATCAATGATTCACCTGCATTGAAACGTGCTGATGTTGGTACAGCAATGGGTCAGAGCGGTACTGAAGCTGCAAAGGAAGCATCTGAAATGGTACTGGCCGATGATAATTTCGCCTCGATAATTTCTGCTGTGGAAGAGGGGAGGACGGTCTATGACAATTTGCAGAAGGCAATACTGTTTATTTTACCGACCAACGGTGGCGAGGCATTAATTATTCTGGCTGCAATTGTATTGGGTTTTAGTGAATTACCACTGACCCCTGTGCAGATTCTATGGGTGAATATGATTACGGCAGTGACACTGGCATTGGCACTTGCTATGGAGCCATCCGAACCTGGGGTAATGCAGAGAAAGCCACGAAAGGTAGGGGAGCCACTATTGACCCCTTTTCTGATCTGGCGAATATTTTTTGTTGCAACTATTCTCACCGGAGGTACTTTTGGACTCTTTCTCTGGGCAGGCGAGCAGGGAATGAGCATCTCTGAATCAAGAACCATTGCTGTGAATACCCTGGTTATGTTTGAAATATTCTATCTCTTTAACTCGCGCTATATTATTGCGCCTGTATTGAACTGGCGTGGTCTGGTCGGTAGTCGTTATGTTCTTTTCGCAATCGGTCTATTGCTGGTGTTTCAACTGGGGTTTACCTATTTACCTCAGCTGCAGTATCTGTTCGGAACTGCGTCCATTGAACCTGAAGTTTGGCTGTTAATCACCTTGGTAGCTTCGAGTGTATTGATTCTTGTTGAGATCGAGAAGTTTCTCTATCGAAAGATCTTCACCAGGCAATAGATTTTGAAAAGGTTCTGTGGTGAGGTGAGAGAAATTCCGCTTTATGCCAGAGACACTAAGATAAGAATGTCTCAATTGAGAACTAGAATCCTGCTAAAAAAAACCACTGTCCCGGCATTCTGCCAAGACAGTGGCTTTAATTAACATAGAGTCGAGGCTTATTCAGCTGCAGCGACTTTCTTCTTGCTGGTTCTGCGACGCCGACGTTTTTTTGTATCAACGGCTTTTTCCAGAGCTTTAGCACTCTTTTCAAAGTCTTTAACCATTTTAGCCCGTGCAGATTGCATGGCAGTGTAAAGACCTTTTGCCAGTCGGGCAGCTTTACGCTGTTCACTGACTAATGCGGTACGATCAGCTTTGACCTGTTTCAGCTTGTCTTGAGCAGCACTCAGACGCTCTTTGGCTTTCGCCTTACTGGCTGCTGTTTTTGCAGTTCCAGCAGCAGCGCGTGCTTTTTCAACCCGATCGTTATTGGTTTCGACCAGCTTGTCTTGGCGCTCGAGTGCCTTGTCAGCTTTAGTTAATCTGGCCAGTGCACGTTTATTTGCAGCTGATAGATTGATGTCGGCTTGCAGAGCTGCAGTGATTGTTTCCATGGAAACAACTTTTCTTTTTGCTCTGCGACGCTTCTTTACAGTTTTCTTTAGAGCCATTGGTACTCCTATATGATTGTAATGACGTGCATAATATAGTTCGAGATGAGCATAAGAACAACACCTCATTAACATTTATTAATACAAATTCGATATTTTTTGCTGAATACAGCGTTATTTTGTCAAAAAAACAGATTAAATCGTGAATAAGGTTTCGTCCGATTATTTTATTTCTGAAGTTTTTTAAGATCTTTTATCTATTCTGGATTGAGAACGTGGTGATTAAAAATGCTTTTGATCAGGTTGAAAATCGAACGGATTCGTCTGCCATTGAGAATCGGATCAAGGTAAATTCAAATCTTCCACTCACCACAAACCGACTCATGAATTGATCTGAGGATTCATACCACTCAGTCTGGTAGTTGGAATGGAAACCTCTAATGAATTTAGTTTCCTTAAGTTTAGTCCGATTTCTAAAAAATCACCTTGCTAGGGTTTATGGTGGGTGCCTGATTTCTAACATTCTCTGGAGATCATAATTGAAGTGGATGGGGTTCATCTTCAGGAGGTAAAGAAAGTTTTTTTCCATAAATTTGTTCGCAACTAAGTGTGATTTTTATTTTAGTGATTATCTCCATCACAAAAACATTTTTTTGCATCAAAGCATTCCCTATTTTTCTAGATCCGGAGAGTGTAGTGAATAGTGGAGTCTGAAGGTGAAAATAATTGTAGTAATCAAATATAAATCTATACACCGAAAGAAGTAGGTCTTCCAACTACTGTTTCTTTAGGTTCGAAGCGGTGCCGATCTCTGCGAACAGCTATTGCTCACATCACCTTTAAGCCCCTTTGATTGATATGAGTTGTGCATGTTTTTAGTGCAACAAAGATTGCACACAATGAACAATAGTAGTGCGCAGAATAGCTGCAGACTGGAGAGAGAAATTATTAACCGATTGATATATAAAGAAAATAAAAATTGGCCCGTTTACTGCATTACACTTCATGTATCAAGCGGAACCCCCGCTTTGTGCATTGTGATCCTCCACATTATCCCGGCACCCCTGCCGGGATTTTTTTTACTACATGCTCAGCAGCTATACTGATTCCTAACTGCTCCAGGTAGGATCCTAGTGGGCTGCACGGCTTCAAAGGATCAAGGCCCGAAGAGTGTCATGATATGAGAAATATCATCGGAAATGAGTCTCTTTGGGTTAATCGAAGGGTAGATAGATAGCAGGGGTTGCAAATTGACCTGAACCGATAGAAAAATTCCTGGCAGGTTGCTGCTAATCTAAACAAAATGAATAACTCTGGAAACCGAAATTCATATGATTGAAAACGGAATGCCCAATCCCCATATGATTGCTGTACTCCTGCTTACAGGATTAGCACTTTTGCTCTTCAGCCGGGAGAAAATACCTCTCGAGAGTTCATCACTTGTAATTCTCTCTCTACTTACCCTGGGGTTCGAGATTTTTCCTTTTGAAGGTCCATCGGGCGTTATTGACTCAGTCGATTTTTTTAACGGATTTGGTCATGAAGCGTTGATTGCAGTGAGTGCTTTGATGGTGGCAGGCCATGGCCTGGTCAGGTCTGGAGCACTGGAGCCGATAGGGCGAACATTGGCGAGGTTATGGAGCATAAGCCCCAGTATGTCATTTCTCGTGACACTGCTGATTGCTGGTGTATTGAGTGCATTTATAAACAATACGCCGATAGTTGTGTTGCTATTACCAATTCTGGTCAGCGTATCGCTGAAGACCAAAACTGAGGCATCTTCTCTACTCATGCCGATGGGCTTTGCAACTTTGATCGGGGGTATGAGTACTACTATCGGCACATCTACCAACCTTTTGGTAATTGGTGTCGCTTACGATATGGGACTGGATCGGATAGAGATGTTCGATTTTATTGTTCCAGCGTTAATAGCCAACAGTATAGGTCTGGTCTACCTTTGGTTGGTAGCACCCCGAATCTTGCCCAATAGGGGACTGGTTCTGGCTGACAGCTCACCTCGAATCTTCACTGCCCACCTTGTTATTAAAGAGGAGAGCACTGCTGCTGGAATGACTTTGTCAGAAGTCATCGCTTTAACCCACAATCATCTACAGGTTGATCGTATCCGGAGAAGTGAAACGACCTATATCCTACCGCTACCAGATGCGGTGATAAATCCAGGCGACCGATTGTTGGTTCACGATACGCCATCGCGTCTTAAAGAGTTTGAGCAAATACTTGGTGCAACTCTCTATTCAGGTGGGGAGGAGGTCAATGATGACCACCCCTTGCGCGCAGAAGATCAACAATTGGCCGAGGCGATTGTTTTCAGGGGTTCTCCACTGCAGAATCGTACACTAAATGAAATGCGTTTCGCAGATAGCTACCAACTGGTTGTATTAGCCGTTCATCGCGCAAATGCCCGTATTAAATCGATGCCGCATGGTTTAGGGAATCTAAATCTGCGTGTTGGTGATGTTCTGCTGGTACAGGGCAAGCGTGAGCAGATACGTGAACTAAAACAGCAGTCAATTGTTATGGTTCTGGATGCGACTACCGATCTGCCCCACACCCGAAAAGCACCATTTTCTCTCGCGATCATGTTCGGGATTATCCTGTTTGCAGCCAGCGGTATTTTACCCATTGCTGTCAGTGCACTTACTGGGGTGCTACTGATGCTGTTATGTGGCTGTTTGACCTGGCGCGATATCAGTCGAGCTTTGAACGCGCAGGTGGTTCTGATTATTGTTGCCAGTCTTGCCCTGGGGAACGCATTGCTGATAACTGGAGGAAGTGAATTCCTTGCTGCAAGTTTTGTCAGCTTAACCGAAGGGGCATCACCTGCAGTTATTCTAAGTGGTTTAATGCTGTTAATGGCAGTGTTGACTAATGTGGTGTCAAATAATGCAGCGGCTGTGATTGGTACACCAGTGGCAATCGGGATTGCCCAAAGCTTGAATTTATCCCCTGAGCCATTTGTGCTGGCGGTTCTATTTGGTGCAAATATGAGCTATGCCACACCTATGGCCTATCAGACCAATTTATTGGTAATGAGTGCGGGTAACTATACTTTCAGTGACTTTCTCAGGGTAGGGTTACCTCTGATTCTGATAATGTGGCTGGCATTCAGTTGGTTATTGCCATTTTTTTACGATTAGCCAGGTTACAAAGCATATCGCTTTCAGCCACAGCACACCTCCCTTTAGATTCCTTCCTTTAATCTCAATTATGTAGCATCTGCTACAGAACATCTCTACCTCGTTGTCTAGCATGATCTTGCCGTTGGCCAGCTGATCGTTCAGAAGCACCACACTTGTGAACTTCTGAACAAGTGATCGGCTGAGATTACCGCCAAAATGGGCCGCTTAGATTAGTGATAAAAGGCCCTGGTACTTGTGATTTGTGCCTTGAATCGCCCATTCTGTTCGACAACCTGTTCGGTTCAGTCTTCATTGGAGGTTCCATGGGTTCAAGCAGTCACTTTTTTATTAATTTACTAGGTGCAATACCATGAAGAAAACGATTTATTCACTGTTCATGATGGTGACTTTGACAATCTCTCTGCCTCTTTTAGCCGAAGAGGAGCCGTTAAAACTGGTTAAGCAAAAAACAGCTTTGCTTGTCACCGATCCACAAAATGACTTTCTTGATGAGAAGGGCATAGCTTACGGGCTGTTCGCAGAGAATATTAAGGCATTGGGAACAATTCCAAATATTGAGAAGTTATTCCTGACCGCTAAACAGCTCAGTATCCCTGTTTTTGTAAGCCCGCATGCCTATTTTCAGCATGATCACAGTTGGGAGAATCCTGGTGCTTTGCAGAAACAACTGCTGGAACTGAAGGTATTCAATCGCAAAGATGCAGTTTATGCCACTGGCTTAAAGGGTGCAGGGGCTGATTTCCTGGATCAATACAAGAAGTACATACTCGATGGCGAGACTGTTGTGACCAGCCCCCATAAAATCTATGGACCTGATAGCAATGACTTGGTTCTACAGCTACGCATGCAGGGTATAGATACAGTGGTTCTTGCTGGTTTGGCTGCGAATCTATGTACTGACTCCCACCTGAGAGAGTTGGTGGAAAATGGCTTTAAAGTGGTGGTAGTAAAAGACGCAGTTGCCGCACCAGGGGCTGAAGCCTATCAGGCTGCACTGGTCAACTATGGATTAATTGCCAATATGGTTGTCGATACTAAAGAGGCAGTTAAGTTGATGACAGGATCAATTTAAGGAATCTTTAATAGCCTGGCGACCAGTGTACTTTTAAACCTTCTGGGGGACAGTGCTTCCCCCCAGGGGCAATGCTTGTTCTGCATCATCTTATTGAAACAGTGGGAGTTTGTGTGACTTATGTTACATAACCAGGCAAAGCTTTTGAACAAAATATCGCTGGTTTACATTTCTCTCAGAAGGTCAAGATATGTTATTTGATATAAGAAGCATTCTGTTGGCTACAACATTTACTCTCACGCAATACGCTTATGCTGATAGTGATGCGCTATACCCCTACCGCAGTCTGAGTCTGGAAACAGCCTATAAAGCCACTGAGGGAGCAGTGAAAGAGTGTCGAAAGCGGGGCTACTCGGTTGCGGTTGCTGTTGTTGACAGGGGAGGAAATCTGACAGCATTTCTACGTGATAGATTTGCAGGCCCACACACAACACAAACCGCCATTCAAAAAGCCTGGACAGCTAATAGTTTCCGTCAATCGACTTCAGTCCTGGCCGCTTTGTTAGAAGAGGGGCGTATACCCAACCAGGTTCAGAACAATCCTGGGGCTCGCTTATTAACCCGGCGACTAAGTATGTCGTCTTCAGGGTTTCAAGCCTGCCCTTGATCAAGGCGCGGCTCGCAGGCAATGGTTGTTCCCTTGTCAAGAGCCGCAACACCGAGCAAGGGCAGGCTTGAAACCCCTAACAATATGATTTTTAAAAGAGAGGCCGA
>JBEVWG010000019.1:0-96915 GCA_040506705.1 Candidatus Thiodiazotropha sp. 6PLUC1
CTCTCATAATGATGGAGTAGCTCCCAGTTGTGCAGAAGCAGCTTTCTGGGATGCACATAAAACTGTGGCCAATAATACTTGACCACTACACAAACCTTTCATTTCTGTGTAGACAGATCAGTCTGCATATATTTCATATCTCGTACTCAATTGCTTCTGACTGGCAACAATGCACTGGCTATGAAAATAGTATTGCCCGCTCTCAATCCAGTGAAAATGGTGATGATTCAGTTATTACAC
The DNA here is from genome assembly GCA_040506705.1 of Candidatus Thiodiazotropha sp. 6PLUC1. GTDB lineage: Bacteria > Pseudomonadota > Gammaproteobacteria > Chromatiales > Chromatiaceae > Thiodiazotropha. The sequence goes on from JBEVWG010000019.1 coordinate 241, forward strand.
AACTATTCTAAACAGTGATAAATATGAGATATTCGAACTCTCTCTCTTTGCTATTGATAGTATTAACTTCCATTTGGCATCCCTGCCTCAGCTTCGCTACTGAGACGCCTTCCGGTTGGAGCTATAACGTTGATAGTGAGAAAAAAACAGTTATTTTCAGGCCGACTCAATCAAATTCAGAAATCGATATACTCGTAAAGTTCTACCCAGCTGTTCCACTTAACAATAAAGGCGTGGATGGTTGGCTTCGTAGCAAGCTCTACTCCAGCAGAGCCCCCAAAGGCAGCTGGAAGAGTGAGGAGCATGTGGTTCGTGATACTGCCAATTTTGCTCACGGACATCGCACATTCACCAATCCAGATGGCACTACAGGTTTAGTGATGGCACATGTGTTTAGCGCCGATCGTCAATTTGTCCGCTTGGGAATCATGCTGCTTACCCAGAATGATAAAAATAATGCCTACCTGGACCAGGCCACAGAGATTCTGGGTAACCTTGTAGAGCTCGAAAAAGCATCTGCCATAAAAGAAGAGCGAGGCATTGACATGGAATCCCCACCGCCGAAGGTCAAAAGCATCAAGGCAGGTGGCCCAATAAAACTTGGCCGTTATATTGGCTCAAGGACAAAGAACGGCAAGAGTATGGCACGCTATGAGATCATGCTCTATGAAAACGGAGAATATGAATTTCTTGATGCCTATCAAAAGAAAAAACGCAAGCAAAAAAAAGGTCACTACGTCTACTCGCAGCTGACAGGCAGGTTAAACATTCGCGGCGATTTTTATAACAGTACTATCTACCCGAAAAGTGATTTCTGTGTTTATGGCGTACATAGAAGTACAGGAAAAGAGACAATCTACGCCCGCAGTGACGATGACAAATATCGCCTGACCTGGGTAAACCCGCCAGATCGACTCTCACCCAGCGCCCGGGAGGAAGCTGAAAATGCGGCCGAGGCAGAAGCCAAGCGATACAAATATGTTACCAATCCTGGTGATGGCCTTTCACAAGATGATATAGAAGCCATTATCTACACCTTCGACCTCTATTATGGCTATGGCGCTATGCAACAGCGCCACGAGGCCTATCTACTGACAAAGGATGGACGGGTGATGGACGGCATTCCTGTTGCCCCCAACAGTCTGGATGTTGGCCAGTCCCGCAGTCGTGAGCCTGACCGCTGGGGCTGGTGGAAATATGATGGTAAAAAGTATCGTTTTGCCTGGCCTGCTGACAGGAATCAGTTCAAACTCCCCAGGGGTACTCAAATGGTGGCAAAGCCTGTTCCCAAGGGTACGAAACTGGATGGCACATGGGGAAGTACCTCATCTTCAACGAGCCTCGACTTTTCCAGCACCTCATTTTGGGGCGTCACCCTGGACAAGCAGGGTCGCTTCAAAAAGTACCGTAGTAGCATGATGCAGGGCGGTGGAGAGATAACAGGTGGTGGAGGCCCAATGGTTACCAGCATCTCAAATGATGAAGGTTCGGCGACATCTGTTATCGGTTCGAACGTGGGAGGGGGTAGTAGTAGAAAAAACAAAGGATCTGCAAGTCATCGAATGGGTAGCTACGAATTCGATGGTTACAACCTGACCTTGAGATACGACAATGGACGGGTCAAACATCTTGCCACTTTTACTACCGGGGATAACTATAGTTCCATCTGGTTTGAAAATGGCGATCTAAATCGGAAATGAGTTTTTTTATGAACCACGGAAAACACTGAAACACACTGAATAATTTTTTCTTTATTTTCCGTGCATTCAGTGTTTTCCGTGGTTAAAACAATAAACATGGACAATAAAAATCATAGTCAACCACGGATAGCACTGAAACACACGGAATAAGTTATTCTTTATTTTCCGTGTATTCAGTGTTTTCCGTGGTTAAACAAAGATGGGAATTAAAAATTCTAAACAACCACGGACAGCACTGAAACACACGGAATGATTTATTCTTTAATTTCTAGGTATTCGTCGTTTTCTGTGGTTAAACAATAAACATGGGCAATAAAAATCATAATCGATCACGGATAGTACAGAAAGATACGGAACAATTGATTTTTTAATTTCCGTGTATTCAGTGTTTTCCGTGGTTAAACAATGATGGGAATTAAAAATTCTAAATAACCACGGACAGCACTGAAACACACGGAATGATTTATTCTTTAATTTCTAGGTATTCATCGTTTTCTGTGGTTAAACAATAAACATGGGCAATAAAAATCATAATCGATCACGGATAGCACAGAAAGATACGGAACAATTGATTTTTAATTTCCGTGTATTCAGTGTTTTCCGTGGTTAAACAATAAAGATGGGAATTAAAAATACTAAACAACCACGGATAGCACAGAAACACACGGAATAATCTCTTCTTTATTTTCCATGTTCTCAGTATTCTCCGTGGTTGAACAATAAATATGGGTAATCACAATTCTAATCATTCTCGGGAAAATACTTTAGGTACAAAATGAGTCGTTTGATTTTTGAAGAGAAGACCTTTGCCATACGCGGCGCTGTATTCGAAGTATATCGCGAGATGGGTTCCGGCTTCTTGGAGCAGGTATATCAAGAATGTCTTGATCACGAGCTAACCTCAAGAGGCATCCCGTTTATGTCAAGGCCGGCATTGAAGTTGAACTATAAAGATGAACGGTTACATCAGACTTATATACCCGATTTAATCTGCTACAAACAGATCATTGTTGAATTGAAAGCAGTCAAAAACATCGCCCCAGAACACAAGGCACAGGTATTGAATTATTTAAAGGCGACGAACCTGAAACTTGGCCTTCTAGTCAACTTCGGTAGTCACCCGAAGGCACAGATTGAAAGACTTATTTTATAAATTAGGGTTCGCACAGAAAGACACGGAATAATTTATTCTATATTTTCCATGTATTTATTGTTTTCAGTGGTTAAACAATAAACATGGGCAATAAAAATCATAATCAACCACGGATAACACTGAAACACACGGAATAATTTCTTCTTTATTTTCCGTGTATTCAGTGCTTTCCGTGGTTAAAACAATAAACATGGACAATAAAAATCCTAATCAACCACGGATAGCACTGAAACACACGGAATAATTTCTTCTTTATTTTCCGTGTATTCAGTGTTTTCCGTGGTTAAAACCATAAACATGGACAATCAAAATTATAATCAACCACGGATAGCACTGAAACACACGGAATAATTTCTTCTTTATTTTCCGTGTATTCAGTGTTTTCCGTGGTTAAAACAATAAACATGGACAATAAAAATCATAATCAACCACGGATAGCACTAAAACACACGGAATAAGTTATTCTTTATTTTCCGTGTGTTCAGTGTTTTCCGTGGTTAAAACAATAAACATGGACAATAAAAATCATAATCAAACACGGATAACACTGAAACACACGGAATAAGTTATTCTTTATTTTCCGTGTGTTCAGTGTTTTCCGTGGTTAAAACAATAAACATGGACAATAAAAATCATAATCAACCACGGATAGCACTGAAACACACGGAATAAGTTATTCTTTATTTTCTGTGTATTCAGTGCTTTCCGTGGTTATAGAGTTAATGCAGGCCTATCTTGTGCCGGCAAACTTGAACTAAGAGTGCCGGTACAGACCACGCTCAAACAGCCAGCTTATCCGCTATCTCCTGACCTCTTTTTGCCGACTCCACATAATCGCTCATCGTATCGAAACTGAGATACTTATAGATTTCAGGCGCCATGGAATCGATCTTACTGGCGTAGGCCATGTACTCTTCCATTGTTGGCAACTTACCCATGATCGCAGCAACTGCTGCCAGTTCGGCAGATGAGAGATAGACATCTGCACCACTACCAAGACGGTTCGGGAAGTTTCTGGTTGAGGTGGAGACTGCGGTTGAGCCTGCTGCGATTCTTGCCTGGTTACCCATGCAGAGTGAACAGCCTGGCATCTCTGTCCGTGCGCCAGCCCCGGCGTAGACATTATAGATACCCTCCTCCATCAGTTGAGCTTCGTCCATCTTGGTGGGGGGTGCCAGCCATAGACGGGTTGGAATGCTCTCTCCGGAGGCCTCAAGCAGTTTGGCGGTTGCCCTGAAGTGGCCGATGTTGGTCATACAGGAACCGATGAAGACCTCGTCGATCTTAGTGCCCTGGACATCTGAGAGGGTTTTCACATCGTCCGGATCATTCGGACAGGCAAGCAATGGCTCTTTGATCTGAGACATATCGATTTCGATGACCTCAGCATACTCAGCATCTGCGTCAGCGCGCATCAGGGTTGGATTCTCCAGCCACGCTTCCATAGCACGGGCGCGTCGTTCCAAAGTGCGAGCGTCACCATATCCGTTGTCCATCATCCAGCGCAGCATAGTGATGTTTGAACGTAGATATTCAGCCACAGACTCTTCAGAGAGTTCTATGGTACAGCCGCCGGCTGAACGCTCAGCCGAAGCGTCAGAGAGCTCGAAGGCCTGTTCTACTGTCAGGTCAGGCAACCCCTGAATCTCAAGAATACGACCGTTATAGACATTTTTCTTACCCTGCTTCTCCACTGTCAGCAGACCCCGCTGGATTGCGGCATACGGGATGGCATTGACCAGGTCGCGCAAGGTGATGCCTGGCTGCATCTCACCGGTAAATTTCACCTGTACAGACTCTGGCATATCGAGGGGAATCACACCCAAAGCGGCACCAAAGGCGACCAGACCGGAACCGGCCGGGAAGGAGATACCCAGTGGAAATCTGGTGTGGGAATCACCGCCGGTACCCACCTGGTCTGGGAGCAACATACGGTTAAGCCAGGAGTGGATAATGCCGTCACCAGGACGTAGAGAGACACCGCCACGGTTCTGGATAAAATCAGGTAGGGTGTGTTGAGTATTGATGTCCACCGGCTTGGGGTAGGCTGCGGTGTGGCAGAAAGACTGCATTACCAGATCGGCACTGAAACCGAGGCAAGCCAGCTCTTTCAGCTCGTCACGAGTCATGGGGCCGGTGGTGTCCTGTGAACCTACGGTGCTCATGCGGGGTTCGCAATAGGTACCAGGACGGATACCGTCGACACCACAGGCTTTGCCGACAATCTTCTGTGCAAGGGTAAATCCTTTACTGGAGTTCTCCGGGTCTTTAGGACGGCGGAATATATCGGTCGGGCCCAATCCCAGAGCCTCGCGCGCTCGCTCGGTGAGTGAGCGACCGATAATCAGAGGAATACGTCCACCAGCCTTCACCTCATCCAGTATGACGTCGGTCTTGAGGCTGAACTCTGAGAGCAGTTCACCTGACTCTGTCTCAATTTTACCTTCATAGGGCTTGAGTACGATGACGTCACCCATGTTGAGCTGTTCCACCGGACACTCAATCGGGAGTGCGCCAGAGTCCTCCACTGTATTAAAGAAGATGGGTGCAATCTTACCACCCAGTACTACGCCACCCTGTCGCTTGTTAGGTACGAATGGGATATCAACGCCGGTGGTCCAGAGAACTGAGTTGGTCGCCGATTTACGTGAGGAGCCAGTACCTACAACATCACCCACATAGGCCACCATATGGCCCTTCTCTTTCAGCTCGTTGATCTGGGGAATAGCATCATGGATGCCTTCACGCTCATTTTTAAGCATTGCCAGAGCATGCAACGGAATATCAGGTCGCGACCAGGCATCCTGGGCTGGAGAGAGGTCATCGGTATTGGTCTCGCCGGTAACTTTGAAAACAGTCAGCTTGATCTCTTCAGCTACAGCGGGCTTACGTTTGAACCATTCGGCATCTGCCCAGGATTGCATTACCGCTTTTGCTGTGGCGCTACCTGCATCCGCCTTCTCCTTTACATCATGGAAGGCATCAAACATCAGCAGGGTAAACTTCAACTGTTCCGCAGCCAGCTCACCCAACTCACTATCATCCATCAAACCGATCAGGGGTTGAATGTTGTAGCCACCCAACATGGTGCCAAGCAGTTCTACTGCCTTGGTCTTATCTACCAATGGACTATCAGCCTCGCCATTAGCTACTGCGGCGAGGAAACCTGCCTTTACGTAGGCAGCATCATCTACACCAGGGGGTACTCGATTGGTCAGAAGGTCGAGTAAGGTCTCCTCCTCACCGGCTGGTGGATTTTTGAGCAGTTCCACCAGATCGGTGACCTGCTGAGCATCCAGCGGCAGTGGGGGAATACCCTGTTTAGCGCGTTCTTCGACGTGGTGACGATAAGTTTCGAGCATGCTGACTCTCCTGTGTTCGATGATAAGCGAGTAACTCGACTCACTCTCCGATACCGAGCTTATTTGAAGTAGTACGAAATATGTCAGGCAAGATAACAGACCATTTAACATACGTATAATTGATTGTTCGCATGTATTATATAATTTTTTTGCATGTTAATATCTCTAACCATTATGGACCTACAACTCCTACGCTCATTGATTGCAGTGTCAGACACCGGCTCAATCACCGAAGCTGCCGACCATATCGGCCTCACTCAACCCGCCCTCTCCCGTCGACTTCAGCAGCTGGAAGAGCACTTAGGTGCTGAACTGTTGTCACGCAGTCGCAAAGGCGCTCAGTTGACTGAAATTGGTCGTCTGGTTGAGAGTGAGGCACGCATCCTGATCGACCGCTATGACCATATGCGTGAGCAGGTGCGGGCTCATCAGGGACTTGAAGGTGGCACGGTACGCATCGGTGGTGGCGCCACAGCTGTCTCCTTCCTTCTGCCCAAGGCAATTGCAGCATTTCAGCGCCCACACCCTGCAGTTAAGTTTCAACTGAAAGAGGCTGGCAGTAATGAGGTCGCAGAAGATGTATTGAACGGTCGCTTGGAGTTGGGACTGGTCACCATGCCGGTTAAGAACAGAGACCTTACTGTCTGGCCGCTATTGACTGACCGCATTGTCCTGGTGGGTCCACGACGTCATCCCCTGGTGTGCAAAGGTCGTATAACCGCGAAGGACCTGGCTGATACTTCGTTTGTTGGTTTTGAGGCAGATACAGCGGTTCGGCAGATCATTGATGCCACCCTGCGTGATGCCGGTGTGGCTATGAATGTTGTTATGGAGCTACGATCGATCCCAGCCATTCTGCGCATGGTGGCAACCACGGGCAATCTAGCCTTTGTCAGTCAACTTGGCGTGGACAGTTTGGAGGATGTGGCAGAGATTGCGGTTAAAGACCTGAAGATCGAGCGAGAACTGGCAGTCATTGCCCGACGAGGCACTTCGCTTTCCCCTGCTGCACACGCCTTCTCCAGCTTGTTGAGGGAAGTTGTGACCAGTAGCCAGTCCAAGCTGGAGCATAGCCTGTAGAGCCAATTGTGCACTCGACATAGCTAATTATTTGGGAAACAGCATAAAGCCCGAACAATATAGTATTGAACAATATCCATCCTGTAGATCCACAAAAGCCAGCTATGCTGTTAATCAGGGTGTTAGAGGGAGTAGTCTGCTAATTTGCGATTATCTAGCGCCTATTGGTGTGGCACGCCGCACTTTGCCTGCTTCACAAACATCCTGGTGAAAATCGGCATTTGTAAAGCAGTAAATTATCTGGATTAGATGAAGGAGATAGATATGAAGAGCATGAGCTGCAGACAACTGGGTGGTGCTTGTGACAAAGAATTCAGAGCAAACTCCTTTGAGGACATTGCAGAGATGAGTAAACAGCACGGCATGGAGATGTTTCAATTGAAGGATCAGGCTCACTTGGAAGCGATGAGTGTGATGCAACAGCTTATGCAGGATCCAAAAGCAATGACTGCCTGGTTTGAAAACAGAAGAAAAGAGTTTGATGATTTGTAATTTTTCTGCCCCTAACCCTCTGCTCCGTTATGCTTTTTCATGTCTGAACTCTCAATCGGCAAGAGAAACCAACAACGATTATCTCGTTAACATAACATTCATCGAAGTTAATAGGACATATAGAATTGCTTCGTCTATATGATATATTAATCTTCAAATCAAAAGAGTAGTAACTGATTACACACAGAGCATAATATTAATCGAAAACCCATGAATCTATACATATACATTGATGGTTCCGACCTGGAAGAAATAGCTGATGCTATTTCATCTTCTATTAGTGATTGGCTCAGTCAATCGAAAGCTCATGCCAAGCTGATAAATCAGGTAGGAGAGCAAGATATTGACCTTCCAGATCAGCGTCTTGGGATTAACCTCAAAATATCCAAAGGCAGAGAGCTAAAAGAACCTTTAAACCTCCTCTATGGACTTGCAAAAGAGCATAAGCGAGATTTTGTCCTGGGAATTGTTAACATCGAAACCGATCTCAGAGAAGATATCTGTTACTTCGGAAATGAAGAGGGCAAGCCTGATTTCTATGAAATCAGTAGCTATCTTGGGGTGAAGGTTTAGTAGTAATTATGGTAGCTCTTAAAGTTTAACCCTACGTAGTAAAATAGTGATGCGCATTACGCTTATAAGACATGGAAAGCCGGCGTTTGAGCTTAGAGGAAATGTCCCAGCCAAGGCGTTAAAAGAGATCGCCAAGTCATACGATCTATCGGGAATAGTAGGCACTCCTCCAAAAGAGGCAATTTCTGCCGTGAAGGGGAATCACTTCATCGCTAAAGAGTTGCGAAAAAAAGGTTGGTTTGGCCCATCAAAACCATTTAAAGGATATTGGGGGTATACAATTTATGAACAGCACTGAACCTGCGAGTGTTTGAAGGTCTCAAAAGTTTCTTGGAGACGAGCAGTCGCCGTTTCGTAAAAAGACAGTCTGGCCTGGAAGACGGTCAATTGCACCATGAATCAGTGGAATATGCTCATGGCTACTGCGAGAATGGTCAACTACATATCAACAATAATTTGGACGAGAATGCGATCAGACACTATGCGATTGGCAGGTGTATCTGGCTGTTTGCTGACACCCCGCGAGGCGCTCGCACCAATACGACTAGTTATAACCTGCTCTAAACCGCCAAGTCCAACTGAATTTAGCCTAATGACTCTTGAAATATTTACTGAAGTATATACTCAGTAGACCTCAGTGAGAAGCTTATCGCTTTACAGCCTGGAACATGAAGCTTGAATTAAGCAATAATGCTGATTTTGGACGCTTAATTTTGTTTCAATTTCTTAGAGGTAATTCAATTCTCGAGAAATATCCACGTCACTTTAAGCATAAGAAAACACCATGAAACTTTAAATTAAATGTGTTAACTTATATAATAATTGATTTTTACATAGAGTTAAGTCTTGTTTGCTAATGAGTATTGCTCATTGCTCTTGAAACATAGAATTACATAGAATGGGTTTGCACGGGTTTATTGAGATCAGCGGAAGAACTTTTAAATCATTCTCGGTAGTAGAACGTAATAATATAATTGCGCTCGACACTTTACCTCCCCAATACTCTCAAGTCCTATTATCACCGGCATCGTATTGGCCAGCACTATCTATTACTGTGCTATAGGTATGACCGAAAAAGACCTTTGTTAAAATACCAATATGATATTCGACAGTTCTTTTTCTGCATTGAATTACAATAAGCTCTTTAGTTAGACCTACTATATTGAGTAAGAAAGAGGCTCTCTTTATAACTAGTCTCTATGATTGTTAAACCTTGGATGTACCACATGACTTACGCAGTCCGTCTTTTGTTTGTCGCTAGTATTCTGTTATTTAGTGGCGAGATAGTGACAAGAATACTCATAAGTTCACCAGCAACCTCCATGTCCGATCCTGAAATTGGCTGGATATATAAACCATATTCTAAGATCTTTCATACCCGTGAAGGATGGGCAGTGAATGAGACAAACTCGATGGGGTTCAATGATAGAGAGATCGTTGTATCTCATGATAAAAAAGAAGTGTTGGTTCTTGGTGATTCGTTTACCGAGGCGCTACAAGTTAAACAAGCAAATAATTTCACCTCCCTTGTTGAGCAAACTATTCCATGTGTAGATGTAATTAATGCAGGGAGGTCAGGATTATCTCCAGTGCAGTACGATACTGTGAGCAAACGTTTTTTTAAAGCAGCACCGATCAGTCAGGTGATCGTAGTGCTTAATTACAGCGACATGCATGACATACTCAGCACCAATGCCACAATTATCAGGGATCAAGATGGTGAAATCATTGACATCGAATTACACGAACGCCAAATTACTAGGTTAAGGCAAGCACTTGACACTATATTCTCTAACTCTGCACTTGCAAGCTACCTTAAGGATCGCGTTCGTATGGGTATGCGTAGAAAAACCAAGGTAAACACCGACAATGTTAAAATCGGCGCAGAAAAAGATGAAATAGCAAAGCTTAAAGAAATTTTAAACTTCATGTTTACTAGGATAAACAAAAGGGCTCCGTTAGGTGTCGTCTATATTCCTAGTTTGAAGTACATGCCTAATCGTGAAATCCGTCATGATTCACAATCCGCTTTATTTGAAAGAATAATTAAAGAAATTACTGAGATGAATAACATCCCCTATCGATCCACAATGAAGCAGATGGAATTAAGTTACAAAGAAAACTCCCGTCCACCAGTAGGCTTTTCAAATAACAATATTGCATATGGACATTTGAATGAGCATGGTCATGAAAGCGTTAAATCTGTTCTTGTGCAGTTAATTGGGAAGAAGTGCAGTTCTGCGCTCATGCTATCTGGAATATCACACTAACTATGATTTTTACCTCTCTTGATTTCTTAATATTTTATGCACTATTAATGGTGCTTCTTGTTCTGTTTAAAAATAGCGATTACAGGCAGTCTATTCTATTAATCTCAAGTTATATATTTTATGGCTGGTGGAATCCTGCTTTCATTTTATTGATTTTAGTTTCCAGTGTACAGGGTTGGTACTTTGGCTTGCTTATTGATCGAAGCAGTGACCAGAGAAAGAAGTCTCTGTACCTGATTATCAGTCTAGCAATAAGTCTTAGCATGCTTGCTTACTTTAAATATTTTAACTTTATCATACAAACTATTTTTTCTATGGTTGGAGCTCAATTGGATGATAATTTTAATATTATTTTACCTGTAGGCATTTCATTTTTTACTTTTCAAACTATGAGCTATGGGATTGATTTAAAGAGAGGAAAAATTAAAGTTTGTAAGAGCCTTCCTCAGTTTATGTTATTTGTTGCATTTTTCCCTCAGCTTGTAGCTGGGCCTATTGTTAGAGCTTCAGAGTTTTTACCGCAACTTCACAAAAAAGTAATAATAACTCGCGAAAACATCCTTTTCGGTCTGCAGCTATTTATCGGGGGGGCAATCCAAAAGGTTTTATTTGCTGACAATTTAAGTAAATTTGTCGACCCCGTTTTCTCCACGCCTGAATTGTATTCAGCAGGAACACTATGGTTGGCTGCCGTTGCATATGCCGTTCAAATATTTTGTGACTTTTCCGGTTATTCACTTATGGCGATTGGTGTTGCGCGTACACTAGGTTTCCATTTACCAAAAAATTTCGATATGCCGTATGTGGCGAGATCAATTACAGATTTTTGGCGTCGCTGGCACATTACATTGTCATTTTGGCTCAGGGATTACTTGTATGTATCACTTGGTGGAAATCGTATAAGTACAATTCGTACATATGTGAATTTATTGATCACAATGCTTCTGGGTGGCCTATGGCATGGATCTAGTTGGAACTTCGTTTTGTGGGGAATGCTACACGGTCTAGCTCTGGCAAGTCACAAAATGTGGATATTGCTAACAATGAATGTGAGTGATCGTATAAAAGAACACTATTTTTATAAAGTCTTCGCCTGGGGTCTTACCTGCATTTTTTTATTGTTGACCTGGATTCCATTTCGCTGCAGAGACTTTGACCAAACAATAAGCTACTTAAAGGGATTAATGGGTAATACATCTGGCATCGAATGGATGAATCCTTTAGTGCTTACAGTATTGAGTTTTGTTGTGCTTTGGCATCTCTTGTATCTACTTAGTGTCTCTTATTATACAAAGTATCCAGTGCAAAGAGTTGAGACGATACAATCACAAATCATATTGGGGGGCGTACTTCTGGCTTTCGCCATGTTTGCACCGTTAAACACCTCACCCTTTATCTATTTTCAATTTTAGTACAATAATACTGTCATGAGAAAGCATGAGGAGAATAACCGCAACACCCCTACCTATCAAAACAGAATCTATGTTTTTTGTCGTTATGATTAAGTCATGTTTTGTTCACTGATTCCTTAAATAGGCCTTCCAGCCTCTAAGCTCGGTTATCTCTTCTGCTTCTGATATTGCATAAGGCTCACATATAAAGCCACTGGCAACTGATCCGTCTGACAATCTCACCTTGCCAATACCCAGAGGTGCAGGAACCCCATCCACAAAGCTGCCAAACTGGCTGGACGGCATGGACCAGACTTCAACCTCAATAGCCTCACCATGTTGCTCATCCAATATCAATCCAGGACGTTTTGGTGGTCCACCTGCCAACGCATACATCCTGTAAACAGGTGCAGTTTTGGTTTTTGATTTCAGGGTTGAACCACGCTCGGTCAGTTGCCAATTAAGAGGAAGACCATGCAGATGAGCACCACAAACCACAACATCAATGCTATCTATGCAACCCACTTCATCTATCTTAGAAGAGTCAATATCAAACTCTGACGCGCCAACCTTCAAACCACAACTTTTATGCAACCGATTGGCAATCGATAGTAGTGCCCGGTCAGCGAATGCAGACCCTACCAGGGTAATACCAAAGGGTATACCATCAGATGTTATCTGAGTTGGAACGGCAATAGATGATAAATCCAATAGATTCATGAAATTGGTGTAGTAACCAAGCTGACTGTTCCGCAGGATGGGTTCATCCAACATCTGCTCTATTGTAAAACAGGTACCTGCTGTGGGGGTAAGCAGGCAATCAACACCTGCCAATTGCTTATCACAGATCTTTTTTAATGCATTCAGACGATATTGAGCCTTAAACAGATCTGTTGCCTTGAGTGATCTGCCTGGGGCAATAATCTCCCTAACCACAGGGAAGATCGACTCTGGACTCTCATCAATAAGGGGCTGTGTAGCGATATACCGCTCTGCCACCCATGGTCCTTCATAGAGTAACTTTGCCGCTTCATCAAAGGGTTGATAGTCTAACTCCACAAACTCAACCCCATGCTTTGTAAGCTGCTCAAGGGTTGTTTGGTATGCCTGTTGGTAAACAGGATCATTGAAGAAGTTCAACTGCTTGTCGGGTATGACCCCTACTTTTATACTCCCTCTCCTCTCTCCAAAGCTGCGTTTCTGGTTGTGAAAGGGGTTGCTGCGACTGTAGGCATCTTCAGGGTCATAACCTTCTGCCATTGAGAGCACCAGATTCGCATCAACAGTGTCATAGGCAAAGATTGTTATACAGTCCAGACTTTTACAAGCAGGAACCAAACCATTGGCTGAGAGTAACCCCCTTGTTGGTTTGAGACCGATAAGGTTATTGAAACATGCAGGAACCCGCCCTGAACCTGCGGTATCTGTACCTAGACTGAAACTGGCCAAACCCAATGCAACTGCAACAGCTGACCCAGAACTGGAACCACCGCTGATATACTCTGGATTAAAGGCATTTTTACACGCTCCCCAGGGGGAGCGAGTGCCGTTTAAACCGGTTGCAAACTGATCCAGGTTTGTTTTTCCCACAGGCACGGCCCCAGCCTCTATTAAACGATCAACAACTGTTGCTGATGCTTCAGGTGTATAGGCAAATGCCTCACAGGCCGCTGTGGTAGGTATAGACTCCAGGTCAATATTATCTTTGATTGCGAATGGAATACCCCAAAGAGGTGACTCATTCGGGTTCATCTGTTGCAACCTATGTAGGTATCTACTCTGCTCTTCATCACTCAGAAGATGAATCCAGATATTATGATCTGTGTATTTCTCTGCGCGCTTACGTATATCAGACAGCACCTGCTGAGGTGTCAATAAGCCCTCTGTGTAGGCTGAACGTAATGAAGCAATGGTCATATTGTATGGAAATTGTGTTCTCATCCTGCTTCAGACCTCTTCTAGTACAACAAGCGCCTGCCCTGCGCCGACTCGCTGCCCATTTTCCAGAAGTAGATGGGTAACTCTACTCTCCACCAAAGCATAAACAGGAATCTCCATCTTCATTGATTCCAATATCATCAGGCACTCTCCTGCTTTGACTTGCTGACCAACCTCTACCTCTGTCTGCCAGACACTTCCGGTGATGGGACTATCTATCACCAGACTCTCTTCTGGCCAGTCCCTTTCGGTGAGCTGTTCATCATCTTCAATCGTCTCATAATTGAATTGCCCATTTGCATGCCAGTTCTTCAATTCATTATTGAAGGCTTGCTCTCTTTGCGTGCGAAAGGAGTCGATCTCTGTGTCGTGCTCTTTGAGAAAATCTTCATACTCCGACAGGCTAAAACTGCTCTCCTCAATTTTTATTGGATATCTCCCTTGAGGAAAATCCTTGCGTATTCGGGTCAGTTGATCATGAGTCACCTCATAAAATTTAATCTGATCGAAGAACCTCAACAACCAGGGTTTATTGAATACCTCTGTCTGGCGATATCGATTCCACATCTGTAACGTCCTGCCCACAAACTGATATCCTCCCGGCCCCTCCATGCCATAGACACAGAGATATGAGCCACCGATACCGACTGAATTTTCAGCCGTCCAGGTGCGAGCAGGATTATATTTTGTTGTTACCAATCGATGCCGGGGATCAATAGGGGTGGCAACGGGTGCACCCAGGTAGACATCTCCCAAACCCATAACCAGGTAGGAAGCATCGAATACGATCTGTTTAACCTCATCTATCCCTTTCAACCCATTGATGCGTCGTATGAACTCAAGATTACTTGGACACCAGGGTGCATTTTTTCGAACCGATTGCTCATACTTTTCGATCGCCAATTGGCAAGCCTGGTCATCCCAGGAGAGGGGTATGTGAACAACTCTTGAAGGCACTTGGAGTTCATCTATCTGGCTAATGAGTGCCTTCTCACCAGCCTTGAGATGTCTCAGGAGTGCTTTGTAACTGAGAACCTGACTATCGTAGTGAACCTGAAGGGAGCGTATACCCGGAGTCAGTTCTTGCAGACCCTCCAATTGGTTTTTTTGCAACCACTGCATCAAGGCATGAGCACGAAAACGCAGTGCAATATCCAATACCTGATTACCATATTCCACTAACATGAAGTGATCGCCTGATGCTCTGTAGACCACATCAACACCATAATCTGCTCTATCCAGCCGATCCAGAATGGGGGTTTTGATCTCTGCTGATTCGTATTCGTTTGGTTGAGGCTGTAATTGTTTGATAGATGATATCTGCTGCTGCTCAAGGGCAACTGCTGTTTCCAGACTTACTGAAACAAACCTGACCTTATCACCTGCCCGCAACTGTCCCAACTTCCAGAGATCAGCCTGAATAACCGTCGCAGGACAGACAAAGCCACCGAGAGATGGACCATCTGGGCCCAGTATCACCGGCATGTCTCCTGTGAAATCTACGGTTCCGAATGCATAGGCGTTATCATGAATATTGGATGGATGTAACCCGGCCTCTCCACCATCCTTACGGGCCCACTCTGGTTTTGGCCCGATCAAACGAATGCCTGTACGGCTGGAGTTGTAGTGCACTTCCCACTGATGTAAAAAAAAGGATTCAATATCCGCTTCTGTGAAAAAGTCTGGCGCACCATGCGGACCGTAGACCACACGAAGCTCCCAGTTATGAACTATTTTTGGTCTGACCTCTTCGTCTAGAGTGTCTACTGACGTCAGTGTCTTGGAATCAGGTAATTTAAGAACATCCCCTGCTCGCAACCCACGACCATTGTGACCGCCAAACTGACCCAGTGTAAAAGTTGATTTTGAAGCCAGGTATTCAGGGCATACAACTCCTCCCTGAATTGCCAGGTAACTTCTTGCACCCTGATTTTTGATGCGTCCTATTTTAAGTGTTTGTCCTGCAAGTAGAGTAACAACAGACCACATCTCGATGGCTTGCCCTTCAACCTCAGCTTCGATATCTGCACCGGTCAGAGCAATTTGTCTATCACTGCTGAACTTTAAGGTCGGGCCCTGCATAGTGATTTCCAAGCCTGCGGCCTCTTCATCGTTACCTACAAGCCGGTTTGCCAATTGAAAAGAGTAGTTATCGAATGGCCCGGATGGTGGCACGCCAACATCCCAGTAGCCCTGACGCGCCGGATAATCCTGTATGGTGGTTTGTGTCCCACCCTGCACCACCTCTATACGAGTCGGTGTATAGCTGAAATCGTTGAGATATCGTGTAGTCACTTCACCAGCCAACAAGAGCGGATCACAACTTAGTGCTGTCAGATAGTCGAGATTGGTTTCACTACCATATAGGCGGATAGACTTCAGGGTTGAGTTTAATTTAGCAAAGGCTTTGTCGCGATTATCTGAATGGATGATAACTTTAGCCAACATCGGGTCGAAATAGGGTGGGACTTCGATACCTGATTCAATCCAGTGATCTATTCTGATATCCCCGTCCTGTGGAAAATAGACATCAGTCAACAATCCTGGGCAGGGTTGAAATTCCCGATAGGGATCTTCTGCATAGATTCTGACCTGAACCGCATGTCCATCTGCTGATAAGGTCTCTCTTTTACTATCAAGCTCAATAGACTCACCTGCAGCCAATTTAATCATCCACTCTACCAGGTCGACATGGTAAACCTCTTCAGTAACGCCATGCTCTACCTGCAGGCGGGTATTGACTTCAAGAAAGTAGAAATCTTCTGTTGCAGCATCGTAGATAAACTCCACTGTGCCTGCATTCCGATAGGCTACACTGGATAACAATGATTCAGCAGTTTTATGGAGTTGTTTTCGTGTTGACTCGGCAAGATTTGGTGCAGGACACTCCTCGACAACCTTCTGATGACGCCGTTGACTTGAACAATCTCGTTCACCTATAGCCAACGCGCCGCCCTTGCCGTCACCAAACACCTGAACCTCTATATGCCTTGCCCTGGCGATGAATTTCTCGATGAAGACGCCGTCATCGGCAAAGTTATTGGCACCGAGTCGTTTCACCGAATCAAAAGCAGCAATCACCTCATCTTGAGCGTGGCACAGTTGCATACCGATACCGCCACCACCAGCGGTACTCTTGAGCATAACCGGATAGCCAATCTGTTCAGCAGCTTGGAGCGCCTCATCGAGATCCTTTAGAAGGTCTGTTCCCGGAGTCAGAGGAACAGCCGCTTTTTCGGCCAGTGCTCTGGCTTTATGTTTAAGCCCAAAGGTCTCCATCTGCTCTGGTGTTGGGCCGATAAATACAATACCCTCAGCTTCGCAACGCCTGACAAATGAAGCATTCTCACTCAGAAAACCATACCCAGGGTGAATCGCTTCAGCGCCACTCTCTTTTGCGATGGCTATGATTTTATCGATATCGAGGTAGGTGTCAGACGCCCCCCCTTCCCCCAAACAGTAGGCTTCATCAGCGTGGCGAACATGAAGGCTGTCTGCATCGCTCTCAGCGTATACAGCCACTGATGAGATGTTCAGTGTTTTCAGTGTACGGATAATTCGTGTAGCAATGGCCCCACGGTTCGCAATGAGAAGTTTGCAAAACATGCTTACCTTGGCCGGGTCGTCCCGGTAATAAAATCATCAGAGGTCGTCCACTGATGTGTCGAATAATAAATTTAAAAAAGAGAGTTAGTTTTAAAACTTGATGTTACTCATACTAGTCAGCAGCCCAGACCAGACACTCGATAGGCGTTGGGTTATATCCATTACAAGGGTTATTCAGCTGTGGACAGTTCGACAGCAGCACAACCACATCCATTTCAGCGCGAAGTTCAACATATTTACCAGGCGCAGAGATACCATCTTCAAAGGTCAGTCCACCCTCTGGGGTAACGGGTACATTCATAAAGAAATTGATGTTATGCGTGATATCACGTTTACTGATTCCATACTCTGGATGTTCAGCAATCGCCAGCATCCAGCTGTCACGGCAGGCATGCATACAACGTTTTTCAAGATCGTATCTGACAGTATTACTCTCTGTCGCGCAGGCGCCACCCAGGGTATCGTGCCGGCCACAGGTATCAGCCACCACTTCCAACATGACATTATTCTCATTCGAACGCAGCTTGGAGCCGGTAGTGAGATAGACATTGCCCTGCTCTCTGATTGTATCCATGGCACTGTAACGCTCTGCAGGGTTATCCGAGCAATAGAACAGAGTATCTGCTGCCTGGTTTCCTTCTAGATCGAGAATGCGGATGGTTTCACCTGCTTTCAGGAGACTTATGTAGTAGTCACCCGCTCTGACAACGGCTCTCTCTATTGCCTGCTCAGGCTGTAATTTTGATTCTTTGATCATGAGCTATACTCCCAGCCCGATGTGATAGAGCTTGTTGTTCTGAAAGCCTCTGGCATTTTCAGGTCTGAAAAGCTTGCAGTAGTCATCATCGGTTAGCGGTTGAGCGACACCCAGCTCGATCTGAACATTACTCTCCGGATAGTCTTCTGAGATGTTCATCGGATGGGGGCAGGTATGGAGTAGAACAAGAGTGTCCATCTCAAAACGAAGTGTAACCTGATCACCCGCCTGACTGTGGTCTGACACTAACTCAAGTGAGCCTTCACCATCTACTCTCACCTTACTAAACCAGTTGATGTTGGCAGCGAGATCAGCAGCATTCAGGCCATATTTGGCCAGTTCCACTAAAAATGCATCATGGCCATTCTGATGCCAATCGTTGCGGTCATTCTGGTAATCCCTGGCGCCCCATTTAGACTCAACGTGACTGGCATGGGAATTACCAGATACGGTTTCATGCCAACCAAGCGTGTCATTCACAATAGATGCAAAGATACGTCCCATATCTGAGTAGAGGCAATTCCCTTTGGTTAACTTGAAAGTGTGCTGACACTTCAAGGTATCTGGGGCATTGTATCGTTCAAGCAGATTTTCAGGGTTATAAAATAGCATTCCAACATTTGCACCACCTTTCAGGTCAGTTATTCGCATTATGCTGCCGCGACGCACGCGAAGTGACCAGTGGGCAGCCGTTGGAATTTCTGTTTGATAGTCAATAGAACTGATTATCTCGTTCATTTCTTAGTCCGCTTTTATCTCCAGTTGGGCAGGCACTGGTCTGATATCGTCATCAATTTTTTCATACAGCGACTTATCCATATGCCCGACAGGTAGATCGTAAGTGATACCTGCGCCATATCGATTTGGTGCCTGTGGATCATGTCTTAGTTTATCGAACACCCATAGGCGGGTTCCAAGATAGAAACCCTCTTTCAGATCATGGGTGACCATGAAAACGGTCAGCTTATGTTCGCGCCAGAGGTCTAAAACCAACTCCTGCATATCCGCCCTGATGCCAGGATCAAGCGCGCCAAAGGACTCGTCCAAAAGGAGAATACGTGGCTTTCCCAGCAATGCCTGGGCAATCGCCAATCGCTGCCTCATACCACCGGATAACTCATGAGGATATTTACCCAGTGCGTGGTTTAGCCCCACCTGTTCAATGATCGATTCAGCTTCTTTACGCGCTGCAGCCTTGCTGGAACCAAACAGGTACCCGGTTATGCCTTTACGTTGAAAGCCACGAGTGGCCATGACGTTTTCGAGCACTGTCATATGCGGGAAGACGGAGTATTGTTGAAAAACAATACCTCGATCCGGACCTGCCTCTGCCGGTATAGGTTTTCCATCCAGCAGAATCTCGCCTTTGGTTGGTTGCTCTGTCCCCAGCAACATGTTCAGGAAGGTACTCTTACCACAGCCGGAAGCCCCTACCAGGGTGACAAACTCCCCTTCATTCACAGAGATATTGAGTCGTTCTAAAACAATATTGTCCCCATACTGCTTCCAGAGATTCTTCACCTGAATCATTGGTGAATCAGCACTCTCGCTTGCGCTCATGACTTACCCCCTTGTATATACCAAGGAAATAGTTTTTGGCTCGTTTTCCGCAATGACATATCGATCAAAAATGCCAGCACCGTAATCCAGGCAACATAGGGTAAAATCACATCCATCGCCATATAGCGCCGAACGAGAAAGATTCGATAACCGAGCCCATCCGTTGCCGCCACAGCTTCT
This sequence comes from Candidatus Thiodiazotropha sp. 6PLUC1, assembly GCA_040506705.1. Taxonomy (GTDB): domain Bacteria; phylum Pseudomonadota; class Gammaproteobacteria; order Chromatiales; family Chromatiaceae; genus Thiodiazotropha. The sequence goes on from JBEVWG010000019.1 coordinate 20,303, forward strand.
GCCGCAATCAAAAAAAGCCAGCCTGCACCTAAAGAGAGTCGAACTGCATCCAGTAGTTTAGGCATGATCTGGGGCAGTAGAACACGAATCATAATCTGTGATGTATTCGCCCCCAATGACTGAGCTTTGACCAGTTGCTCTATCGGAATCTCTTCGGTTCTTCTCTGTATGTCCCTGGCGATAAATGGTGTGATGCCTATCGCGATTAAAACCACCTTCGAAACCTCACCCAAGCCAAAGACAATAAATAGAATGGGTAATATGGCCAATGGAGGTATCAGGGAAACAACTGTCAATAACGGTGAAAGAGAGGCTGAGAACATCGGTAGTGCACCGGTTACCAAGCCAACAAGCAATCCAAGTGATGCGGCTATAAGCAGGCCAAGACCCAAACGAGTCAAGCTACTTGTTGTATCTTTCCAGAACAGATATTCGCCTGATCGCTTACTAGGCTCAAATGCCATTCGCTCCAAACCATCAGCAATCTGGCTCATGCTTGGTAACAATTTGTCATTTGGATTGAGCTCCAGTCTTGCATCTGAGCCAACCACATAGAAGATGATCAGTAGAACAAAGGGTGCTAATCCTAAAAACAACTTGAGTGTTTTGTTTGGATGCTGGTTAATGAATTTCTTCATGAAGATTCCCGGTGTTGTTCACAACAGCCTAAACAAAAGCGCAGTTGTTCTGTAGGGATAGCAATTGCTTTTTTAATTCAGAGAGTTTGGCTTTGTTCGATGCACCTGCCCTACAAAGCTGACACAACTGTCAGCCATGGATAGAGCAGATGCCATTCGAACTTTAAAGCTTGCCTTCAGCAGCCATACTCATATAGGTAGGATCGAAGCGGAATTTTATATTTCCTTTATCCCCATATGTACCGGCAGGCATTTCAATACCGATAAAGCCCGCATCGGGAGCACCATCACCGAGCAACCCATGATCAAATGAGAACTTAGCGACGTGGGTCATGGTTGTCACCAAGTCTTGACTATTGGTCAGTGCCAGTGCCGCTTTTGGTGTGTAGAACATCTCTGTACTTGCCAGCTGTGCATCATATCCAGCCAGATCAGTACCGGAAGCTGCGGCCATATGAGTTTTTGCAGCAGTGGCTGCAGAGTCGGAACCACTCATAACTCCCATAATCTCATACCAAGCTCCTACAAGGGCTTTACCCAATTTTGGGTTCGCCTTAAGAGTCTCTGTATTAATTACAAGCAGATCGATGATTTCACCAGGGATCATTGAGGAATCGAAGACTTTGGTGCTGTTGGGCATACTCACGATTTCACTTAAAAGCGGGTTCCAGGTTGATACTGCAGTGACATCATCAGTACCATAAATCGCTACCATATCTGCATCGGAGGTATTTATTACGGTTAGATCCCTCTCACTTAATTTCACACTCTCAAGTGCGCGGGCCAGCAGATAGTGAGAGACACTCAGCTCAACCAGATTAACGCTCTGACCTTTGATATCAGCCAAAGCACTTTTCCCTTTCAGAACGATACCATCATTACCATTCGAGAAATCACCGACAACAAGTGCAGTGCTATCTACGCCACCAGCCGCAGGTATGGTCAAGGCATCCATATTGGTCATGGTGCAGGCATCAAATCCACCTGCTGTGTATTGATTGATTGACTCGATATAGTCATTGATCTGTACAACTTCGATATCAATACCGTACTTATCACCCCATTTTTTAACGATGCCCTGATCAGCACCATAGGCCCAGGGCATCCAGCCAACATAGATCGACCAGCACACCTTAAATGGGTCTGCTGCATGCGCCATAGGGCTAAGAGAAAGTGCGAGAATTAAAGCGGCAATACGTTTCATTAAGAACCTCTCAGTTACATCAGATCGACACGGAGCACCCTTGGCATTTCAGACCAAGCTTGTCTCCCGGGCTTTTATCCCGCCGTGTAACCTTTACCCTGTAGTGAGAGGGGGAGGTCGAATGCTCTCGGACCAGTCATCAAAGTTCATCAACTCTAGTGAATTGCTGAACTTGATCGGAACCCTAGCGTTCTATTTAAAATAAATTGTATGTCCTGAAAATCAAGGGCACGGACATGACTAACAAAGCAATACCCAGGCCAATCCATTTAATTCTTTATAATTCAATAGATTAGAAAATCAACGCTCTCTATGCATCCAATAAAGTCATCGTCTATCGAAACACGATGGTGCAAACCAGCCGCCGAACGCACCATAAATATGCACAGGCCCGGCTTGAATTGTACAGTTATTATTAAGGGCATCTCTATCAATTGCTTGCCCCATAAGCTTGAGATCTGACAGCAATGATTCAGAAACGGGTCATTGAGGTCTAGGGGATATGCGACCGATCCTATAATCTGCGTAGTGTGGGACTGGGCCCCACCATCAACATAATTGCCAAGGTCGAACAGCAAGGTAGCCTGGATGAAGTGCAACGGAATCCGGGATGATTGGTGCACTGTTCTCCCGGATTCCGTTGCACTTCATCCAGGCTACAGGCTTTTGGTGGGGCATGGCCCCACCCTACACGATGTGTAAGGTTTTGCCCTCGTTCCCACACTCTGCGTGATAACGAGAAAATGACTCGCGCATGGGCGAAACAGTGGTTTGATAACTTGATGACAGTAAAGAGACGGGACTGGCTTTAGATAGTACCGTAGGGTGGGGCCATGCCCCACCAGATAAGGTGAAAAACAGAATAAAGCTGGTTCTCTAGTCATTCAAGTTCTATCCCATCCCCCCACTTGAGCGGGCCTCAATCGCTATTTGGTGGGGCATGGCCCCACCCTACACGATGTGTAAGGTTTTGCCCTCGTTCCCACACTCTGCGTGAGAACGAGAAAATGACTCGCGCAGGGACGAAACAGTGGTTTGATAACTTGATGACAGTAAAGAGACGGGACTGGCTTTAGATAGTACCGTAGGGTGGGGCCATGCCCCACCAGATAAGGTGAAAAACCGAATAAAGCCGGCTCTATAGTCATTCAAGTTCTATCCCATCCACCCACTTGAGCGGGCCTCACTCGCTATTTGGTGGGGCATGGCCCCACCCTACGCGATGTGTAAGGTTTTTTGATCTCAATTTTGTGACCTATGGGATCAATTGAGAAATCAATAATTCTCAGGGATCTTTTCACAAATCTGAGACCAGGCCTTCTCTTTTAAGCTACCACTAACGAAGACATTGAATGGCCATATGAATTATAAACACACCCCCTCAACTGTCATTGCTTCCACTGTTTTAAATAAGCTAATATGATCTAAGTTACGTTCTCATGGACGAATATTCATAACAAATTAAGGAACTTTTATGCCCAGCATCTATGACTTGAAACCCCGTTTTCAGAGTTTGCTGCGTCCTCTAAACAGTTCCCTGGTCAAATTCGGCATCACTGCCAACATGGTCACCATCACCGCAATGTTGCTCTCAATAGCGCTTGGTGCTGCCATTGCAATCAATCCAGAAAACCGATTATTACTGCTGTTGATGCCACTATGGTTGTTTCTACGCATGGCTCTCAATGCCATCGATGGCATGCTCGCACGGGAGCATCAGATGCAGAGCCGACTCGGCGCTGTGCTGAATGAGATGGGGGATGTAATATCTGACTGTGCACTCTACCTGCCTATTGCCTTGCTCTCTGGGATCAATGCTCTACCCTTGATTGTGCTTGTTCTTGTCTCGGTAATGGTTGAGATGATGGGGGTGGTCGCTATCCAGATTGGCGCATCAAGACGATATGATGGCCCATTCGGTAAGAGTGACAGAGCCTTTGGATTCGGTCTGTTGTCTCTGTTGCTGGGTATTGGAATCGAAGCCGGCGCTTGGTCTGACTGGCTGCTTTGGGCCATGCTGGCTCTCTCCATTGTCACCCTGGTAAATCGTGCTCGTAGTGCTTTAAAAGAGTCACCCCAGGGAGATAGCCTGTGAGCAACCTCTCCTCTCCAGTGATCTGGGCGTTAGTTGGTGTCTATGGCTTGTTGATATTCTCAACCATCCTGGTCAAGGTACTTAGAAGTCAAACTGGATCAGATTACCAAGAACTCGGTGAGCGAATAAAATCCTGGTGGATCATGGTGGCGATCTTTACTTTCGCTATCGCTGTTTCAACCACTATCTCCATTCTCTTCCTGGCATTCATCTCATTTCTGGCGTTTAAAGAGTTTCTATCGATGGTCCCTACACGCCAGGCAGACCGTCGGGTTATATTCTGGGGCTTTGTTGCTATCCCGCTACAATTCTTCTGGGTATCAGTCGGCTGGTATGGCATGTTTATCATCTTTATACCGGTCTATATGTTTCTGCTGATACCTGCCCGCATGGTACTGGCAGGCAAGACAGATGGTTTTCTTAAAGCAGCTGGCACGCTTCATTGGGGATTGATGACCACAGTATTCAGTCTCAGCCATGCCGCCTTTCTATTGGCTCTGCCATCTGAGAACAACCTGGCGGGTGGTGCCGGACTACTCTTTTTTCTGGTCTTCCTCACCCAGTTCAATGATGTTGCCCAATTCACTTGGGGCAAACTGTTTGGAAGACATCCAGTGGTCCCCAAGGTCAGCCCCAAGAAGACCATCGAGGGACTGCTCGGTGGGGTCTTGACCTCTGTATTCGCAGCATGGCTGATTGCGCCCTACTTGACACCACTGAACTCTCTAGAGGCTTTAGGCGCCGGCCTGCTGATTGGTATCAGCGGTTTTCTTGGTGATGTGGTTATCTCTGCCATCAAGCGCGATATTGGTGTAAAAGACAGTGGTGCACTAATTCCCGGACATGGCGGCATTATGGATAGAGTCGACAGCCTGACTTTTACTGCCCCCCTCTTCTTCCACTTCATCTACTATCTGCACTACTGAGTTCTCATGAACAGACTGTTGCAGCTTCTTTTTTTTATTCTGATTGTTAAACCGCTGGTTTTAGTCATTCTCGGCCTTAATGTTCGCAGAAAAGTTCACTTGCCAAAAGAGGGACCGGCAATCATCATCGCTAATCACAACAGTCATCTCGATACCATTGTATTGATGTCAATACTACCTCTGCGACTATTAGCAAAAGTTCGTCCTGTAGCGGCAATGGACTACTTTTTAAAGAACAGATGGCTTGCCTGGTTTGCCCTAAAAATAATTGGCATCATTCCGCTTCGACGATCGATCAAGACAAGTCACGATGATCCATTGGCAGAAGTTATTACTGCACTTGATAGTGACGATATACTGATACTCTTTCCTGAAGGCAGTCGAGGAGAACCTGAACAACTGGGGCGCTTCAAAACTGGTATTGCTCATATTGCACAACGTCGCCCCGATGTGCCTGTCATACCTGTCTACCTTCATGGACTGGGAATGGCTCTTCCCAAAGGTGACTTCGTTCTGGTGCCCTTTTTTTGTGATGTCTTTGTAGGGGAAGCACTGTACTGGCAAGGGGATCGCAAAGCATTCATGCAAGCGTTAAGCGATCACATGAACACTCTCTCAGAAGAAGGAGAGTTTCCACCATGGGAATAGAGATTCTCTCTATCCAGAAATGCCCAAATATTTATAGATACAACTGCTGAGAAAAACACCCTTGAGAATGGTGCCCTGAAAACCTCAGCTGATAATTGAAAAGAGTATATAGTTATATCTATTCCATGGAGCTGCAAAGTCAGATTCTCAGTCCCTATTCAAAGACCTTTGAATAGGGACTGAGCGTTTAGAGGTTCCTTAATCTGTTGATTTCTGACATTATCGTAGTATCTAAAAAAAATAGAAACGTAATCTGGTTTATACCGCCAATCAAACCCATGCAATACACAGAATCATCACCCGGCGATCCACCCGACTTTGAAGCCCGTATCAGTCAAAGGCAGGTTGAGTTGTCTTACACTGGCCTGCCTTCCGCACTGATCGCAATCATGATTAATGCCACCATAATCTTGATCGCCCAGTGGTCTGTGATCCGTTCCGAGATACTGGTTACCTGGTATCTCGCGATGCTGATTCTCACTCTCTATCGCTACTACACTTACCGCATCTATCACGCTCAAAAACCTGAAGATGGTTCGTTGAAGATCTGGCGACAGCGTGCCATATCTGGCACCCTGGCCTCAGGTGTTATCTGGGGATCAGCTGCATTTCTGCTGGTACCAATGGATCAGCAGTTTCACCAAACCATAATAATTGCTGCCTTGATTGGTATGGCTGCTGGTGGCGTTGTCTCACAAGCCACGCTACTTCCTGCTTCACTGGGTTATATTCTTCTGGTTATCGTCCCTCTACTGGCTCGCTTGCTCTCATTTGGTGGACCAGCAAATATCGGCCTGGGCATTATGACTTGCGTCTACCTGATCGTAATGAGTGTTGGGGCAATTCGTATTCATCGGAATTTATATGAAGCGCTTGCAATGGGCATCAGGCAACAGCATTCACGTAAGATAATAGAACACTTAGCCTATCATGATGCCTTGACCGACCTACCCAATCGACGCCTGCTGATCGAACGATTGACCAAAGATATCGCCCGTTCAGTCCATCACTCTCATATCGGTGCGCTGATTTTTCTCGATCTTGATAACTTCAAAACCCTAAATGATTCAATGGGACACCAACAAGGTGATGAACTGCTAAAACAGTTCGCTGGCAGACTCAATCACTGCCTTAGTGAAGAGGACACAGCAACACGTCTTGGTGGTGATGAATTTGTATTGCTGATGCCCGAGGTTGCAGACCAAGAACCAGGGGCTATCAATCTAGCCGAAGAGAAAGCCCAAACAATCCAACAGGCCCTCGGACATCCATTCCAGCTTGGTGGTAAAGAGATTCATATGTCAGCGAGTATCGGTATCGCGCTTTTTCCTATTCATGCTGACAATCCAAATGACCTGTTAAAGCGTGCTGATTTTGCCATGTATCAGGCAAAGTATGTTGGCCGCAACAGCATCAGTCTCTACAGTCCGGAGATGCAAGAGAAGGCAAATCTGTTAATGAGTCTTGAACAGGGGCTACGCACTGCCCTTAAAAATAACGACCTGGTTCTCCACTATCAGCCAATGGTCACGATGGATGGGAATATGATTGGCGCAGAGGCGCTGGTTCGCTGGCACCATCCACAGGACGGCCTGGTCGCACCAGACAATTTCATAGAATATGCCGAACAGAGTGGGCTAATTATCGAGCTAGGCAAACAGGTAGTGGAACTGGTCTGCCAGCATATCAATGCCCTGGAAGAGTCAGGATTGGTGGATGATGAGTTTAAGGTTTCCATAAATGTCAGTCCGCTTCAGTTTACTGAGCGAGAGTTCGTCGCGAATATCATGTCAACTATTAATAATCATGCCATTGATGCCAAACGCCTGACTTTTGAAGTAACGGAGCATGCGCTGATGCAGGATCTCGATGAAACGGTAAATAAGCTCGATCAGTTGCGCCAGGCGGGCTTCACCCTGGCCATCGATGATTTCGGTACAGGCCAATCATCTCTTGCGTATATTAAGAATCTGCCTATTGATGTAATTAAGATTGACCGAATGCTGATCAAAGACATCACCACTCAGGAGATTGACGCAATCATCGTTGAAGGAACGATCAGTATGGCAAGAAAACTGGGCATCAAAATTGTTGCTGAGGGTATTGAGGAGCAGCAGACATTAGATCGCCTTAAAAACTATGAATGCAATATTGTCCAAGGTGATCTGATCGCACCTGCAATGGAACTTGATGGATTTATGGAATTTTGCCGTGAATCAAAGCAGATTAACGATCAGCATCAATTAGGCAGATGACGGTGTTTATGATCCCCCCTCTCCCCCAGCCCCTCTCCCGCGTGGGGAGAGGGGAGTAAGATACCAGTTGCATACTCGCCCTCCCCTTACCACTCTGATGATTTGTAATTGTTCTGCTTTTTATTCTCTACTGAGTAATGCTTTTACATCTCTCAAATCTCACTAGGGTCAGATAACAGAGAGATCGAATGTCCACTGACTTATGGGGTTCTGGCATCAATATCTCTGGTTGATTTGATTTCGCAGTGAATGCTGCACCGCGAAATTACTGATAGACTGTTGCCTAGACAAGCTGAACCAATAGCGGAGTAGCAATGAGTGCAAAGCATTTTGATGTAGTAGTGATTGGCAGTGGTCCCGGTGGTGAAGGGGCTGCCATGAAGCTGGTAAAGAGTGGTAAGCGGGTAGCGGTAATCGAAGCACATGATAAAGTGGGCGGAGGATGCACCCATTGGGGCACGATCCCTTCCAAGGCACTTCGACACAACATTCAGTTGCTGCGCGACTATCGGAAGAATCCCCTCTTCCAACATACTCAGGATCAGATTCAGGTCGAATATTCCGATCTGCTTCAAGCTACCGGCAAGGTGATCAGCGAACAGGTGCGCAGTCGCCTGCGACACTATGCCCGAAATAGAATCGATGTCATTCACGGCAGAGCAAGATTCATCGATACTCACCGACTGGAGATCATGCAGGATCGAGGGGTGAGTGAAGAGGTCACAGGGGATCACTTTGTGATTGCAACCGGGTCGCGCCCTTACCATCCCAAGGATATCGATTTCAACCATCCCAGAGTATTGGATAGTGACTCGGTACTACGTCTCGACAGTACACCCGACTCCATCACCATCTATGGTGCTGGTGTGATCGGTTGTGAATACGCTTCGATCTTCTGCAATCTCGATGTCAAAGTTAATCTGGTCAACACCCGCGACCGCCTACTATCTTTTCTGGATGATGAAATCACCGATGCACTGAGTTACCACCTGCGTAACCAGGGAACCGTGATTCGCCACGACGAGGAGTACGAGCAGGTTGAGCCAATGGATGACGGGGTCGTTCTGCACTGTAAGTCGGGTAAAAAATTCAAGACCGATGTTCTACTCTGGGCCAACGGACGCAGTGGTAATACTGAACAGATGGGGCTGGAAGAGATAGGAGTCACTGTAAACCATCGTGGCCAGATCGAAATCGATAAAACCTATGCCACCTCACTACCCCATATCTATGCTGTGGGTGATGTGGTGGGCCCCCCTGCCCTGGCCAGTGCCAGTTACGATCAGGGTCGTTTTGTTGGTGCCCAGATTGCGACCGGTAGTGCTGACTGGCAACTCATCGATGACTTTCCAACTGGAATCTATACCCTGCCTGAGATCAGTTCTCTTGGCCGGACCGAACGGGAACTCACTACCAGCAAGATCCCTTATGAGGTAGGCCAGGCCAGTTTCCGCACCATCGCGCGGGCGCAGATTACCGGTCATGATGTGGGTATGCTGAAGCTGTTGTTTCATCGTGAAACCCTGGAAATCCTTGGCATCCACTGTTTTGGCGAACAGGCTTCCGAGATTGTTCACATTGGGCAGGCCATCATGGCTCAACCCGGGGAAGCGAACAGTCTGCTCTATTTCGCAGAAACCACATTCAACTACCCAACTATGGCAGAAGCTTATCGTGTGGCTGCCCTGAATGGGCTGAACCGAATATTCTAAACTGGGTCTGGCCATCGTAGCCTGAAGATCTGGCCAGGCGCAGCCAAATATCCCTGCTAAAGCTATCAAGAAAACTGACGCTATCTATATCTGACTCTAAATGGATCGGCATGGAGATACCAGTATGGGATGGTTCAATAGGAAGGAAAAGAGACACATTGTAGAGCTTGAGTCGGAAAATAATAAACTGAGGGAGAAAGCTGCAGCACTTGAGGAACAACTGGACAGGCAGTCTGAAACCCTAGCCTCACTTCAACAGCACTCATCCGGGGAGTCTCAACTCAATGAGTTGATGACCTTCGAAAACTCGCAGATGAAAGCTGGCTTGGGTATTATTCAATCCGACCTGGCCGATTCAGTCGTATCAGCAAAACACACCTTAAGCTGTGCTACGAATGTGCGCTCACATTTTACAGGTCTGACAACTGATATATCTCATATCACAGAGGCATTGGATGACCTCTCCAGACTCTCTACTCATGCAGAAGGCTCTGTAAAAAACATGTCTTCCCGCGCCACTGAAATCAGCTCAATTCTGGCATTTATAAGGGGCATTGCAGAGCAGACCAATCTCCTCGCTTTGAATGCAGCTATTGAAGCAGCGCGAGCTGGAGAGCAGGGACGAGGTTTTGCCGTAGTTGCTGATGAAGTACGAGGTCTTGCAGACAAGACACAATCAGCAATCAGTGACACCAACGATGTAATCCAATCCATGCAACAAAACGTGGAATCTGTTGGTGGTGACTCAACCCGACTGATTGAGTGTATTGACGATGTCCAGGGCAAGGTAAAAGGGTTCGAAGAGAACCTCAAAAACATCAATGAAGAGGTTAAAGGCTACTTTGGTGATATATCGGCAACAACTGACAGTGTTTTTATGGGGCTGGCAAAGCTGGACCATATGTTGTGGAAGGTAAACACCTATCTCTCAATCAATCACGGCGAAGCTGCATTTGAATTTGTCGATCACCACAACTGCAGACTCGGTAAGTGGTACTACGAAGGCGAAGGTGATGAGTTTTTCTCATCCTCACCCTATTACAAAGCGCTGGAACAACCCCATGAGATTGTTCATAAAACGACACATGATATTTTCAAACTCCTTCAGAGTGAACGAGATTACAGCGCACTGATGAACGCGCTTAAAACGATGGAAGAGAACAGCATGGAAGTTTTCAGAAAACTCGATGAAATCAAACAGAGCGCTGAATCAGAAGGTGAATCAAGATATTCCAACATTTTGTGAATCTAAGACCCATGGCGCTCACTTAACTGCTATTGGTGGGGCTGGACCCCACCCTACAATACGAGCCCGATGGGCGAGAGCACTGGTTTTAATGACTTTGCAGGAAATTCGCTTATACCTATCAATGGGAAAAGGTTGAAGTGCAGTTATTGATAGTCCTGATTCAATCATCCTCCCGATACCCTCAAGAGACAAACTTTAAGCCAATAATCGAACCGATCAATGTTGATATAAAAAAGAGCCTCATCCCCGTCAGTGGCTCAGAAAAAAGTATGGCTCCAAGCACAACCACCCCAACAGCACCAATTCCTGTCCACACCGCGTAAGCTGTCCCAATTGGAATGATTTGCATTGCCTTTGTTAAAGCATAAAAAGAGAGCAATGCAGACAGAGCAAACAATATCGTATAGCCAGGCTTGGTAAAGCCATCCGACAGTTTTAAAAAAACGGCGAAAAATATTTCAAATAATCCCGCAGCTAACAACCATAACCAGGCCATTGATGACTCCAAAGCTATTTTAATGTAAAAACAGAGTGACACGCTTTCCAGGTAAGATACAAATTCGTGCGCAAAGATTAAAGCTATTGAATCAAAAAAAAGGACACGAGCCTCATAATGGTGCAAATATTATTTTACAGACTATTTATACAGACAAAACGCATCTTACTGGTGCATGAAAAATTTATAATTACTATAACTTAACACCACCTAAGCTTTATCTTGGTGCAAAAAAAATAGTGCTATCCAAGAGGCATTTATTTTACGTATGATGCGCCATGTCCAAACAGTTAGCGCATGCCGCTAGCAGACTGAATGTCTGACTATGGACAAAGTAACTATCCTTTTTTTAAGTCATCAACACAGGTGGAGCACACAATGGCCACAATATATTTCTCCTCTCCCATTATGGGAAAAAACAAGAAAGTTTCTGCTATTGCAGGTAAACGCGATACCTTGCTCGCAGTAGCAAAGGAAAACAACATCAAAATCCCATTCGAGTGTCAGGATGGAGAGTGTGGCTCATGCCTGGTAAAGATTACCCATCTTGATGGAGATCACATCAAAGGGGCAATGCTGACAGATAAAGAGAGAACCGTTCTGAAGTCAATCGGCAAGCTACCAAAGCATGAGGAAGAGCGTGCGAATGTAAAAGACATACCCCCAACCTTTCGTCTAGCCTGCCAGACTGTGGTTACTGATGAAGACCTGCTGGTAGAATTTACTGGTGAACCAGGCGGCGCATAAAGAAGTTTTTTTCAGAGATCCGGTATCCGTGCGGCAAGCTTCATCCACTGGCAGAGGGTTGCAGCAAAGGAACAAGATCAGCCACATCTTCTCTTGTTAATCACATCAGGGGATCTCCTGCTGGCGCTGTAAGAACTTCCGAATAGAAACCTCTGATCCTGCAAAGCGTCACAGCTATTGGGTAGTGGAGGAATATTCCCTCTCTGCAACCACTCTCTTTCTTCAGGTGTGACAGTGTATGCTTCACGACTGCGCCTTAATTCCAGAAGAAGAGGTGTAAGAGCCCCTCTCCCTTGATGGGAGAGGGGTTGGGGAGAGGGTGTGCGTCAAACAATCTTTGTTATGCTGATTATTGTTGTCGATGATGGCATTGATGCCCCCCTTCTCCGGCCCACTCCAGCTAAAGGGAGAGGAGAGTTACTCTCCCTGCTTACTTACCACTCTGATGATTTCTGTTTTCTTCTGCCCCTCATCCTCTGCTGCATGGTGCCTTCTATCTCTCAACACATACTCGATATGTGTATATCAAGTGAGATTAATCAGCTATCGCAATAGTGGTTGTGATTAATTGGAGAGGAATTTTAGTGTTAATAAAAAATAGCCCAAGGATCAACTTAAGTTAAGTTTATGAGCCTGCATCGGACTGAGCTATATTCTTCAGGTATTTTTCCAGGTCATCTGAAGGCATTGGTCGTGCGAAAAGAAAGCCCTGCCCAACTCGACAACCCTGCTCAATCAGGAATTGATGTTGCTCCTCGGTTTCCACACCTTCAGCCAGTACATCAAGTAATAAATTCCTCCCCATAGAAATGATCGCTTTGGAAATTGCGACATCATTCAAATCACCCGGAATTTCAGAAACAAACGTTTTATCGATTTTAAGTCGTGTGATTGGTAGTCGTTTAAGATAATTTAACGACGAATAGCCAGTACCGAAATCATCGATTGCAACCTTGACTCCAAGCGCTCGAAGACTGGACAGGATTTGGCTGGTGACCTCGGTGGAGCGCATCATGATGGTCTCTGTAATCTCCACCTCTAAACAACCAGGCGCGAGAGCTGTGTCATTCAGGATATGCTCGACATCAAGAACCAGGTTGTTATGATCGAACTGCTTCCCTGACAAGTTGACACTGATCGTCACCTCACTATCCATCAAGCCTGAATCCTGCCAGGCTTTCATTTGTTGGCAGGCTTCTCTCAATATCCATTTACCCATTTTATTAATAATTCCCGACTCCTCTGCCAAAGGAATGAATTTATTGGGTGTTACTAATCCAAGTTCTGGGTTTTGCCATCTTATGAGTGCTTCAATACCACAAATTTTCATGGATACCAGCTCAAACTGGGGCTGATAATAGAGTATCAACTCGTTATTTTTCATAGCACCATGAAGGCTGGATGCCAGAAAAACACGTTCAAATGCTTTGCTGGTCAACTCTTCCGAATAGTACTGGAAGGTATTTCTGCCCTCTTCCTTAGCCCGGTACATCGCAGAATCTGCATTACGAACCAGATCATCGACGCTATCCCCATGTTCAGGATAGAGGCTGATTCCAATACTTGCGCCGAGAAATAGTTCATGACCATTTATAGTAAATGGTTTTCTGAAAGTATTGAGCAGCTTTTTTGCGACCAGCGCACCATTTGATTCATTTTTGATGTGTGTGAGAATTACAGTAAATTCATCCCCCCCCATTCTTGCAATGGTATCATCTTCCCGAAACAGAGCCTGAAACCGTTTTGCAACCTCTTTCAGTACTTCATCTCCACAGGCGTGATCGAAGCTGTCATTGACCTCTTTGAATCGATCCAGATCGATAAACAGTATTGCAATTGTTGTTTTGTTTCGGTGAGCAACGTGAATCGCCTGACTCAGACGGTCTGCGAATAGCAGACGATTGGGCAGTCCTGTCAGTGGATCATGTTGTGCCAGATGCGCATAGCTGAGTTCTCGTTGCTTCAGTTCATCGAGTAATTCCAGGTGTTCTGTTAGGTCATGGGATGATTCAATAACCCCAATGATCTCACCATTATCGTCAAACAGTGGACTGATCGAGATCTCGAATCTTCGATTTACCCCCATTTCCGAAACATGACTGTGAACAACCTTACTGGGTGATCGGGTTTGCAGTACAATCTCTAGCGGACAAGGGTAATCATTACCCGAACAAGGTTTCTCATTGTTGTGGGAAAGCTGATAACAGCAGAGATTCTGCGAATCGAGTTTCAATGTACTGGCAACTTGTTTTGCTGCAAGATTCATTCTTAACACTTTATAGTCGAGACCGATCACCATGATGGGATCATCGACACCATCAATAACATGCTGCAGAAATGTACGCTCATCAATTACCGCCATTTCTGCCTTGCGGCGCTCTGTGGTATCTGTCAGATTCATCAGGCAACAGATTTCACCGTCTAAACTTGTATGGATGATACTATCCGCTCTGACATAGCGGTTATTACTCTCTTTTGAGATTTTCAGTGTAAAGTCATTTGAAATCAGACGATCTTCAGCGAATGCATCACGTATATGATCAAACAGCAGACGACTCATTCCCGCAGCCATTTGCGTTGAGAGGGGCCTATTCAACAATCGTGAACGTTCAGCACCCAACATCGCAGCTGCTGTTAAATTCAGATTTTTTATAATCCCTTGTTTATCAAGGGTCAAATAACCCACGGGAGCGAAATCATAGAGTTCAGCATACTGATCACGTATGATTTCCAACTCCTGCTGCGATTCGATCAAATCCCGATTTTGGATCTCAAGTTCAATTTTGTGGAGTTGTAGATCATGCAGCAGATGTTCAGAGTCTGTATCCTTTTCCAGATGCAGCAGATCCTCCGATTGGCTGAGCATTTTTTCAAGCTCAATGCGACTGAGGTTGCTGTATCGGCTCATGAAAATTTCCTTAGTTCAGTTAGCCATCACACGTTCTGTTGTAGAGATGGCAAAGGGTTTCCCTTGTTCATCCAACAGGGCACTGGCTACCAGCCAGATCTTCAATATATCCCCAGCTTTCGTTACTCGTTCCAGCTCTATTGGATCTATATTTTTTCCCTCTTGAATGGCTTGCAGCAGCTTCGCCAGATCTGCCTGACCACTATTCGGGACGATCTGTTTTACATTCAAGCTTAGAGCTTCCTGTTCAGTGTAGCCGTAGAGACGCTCGGCTGCAGGATTCCAGGCTTGAATATTGCCATCCAGATCCTGCACAGTTATGGCGTCACTCGAATCCCTTACAACTGCGGCCAAACGCATCTCCTCTTGCAGCGATTTTTTGATGCGGTCGATATCCTTTATCGCATCGATATCGATAAAAGTGATCACTGCGCCATCAATGTGATTGTCCAGTGTCCTATATGGGCGTATGCGGACCGAGTACCAGTGGCCCTGATCATCTTCTATCTCTATTGACTTTGTGACCATCGTATCGATCACGTGCAAGACTTCCGACTCTAAATCGCCAATCT
Organism: Candidatus Thiodiazotropha sp. 6PLUC1; assembly: GCA_040506705.1. Classification (GTDB taxonomy): domain Bacteria; phylum Pseudomonadota; class Gammaproteobacteria; order Chromatiales; family Chromatiaceae; genus Thiodiazotropha. Next base: position 35,753 of record JBEVWG010000019.1, read on the forward strand.
CAATATTTGGTTTGATATTACCGATAGGCCTGCCCACATCGGTATCGATAAGGTTAAGCAGTTTCTCCGCCGCTTGGGTAAACTGGCGTATGCGTAGATCTGGCCCAAGCATCAGGATCGGCAGATTGACACTCGATAACAGATTGGTCAGGTCATCATTGGAGCGGGCCAGCTCCTGATTGCGAGTCTCCAACTCCTCGTTGACGGTGGACAACTCCTCGTTGGCGGATTGCAACTCCTCTTTAGCGGTCTCCATCTCCTCGTTTGTGCTCTGCAACTCCTCATTGGTGGACTGGATCTCTTCATTTGCAGAACGCAACTCCTCATTGGTACCCTCTTGTTCTTCAACAATTGACTGCATGTATTCACGAGTAGTCGTTACTTCTCGTTCCAACTCGGCGTTACGTGCTGACAGAGCTTCGAAGTTTTCACTATCTCCAGGTGTTAATTCTCCAGCGACTGACTGCTCTATCGTTGGTGCCGGGTGTGGTTCGAACATCACCAGCAGATTATCCTCACCCTGGATCGCCCCGCCCAGCGACAACACCTGAATATCCACGCGCAGCGGTTCACCATCGACCTTTAATCGAACATTTTCCTTACGCACACTACCGCCCTCTTTGGTGATGTTGTGGATAGCAGCACGCAATTCGACAACCAGATCCGGATGGGCAATCTTATATAGATTAAGGGAGGCTGCCCCATTTGAGGGTTCGATATAGGGCCAGGTACGTCCGAGAAATCTGACAACCATTTGGTCAGGATTAACAATAATCCCGGGAGGAACATATTTATCCAGCAGTAGACGGTCAGCCTCTCTCTCAAGATCGTAGACCTGTCCACTATCGTGGGTGATCTGAGGGATCTCAATAGTCACAGGATTATGATTCGATCGAAAAACCATATCGTTTTTGAGATGTGCAGCAACTGATTTCTTCTGGTATATCTTGGCTTTTTTATCTTTCAGGGCATACAGGTCAGCCAGACTGCCTATGGTTTCAGAAGAGCCAAGCAGTAAGAATCCATTGGGTTGCAAAGCATAGTGAAACACCTGCAACACCTTCTTCTGCAGTGTGCTACCTAGATAGATCAGAAGATTCCGACAACTGATCAGGTCGAGACGTGAAAAAGGTGGATCCTTAATCACATTATGCACCGCAAACACACACATATCCCGTAACTGTTTGTTGACTTGATAACCTCCTGAGACCTTGTGAAAGTAGCGGTTCAGGCGCACACGGGAGATCTCATCCTCTATATTTTCGGGGTAGATTCCACTACGTGCTTTCTCGATGGCGCTTTGGTCGATATCGCTGCCAAATATCTGGATCGGAAAACTAGTGACCCGACCACCAAGATATTCAATCAGTGAAATCGCAATTGAGTAGACTTCCTGACCTGTCGAGCATCCTGGCACCCAGATCCGGATTGATGCATCTTTTGGCCGCTTGTCCAGCAGCTTTGGAAAGACGCTAGCTTGTAAACCCTCAAAACTTTCAGGGTCGCGAAAAAAGGCTGTTACATTAATCAGAATATCCTGGAACAGAGCATCTATCTCTTGCGGCTCTTTCTGCAGCAAGACAATATATTGGGAGATCCGATCGATTTTGTGTAGCAGCATGCGACGATTTATACGCCGTTTAATGGTTGTCGCCTTGTAGTAGGAAAAATCGTTACCGGTACGTGCCCGTAGTAGTATGAAAATTTTATTCAGCTGTTCAGGCGTGGCGGTGAGAACCTCCTCATCATGGTCTACAGCTACACTGGGGCGCAGTGAAGCGTGTTTAGCGATCCGAACCAACTCCTTGGCAATCTCTGCCGGTGCTAAAACAAAATCGATACAGCCGGCTGCTACTGCATTTGCCGGCATGCCGTCATACTCTGCACTCTCGTTATCCTGAGCGAAGGTTATGCCACCGACCTCCTTGATGGCGCGGCAACCCAGAGTGCCATCTGAGGCTGTTCCTGAAAGCACAACCCCAACGGCTGCTGCACCTCGATCCTCGGCCAGACTCTGAAAAAAAACATCGGCGGGATTATAGTGTCGTTTATTATCGACATTAGGTATGAAAATCAGAGTGTTATGCAACAGAGTCAATTGCTCATTTGGCGGTATGACATAGACATGATCAGGGGCAATCGTCATACCATCGGTAATCTCTACAACGGGTAGATGACAATCCTTGCTAAGCAGTTCTGACAGTATCGATTTATGGTTGGGAGAGAGATGCTGAATCAGTACAAAACTTATTCCTGAATCGCCAGGCAGCTTGGAGAGCAGAGATTTGAAAGCCTTCAGCCCACCAGCTGAAGCAGCGATTCCAACAACAGGTGTATCTATATGTTTTTCAGTTGTTTTTTTACTAGCTGATCTTTTCGGCTGCTTTTTTTTGCGGGAAGCGGCCTGAGTGCCACTTTTGGGTTTATTGCTACCGGCCATGAAGGTAATCCCTTAAATACAGATTAAATAGATCTGCGAGTAATCTAGCAGATTTAAACTTTCAGGTAATTTCCATGGTCGCGTTAGCAAAGAATGGTATAAACCGGTACCTGATCAAATGAATAAAACAAGCTAATGATCCCTATATTTCCAATTCTAGTTAATGCCTTGTCTATAGTCCATTAAGCTCAGAAACGAAGAGAGCATATTTTATCGGCAATGTGTCGCTACAAAGCTTGCTCAGAACTCCCTAAGAGTTAATAGAGTTAGAACCACGAATAGCTCTATTTAAAGGCGATGTTTAATAACAGCTTTATACCCTGAATTGGGTAGGGCCCGCCAAAAGCTATTGGAAGTTAACCATTAACCCGGCAATTCAATATGTCGGGTTGAGAATAGTCGATATGTTTCGACAAAGATATTTTTAATGGACTGTACAAACCATGCAGGGATCGAAGGAGCGGACAATATGTTGTACTGAGACTGGATCTTTCTCCCCTGCTCTGAGAGGAGCACCTTGCAGAGCCAATTCGAGGGCGCCGGGTTGCCCGGCGGCATCACGAGGTGAAAAATTCCAGGTGGTTGGCGCAACTATCTGATAGTTGAGAATGCGTCCGTGTCTGATCTTTATCCAGTGCCCCAGACTCCCTCGGGCTGCCTCCACCAAGCCAGCCCCTTGCGCTTCCTTGGGCATTGAGGCGTGATTACAGAAGGGCTCCTTGGGGTGGATCTCCCTGACCCAGGACTCCATTAACATCACCGCCCGTGCAATCTCCAACAGCCTGGCGATTACCCGGTTTCTTACATTTCCACCGCTTTGAGAAACCAGATCCCGAATCAGTGGATGGCCATCAATCTGCTGTCGGGCCAAGGCACCGACCTCTATAACTTTGCCATCCAGACGAGGCGCCTTACACCAGCTATAGGCCTCTGCAACATCCGCATCGGGTAGTGTAATACCCTCGAAGGGATGCTTGGGGGCAGCCTGGTATTTCATCCAGCTGTGGCTGATATCCTCGGTAATCAGTGAAGTATCCAGAGCAGCCGCTCCCTGATCCCAGACACCTTGGCGAAAGCTATACTGACCCAGCAACTGGTAGGCCCCGTAACTCATAAAGCGGTCGCTGCCTCTTCCAAGTTGATCCAGTTTGAGTTGCGCTGCCACTTCAAGAAAAGATCTGAAATCGCTGTGGTCAAGGGGGTGATCAGCTATCCATTCCTGAAGCGCCTCGGCAGAAGCCAGGGCGTCGATTCTCTCCAGAGTATCACCAAAAAGCCGGCTCTCCAGGAAACGGCGAAAACCGAACAGTATCGCCTGCAGCCTGGCTTTCTCTTGCATCTCAATCGAGCGGCTGACACCACCGGGCTGTATCGCCAGACTATGGGGCCACTTGCCAGCCATCAATCCCATCAGGTGCATAAACTGAGCGCGGGCTGCCAGCATCTCAGGGGCTGCTGTACCGGTTTGTGCGCGGAACCGTTCTGCGATTCCGGGATACCAGGCTTCGTTACTGTAGGTCTCACGGGCAAAATCGGGCATGAAAAAGAGATAGAAATGGGTCAGATGATCCGCCACATTCTCATTCGCCAGAATCAGGTTGATTGATAGGTCGCCGTTTGATGGCATGGCAACACCTGACAACTCAGACAGGGCACGGGCAGCTGCAACCGATTGGGATACGGAGCAGATACCGCAGATCCTTGGTGTATAGACCAGTGCATCACCTGGGTCTTTACCTTGTAAGATCTGCTCGAAGCCTCGATAGAGGGATGAGGAGACTTGAGCAGAGGTGACCTGCTCGTTTTCTATCTCCAACTCGACCTCCAGATCCCCTTCCACCCGATTGAAGGGACCAACAATGCGTCGACTCATGATTTATCACTCAATTTACGGCTTGGAGGTACTCGAATATGGTCTGCCACTGCATTCTCTTTGAGGCGTTTAGGCGTAGCGGCCTTGGCTAATGAGGCCAGAGCAACGAACCAGGCCTTGGGCATATCGGTAGGCAAGCCAACCGGTATACCGGCAATCTTTGGTGTCTCTGTGAAGGGGTGTCCCGGCTCTTCAAAGCCTGGCGCAGTACAGTTGATGCAGGCGTATCCTCCCCTTAAGCAGGACCCTTCTCCATTCCACAGACGGGTATTGCAGTCGGCATGGGCCTGAGTGCCCAAGCACCCCATGTGCTCCATCATACAACCCAGGTCAGAGGACTTTTCGGCACTGGCCTTATATTCATAGTACTCATTGCGAGGGCAACCATGATGAACCAGATGATCTGCATAGCTTCGAGGACGACCATAGCGATCAAGGTGCTCATGCTTCAGCTCACCACAGGCGATCTGTAGCAGAGTTTCGCTAACCCAGTTGGGGTGTACAGGACAACCAGCAATATTGATAACAGGCAGGCCCTCCTGGTCAGCGAACTGCTTACCCAACAAGCCCCCTTCAATACTCTCATCATACTGGAGACCGCAGGATTCACTGGGATTACCGCCTGCTGCGGTGATGCCCCCATAGGCGGCACAACTACCAACAGCGACCACATGCCGCGCCACCTTGGCAAGTTTTTCAATCCATTGCATCATCGGTTGACCAGTACCGGCCAGTCGATGAAATTTACCGCTGCCATTAGGTCCGCACACCACCGAACCCTCGAGACAGAGCAGATCAAGAGGCACCTCTCCATGCAGAATATCCTGCAACAGCTCTATCAGTTCACTGCCTGAAGCTTCACTGATTGAAGGGTGCCAGAGCAGATTGATTCCCGCACTCTGCAGTGTGGTAAAAATATCCGGAGCCTCGGCACAGAGCAGAGAGAGTGTGCAACCGCCACAGCCGCCGGATTGCAGCCATAGAAGATTCAGAGGCTGGTGCTCAGTTTCAGCCATCGCCAGCTCCGTTGCGTGGAAGTTGAAGGGTAAAGATGGCGCCACCCTCAGGGTGATTACCTGCCTTCAGGTCCCCCCCCATATCTCTTGCCAAGCCGTAGCTGATGTAGAGTCCAAGACCGGTTCCCTTGCCTACCTCTTTAGTGGTAAAGAATGGGTCGAATATCTTTTTCAGATCCTGCTTTGGAATACCTGCGCCTTCATCTTTAACACTGACCAGGACGTTCTCATTTTCTTTAACACAGTGGATGGTCAGTCTTGGTTTTTGTTGTCCCTCCATGACATCGATAGCATTCTGCAAAAGGTTGATGAGAATCTGGTGAACCTGCCCCTGACGTCCGGTAATCAGAAATTCTCCCCTTAAATCAAATATGACTTCCAACTGCTCCCGCGCCGCTTTCACAACCCAGTGGATGGCTGTTTTAATCACTTGATGCAGGTCGAAGGATTCCTCACTCTCTTTTTGCACTCCGGAGTAGCGCCGCAGATCAAGTACAATGTTACTGATGCGTTCAGCCCCCTCCATGGTGCCTTCGATCAATGGCCCCATATCCGATTCAATGCGATCGATACGATGATTTTCACGAAGTTGTTGATGAAGTTCAGGTTGCAGGTGACCCCCTACTTCAGTCAGATAGCCGTTGATCCTTTCAGCGTAGCGTTTCAAAGCATGCATATTTCCGAAAACAACACTGATTGGATTGTTCAACTCATGAGCAACACCAGCCACCAGGCGACCGAGTGAAGCCATCTTCTCAGAATGAACCAACTGCTCCTGGGTCTGTTTCAGATCGCCATGCGCCTTGTTGAGTTTCTCATAGGCTCGTCTCAGTTCTCCAACGGGCCGGCCTATCAATACCATACCCATTAGGCGTCCTTTAACGTCGTAACGGGAGGAGCAGTTCATCGCCAGAGGCATGGTGCCCCCTTCGAGGGTTTGCAGACTCACTTCACAATCGACAATCGCATCACTGCCTAATTTTTCTGCGAACCCACCTACCAGTGATTGCGACTCAGAACCGAAAAGTTCGACAAAAGATCGATGCAACCATTCGCTTTCAGGTTTACCGGTCAGATCCTCCAATGCCTGATTCACTTGCAGGATACGACCCTGCACATCACAAACAATCAATACCTCTGTCATCGACTCAAGTACGCTGCGGATAAACTGTTGTGTCTCTTCCAGCTCCGCGTTCTTCTGTTCCAGCTCCACTTGATAATGCACCAGATCGGCATAGACCTTATCCATCTTCTGAATCACATCGATCCAGGCATGCTCAGTGGATTCGGTGAATTCCATTGGTGTTTCCATACCCACCTTGTCGATCAGGCTAGTAGTTTGAGATAGCTTGGTCTCTGTCATAACTGCTCCATGTTAATGGGTCATTGATTCCGGGTCATTTGAGTGTATTGATAAGGTATGCATCTTATGGTTTTACTGTCGATGTTATGGGTTTGGTGCGGCAGGGCCGCACCCTACGTCATATTGGTAATGTAGCTGTCGCAGCCAATATTTCTCATGGGTCAGACCACCATATCTTCATCATCTCTAAGCTGTTCGATCTTCTCCAAACCATAACGCTCCAGTTTGCTGCGCAGCCCGACACGTGAGAGCCCCATCTCTTTCGCTGCCTGGCTCTTATTCCAACGATTACGAATCAGACACTCTTTGAGAATACGAGCCTCTAGTGATTCAACACGCTCCTTGAGTGACCCCTGCAGCTCACCCATCATCAGCATATCGGCCTCATCCTCTTCAGGCGCGGATCTCAACACCCTTGGCGAGAGTAGATCAGCGCCAAGTAAATCACTCTCCCCCATCACTAACATATGGCGGATTTCGTTCTGCAGTTCCCGTACATTACCGGGCCAATGGTAGGCCTGCATACAGGCTAGGGTTTCAGTAGTAAAGCCCTCAACTTCTTTGCCCAACTGTTTGATTGAGGCCTCAAGGATAGTGTTGGCGATCAATGGAATATCTATCTTGCGTTCGCGCAGTGCCGGCAACTGTATCGTTACTGAGGCCAGTCGGTAGTAGAGATCCTCACGAAATCTTCCCTCTCTCACCTCTTGTTCCAAGTCCCGGTTGGTGGCAGCAATGATGCGTACATCAACCTGCCGGGTCTGACTGCTGCCCAGCGGGCGTATCTCACCCTCTTGCAACACTCGAAGTAACTTCACTTGAAATGCGGGTGAAACTTCCCCCACTTCGTCAAGAAACACCGTGCCACCATTGGCTCGTTCAAACAGTCCGGCACGATCTTCCACCGCTCCGGTAAAGGCGCCTCGTTTATATCCAAACAACTCACTCTCCAGCAGTTCGTCGGGCAGTGCGCCGCAATTCTCAACCACGAAGGGTTGTTGCCAACGATTACTGTTGTAGTGCAGCGCCCGGGCTGCCAACTCTTTACCTGTTCCGGATTCACCGGTCAGTAACACAGAGATGTCATAGGGTGAGACTCTTCGTATCTTTTCGCAGACCTGATTCATGCAGCTTTGGGGGCTGCGTACAATCTGATCATCGCAACTGTAATCCTCACGCAGTCGCTTGCTTTTTTTATCCATCAACGATTGCAGACGACTGGGGGACATCTTCAACTCGACACTGAGAACCTCATTCTTGCGCTGTAACTCGAATAGTTCAGCTGCATTCTTCAACAGTAGAATCAGACTGTCCGGATGCCAGGGCTTGGTAATGAACTGGTAGATGCCCGCTTCATTTACTGCGCTGATGATATCTTCAGAATCGGTATAACCTGAGATGATCATTCGAATCACATCGGGCCACTGTTCACGAACCTGCTTTAGAAACTCCACACCGGTCATATCGGGCATACGCTGATCGCAGAGGATGAGCTGCACCCATTTGCTCTGCAGAATGAGTCTGGCCTGTTCGACATTCTGAGCAGTCTGAATATCGAAGTCATCCTCTAAGATTCTCTCAAGCGTCTCCAAACTGCGGACTTCATCATCAACTATCAAAACAGTAGGACGTGGGCTCATGATGCATATTTCCAGATTGTGTCACTACGACGATGTCGAGCGATCGTCAGTGGTGTGCGGGACTTGGCAACCTTGTGTACAAAGTTGTACCGGGCAATATGGTAGCTTGGATCAAAGCCGTAGAAATTGCGTTTCATCTGTTCCAGTTCCTCTTCCCTGTAACTAGACAGGGGTTTTTGACGCTCATCCGCACTGCGGCGAACATTCTTATAATGTAGACGCTTTGCAAACGCTGGTGCACCTATCATCGATACCGCAAGACGTTTGACCTGAGAAATGAATAACTGACTGCTGCTATCAACGACCCGATCGACCAACTGCAATTCAGCAGCCTGGGGTACACCCAACGGCAGACGATTGTTGATGATGGTTGCAGCATGCTCTTCCCCGACATAGCAGGGTAGCAGATAACTCCAATACTCTGAGCCATAGAGGTTTCCCATATCCTTGTAATGGGGATTCAGGATCACGCCTTTTCTGGCCCATACCTCATCCGCAGCCCTGGCCAGAAAAACACCTCCGGCGCCTGCATTGCCTTGCAGAGCGGCAATTGTCAGATGGCTTTCAGTGGTAACGATTTCCAGCGCAAGATCATCAATGGCATTGATGTTTTCCCAAGAGGCATCAGCGGGACTGTCAGCCGCTTCAATGCAGTTGAGGTGCATGCCGTTCGACCAGTAATCGGGGCCTCCTAAAAGTACAATCGCCTGGGTATCACACTGCTTTGCAAGACGGTATGCATCGAGTAAATCCTGACACTGCTTGGTACTCATAGCACCGTTATAAAATGGAAAGTGTAGATAGCCGACCCGGTCAGCCTCTTGATACCAGATTTCACGGTAGCCACTCTCTTCATCCGCTTCGATTTCAGGCAGATTGCTCACCTCATCAGCCAGCAAGAGGCTGGCAGGCAGTTTAAAGTGATGCTCGCCGTCACAGGCTTTGAGATGACCAATCCAGACAGCGCCATCAAGTGTGGCAATACAGATCCCTGCACCGCATCTGGCAATGAGCTCACCAGGTTTGCCGGATAGTCTGGACTCTGCCCTGACATCGTAGAGATAGAATGTCTGGCCAAAGAGTTCCTGTTTAACCCCTGGCATACCATCAGCGGAGTGGATCTTTTTGATAACCTGATCGGTAGTATCCGAGTTCCAGTCGATAGCGCGTTCTGCCTGAGGCATGAGCGGCTGCCAATCTCCACTGGTTAAAGGGTCAAGATGCTTCTGGGACTGCGGTTTATATTCACCGCCCTGAAAACGATCAACCGCAAGCAGCACAGCTTGCACCGCGGCTTCTGTTACTTCATTTCTGTAGAGACTGCCCTTGCTGGCCTGGCGCATTTCAAACTCACAACTGGCCCAGATATCACCACCATCCATTTCGCCATTGGCCTGTAAAACAGTCACCCCCCAACGGGATTGCCCTTGAAGAATCGCCCAATCCAGGGATGATGGCCCCCGATCACCGGGTATACCGGGATGCACCACAAGACAGGTATGGTTACACCAGATCGATTCCGCTATGGCCCGCTTCAGGAAGGGGGCAATAATTAAATCGGGTTTGAAAAGAGAAACTGCCTCCTGTGCAACTGTATCGTTGATATCAAACTCAACCGACAGCTGATGGCCTTGAGCTTCAAGCTCTATAAACAACCTCTGGGTGAGGCTGTTAAAAGCGTGTGTCAAAAACAGTATACGCATTGATATAACCTGATCAGCAGATTCTTGGCAGCTGTTCACCGGAGAGCCAGTCAACCACCCGGCTGCCACCAAACAGCGTCTCCATCTGCACAAAGTGGTGAGGATCTTCGGTTACCCGCCCAATGATGGCGCTCTCCCGTCCCAATGGATGCTGTCGCATAACCGGCAATAACTGCTCTGCATCTTCTGCGGAACAGATACAGATCAACTTACCCTCATTGGCCACATAAAGCGGATCCAGACCAAGCAGCTCACAGGCGGAAGCCACTGCCGGTTTGACTGGAATATCCGCTTCAAGCAGATGCATACCAACTTGAGATTGACGAGCCAATTCATTCAATGTCGTCGCCAGACCACCCCTGGTGGGATCACGCAGACAGTGAATGTCGGGCGCTCTATCCACCATCTTCTCTACCAAGTGGTGCAAGGCAGCTGAGTCAGAGGTTAACGTTGTCTCAAAGGTCAGGTTCTCCCGGCTCGACATGATGGTCACACCATGGTCACCCATAGTGCCGTTAACCAGGATCACATCACCAACCTGAGCGCGGTCGCCTGAAATAGCGACCCCTTTCGGCACTACCCCGATACCTGTGGTTGTGATAAAGACACCATCCCCCTTACCCTTTTCCACCACCTTGGTATCACCGGTTACTATCGGCACACCCGCATCACTGGCAGCCTGGGCCATACTGATTACGATGCGCTCCAGATCTGCAAGAGGAAACCCCTCCTCCAGAATAAAGCCTGCAGAGAGATAACTGGGTCGGGCACCGGACATAGCCACATCATTGATGGTGCCATGAACCGCAAGGGAGCCGATATCGCCGCCGGGGAAAAAGAGTGGCGAGATAACATGTCCATCCACACTCATCACCATTCGTCCGGCGTCCACTTCAAAACTGGCCTGATCATTGGCCTGCCGCAGTAGTTCGTTGTCGAAGTGTTTTAAAAACAGCTCTTCTATCAACTGCGCCATTGCTCGTCCACCACTGCCATGGGTCATGTCGACCTTAGCATTACGGGTATCGAGTCGTAGCGGAAAAGGTTTTACAACCGCGTTCATAGGATCACCTCAGTCAATGATCTGTTCATGCGCTTTTTGTCTCCGGTAGACGAAAACGCCCATAACTCCAATAAGCCGCGCAAGCCCCTTCAGATGAGACCATACAGGACCCCATAGGGTTATCCGGTGTACAGACCACACCAAACAGCTTGCAGTCGGTAGGTCGTTTAGCGCCACGCAGGATGGAGGGACATTCACACCCTTTGACCTCTTTGGCCTGGCTCACCGGAATCTTAAAACGTTGCTCAGCATCAAACTCCTGGTAGTCCGATTTAATGCGTAAGGCACTGTAGGGCACCATGCCCAAACCACGCCACTCAAAACTGCGACGAAGTTCGAATACATCGGCAACCAGCTTTTGTGCCTTTCGATTACCGTCACGGGTCACTACCCGGGTATATTCATTCTCTACTTCAAAACGCCCCTCATTCAGTTGACGAATCAACATCAATGCAGACTGCATAACATCCAGGGGTTCGAATCCGGCAATCACAACCGGCCGTTGAAACTCTTCGGCAAAAAACTCATAGGGACGACTGCCGATGACTGAACTGACATGAGAGGGACCAAAGAAACCGTGAATAGAGACAGAACCAATCTCTCGTACTTCAGGCGACTCAAGAATATTTTGTATTGCTGCCGGGGTCAGCACATGATTACAAAACAGACTGAAATTTTTCAGCCCCTGCTGTTTCGCCTGCTGCAGTGCGACAGCACTGGGAGGGGTGGTAGTCTCAAAACCGATCGCCAGAAAAACCACTTCCCGATGGGGATTTTCCCGAGCGATCTTCAACGCATCCTGGGTTGAATAGACCATCCTTACATCACCGCCTGCGGCTTTGACTTTGATCAGACTGTTTCGTCCGCTTGCCGGTACACGCAGCAGGTCGCCGTAAGTGCAAAGAATGACATCCTCAGCTTCAAGCAGATGAATCGCACTATCAATACGTCCCACCGGAAGCACACAGACAGGACAGCCTGGCCCATGCACAAAGCGCACATTGTCCGGCATCAGATCCTCTACCCCATAACGGAAAATCGCATGGGTATGACCACCACAGAACTCCATCAAATTGTAGTTTCTGTCAACATCAACCTCTTGTCTGATCGCTGCCGCCAACTGTTTTGCCAGTTTGTGCTGTCGAAACTCATCTACATATTTCATAGTGTCACCCCGGCCTGGGCAAAGAGTTCCAGAGTTCTCTGCGCCTCTTCCTCGCTGACTTTATTGAGTGCATAACCTACATGGATGAGTAAAAAATCATCCACTCTTACATCATCAACCAACGCCAGGGAGACCTCCTTCTTGACTTCACCCAGCGCTACGGTTGCGTTATCCCCAAGCTCATCGATGGCGACAACTTTTGCCGGTATGGCCAGACACATTTTCGTTTACTCCATCAGTTGTTGGTGCGGCAGGGCCGCAGCCCACGTATTTTTTATAGGTAGGGTGCGGCACTGCCGCACCAGCACCTCTAGGCCGTTTTCGAGCGATATCCAATCAAAGCCGTCTGCCGTGTAGCGACAATCCACTGATACCATGCCTCCATCCCTTCACCTGTCGTTGCAGAAAGCTGCAGCACACGAATACGGGGATTGACCTGCTGGGCATAGGCGATACAGCGCTCAACATCAAAGTTCAGATGGGGTAACAGATCGATTTTGTTAAGCAACATCAGATCTGCAGCATGAAACATGTCGGGATACTTGATCGGCTTGTCTTCCCCTTCAGTCACTGAAAGTATCGCCACCTTGTGCGCCTCACCAAGATCAAAAGCTGCAGGACAAACCAGATTACCAACGTTCTCTATAAACAACAGACTTTCATCTTCCGGTTGTAAACTCTGCATCGCATGTCCCACCATGTGACCATCCAGATGGCAACCTTTACCAGTGTTGATCTGTATCGCCTTGACTCCGGTAGCGCGAATACGTTCTGCATCATTGGTGGTCTGTTGATCGCCTTCGATCACAGAGATGGCGTGCTCAGCCTGCATATCTTCAATTGTACGGGCCAGCAAAGTGGTTTTTCCTGAACCAGGACTGGATACCAAGTTTAAGGTATGAATCCCATGTTTACTGAAATAACGACGATTCTCAGCAGCGTATTGATTGTTCTTACCCAGAATATCCTGCTCGATCTGAACCATACGCGATTGTGTCATACCCGGTGCATGAGCATGGGCTGGACCCTGACCATAGTCGTGGGTATGTTCATGATCATGCTTCTGTTGATGGTCATGATTATGATCATGCTTATGTTCATGAATTGTTGTTTCACCTTCACTGCATCCACAGACAGTACACATCGCTGTTTACCTCAATTGTTAATCTGCATTAACGAAAATTCTTTAACTGATTATTTGGGCTCCGCCCTACTCAACTTCAAGTTCCTTAACCCGCATCTCATCACCCCCTGTAACCTGAAGTTGAAAACTGCCACATTCAGGACAGGCATCGAATCGAGCTGAGACTTCAACCCGCTTTGCGCAAGGCATACACCAAGCTTCACCTGGGATATTAATTATCTCCAACGTTGCGCCATCAGCCAGAGAACCTTTCATCACCGCATCAAAACCAAACCGCATCGCTTCAATTTCAACACCGGATAGTGCACCAATCTCCAGACAGACTGTTTTCACTTTGCTGAAACCCTGATTCGTTGCACTCTCTTCAACAATCTGCAGTACTCCTTCACATAGAGACATCTCATGCATCAGCAAATCTCCAGACTAAAACCGACACAAGGATCGACTGCATTAATCAGCAATTCTGCTTGTTGTTTCATTAAAGATTCACGCCCTATCGAAAGACGTTTCAAACCGCGAGCCACAACGCCCAATGGATGAAAATTCCACTCAGTGGGAGCAAGGATCTGATAACTTGAGACGATGCCATCTCGCACCACAGCGCGATGAAAAAGACGTCCTCTCGCCGCTTCAATTTCACCAATGCCCTGCTGCGACATCACAACATCATGCTTTTGTTGAGCTGAGTCACTCTCAATTTCCAATAGATTCAGCTGCTGTGCAAGATGACTCGGCAGAGAGGCCAGCTCAACCAGCCTGGCAACCATGCGGGCATATACCCCGTTACCATACTCCTGCATCAGCTGCTGTAGCATTGGATGGGCACTCTGTCGTGTCAAAGGGCCAGTCTCATAAACATGACCGCCCCACTCTGGCGCCGCTATAAAGGCTTCAGCATCAGCTTGTGAAAGTCGTTTTGACATCTCATGGTGATCAATTTGTGGCAGTGGCAGTGCTTCACCTTCGCCTAACCTGGCAACTGTTCCATCACGCAATCTTCTAAGTAGTAGTACAGCATCGGTCTCTGTTTTATCGAGCCAGTGATTAAATGTCTCTATATCTTCTATTCCATACCACTCAGTGGCATTAAGGCTAAAAACATTCTCAGAGGAGATAGTCGTGATTCGTCTGATAATCGATTCAATCTTTGCTGAATCAAATGCAACAACCGGTTTTATCCTAAAGCTGTCCCCTTCAGGAAAACAGGACAGCTTCGCATCGTTCATCAAGGTCGCAAGAGATGATGTAAGATCATGATTCAGTCTGCCTACATCTGAAGTGGACCAGTCGCTGAGGATGCGCCAAAGATGTTCCCGTGCCATCTCAACATTAACCAATATCTGTTCAAGCAGATCGGTTTGGGGATCGCTACTCTGACCGCTCGCCATACGGCAAGCCTTAACTGCAGCAGCAGATTGTGCGGTACCACAAACGCTGTAGAGCATTGGAATCATAGTGAGTAGTTCATCAACTGACTTTCCATTAAACATCCGGGTCAGTTGCAGGGGGCGGGTTGAAATAATATCAACTTGACGTACCTGCTCACCATGACACTGCAGGGTTATCCTTAATTCCCCTTCGATACTCACTGCTCACAATCCTGATCAATAGCACCACGCAACAGCTCACGACGAGTTAGCGGTTGCTGCAACCGTTTACTGATCCCCGGTGATTCTTCCTCACTCTCGATTTCAGGGTTCTTCTCTACCTCTTCTTCTGTCTCTCCCTGCCAACGCCGTGTGATCTCACTTTCTCGAGTGGAGAGGCCATCTTGATTTTTATCATCCATTAGAGCGAGCATCACCTGCTCAGCGGTCTCCACAGCAGTCACCTGATCGGCAAATTCAAACACCGGGGAAAAGAGTGAGCACATTTGATATCGGCCGATGCCCTCCTCTTCACCGAGAATAAATTCATAGGGACCAGAAGGGAGTTGATGTAGCTCTTTTTCACCGATTTGGCGCTCTTTCCAGCTATCCCCCTCATGGGGTATCAGCATCAGATTCATAAACCAGGGTGTGATCATTACCCCCAGGCAATGGTTGTTCCATTCACGGAAACCTACAGCTTTCACCTTCAACGCCGGATTCAGTAGAGGTAGCCCTTGCATACGCTGTTTTTCAATGGTGCGGAACTGCAGCTCCAACCCTTCCATCAGATAGTCGGGACAGATCATGCTTCCTCCCTCAATACCATAAACTCCTGCTTCTTACCGTCACAATTGGGACAGCTCCAATGATCAGGCAGTTGAGAAAATGGTGTGCCAGGCGGAATTTGCCAATACTCATCTCCCTCAGCAGGATCATAGATATGCCAGCAGATCTTACACTCAAGGCGACATGCATCATCCAGCTTGCTGTCATCGCCGCCATAAGAGCCACCGAAAAAATCAGGATTCACAAGTAGGCCTCAAGAATCTCGCCCAGACGCTCGGCACTGTCTTGAATATCTTCATGAGCCGCTGCGGCTACGGCGGGGGTTGCGCCGATCTCAATCGTATTAAGGATATTTTTATCCTGAGAGTTGAAGTACTGCACCCACCAGACATTTTCAACCTTGGTACTGCTGATTCGGCAATTCCCATAACCTCTGGAGAGTATGGTCAAGGGCCCTTCGCCCAGACTGTTCATCAAGAACAGCAGATCTTCTTCGGTTTGTGGCAGCAGGGTCAGATTGATGACGTGACTCTCCCGGCCAGGCCGATACTCAGCAACCTTGTCATTGATCTCTGCAACCAGTGGTGGTGCATTGATCACCCCTTTGGGAATTGCATCACGCTGAGTCTCAACACGATGTGAAGCATTTTTGAATACATAGCGCTGACATAGCTTGGGTACATAAGCGACTTCGATGGTGTCTGTCGTCACTTCACCTGATTTGTCGAAATACCTGACCCGCCATAGACCTGCCATAACCGATTCCTGGATCCGTGCAGTGCAATCTGGGGAACTGAAGAGCATGCTCACTTCACCTTCTCCAAGCACCTGATCGACCAGTTCACTATTCGCAGAATCCAGATGAGTAATATCCAGAACTTCTGCTTGCACACTCCTGGATCTGGCTTGAAGTTTCAGTACTTCATCGAGTTTTTTGAGAAAGGAAATACCCTCTTGCAAACCTTGCAAATCATCTGCTTCAGGTATCTCGGGCATGCTGAAGGTGGTCATCTCAGATGGCAGCTGAAGAATATCGAGGCTTGAACCATCCTCTTCCTCCGGTTGAGAACCGGGGCCACTGACGGTGATCGGGATATTGATTTCATTCATGATGATTGTACCGATTTATTGGCTACAGGAATCTGCGCTCACGACAGGGATGCTGATAGGTTTTACCCCAGAAGGTTCCACACTCAGAAGACGCTCAATTTCAGATAGGTAGACATCCCAGTCCTGCATCCGGGAAATAGCGCCGACATAGTCTCCATCCTGGAGCATTACAAGGGCTGGCCAACCATCGAAGGGATAACGGGCATGCAGCTGATGTTCAGATGACCGATCGACCAGGCCAACTTGAAATCGATCAACAAAAGCATCCATCAACAGGGGCAACACAACAGCCACATCGTTACTCTCAGGAAATTGCACAGGGTTCTCTGTAAAGAACAACAGCGTATTCCTATGATTTTGCGTGAAGCTATCAAGGGATTGCTCATCGACAACAGCAATACCTCTCTGATCTATGAGTTGATTGATCAAGGCTGAAGCCATGATGATCTCCTGTAATTAGGACCTGTTACGAATATCACTGGTATTCGAGAATTAATTCAAAATCATGAATGTGTGAGGATGACTCACTCATTTTGGTGGGGCATGGCCCCACCCTACCTACACTTTCTGAGGATGACTCACTCTTTCTGGTGGGGCATGGCCCCACCCTACCTACACTTTCTAACGTAGGGTGGGGCCATGCCCCACCAGGTCTCGATGGTTAAGCTAACTCCATTCCATCTTCAATTTAACGAACCTGGCACCACTACTGTTTTGACCTGAGATGTTCAGGCAGTTGGGGTTCCCTATCCACCAGGTCAGCAAACATATGCCCAACCTCTGTTTCACCCTGTAACGCCATATCAAGCGCCAGCAAGGCCTGACGTATCTGATCCGCACGCTGCTCACTCAAAACTTCTCTGGCGCTATCCAGAAACACCAGTAACCAACTGCCTGGCTGTTGGTCACCTACAAGCAGGGTATCCACCCTTCGGCTTTCGCCCATACCTTCACAGAGGACATAACTACCTTCGCAAGAGACCACCTGCATGGGAATACCGATACACACTATTGAGAACCACCCTCTCTGTATTTATCCAGATGGGCATCCACTCCAACACTGACCGCCTCACCATCCAAAGCAGCTGGTCGATAGGCGAGACGAAATGCTTCCGATTCCAATACCCTGGCATCCCCTGCCCGGCAGGCATCAACTTCCGAGGGACGCTCAGCTTCATAGAGGTGGATATCAGATATTGCCCCCTGTAAAAGAGGGTCGGGAGTGATAGGGACTTCCCGGCGCGTTGCATGAACACCAAAGCCTTCAAGGTACTCTAACGCCACCTCGATAGCCGGCTCGATTTGCGCTTTCACCTCAGGCTGCAGACTGCCACCGAAGTCCTCCAGTAGAGCGGGCTGCACACCAACCAGCAACAGCTGCTGAGGATAGTCACCCAACATCTCAGCCATCGCCAAAACCTCTTGAAAACCGGTCTGATGCAAGCTGACCTTTTTTGCACCAAGAAACTTCGGCACCTGGTCACCTTCTACCCGCTTTAGAGTACCGCCGGGCAGGCCGTAATCCACCGCATCGAACACCACCAGTACATCTGCCTCGCGAATATGCTGCACCAGGTAGATGCCCTGGGTTCCCCCATCCAACAGCCGCACATTGGAAGGGAATGAAAAGGTACGCTGCAGGCTCTCCAGGGCACGCACACCAAACCCCTCGTCAGCCCAAAGCAGATTACCGATACCGAGAATCAATACTGAAGGTTGGTCACTCATTGGCAGACTCTGTGTTGAGAGTTAAGTTATCAAGCATGGTTTGCAAGCCACGCGCCAACCTGGCAAATTAAGTCTTAATATTTGTTTTTATTAGGTTTTTTATGCAGATCACAAACCGTTAAGAGAATCGAATGGATAGTTGTGTTGCAAGTTTGGGACATTATGATCACTTACTTACCACCGCACACACATGAGTATTACTTTTGTCAGGTTCTTTGGCTGATTCTGGAAAAAAGTGATCAGTTGATAATCACTTACACTACAAATGGTTTTATTGTTAATCAGGGGGGGCAGAAAAAACACCAATAGACAGATGGTGCGACTGAATAGCCCCTTTACCGCAAGCGCGGAAGGGGCTGTAAAAGCAAGAGGTGAATATTCGCATTTCCACCCATGCCACCTAATTTAGTATTCATTTTTTTGATTCAAATCTCCTGACCGACCTTTCTATCAAGGCAAGCGTAGATCAAGCCTCTAACCCTCTTCTCTGATCACCTGCTGTTCGGCATTGGTGCTTCAGGTTTAGCCAGGAATACCAAGGGTATCGCAAACGGGCCCCAACACAACTACGATAAGATTCCGAATGAAAGATGGTTTAACATTTCGCTCTCTTGCGATGTAAAAACAAACAATAGCGCTAACCAGCCAGATTACTACAGGTATATATGCACCCATCATACAACTCCTAGAGTCCATTTTCGTAACTCTACCAGGTAATGTTGTCACATAATCTTTTTAAGAATCCCTGTCTTGTGCATTTACTGAGCGGATCTTAAGCCTTGCTATAAAACTTGCCAGCAACCAAAGCAAGAATAGCCAGAAAGAGACAATAAACAGCCAGCCAAGTATTGTTGGCGCACACCAGCTCCAACCACAAGCACCGTTGTTATAGAGTAGCCCAGGGATTCCAAGATTATGAAAGACATATACGGATAGAACTGGAATAACAGCAATTACACCAAGAGGGGAATCAAGATACTTTGGCCAGAATAGTGATGGCGCCCAGAGCAAAAAGTACCCTATCAAGAGGTAGAGCATAATTTTTAGCGTACTTGAGCGCAACATGATTTTAGCCACAGCCATAATATGTGAGGAGTCGAAACAGTTGCACCCTGCCCCATCAAAAACAGCTAAGGATGCGACAGTCGGGTGGAGAGAGTATACCAGACACATCTGCACTCATCTTAATCAACAGCTGAGATATAAAAAAAGCGCGGATACCGCGCTTTATCAAGTGGCATATCAATTTCATCCATGAATACGCCAGAGGGTTTAATTTGTCTGTTCAGGATCGATCATCCTTGAATCAAGGCACTAATCACGCTTTGACGGGAGACAATACCTT
The DNA here is from genome assembly GCA_040506705.1 of Candidatus Thiodiazotropha sp. 6PLUC1. Taxonomy (GTDB): domain Bacteria; phylum Pseudomonadota; class Gammaproteobacteria; order Chromatiales; family Chromatiaceae; genus Thiodiazotropha. Next base: position 55,499 of record JBEVWG010000019.1, read on the forward strand.
CCCATCTCGCAATATGGATTTATCTAAATGCTATTTTTCCTATTTCATGCAACGGTGGCAATCTTAATCAGAGCAAAGGCGCGAACGGCTCACCAACTTTTATAGGGCAAAAACTTACCATTCATGGTGATGACCACTCGATCACCAACAGGATTCTCCTCCTTGTCGATATGCATGGAGAAATCGATTGCGCTCATGATACCGTCACCAAACTTTTCGTGGATCAGTTCCTTGATGGTCTCTCCATAGACACCAATAGCCTCGTAAAAACGGTAGATCACCGGATCGGTAGGTATTGCTTTGTCCCAGCTTTTATGAGGAAACTCCTGCAACACGCCAGAGACCTCAGGCGACAGACCCAAAGAGTCGCAAAGTTTGTCTGCAAATTCCGCCTTCAAGCTATTCATACCCAGACAAGCAGAGGTCAAAAACACCGGAGCCAGACCCACCTTCTCTGCGATGGCTTCCCAACTCAGACCAGAGCTCTTCTTGGCAGCCATGATCACTTCGGTCATTTCCAATTTATTCATCTTCTCTTACCTCGTTTAGTATTGTCTCTTTGTGACAGCTGTTAAACAGCCGCCTGTTTCAATCTTTCAGTGCTGCTGAGATCCACCTCTTCTACAGCCGGGTCGACCACCAGAGGATGTTTGCTATCGGCAACTTCCGCTCTGTCGGCGGAACCTGAAAGCTCCTTGGAACGATTAACCAGGAAGTCCACCAGGTGGTTGCGGATCTTGTAGTAAGCGGGATGGTGAATGATGTCGGTGCGATTGCGTGGACGCGGAACCGAAACCTTCACTGACTCTGCAACTCTCGCCTTCGGACCGTTTGTCATCAGCAGGATGCGGTCGGAAAGGAGAATCGCCTCATCCACATCGTGGGTGATCATGAAAACGGTCTGCTGGGTCTCTTCCCAGATTTTTATCAACTCCTCCTGGATCATGCCGCGTGTCAGTGCATCCAGGGCACCAAAAGGCTCGTCCATCAGTAGCAACTGCGGTTGAGTAGCAAAGGCGCGGGCTATACTCACCCGTTGCCGCATGCCGCCGGAGAGTTGCGAAGGCTTGCGCTGCTCCACCCCCTTCAGCCCAACCAGTTCGAGAAAGCGCATGCTCTGCTCCATCACTTGCTCCTTGCTCCATTTGGGCCAGCGCGCCTGTACTGCAAAAGTAATATTTTTGAGTGTGCTACGCCAAGGCAGCAGACTGTAGTTCTGAAACACCACACCCCGCTCCAGGCTCGGACCGGAGACTTCCCTGCTGTTCATGATCACACCACCCTCACTTGCCTCGTCAAGGCCAGCCAGAATGTTGAGGATGGTCGATTTGCCACAGCCGGAGTGTCCGATGATGCAGACGAACTCACCCTTATCGATACCGAAGTTGGCGTTTTCGAACACCGTCAGATCTTCGTCCCCTCCCGGCGAGGGATAGCGTTTAGCAAGTCCCTCAACTTCCACGAAATGGTTACTCATAACTACTCCTCGTACTCGACCAGACGGTTGATAGTGGCCAGTGCGGTATCGAGCAACATGCCCACCAGACCGATCATCAAAATGGAGAAGATCACACTGGTGAGATCAAGGTTGTTCCACTCATTCCAGACGTAATAACCGATGCCTGTTCCACCCACCAGCATCTCGGCGGCAACGATCACCAACCAAGCGATGCCGATAGAGATGCGCATGCCTGTAAGGATGGTCGGCGCAGCAGCCGGTAGTATTACCTGGAAAGCGGTCTTCAGGTGGCCCAACTCATGGGTGCGTGCAACGTTGATCCAATCCTGACGCACATTGGCAACACCGAAAGCGGTGTTGATCAGCATCGGCCAGATGGAACAGATAAAGATAACGAAGATGGCCGAGGTCTCTGAGTCTTTAATTATAAAAAGTGCCAATGGCATCCAGGCCAAAGGCGAGATAGGCTTCAGCACCTGAATAAAGGGGTTAAGCGCCCGCTGCATCAGCGGTGACATACCCACCAGAAAACCGATTGGCAGTGCCACCAGAGCAGCCAGCAGGAAGCCGGTCAATACCCGGTAGAGGGAGTACCCCAACTGGATACCGATCCCCTTATCGTTAGGCCCCGCATCATAGAAGGGGTTACTCAGCTCCTTGACGGCCAACTCGATCACAGCCGATGGCGGGGGTACCCGCGCCTCTTGCGAGGCGCCCCCCATGAGGATTTCGTATTCGGTCAATGGCTTGCTATCACTGGGAGCGATATTGAGCCCCTCCCAGATACCCAGAAAAAGCGCAAGCAGCACCAACGATACGATAGCCGCCCTGATTCGCAGGGATTTATGCATCACCCCTCCTGATGGCAAAGCTTTTGACGTAAGCTTCCGGCTGGGTATAGTCGAACTCCTTGCCCATGATGGTGTAGTTCTCATAGGTTTTGGTCGGCGGCTCATAACCCAGCTCTTTCATGATCTTGGCGGTGTCGGCCGCAAGATAGACCTGCTCGGCAATCTGCTTATAGTTGACCTCACCATCAATGTAACCCCAACGCTTCATCTGGGTCAGGATCCAGACCCCCATTGAGTGCCAGGGGAAGGGGTCGAAATCGATGCGATCGGGTACGTTCTGAACCCCGCCCATTCCGTCGGCATAACGGCCAGTTAGCACCTGCTCGATAACCGGCACAGGCTGGTTGAGGTAGTTTTTTGGTGCGATGGCGGCAGCGATCTCCTTGCGATTCTCCTGATTGGCTGAGTAGTGGGTGGCATCGATAATGGAACGCAATAAGGCACCGTAGGTATTGGGATGGGTGTCGGCGAACTCCTGAGAGCAGGCAAAGGCGCAACAGGGATGACCCTCCCAGATATCCTTGGTCAGGGTATGAATAAAGCCCACCTTCTCCCATACCGCTCGCTGGTTGAACGGATCTGGGGAGAGGTATCCGTCCAGGTTACCTGCGCGCAGATTGGCCACCATTTCCGGTGGTGGTACAACACGGATCTGGATGTCCTTATCAGGGTCAAGACCATGCTCCGCCACATAGTAGCGCAACAGAAAATTATGCATCGAGTACTCGAAGGGCACACCGAACTTGAAGCCCTTCCACTGTTTCGGGTCGCGTTTATCTTTGTGGTCCACATGCAGCACGATGGCCTGACCATTGATATTCTCAACCGCTGGCATTATGAAGGGCTTTGCAACGGAGCCGGCACCCATACTCATGGCCAGGGGCATGGGGGTTAACATATGAGCAGCGTCATATTCATTGGCCAATGATTTGTCCCGTGCCACAGCCCAACCGGCGGTCTTGATCACATTCACGTCGAGACCGTACTTGCTGTAGAAGCCCATCGGATGGGCCATAATGATCGGTGTAGCGCAGGTTATTGGCACGAAACCAACGTTGAGCTTGGTCTTCTCCAGCTTGCCCGTGCCCATACTCTCTTTCAGCGCAGCCTTGGCTTCGTCCATCGGAAAAATCGAGCCAAGCAGGGCGCTGGCGGTACCCGCACCAATCAGTCCAAGGAAAGAGCGTCGGCTCATCTCGTCGTGACCGAATACGGACCGCACCACTGCGCTTTCGATAGCACGATCCATCATCTCTTCGGTGGAGGTGAAGGATGCTTCGTCAGATGCCGTATCCGTGGTGAGAGTCTGTTTCGGTGCTAACGAGTCGAGTGCCACCTTGACTTCTTGGGCAGGATGATCCGCCCCGGCCGAGGTTGCACCTTGACACTGTTGGCACTCGCAACCCTTTTCGTGGGTCAGGCTCGCATCCGGATTGAAAGGATCGTTAAGACTCTTATAGCTCATGGATAATCACTCCTCAGTTTCCCCACGGCGCATGACCAAGTGGGTATGCACCGGACTGGTGCATTTGTTTTACAACCGCCTTCAGCGAAGAGACTGACAGGCACTGCTGCAAGAGAAATTGCAAACCCCGTGCCATAGCGTTACGACAAATATAAGTAATTGTTTTTATGATATTTTCAGATTAATCATGGTAAGTCGCGATGCAACGAATATTCGTAATTTAACGAATTTTCGTAGCCAGGTTTACGAAACTTCGTAGTCTTGGCATCTTTCTTGTAGGTAGATCAAAGGTATTGAGATTCGAGGTAAGTCACGTGCAGTCCCAGATAGAAAGTATCTATTTTCACCTTAGCGAAGCAGTAGTGCTGATAGACCCCTTCAGCGATCAGATCGTCCAGGCCAATCCAGCAGCCGGGCAGTTGCTGGGTTATCCGCAAGAGGCTTTACTCAGACTGCGTCCCAGTCAGCTATTTCTCTCCGATCTGGCAAAGATGATCTCCTTTACTCAGGCGGTTCTGCACCAGGGAAACAGCTGGAACAACGATCTCTGCGCACAAACAGCAGAGGGGGAGCTATTGCGGCTGGAGATCTCCGCCAGTGTGCAGCAGCAGGAGGAGACCAAGCTGATGATCTTTACCCTGCGCAACTACGAACGGCTGGAAAAATTACGTCATACAACTGAGGTTAACTCCCTGCATCGCGAAGGACTTGAACGGTGGAAAAGCATCGAATCTGTTTTCAGTGAGTTCGAACGGCAGAATCAATTGATTCTTAATGCCGCCGGTGAGGGCATTTACGGTGTGGATACCGAGGGTAAGACCAGTTTCATCAATCCCGCTGCTGAGCGCATTCTTGGCTGGAAAGCCGATGAACTGACCGGCAGAAACATGCACAATCTGATTCACTACAGTCACCCCGGGGGTGATCACTATCCTGAACAGGAGTGTCACATCTTCGCCGCCTTTCGCGACGGAGAGGTACGTCATGTGGACAACGAGGTTTTCTGGAGCAAAGAGGGCAAAGCTATACCGGTGGAGTACACCAGCACCCCGATCCTTGAAGAGGGACGCTTGGTTGGCGCAGTGATTATCTTTCGTGACATCAGCGAACGTAGACAGGCGGAAGAGAAGCTGCGCGCAGCGCTCGACCAAGTGCAGGCGCTAAAACTGAAACTGGAGAAGGAGAACGCCTACCTTCAGGAGGAGTATCTGATTGAGCACAACTATAAAGAGATCGTTGGCCGAAGTGCTACCATCAAGCAGGTAATCCAACAGATCGATCTGGTGGCACCGACCGGTGCAGCAGTACTCATCACCGGCGAGTCCGGCACCGGCAAGGAACTGATAGCCCGCGCCATCCACGAATACAGCAGCCGCCACGACCGTCCCATGATCCGGGTCAATTGCGCCTCGATTCCCCATGAGTTGTTTGAGAGTGAATTCTTCGGCCACATCAAGGGCGCATTCTCCGGTGCCATCAGCGACCGCGCCGGCCGCTTTGAGTTGGCCGACGGCGGCACCCTGTTCCTGGACGAGATTGGAGAGATACCGCTGGAGCTGCAGGGCAAGCTGTTGCGGGTACTGCAGGAGCAGCAGTTCGAACGGGTGGGTGAATCAGTCACCCGCCATGTTGATGTACGCATCATCGCCGCCACCAACCGGGAACTGCGTGATGAAGTCGAGGCACACCGCTTCCGTGAGGATCTCTACTTCCGACTCAATGTCTTTCCCATCGTCTCTATACCACTGCGTCAGCGACAAGAGGACATCCCAATCCTCGCCAGCCACTTCCTCAAGCTCGCCTGCTCAAAGTTCGGCAAGAGCGAACTGCAGTTTACCCAAGGCGATATGGATCGCATGCTCTCCTATCCATGGCCCGGTAACATCCGTGAACTGATCAACGTTATCGAGCGCGCTGTAATCCTTTCACAACACCACCGGATTCACCTCGACTTCAGCATCAACAAGGAGAGTAATAACCCACCAAGACCTGCCAATTTAAAGAGTTCTGCGATTTATACTCAGGAGGAGCTACGGCAGCACGAGATCGACAATATTATTGCTGCATTGAAGCAAAGCAACGGTAGAGTTTTTGGTCAGCAGGGTGCTGCGGAAATACTACAGCTAAAACCAACAACACTCTCATCACGCATCAAGCGACTGGGGATCAATCGTCATCAGTTTGTCAGCTGAGGGAATAGCTACTTTTTCCTATCGTTCTTCTGAGTGGCGGCAATAAAGAGTTGAGCAACCACATCATAAATTAACTGAGATAAAAAAAGCGCAGATACCGCGCTTTATCATGTGGCGTATCAATTTCATCCATGAATACGCCAGAGGGTTTCAATTAATGCGTTCAGGAACGATCATCTTTGAACATGCGCCATCCACTGATCATGGTACTTATCAGGCTTTGACGGGAGACAATATCCTCACGGATCGCGACATAGACATGGATGATCACGAAAACCACAATGACCCACATTCCCCAGTGGTGCCACATACGAACATCCTGACTCTGTCCGACCAGTGGGATCAACCATCCAAAAAGTTGATCCTGCCAACTACCCAGACCGGTCTGTTCAGCATAGAGTGAGAAGCCGGTTAAGACCATTGCAATGCCACCCACTGTAATGATGACAATCATAGTGATATGGGCCAATGGGTTATGGCCCTCATATTTCTTCGGCTCTTTTTCCAGAAAGGAGTACCAGCGTATCTCGTGCATTAACTCTTTCCAGAAAGAGAGGCGATAGAATGGCAGATGAAAGAGCTCCCGCGAATGTTCATTACCGACAAAGGCCCAATAGATTCTGCCGATAAATCCGACCGTAAATATATAGGCCGCAGCAAAATGGGCAAAACGCATATAGCCCATAAGAAAGTGGTCGCTTGCTTCACCTGGCATGGTTGGCAGAGGATTAGCAATAAAATAACCGGTAACAGCAAGAACCAGAATCGCCAGTGCATTAACCCAATGCCATAATCTGACGGGGGCTTCGTAGACATAGACAGCAGTGCGTTTTATGGTCGTCTGCATTGGAGTCTCTCCTGAATCGATATTAACGATCTTATGTTAGGGCCTGTTAACACTAATCGAACCGACCCTAAGAGCCGGATATTCAGTTTGGTGCGGCTGGGCGGTACCCTACGTCTTTTTTATATAGGTAGGGTGCGGCCCTGCCGCACCGAACTTGGCTTCAGTACTTTTTCAACTTCTGAGCAACCTGGTGACGGTCAAACCACCCAGTACAGCGCCAACCAACAACAGTGGCAGTGGATGTTCTGACATCAGATGCAGAATTACAGATAAAAACTCTGCATCACTGTGCTCTCCAACATGAGCCAACAGTGGCCCGCTTACCAGCAAACCACTTAAACCAATCATTGCCTTTTTCATCTCTACTCCTAATACAACTTGAAACGAATGGTGAATTCAGATCCGGAATACTAACCAGGTCATAGATATTTAATGACAGGCCGTCGTGTGTTTGCTCACGGACTGCGTTATCTAAAACTTGCTGTAGGAGTGCTACAGCGGCGTTTGATGCCTTGCCGTGAGCAAACACACGACAGCTGAGTGTATTAATATCTATGGCCTGATTAGTAACTACCGCACCTTAACCTTTGCCAGCTCCTTACCCTCTTCACTCATCACGTGGGTGGAACAGGCGAGACAGGGGTCGAAACTATGCAGCGTGCGCAGTATCTCTACCGGCTGATCTGCACGTTCCACCTTAGTGTTCATCAATGAGGCTTCGAAAGCACCGATATTGCCTTCGCTGTCTCTCGGTGAACCATTCCATGTGGTGGGCACCACGCATTGATAGTTGTCGATGCGGGTATCCTTGATCTTGATCCAATGCCCCAGGGCGCCTCTTGGCGCTTCACTGAAACCGACACCTTTTGCCTCTTTCGGCCAGGTTTCAGGATCCCAATTGTCGACGTTGGCGGTTGATGAATCCCCCGCCTTGATATTGGCCATCAACTTATCCATGAAGTAGCGCATCTTGTCTGCCGCCCAATCGGCTTCCAGTCCACGTGCAGCTGTCCGACCAAGGGTTGAGAATAGTGCAGTGACCGGCACATCTAGCGTTTTCAGTACAAAGTTAATCTGTTCGGTAATCTCTTCATGGCCCTTGGCATAACCGATGATATATCGTGCTAGTGGACCAACTTCCATGGCATGGCCACGCCAACGCGGCGCTTTAATCCAGGAGTACTTGGCGTCTTCGTCAATCTGCTCGATATTGGTTTTTGTTCCCTTGGAATTCGGGCCCAGCTGGAAATTTGGTTCGGTAATACCATCCCAGGGATGCAAACCTTTGACCCCATCGGGATAGTTGTACCAGGAGTGAGGGACATACTCCTGGATCTCATCCGGATTACGCAGATCGACTTCGTGCACCTCCTTGAGATTGCCATTGAGGATTGCACCTCTGGGCATCATCAGGTTGGCTGCAGAGTAGTCGTTAGCGCGATCAGGGATATCACCATAACTAAGCACATTCGTACTCGACAGACCACCACCGTAGAGCCAACCCTTGTAAAACTGACCCACAGCAAGAATATCTGGAATGTAGACGTTTTTGATAAACTCTCTGGTACTGTCGATGATCGAAGAGATCTGGTTCAGGTTGACCATATTCAGAGCACCAACCGATCCGACACCATCCAGATTGATTGGACAAGGTACGCCGCCCACCAACCAATTGGGATGAGGATCCTTGCCTCCGAAGATGGTTCGTATTTTCATTATCTCCTTCTGAAAATCGAGCGCTTCGAGATAGTGGGTGACGGCCATCAGATCAGCTTCAGGTGGAAGCAGATAGGCCGGGTTATCCCAATAGCCGTTTTTGAAAGGACCAAGCTGGCCACTCTCAACAAACTTTTTCAGTCGGTTCTGGATATCACGAAAATATCCTGGTGAGGATTTGGCATGCTTAGGCGAAACCTTTTGTTGCAGTTCTGAGGTTGCCTTTGGATCTGCCTTGAGTGCATTTACTGGATTGACCCAGTCGAGAGCATGCAGATGGTAGAAGTGAACCAGATGATCATGAGCCTGCAGCGTCAACTGCATGATGTTGCGAATGGAGTTGGCGTTCTCAGGTATCTCTATTTTCAGTGCATCTTCCACTGCACGCACCGAGGTCAATGCATGGGTGCCAGTACAGACACCACAGATCCTCTGGGTAAAGGCCCAGGCATCACGTGGATCACGGCCCTTGAGAATCACTTCCAGTCCGCGCCACATGGTGCCGGTGGAAACTGCATTGCGGATGATATTTTCCTCATCCACATTCACTTCACAACGCATGTGGCCTTCGATTCGGGTTACCGGGTCGACAACGACGCGCTGACCTGAATCATCAAGGTTATAACCGTTTGGCGTGGTCTTGGTGCTCATTGATCACGGTCTCCTTTCTTTTGCGCGTTTTTAATAGCAGTTACAGCAGCATGGGCAGCAGCTGTTGCACCGACAATTCCGGCAGCAGCCAAACCGACCTTATCTGCATTGGCCTCGACACCGAACTGATGGGTGTCGGTCACATGCTGGTAGAAAGAGCCCTTGTCCCAAAATCCATCCTCAGAGCAGCCGATACAGCCATGACCCGCCTGGATCGGAAATGAGAGCCCTCCATTCCAACGGATGGTTGAACAGGCGTTATAGGTGGTTGGACCTTTACACCCCATCTTGTAGAGGCAGTAACCTTTGCGAGCAGAGTCGTCATCCCAGGCCTCAACAAACTGGCCCGCATCGAAATGAGGACGTCGATAACATTTGTCATGGATACGCTGGCTGTAGAACATTTTCGGGCGTCCCTGACGATCCAGTTCCGGAAACTTTTCGAAGGTAAGAATGTAGGTGACCACGGCGGTCATCACCTCAGCAATCGGTGGACAACCCGGCACTTTGATAATCGGCTTATTGGCTAGACCAGGCACCTTATGTACCGGTGTTGCACGAGTAGGATTCGGACGGGCTGCCTGAACACAGCCCCAGGAGGCACAAGATCCCCAGGAGATGATTGCTTTACAGTGCTCTGCCGCCATTTTGAGCTGTTCGACAAAAGGCTTGCCACCAATGATGCAGTACATGCCATCTTCATCAAGAGGCGGATTGCCTTCTACAGCCAGGATGAAGTTGCCGTCGTACTTTTCGATGGTCTCTTCAATGATCGCTTCGGCTTCATGTCCTGCCGCAGCCATGATGGTGTCATCATAATCGAGAGAGATCATCGACAGCACCACATCCTTCGCCAGCGGATGGGCAGAACGGATAAACGACTCGGAGCAACAGGTGCACTCAAGACCGTGCAACCAGATCACCGGGATTCGGGGCTTGGTCTCCATTGCTTCGGCAATGCGTGGCACCACTGCGGGTCCCAACCCCAGGGCAGAGGCAGTCAAACTGCAGAATTTCAAAAAACTACGACGTGTAATCCCCTGCCGCCGCATGACTTGGTAAAAGGTCTCGGTCATCACCCTACTCCTCCAGGTCGATCTATTCAGATATGCGGCTTTATCTTTTTTCCGCACTTTCCTTGAGTGAGCAACAGTTATGCCATATTAATATCTTTCTTTATATTCAATGAGATAAATTGATTTGAGTCGAGCCCTGTCTCCAGTATGTGTATGTTTGGATACCGCAATAGAAGATAGAGTGGCAATCAACTTACCGGTTGTATTCAGATTTCAGAGATTGAATTCATTTAGATCGGCTGAAACCATCCACCTAGTGTGGTGCGTCATATAAACCCTATATTTGGAGAGATTTATTAAACTGGAATTTCAGTGTTTTTAGTCATATTTACTTTCCCTGTACTCTCTAAATCATATAGCCTTTAGTGCTTGATATCGCTGATTTGTATAGCGTTGCTTTTCTTTTTTTAAGCAGACTTGGTGGGGCATGGCCCCACCCTACACCTTGACCTGACAGGTAGGGTGGGGCCCTGCCCCACCATAGTGTGCTGGAACGGCATAAAAAACCACTTCGTCTGATTATTAGAATGTTGTTAATTGAAGCACCACGGTGATTCCAGAAGGACTCGCTGTGTAATTTATTGATAGGCCTAGATTGTCAGTCGGACAACGTTACACAGAGGGTGACCAAGTCTATCCAAAAAATATTTTCAGAAAAATTAGCGCTTAATCACTCATAACTTGTTATATAAAAAAGCAAGTTAGCCTTGTGCATGGGAGTTTGTTTTTGTACGAAGATAAACAATAAAAACACAATTAATTGTGAATGCAGGGCATGAGAGTTACGACAGGGCCGCAGCCTATGACTTTTGCGATACCCCACGTTAAAGGCGAGGGTTTTTTACGCTTACTTCAGTCATGTAGAAGATTAACGGTGTAACTTTAACCTGACCAGTGGATTCAGGTTTACCTTTTAACCATTTCAGATCAGTGTTCACATTTATCCAGATTCTCTTTTGCACCTGGCAATACCGAGAGTAAAAAAGTGGCGATAAGAATCAATGGTGCAAACAACAACAAAAGCAGTCCGGCAAACATAACCACCTGCTGCATATAGAACAGATCAGGTACAACGTTAGTGCCGGCCAGAATCATCAGGATACCCGCAATAAAAAAAATAGAGGAGACCAATACTCCCTCCCGCATTGTCTTACAACCGATTTTCAGTAGTCCCATTGGGTACCCTCATTTTTTCTCCAGTCCACTCAAGATCAATGGTCACCGAGTAACTTGTCAGCCTCACCCGGCTGTAATCCATACTCCTGCTCAATCATCCGGTTCCATTTGTCTCTTTTGAAAACTGATTTGGCAGGTACAACTCTATGCACCAGGTTGTAGTGACACTCGATACAGGTTTTGTCTTTGGCATCCTCACGGTGAATCAGGAGCGTATCCGGTCGACTTCCAAATATTGCCTCTTTAACATGGCAACGTTTACAGGTGGCGGAGTCACGCTTCTTAAACCACTCCCTTGCAGCAAATGCCGCTTCTGGCAGATGCAGTGCATTGATCACAGGATCATCATATTCCGGGCCGAATATCTGTTTGAAGAGATCCTTGCCGCCAATAAAGTGATCCCATGTTGCGGCGAACACACCTTCAGAAACATGACAGTCACCACAACTGGCACGTACACCAGAGGTCGGTTTGTAGTGCGGTGATTGCCGATAGGGTTCCGCAACCAACTCCATTGAATGACAGGTTGTACAGAAGGCCTCACTGCTGGTCAGATGATCGAACTCGGCTAAAAACAGCATAAAACCAATACCTGCCACTCCACCAATCAATAGCGCAAAAAGGACATGACGAGTAATGAACAGGGGAAGTTTAAGCTTACTCATGGCTCTCCTTCCCAATACCGTAACCGAGGATCGGATTCGGTTTTGATGGATTGTTCAGCCAGCTGTGTTGATCAAGGCTGGTGACATGAGTCTTGATCAGATCATTAGCCCTCTCTTCACCAGCGAGCTGACGTAGTTGGGGCAGAAACTCGCCATAAAAGTTCTGCCCTACCTTATGCATCCCCTCCCATGAAGCGTAGTTGGGACTCATCATTGCTGCACCATGACGCGCTGCAGTACCTTCGTCATGCCAGAGTCGCCAAAAGCTGAACTCGATCGGCTCATCAAAGGGTGCCGGTGTCAGCAGTTTCATTTCGTAGAGTGCAGACATGATTGCCTGAGCGGGTTTTCCAAATTTGTCATTATAGAGTTTCACCACATCATCGAACTGCTTCATCGCGCTTTTAACAAAGCCCTTACTGTGACACTCAAGACAAACTTTATTCATGATCTGCCTGCGCCGCTCGGGTGTCGCCACAGCTTTGACTTTTGCCATGCTGCCATCAAGCTTATTCAGTTCCGTACCCCGTCGCGGTGCAGGTTGGGATTTTGGCAGTTCCCTTCTGTCTCCATCCTCAAAGATAATCAGATATTGTTGTTCAGATACCGGACGATTCAGACTCCAGGCATCACGCATACCTACATCGTGACTTGCCTTGACGCCAGGCGTGGCACCCATATGACAGGTAACGCAGGTCGGTGCGGCACTGTAGTCTTTGCCTAGCACCCACTGATCACTCTCCAGGTTCATTCTGGATCTGTTGGCCTCATAGAGCATGCCATGCTTTGAGCTTCGATAGACTTCATCATCTGGAGATTCCGGGCCGGTATGGCACCAGGTACAGGCACTAGGATCCCTCGCCTGCGCCTTGGAAAAGCTATGACGTCCATGACAGGCAGAACAGGAACCCAGAGAACCATCCGGATTGATACGCCCAATACCTGTATTGGGCCAGGTTTCCGGAGTAAGTGTGCCATCTCCTCGCACCTTCACTTTGGAGCCATGACATTGTGCACAGCCTGCAGCAACCATCTCCTTACCACTCAAATTATCTGCAAGTGCAGGCAGGCGGTTTTTTATAAGGCTCAGCGCTTTTGCATGGACAGATCCCTCTGTCTCTTTAAACTCCCTGGTATGACAGCGACCGCAGTCCTTGGGAGAAACAATGGTGGCGATAATTGCGCCTTCATGTTCTATGGCATCATTATCGACCTGGTCAGCCAAATGACAGTCGAGACAGTTAACCCCTGCCTCAGCATGGGCACTGTTCTGCCATTCATGAGTTAAACCTGCAGAAGCTTTTTTATGGCAGGAGACACACTCTTTACCCTCTTCCAGTCCCCAATTACTTGGATCCAGCTTTACCTTTTCAGCCACCGAAAGAGGAACCAAACCAATCCAAAACAAAAGTACCAGCACTATCCTGATAGTAGTGCATCCATTTGGTTGGTATTTATGCATGTACCCCCCCTTTTAGTGCGTATTATTATTTAGTGAAAGCGTTCAATAGGTGCAGCTCCATTAAACCTTCGCATTCTTGTTCAGTGCAGATTACATAGCCATTTACTAGGAATTTCTGCGTGGCGTTGGCTTAACTTTAATAATTGTTTTCAGAACAGCGCCACACCTTCACACACTATTACACTATGCTATTTTTATAATTATTGTTCAATATCGGATTGATCATTAGTGCAGATAATTATTTTCTGCAATGAATATTAGCTTTTGTTAAATGAGTGTTTTCCCTAATTGCTAATCTAGTCAGTAAAATGGGAATATTGTAGATCAGAAATTTGTAATTACAGAGGGAGCTGGAGTTGCAAATTTAAAAATAAAAAAGGAGGAAAAGGATGGATAATAACAAAAGAGTAAGCCTGCTGATTGTGATTTTCTGCTGGTTCGCTTTCATGAATCTCGCAACAGCTGAACCACTTCACCACATCTCATCTGAAACCTGCAAGACCTGCCATAAAGAGATCTACAAACAGTGGAAAGGGTCAATGCACGGTAACAGTTCAGCACTCAATGATCCGATACACGCCACTTTTTACAAAAAGGTGGTCGGTGACCCGACTAAAGAAAATGTCAAACACAAGGCTTCTGGCAAGTATCCAATCTGTCTGCAGTGCCACGCACCCAATGCAGCAAAGGACAAAACAACCAAACTGGACGCCAAACCTGCCTACTCTGAAGGGGTAAACTGTATCGTTTGCCATACCCTGAAGAAATACAACGGCATTCAGGCAGCAAATGGTAAATTACAGCTTGGACTGAAGTCCTACGACTACTCAAAAGATTCCATTCAAGGTCCTGGAAGACACTCCAATGTAGCATTACAGAAGTTATCCGCAGCGGGTGATGTCTTCGGTGGTGGTAACATGAGTGACGACAGCAAGCCCAATCCTCATTTAGGCGAGGCTGTCACTGTGGATGGTAAAGAGATCCCCTCCATGCCGATGGAGAGCAATCCAAAACTGATGAAGACTTCAGATGCCTGTATGGGCTGCCATGATCAGCGCAATAACCCGCACGGCGTACCGCTTTGTCAGACAGGCAATGAGTACTCCATCAGTCACTCCCAGGTCAACTGCCTCTCCTGTCATATGCCGATTAATGACGGCCTGGCTGATCACTCCATGGGTGGCGGCCACAGCAGCAGCATTCTGCAGCGTTCGGTCGTATTCGATGTCTCGACTGAGACCATGGGGGAGAAGATACGTGCAACCGCTTTTCTTAAGAACCCCCAACCCCACAGTCTGCCGACAGGTGCTCCATTCCGCAACATCTACATGAAGCTGACCGCCTATGACGCTGAGGGTAATGTGGTTTGGGAAAATGCCAAGGGGCACCCAAAGGATGGTGACCCGCAGGCCTACTTCGTCTACGCACTGGCCGATAGCGAAGGCAAGCCGGCGATGCCGCCAACTGCAACTGCGCTTGGTAAGGATTCGCGTCTGAAACCTCATGAAGAGCGAACCCTTGTCTATGAAATACCTGCAAAGGGTGTGAAACTGGTGCGTGGTGAACTCTACTACAATCTACTTTGGCCAGTATTGGTAGAGAAGTTCAAACACCTCTCTGAAGAGTTGACAGCACCCACACTGATTGCAACAGCAGAAAGCAGTTTATAAAAGCAGACTAACCCGGCTTGGCATCTTCTGATGCCAAGCCACTGACCTCCGGTTGTAAGAGAATAGCTCTATTCTCTAAGCAGTAGCAGTACCTTATTTCCCGTATTTAATGCAGGACGCATAAATAGTAGTTGTATTTCGCGGGCCTTTTGGTTCGTCAGCAACATTATCAAAGGTGGCGTCATGTCTAGCATTGTTCAATTTTTGAGCTGCTGCAATCTCCGTGCACTATCCCTCTCATGCGCTCTTTTTGTTGCTTGCATGCCGCTTTCCGCAGCGACAACAGCAAATGAAATCAGTAGCAATTCAACAGCAGATCACACTAAATTCGAAGCGTTACAACAAAACTTTGAATCCGGGCCAGAGGTAACCAAGGCCTGTCTGAGCTGCCATACCGAGGCCAGTAAACAGATCCATAAAACGCTTCATTGGAACTGGAAATTCACCCACCCTGACACGGGTCAGGAGTTGGGTAAAAAGAAGATAGTGAACAGCTTTTGCGGCTCAATCGTGACAAATTATGCCCGCTGTACCAGCTGCCATATCGGTTATGGCTGGAAAGATGACAACTTCGACTTTGCCTCAGAAGAGAATGTCGACTGTCTTGCCTGTCACGATACAACAAATACCTATAGAAAATTTCCAACAGGCGCTGGACACCCAACTTATGTGGATAAGCCCTTCCCCCCCAAAAAAGGAAAAATCTGGAAAGCACCGGATCTCTCTCATGTAGCTCAGAATGTAGGTAAACCAGGCAGACATAATTGCGGCCACTGCCACTTTCTCGGCGGTGGTGGTGATGGCGTCAAACATGGTGATCTTGACTCATCCATGTACAACCCAACGAAAGAGTTGGATGTACATATGGGTGTCGACGGGCTCAATTTTGTCTGCGTTGAGTGTCATACTACCGAGGGGCATGACCTGAAAGGCAGTCGTTACACAACAGTTGCCAAGGATACCCATGGTATAGATATTCCGGGTCGCGATGATCAAAGTCGTGCGACCTGCGAATCCTGTCATGGCATGAAGCCCCATGCCGAGACGATTAACAACAAAATCAATGACCATACCGATAAGGTCGCTTGTCAGACCTGCCACATCCCGTTTTATGCCAGAGGTGGTGTGCCTTCGAAAACCTGGTGGGACTGGTCGACTGCAGGAAAAATGGATGCTGATGGAAAGCATATCAAGAAGAAGGATGAAAATGGTTACGTCACCTATGTCACCAAGAAAGGCAACTTCCAGTGGGGAGAAAACCTGATCCCTGAATATGAGTGGCTATCGGGTGAGATCCGCTACCAGGAACTTGACGAGAAACTGGATCCTACCGCAATTGTTGCCATCAACACTTTTGAAGGAAGTTACGATGACCCGGATGCCAGAATCTGGCCCTTCAAGATCATGCAGGGCAAGCAGCCCTATGACAGTGGCAACAATACATTAGTCATGACCCATCTGTTCGGTAAGGACAGCGAGGCCTATTGGAAGTCTTTCGACTGGAACCGGGCCATCAAGGCCGCCATGGATGCCGGTGGTGCAGCCTACAGCGGTGAGTACGGATTTATCGAAACCACCTATCACTGGCCACTATCCCATATGGTAGCGCCAAAGGCAGAGGCCCTCAGTTGCGATAGTTGCCATAGCCGCAACGGCCGATTGGCCAATCTGAGCGGATTCTACATGCCAGGCAGAGACAGGAGTGAACTGCTCGATATCATCGGTTGGCTGGCATTTCTGGGAACCCTTGGGGGGGTCTCGCTTCACGGCTTGGCCCGCATCGCTCTACGCAACAGGAGGAATGGCTAATGGCACGAGTAATGATGTACAAACGCTTTGAACGCTTATGGCATTGGTCCCAGGCTTTCCTGATCATCTCGATGCTGATTACAGGCTTCGAAATCCATGGAACCTTCTCTATTTTCGGCTTTGAGAAGGCTGTCGATCTGCATATCACTTTCGCCTGGACCCTGATCACTCTATGGATATTCGCCATTTTCTGGCACCTGACCACCGGGGAATGGAAACAATATATCCCCTCAAGCGCAAACAAGCTGATGGCGATGGCCAAATATTACGGGGTCGACATCTTTATGGGGGGCGGGCATCCATTCCACAAAACCAGAGCGCATAAACTGAACCCCCTGCAGCGTATGGCCTATCTCTCCCTGCATAGTCTGATATCACCAGCAGTCTGGCTGAGTGGCCTGCTCTACCTGTTCTATACCTCGTGGTCAGCCTGGGGGCTGGACTGGATGAGTCTGGGAGGCATTGCTTTGATCCATACCGCCGCTGCCTTCGCCATGCTGACATTTCTGGTGGCCCACCTCTATCTGGCCATCACCACCAGTAAGGAACCCTTTGGCTATGTGAAGGCGATGATTACCGGTTACGAAGAGGAGTAGCACTAAAGGGTTGGAGAATTTTTTGCAGGTCAGCCAATTGCCATCAGGGCATTGACAAAAGACCAAGATATCTTCAGAATACGCGTTTCACAAAAA
This sequence comes from Candidatus Thiodiazotropha sp. 6PLUC1, assembly GCA_040506705.1. Classification (GTDB taxonomy): domain Bacteria; phylum Pseudomonadota; class Gammaproteobacteria; order Chromatiales; family Chromatiaceae; genus Thiodiazotropha. The sequence goes on from JBEVWG010000019.1 coordinate 73,230, forward strand.
CGCGCCCGTAGCTCAGCTGGATAGAGTACCTGGCTACGAACTAGGGGGTCGGAGGTTCGAATCCTTCCGGGCGCGCCATTTTTACGCTATCAATATATACCCCTAAAGAAACCGCCCCTCTTGAATCTAAGATAATTCGAACCTCCGTATCAAAATAATCGGTTCGACAAGGCACGTAAGTGCCACAGAGCGGCTGTAAGCCGTTAATCCTTCCGGGCGCGCCAATTTTTCCACCCCCCAAAAACCTGCTTAATCATTGAATAGTAAGGTAATTATCGGGGTTAAAAAACCTTCTCCAGGCACATACGCCAGTCTGTCCGCAAAAGTGAGTTTTAGCACTGCATGGCGCTCTTCCATACACCCAAACGGCCACATTGAATAGCTCTTGAGAGGGCTTAAGAGACGACAGAAATCCCGGAGAACCTGCGCTATTACATCGACTACGACGCCATCGCCCGCGACATGGGCTATAACGGCGAAATCGAAGAGATTGATCGCGAGGCGATCATCACCAACGCTTACGATTTCTAGGGCTTCGGCCCTTGTTGTTGCGTCTACACCTCTGATGCAGCCGGAGCATTATTGTAAAAGTTGATTAAGAGCGGACGAAGGTGAGTAATGGCCCGTAATCGTGCTGATCGGCGGCGCGTAAGGCATCCACGTAAGCCTGCCGGGTTTCATTGGCATCGACCAGATTTTCCCGGCCCCACGTAAAACGTGGCTGGCCCAGGGCGGTGAGAAGCAGATCAGTGGCCAGACGCGCATGACGGCCATTGCCATTGGGGAATATGTGTGTCCAGACAAGCTTGTGGTGAAACCGTGCGGCGATTTCATCCGGCTGATAGGTATCGTTACTGATCCAGAATCGAACATCGTCCAGAAGCTGGCGCAATTCCACAGGAATGCGGTAAGCATCGACACCGATGTTCTTGCCAGTCTGACGGTGCTGTCCGGCCCATTTCCACACTCGCCCGAACATGCGCTTGTGCAGGTCGTTCAGGAATTTCTCGGAAAGCACATCACGTTTGCGCTTGAAGGCCCACTCTTCGGCTTCAAGAATGTTGGCCTGTTCTGCCTCGTTCAGTTCCGAGCGTAACGTGATATAGGAAGGGATGAGCCCTTCCAGCTCTTCCGCAGAAAGAGGCGTAGAGGCATCGTCATGCTCAGCAAGGAAGTCGTCGCTCATGTGTCATCCCATAGCACGGAACCGCCTTGCGCAACAATTTTGTTGATCAGGCTTTTGAGCTGCTCATTCTCATCGACTGCCCCAACGCCCTGGGCTTCCAGCTTCATGCTGTGCCCGGTGGTCTCAAGCCGCTTTTTGGCGATGATTTTTGCGCGTTCGGCCACCAGATCATTAAGCGGCCTCCTCGGCACCAGAGTATAAACCAAACGGCAATCGAGAGCCTGCGCGGCACGCTCTAGGGAATCGAGAGTGATTGCGCCGTCTTTTTCTGCTTTTTCTATTTTAACGACCCGTGGCTGGCTGACGCCCAAGCGCTTGCCAAGCTGGACCGTGGTCATGCCCAATGCCTCACGGATAGCCTTGATCCAGCCATATGGCGGACGAGCGAGGCTATCACCATCTGACAGGAGGCTGAGGCGTTTGTCTAGCTGACGGCGGGCTGTGGCACGATCTTCGGGGCGCATGAGAATAACCTATACGTTATAAATAACACAATGAGTTAATAACATATAAGTTATATCATGGCAATAATAAAATAACATAAATATTATAATTAAATAAGAAATAATAATATATAGGTTATATTGAATGCCGCATATTCCTCACTTTCGTACCATTCTTTTCCCAGATTTCATACTGATTTTACAGATCTTTTTTGAAAATTCAGTCTGCCTTTAACCGGGTGGCAGATATGTTAGGTGCAGAAAAATAGCCTTTCGGGTGCCGGAATAAAGCAATCCATATCACTTCGCCGAGTTGTTCAAACTTGCGATGTGCAAGATATGTTCTTCGAAGGAAAACGCCTCAATGGGATGCTTTCTACCTGGCAGTACGTCCGTGAAGCTTCCTGTTTCAATAACACTGGTGCTGGCACTAATTTACTTTGCCGCGGGTTGAAACCAGGTGAAGAGCAATATATCTTGATAGAGTCACGACGATGCGCCCGTAGCTCAGCTGGATAGAGTACCTGGCTTCGAACCAGGTTGTCGGAGGTTCGAATCCTTCCGGGCGCGCCATTTTTACTCTATCAATATATACCCCTAAAGAAACTGCCCCTCTTGAATCTAAGATAATTCGAACCTCCGAATCAAAACAGTCGGTTCGACAAGGCACGCAAGTGCCGCAGAGCGGCTGAAAGCCGTTAATCCTTCCGGGCGCGCCATTTTTGCCCCACCAATTTCTACTCTGAAGAAACTACCTCAATGCACTGAGCTTCGAGCTTCATGCTGTGCCCGTGGTCTCCATTCCTTTTGTGTGATGTTTTTTTGTGTGCTCGGTAACCAGATCGTCGAGTGGTTTTCTTGACACCAGAGCATAAACCAGACGGCAATCAAGGGCTCGCGCGGCACACTCCAGGGTATCGAGCGTGATCGCTGCATCTTTTTCTTTAACGGCTCGTGGCTGACAGACTCCCAGGCGCTTACCTAGCTGAGCGCCTAGATCATGCCCAATGCCTCACATCGGTATCATCAAGACGCTCTCCCTGATCATCTACCCTGCCTGGGGCAAGGGCGGAATCGATCAGTGCCAACTGTTGCTCTCTATGCAGCGCGCCATCACCACAGGCGGGTGATGCTGAGGGGGGTCTACCTGCATAACCCAGGGATTGTTTGGCCTGAGCCAGAAAACGCAGATGGTGTTGTATCTGATACCAGGCACCCTGGTTGCGGGGCTCTTCCTGGCACCAGAGGATCTCGGTCACTTTTTTATAACCTGCAAGTAACTCAGACAATCTCTGGCGGGGAAACGGATAGAGTTGTTCCACCCTGAGAATGGCGATATCGTCGATGCCCCTCTCCCGCCTGGCCTGCAGCAGATCGTAATAGACTTTGCCACTACACAACACGACACGCCGCACACGCCCCTCATCAAGTTGATCCGCTTCAGGCAGTACGGGTGCCAGACCACCTTCTGTAAAGGCCTGGAGCTGAGATTTGGAGATGGGATGGCGCAGCAGGCTTTTTGGTGTCATCACAATCAGCGGTCGACGAAAGCGCCGCATCATCTGATCACGCAACAGGTGAAAAAACTGTGCCGGGGTGGTGGGCACCCAGACCCGCATATTGAGCTCCGCACACAACTGCAGATAACGCTCCAAACGTGCCGAGGAGTGTTCAGGCCCCTGCCCTTCAAAACCATGGGGGAGGAACAGGGTCAATTGGCATAGACGCCCCCACTTAAGGTATCCGCTGGCGATGAACTGGTCGATCACCATTTGTGCACCGTTACCGAAATCACCGAATTGAGCCTCCCAGATCACCAGGGTGCCGGGCATTGAGGTGGCATAGCCATACTCGAAACCAAGCACGGCAAGTTCCGAAAGGATAGAATTAATCGCCTCGAATCTGGGCTGACCCTCAAACAGATTTTCCAGAGGGGTATAGGTCAGAAAGTTTTTCTGGTCATGGAAGGTTGTATGACGATGAGCAAAGGTACCCCGAATCGAATCCTGTCCCGACAGACGCACTCCGTAGCCATCTTGCAGTAGTGTTGCATAGGCCAGGGTTTCCGCCATACCCCAATCAAAAGGCACCTCGCCCTCAACCATTTTGAGCCGCTCATTCACTACACGCGCCACTGCCCGTTGCAGGGTAAACCCCTCTGGGAGTTTCAGAATTTGTCGCCCCAGAGAGCAGAGCAGATCATGTTCGACTTTGGTCTCGACCTGTTCACTTGGAAGCGCATTCAGATACTGCTCCCAGTGCGCTTCGTAGCCACTACGTGAGCCACGTAGAAATTCACGTACTACCACCCTGCCCTGTTCCAGAGCGTAGCGATAGCTCTCACGCATCTCTTCTGCATCTTCAGGCTTGACGAGACCGTCCGCAACCAGTCGCTCAGCATACAACTGACGAGTGGTCGGCATGCTGCGGATGCGCTGGTACATCTGCGGTTGGGTCATCATTGGCTCATCCGCTTCGTTATGACCCTGTCGCCGGTAGCAGACCAGATCTATCACAACGTCGTTTTGAAATGTCAGGCGGTAATCGATCGCCAGCCGGGTTACAAAGAGTACTGCGTCGGGATCGTCTGCATTGACATGGAAGATCGGTGCCTGAATCAACTTCGCCACTTCAGTACAGTAGAGGGTGGAACGCGCCTCCTGGGGATGGCTGGTAGTGAATCCAATCTGGTTGTTCACCACCACATGTATGGTGCCGCCTGTGCCATAGGCCGGGGTCTTCGACAGGTTCAATGTTTCAGTAACCACCCCCTGTCCAATAAAGGCTGCATCACCGTGTACGATTACAGGCAATACCAGATCGGTTGCGTCCTCCTGGTGCCGATCCTGACGCGCACGACAGCCACCCTGCACCACCGGCCCGATAATCTCCAGATGAGAGGGATTGAATGCCAGTGACAGATGAACAGGCCCGCCCTGGGTCTGAATATTGGAATAGAAACCCTGGTGATACTTAACGTCCCCGGAGCCGGATCGGTGATCCGCAGAATGATCTCCTTCGAACTCGGAAAAGAGTTCACTGGGCGCCTTGCCCAGCAGATTGACCAAGACATTCAGGCGACCGCGATGGGCCATGCCGATCACCACATCGGTGACACCACGCTGACCACCGCCCTGCACTATTTCGTCCAGCAGAGGAATCAGTGAGTCGCCACCTTCAAGAGAGAAACGCTTCTGCCCCACATAGCGTCGATGCAGATAGTGTTCCAGGCCTTCAGCTGCAGTCAAATCCCGTAGGGTGTCGATGCGTTCACGGCGGCTGTTTTGCGCTGCCCAGTCACCCCGGGTCGACTCCAGTCGACGTTCGATCCAGCGCCGTTCATCAGCTGCACTGATATGCAGGTATTCACTGGCCACACTACCGCAATAGACCTGCTCAAGGATCTCAACCACCTCTTTCCCTGTCAGCGTCTGCTCTGCCTCAATGGAAACCACATTGACCTGCTGCCGAAGGTCCTCATCATCCAGCCCATAGTAGGCAGGATCCAGCTCTTTGGGCCGTTGACGTTCCAGCAGATCGAGTGGATCCAGATCAGCATAGAGGTGTCCGGCCAGGCGGTAGGCCATAAACAAACGGTCCAGCCCTGAGTGGATAGTCGGAACCTGGGGTCTCTTGATGGCTGGACTCGCCTCTGCAGAGACACCATGATCAAAACCATAGAAGAAGCTACGCCACTCGGGTGATACCTGATTGGGATCTTCGCAAAAGGCCTCATACAGCTGGTCGATGTACTCAGCACTAGCGCCGACGAAGTCTGACCTTCGACGTTGAGTTTTCGCTTGCTTCTCCACGTTTAGTTCCTACCTTTACGAGTACCATCAGCGGTCAGTCTAACCCTGAAGAGAGTGTCACAAATAGTGATCATCAGCGCAGTTTATCTGCATCTCAGTGCACCGTGGGCTGGGATATTATCGGTGTACTGGAGTGCTTCAGTGTATCACCCGGGGAATAGAGAAGTGAATGGATTTCAAGCAGATCAGCAATGCTGACCTATAACTAACCTGAGGGGAGGTTACTAGCTTCGCCGACATAGATTATTGTCGGATTAGCCTATGTTTTTCTTTGTTATGATCTCCACTACGGAGGTGATCTTCCATCCTCTTGATAAAAATAATCAAGCGATGAATCTTATTATCTTTGCACTCTGTAAACGATCTACCCGGTCTAATCTGTAAACGATGTTGCCGGTTTGCACCTCAACTCCCCTCTCCCCTTGCGGGAGAGGGGGTGTTCAACAACACCACTATCTAGATCATTACTCAATACAACAAGGATTGATCGGATCTTGCCGCATATGCTTCAGTTTCATCAAGCGCTTGGCGCTCACCCTCTCCCCAACCCCTCTCCCTTGACGGGAGAGGGGCTTACTGATTAACAAAAAGGATGGATTCGGTAACAACAGTCGGTGGATTATTTTGTATAGGATTCGAGCGGCATGAAACCTGTCTGGAGCATATGTAGGTCTTTCCTCCCGACCTATGCATTATCTACCTGTAACGATGTTGCCAGTTTGTACCTCACTCCCCTCTCCCCTTGCGGGAGAGGGGCTGGGGGAGAGGGGGGTGTTCAACAACACCATCATCTAGATCATTACTTAACACGACAAGGATTGATCGGATCTTGCCGCATATGCTTCAGTTTCATCAAGCGCTTGGCGCTCACCCTCTCCCCAACCCCTCTCCCGTCAAGGGAGAGGGGCTTTTTCTGTACCCTCTTGCGAGGGAGATGGGGTGTTCAGCGTCCTCATCATCTAGATGATTAATCAACACGACAAGGATTGATTGGATCTTGCCGCATACGATTCAGTTTCATCAAGCGCTGGGCGCTCACCCTCTCCCCAACCCCTCTCCCGTCAAGGGCGAGGGGCTTTTACAGCACTCTCTTGCGGGGGAGTGGGGCTTGAATGCGTGTTTTTACTTTTCGAGCTTGTCTGATCTATGCCTTATAGTTATTTCTAATTACCCTCCATACTCAGCACAAAGAATATCAACCTGTATATACGTAATATGCGGGTAATACAGTTGGTGGGGCAGGGCCCCACCCTACCCGTCTGTATAGGCGTAGGGTGGGGCCCTGCCCCACCAAATCGCGCTGAAAATTCACAAAACCCACTTGCAACCTACCGCAGATCCTTAACTATCACCGTAGCTAACTTTGGAGGGTAATCAGGTAGTTATTTGTACTACTCTACGAACACCATTGTCGGGAAGTCTTTAATAGGTAGGTGTCACATTCTGTTGTGGGACTTGCAACCTTGCAAAAAACGCAATTGTAGAATAACTGACAATCCACCACCGCCAACTTCTGCAATAGATAGCCCGAAAAACAGACAGATAAGAGCATCTTCTCTATTGGAACATTTCTTGCTGTCTTCTCAAATAACCTTGCAAACCGAGCCAGGAGATCCTGTGAGTTATTCAGATATTGAGGTTTCAGATCTCAACACGCTTTTGTCAGATGCCAATCCAGTAATCATTGATATGCGGGATCATCAGAGCCAAAGCCGAGGACGACTACCCAGTGCGCTCTCCGTATCAGATGAGACCATCGGCAAACTGATCCAGCAGCGTCGCAACAATCCGGCGGTACTGGTCTACTGCTACCACGGCAATCAGAGCCGTGACCTGTGCAGTTTCCTAACCCAAATGGGCCTGAATAATGTACACAACCTCTCTGGAGGCTGGGAGGCTTGGGAGCGCTTTCAACAATCTTAACTCTGCGGCTGAACACGACATACTAAGTCGCCAGATTAGTAATTAATGGGAACAACTTTATGAAAACCACGGATAAGATCCGCCAACAGCTGACTGACCACCCTGTGATTCTCTATATGAAAGGCACACCGGATGACCCCCGTTGTGGTTTCTCTGCCAAGGCTGCTGCAGTGATGAAGGCGACCAATATTGGATTCGCCCATGTGGATGTACTCTCCTCCCCTTTGATCATGCAGGCCTTGCCAGAAGTTTCCGACTTTCCTACTTTCCCCCAGTTATTCATCAAGGGTGAAATCATTGGTGGAAGTGACATTGTTGAGGCGATGTATGAGAGTGGTGAATTAGTGCCAATGCTGAAGGATGCCACTGAGGCTGAGGAGTAGCAGATGAAAGAGGAAGAGATCGTCGCACGAATTCAAACCCTGCATCCTGATGCAGTTGTCGACATTGCCGGGGAGGATTGCAATTTCGAACTATTCATTGTGAGTGAATCATTTACCGGACAGACCATCCTCAACAGACAAAAACCGATCCTGGCGCTTTTTAAGGAAGAGATCAGCAGTGGCGCACTGCACGCCCTGTCGATTAAAGCAAAGACACCAAAAGAACTCTCAGGTCAGGGGGGACTGATTCAGATACAACCACTGAGTTGATCTGCATGGGAATGCTCTGGGTGCCATCCAATCACCCCAGATGCATTGCCAGTAGTTCCAAAGCCCTCTCCTCGTTCAGACCCTCAGCAATCTGAGTGTTATCGTAGCGGTTCGCCCCCTCTAATATTGGATACTCAAGATGGATACCAAAGTGACCGGGGTTCTGACCATGTAAAGAGACATAAGCAGCTACACCGGGTACGTTTGTGCTATGGAGGCGTACCGACTGTCTATCGTCAAGCTCTTCACTGACCAGGAACCAGGATTCCTCGATCAAGCGATCCTTAAGCAGCAACAGGAGTGCCTTTATTTCTGTCGCTTTGTCGAGTGCCCAGATATTCATGATTATTCCAACCTCCCCTATTTGATAACTGTTGCCCAAAGCATCATGATTTTCTGTAAACAGAGGCGTATCCCTCTTCCATCAAAACCTGTTTGACCGAGGCTCGCTGCAATATCCGGCGGTAGTGATTGAGCAGGTTTTCCGGTAGAGGAATGTCGATTCTATCGGCCCAGAATTCAACATAAAAAAGGGCTGCGTCTGCGATACCAAAGTGCTCTGAGATAAAGTCGCGATCCTCCAGCCAGCTCTCCACAATGGTAAAACCCTGCTCAACTATCTCCTGCCCTCGTGCTTTAATCGCCTCGTGACTGTCGGCATCAGTGGTGTATTGATCAGTAGTAAAAATACGGGTGAAACCCTCCCCGTGGAGGGTGTTAACCGCATAATTCATCACTTCCAACACTCGAACCTCTGCCTCAAGTTCCTGTGGAATAAGCTGGCTCTTGGGATGGCTCCGAGCTAACCACCAGGCGATGGATTGAAAGTCAGTCAAAGCTTTTCCACTATCCAGCAGAAGGGTTGGAATTGTCCCTTTCGGATTTATTGCCAGATAGTCATCTCTATGTTGATCACCTGCCATTAGATTCACCAGATGAGCCTCGAATACCAGATCAAGCTCTTCCAGAAGGATATGGATTCCAGTGCTGCATGAACCTGGTGTCATGTAGAACTTCATGGACATGACGACACACTCTCTGGCTCCATGCCCCGAAAGACACAGCAACGCTCGAACACATCAAGGGTGGGCTCAACAGATTTATGTTGGCAATATTTTGCCACCAGTTTAGCCAACCCCTTGATATCGCGACCACTGGCTTTAGGGTAGATCTGCGCAAGATATTCGATCTGCTGCTCTTCAATATCGAGTCCGAACTGTTCAACCATAACCGACCAGATCTTGCGCCGGTCTTCAAACTCCGGAGGATGATATTTGATCATGGCGATGCAGCGGGAGACGATGGCTTCATCGATATCATCGACCCGGTTGGTAGTTAAAAAAAGCAGACCGTTGAAGTACTCCAATACGCGCAAAAAGACCCCCACAACCGCATTGGCTGCGATATTGTCATCCCGCCGCTTGATGTAGACGTCCGCCTCATCGATAAGCATTACCGCACCCCAACGTTGAGCCCGGGTCAAGGTCTCCTTCAACGCCCGTTCCATCTCGGTAACATTGAGCCCTAACTGACCGGAGTGAACCCGATAGAGCGGTCGGCGAATAATTTCGGAGTAGACCTCGGCAGTAAGTGTCTTGCCAACGCCTGGTGGCCCGGCACAAAGTACAGTGGTGCCACCGGACTTGCCCTCTACAATATCGTCCATCAGCAGATCCATCTCCGCAGTCAGGATATCGATCAAATCGGTCTGTTCCGGAGGCAGTATCAGTTTATCTTTCAGCTCAGATTGGTATTCATAGGGTTTCATATCATCGACATGGACCCAAAGATGGTGGTGAAGATCGAGATGGAATAGGAGAATGTAGCCATGTACCGGCACTTCAGTGAAGAGTTTTTCGGGGATCTCTTGCTGCAGTGACTCGGTCGCACCCTCAACCTTTTCATCAAAGCGGGTGCTGCGCCCTGCCTTGCTCAGATACTTGCCAAGGATATCCCCAGGCAGATCCATTGCGAGGGCACGCTCTTTGAGAATCTCTTCATCATTGACCAGTCTCGCCCAACCACCCCCACTGGAGAGTACAACACGGTTCTTTCGGCTCCAGTCTGTATTTCGATGCGAGGCTGTTGGGTCATCAGCGAAGATACCTGTCCCCTTTGCATTAAACTGACGACCATAATCGGAACGCCAGTCGAAGAAACGCTCCGCCGACCTATCATAGGCAGCAATCAGCGCTTCGGTCTCCTTGAGAAAGCCCTTGCTGGCAAATATCTCTGCTAAGGATTTGTCAACAATATCCCGACTGCGGATTATCAGGTTGACGGTAACGATCTTGGCCATGGCATTAGCCTTGAGATCTAGAAGAATACGTCCGTTCTCCTCCTCCCCCGGAGGTGTGAAATCGATTCGTGATACGAGATATGGGGCAGGACGACCAGTGGCATCTGCTTTGAACAACCATCCCCGTATGGCATCTTTGAGAAGAAACTCCGCAATATCGGGCACCAATCGTTCGAGATCATCCTCAGAATATCGAACTCCAGGATCATTTACGGCGTGTTCCAGATTGGCAAGTTGCGCTGCCTGTCCAGCCATCCCCGGCCCTGCATCTTCATAGAGATTGCGCAGATAACCCAACTGCTTGGATGAAAGTCGCCGGAATGGGACTTCTGCCCGATTGCCGAATTTGAGTTGTTCGCTCAACAGAGACAAGTCAGGAAACTCATTGACCATCAACTCGACATAGTTGCGCTCTATTTGAAGATTCATACCCAGGAAACCCCATGAACAGATAGATTCATCAGATTCAAGCAAGGGATATACCAGTACTTTAGTGACTGAATTTAAAGAAATATTTATATGGCTTGTCACATTTATAACAGTCGGAAAGCCTTCATTGTCGATTTTGAAAGGTTTTAAATCGATGTTTTGTACTGTTTCTATGTGACTGACAGTGACCTCCATCCAGTGGACACTGGCGTCAGAGTGCGATAGATAACGAATTCATCAACTAGTGAAGAGATAGATATTTTTTCTGGCTTGGAAATTGCCTTACCCAATTGCAATTGAGACAAAACATTGATGGAATTTTCAACATGCATAAAATCGGAATCTTCTTCGGCACTGAATCGGGTACAACCCGTCTCATAGCAAAAAAGATCGCCCGCAAGATAAACTCATGCCGGGAGGGTGATCCAGCTGCAAAACCGATTAACGTCAACCGCATCGACAAGGATCAGTTTCTCGCCTATGACAAGCTTATTCTCGGCACGCCAACCTATAGCGATGGGAAACTTCCTGGCAAGGCGAGCGGGAACGAAGAGGAGAGCTGGTTAGAATTTCTGACACTGATCAAACAGGTAGACTTGAGTGGCAAACAGATTGCACTCTACGGGTTAGGTGACCAGGAGAGTTACCCTGACCATTTCGTCGATGGATTGATGCGCCTCTACCGCATTATGGAGAAGGCGGGTGCACAGATGATTGGTGGATGTGGAGTCGAGGGTTTTGAGTTCAACCACTCCATGTCAGTCGTTGATGGACGTTTTGTCGGTCTGGTATTGGATCAACATCTGCAGCATCTGTTAACAGAACAGCGTATCGATGCCTGGCTGGAAGAGATACTGCCACAGATGCTAGTGTAGTGCTTCATATAAATTAACTCTGCTCTTCGCGAATTTTCTCTCGAACCGCCATCAACACCTTACCGAAGGTGTTGTGACCCAGACCATCTCTACCACATCCCCAGTAGTAGTCATACTGACTGGTTTCGGTGATCTTCCGCTCACCGGTTTCCAGCAGCTTTGCAGCAACCTCCTGATGGGTCTTACATTTAGTATAAATGGCACGGGTCATCATCACTTCCCGCACTTGCTTCCAATCTTTGCGGATCTGCCGCTTATGGGCAGCAGCTATTTTTTGCGCCTGATTCGGGTGATCGGCGGATCTGATCGCTTCACGTTGTTCAGCCTGTTCAAACTTCATGCCCTGATAGTAGTGCTCGACAGAGGGCCAAACCGCACCATCCAATTCAAACCCTAGTTTGGAAAAGCTGGCCAGAGGATGGTTCACATCGGCTCTGGAGAGGTAGTAAGGCTGTTTGGCCTCGGAAAAGATCATCTCAGTTCTCCTTAATCACTAGGGCCTGTTAACAAAATCGAGCCCAATTCAGTCAGGGAGTCCAGGTCCCAGTCTGGTTTAGGCAGCTCTTCGGGATAGGCTTCCCCCGGCGCAAACCGTCCGCTTCGCACCAACACAGTTTTCATACCGAGCCTGCTGGCGCCGGCGATGTCAGTATCGGGCCTGTCACCGACCATCAGGCACTCTTCCAATGTTACGCCTACACGTTCTGCCGCCATTTCATAGAGTAAGGGTTGTGGCTTTCCGATGAATAGCGGAGTTTTTCCTGTGGCAAGCGCAAAGGGGGCTACTAAAGCGCCACCTCCAGGTAGTATCTGGTGATGACCATCCACATTGGCATCAACACTCTGATCCGGATTGGTACAGACCAGTCGGGCGCCCCGCTTCAGGATCAGGTTGATACCGATGGTAATCGTCTCATAGTCGATGCCTGCGCCTTCACCAATGATAACAAATTCAGCTTCTGTCTGGTCTTCATGCCCATGAAGCTGAAGTGCCAGGTGGAGACCTTCAGCACCTACTGCATAGTATCGAAAACCAGGTTTTTCCTTGGCCAGCCAGAGGGCCGTTGCCTCAGCTGAGGTGACGATCTGTTGCTCAGCAGGCCTGGCAAACCCCATTTGCTCGAGACGATCTGCGACCCTGGCAGGAGGCAGGATAGGGTTATTGGTTATGAAGGCATGAGGCATATCTCTTACCTCAGACATAAATTGCAGGGCTTCTGGGATCGCCTTCTCGCCGTGATAAAGGATGCCGTCCATATCTAACAGCAGGGCTTTAATAGGCGATTTCACAGGATTTCATTTTGATGGGTTGACTCGAATGATGTCGTTGCTTTCAGAGGAAGAGGCACGATAGCGATTGTGTCCGCAGGAAAGCCTGGTTAGCGACTGCTAATTTTCTCAAGGAAGACATTTACGTCTTTTTCCCAATCAGGTTCCAAATAGATGACTTTTTCAAAATGCTCTCGTGATAATCTGTCGTTTTTTAAGTAAAAATATGCCTTAGCGATGTACCAATGTGCATTCAAATGATCAGGCTGTTTTTTAAGCCTCTTTTTACAGTATTCAATTGCATCTTGATACGAGCCTTCAGCAAGAAGGTGGCCTGCACTACTGTTGAAGTGTTCATCCCATGCTTTTATCCATCTCCCAAGACCATTCATCAAGGTGTCAATAATTTTCAATGACACCCAAATGATGACTGCTATGACTATTACATAAAGATAGCCGCGTATTGTTTGCAAGGTATTTAATATCTCGTTTTCCATTTTATCGCTAACAGCTGTAGGTCTTTAGATATTGTACGTTCACGGGACAGCTCGAACAATTCAACATGATTCGTATTTCTGCTTGTTGCCGCACTCTGTATAGGAATGTGTATATCAGAAGTCTATACCTCGTAATATTTTTCTCTGCTGTATGCACTCCCACGCTGGAGCGTGGGAACGAGGAAAAGCCGCCTAGGGTCTGCTTGGCTTGGGAGTGTGCTGGTTGTCGGGATTGATTCGCTTCGCTCACCCCTACGGGGCGCCTACGCTGCGCTGCGGCGTCCTGCGTCGCTGCGCGCCTTGTGATTCGACTTCGGCTCACCCCTTGCGGGGCGCCTGCGCTGCGCTGCGGCGTCTGCGTCGCTGCGCGCCTTGTGATTCGACTTCGGCTCACCCCTTGCGGGGCTCCTGCGCTGCGCTGCGGCGTCTGCGTCACTGCGCGTTCCTTTCGAACGAAGGGTTCGAATCAAATCCTCTCTCTCCGCCAAATAAAAAAGGCGAGGGTCTCCTTGGCTTAGGAGTGTGCTGCTTGTCGGGATTGATTCGCTTCGCTCACCCCTTGCGGGGCGCCTGCGCTGCGCTGCGGCGTCTGCGTCACTGCGTTCCTTTCGAACGAAGGGTTCGAATCAATCCTCTCTCTCCGCCATAAAAAAAGGGCTGAGGGTCTCCTTGGCTTAGGAGTGCGCTGGTTGTCGGGATTGATTCGCTTCGCTCACCCCTTGTGGGGCGCCTTCGCTACGCTGCGGCGTCTGCGTCACTGCGCGTTCCTGTCGAACGAAGGGTTCGAATCAAATCCTCTCTCTCCGCCAAATAAAAAAGGCCCCGATTGGGGCCTTTTTTATTTGGCGGAGAGAGAGGGATTCGAACCCTCGATGGAGCTATTAACCCCATACTCCCTTAGCAGGGGAGCGCCTTCAGCCGCTCGGCCATCTCTCCGGTTTCTTTACTTTTTGGGGGAATTGTCATTTCGTATGACTTCCTTGCCACGTATCCAGGCTTTGTGCCCTGCGTGTCAATTAGTAACTACGTCGACAGCGCCCCAAAAGGAGACGAGATTGTACAGATTTATTTCTCCATAAACAAAAAAAACTTTGCCTTCCTTGGCAAAGTTGTTTGTGAGGTGATGAACCTCGTCTTTTTTGTCTTTCAAATCCTAACTATGAAGATTCTTCAGATTGTTCTCTTTTGATTCGTTCGTAAATCTCTTCCCGATGCACAGTCACATCTCGTGGTGCATTCACACCGATTCGAACTTGATTGCCCTTTACCCCTAATACGGTAACAGTGACTTCATCTCCAATCATCAAAGTTTCGCCTACACGGCGAGTCAGTATTAACATTTCCAGTCTCCATGTGTTTCCTTATGTTACTGGTATCATCCTGTAGTCACTCCTACAGACTCATACCATTGCCAACCAAGCCGCCGTAGTACGGGACCGGTATTTCTATTTTAGCAATTGGATGGAGTGTTAAAAAGAGAAAAAAGTCCTGAAACACCTAGAAATGATACCAAATTTGTAAGTTTTGGTTAATTTTAGGATCAAACTTCGCTTTCTAGTTCAAATGCATCGTGCAGAGCACGAACACCCAGCTCTAGATACTTCTCATCGACAACGACTGAAATCTTGATTTCCGAGGTGGAAATCATGCGGATATTGATCCCTTCAGTAGCCAGAACTTCAAACATTTTACTGGCAATCCCGGCATGAGAACGCATCCCTACACCGACCAGGGATATTTTTACAATTCGATCATCCGACAGGACTTCACGAGCCCCCATTTCTGTGGCGGTCTGTTCCAATATATCCTTGGCCCGCTTGAAATCACTTCGATTTACGGTGAAGGTGAAATCGGTTCGCCCGGTATCGTGGGAGATATTCTGAACGATCATATCAACTTCGATATTCTGACTCGAAACCGGGCCAATGATCTTGTGGGCCACCCCGGGTTGATCTGGAACTCCCAGGATCGTCAGTTTTGCTTCATCGCGATTAAACGCAATACCTGAAATCTTTGCCTGTTCCATTGTCTCTTCCTCAAAGGTGATCAGTGTGCCTTCGCCCTCTTCGAAGCTGGAAAGGACACGTAGGGGAACATTATATTTACCAGCGAACTCTACCGCGCGAATCTGCAATACTTTAGATCCAAGACTGGCCATCTCAAGCATCTCCTCAAAGGTGATGCGCTCCAGTCTCCTGGCATTCGGCTCTACTCTGGGATCGGTGGTATAGACGCCATCCACATCTGTGTAGATCTGACACTCGTCCGCTTTTAGCGCTGCAGCCATTGCTACTGCTGTGGTATCTGACCCACCCCGTCCCAGGGTAGTGATACTGCCATGCTCATCCACACCCTGAAAACCAGCGACAACCACTACCCGGTTAGCATCCAGATCGGCTTTTACCCTGGCGGCATCGATATCCCGGATTCTCGCTTTGCTGTATGCACTATCGGTGAGAATGTGGACCTGGCCACCAGTATAGGAGCGAGCCGGACAGCCAATTTTTTGCAGTGCCATGGATAACAGTGCAATGGTGACCTGCTCACCTGTAGAGACCAGCACATCCATCTCTCTCGGATCCGGAGCCTCGTCTATCTGACTTGCCAAGCCGATCAATCGGTTGGTCTCTCCCGACATGGCAGAAACAACCACCACAACCTGGTCACCCTTCTCCCGATATGCTTTGACCTTTTCAGCAACTGCTGAGATTCGCTCAACACTGCCAACGGATGTTCCACCGTATTTTTGCACTATGAGTGCCATGTCAGTTCAATGTCCTGTAAATAAACGCCATTAAAAAAGTTGCACATTTAACACTATTGGCTGGTGGGTTTAAACTCTATATTGAGTATTAACCTGCACCTGTCGTGCTATATGATGTCACTATCTAAAGCTGGTCTTTAAGATTTGCTAGCTACCCAGGCCTCTTAATTACCACTGAGTCTCTCTTTGACCCAAGGCTCGACAAGAGCCAGTGCCTGGGGAATAGCATCAGGATTGCTGCCGCCAGCCTGTGCCATATCGGGACGACCACCACCTTTTCCACCGACCTGCTCAGCAGCAAGTTTAACCAGATCACCCGCCTTCATCTCTCCGGTAAGATCCTTGGTTACACCAGCGACAAGAGAGACCTTTCCACCTGCTACTGCCGTCAACAGAATAACAGCTGAACCCAATTTGTTTTTCAGCTGATCCATTGTTTCACGCAATGATTTCGGGTCAGTGCCCTCCAGATTGGCAGCCAATACCTGCACCTCACCAACCGCAACGGCTGAAGAGGCCAGATCACTTCCCGCAGCACTGGCCAGCTTGGCCTTTAACTGCTCCAGCTCTTTTTCAAGTTTACGGTTCCGCTCCAAAATCTGGGTCAACTTCTCCTCAATCTCATCCCGTCCCGATTTGATCATATCGGCAACACGCTGAACCCGCTCTTCATCAGCTTCCATCAGTTCGACAGCGCGTTGACCAGTGACTGCCTCTATACGCCTTACACCGGCAGCAATTCCGGTTTCTGCAGTAATCTTACAAAGACCGATATCCCCTACTGCATTGACATGGGTACCACCACACAGCTCTGTGGAAAAATCCCCCATACTCAAGACCCGTACCTGATCGGCGTACTTCTCACCAAACAGGGCCATGGCACCAGACTCTTTTGCCTGCTCAAGAGACATGAGTTCAGTGTTAACAGCGTGGTTGTATCGAATCTGCTCGTTCACAATCTGCTCAATTGTCTGCAGTTGCTCACGGGAGATCGGTTCGAAATGGGAAAAGTCGAAGCGCAGACGCTCGGCATCGACCAGCGATCCTTTCTGAGCCACGTGATCACCCAGCACCTGCCTGAGCGCAGCATGGAGTAGATGTGTTGCAGAGTGGTTGAGTGCAGTGGCTTGACGGGTATAGGCGTTGACCTGAGCAATCACCTGATCACCAACTTTTATTGCGCCCTCTTCCAGCTTGCCGATATGGGCAAACAGTTCACCAGCCTGTTTACGGGTGTCATCCACCTCGAACAACATACCAGAGCCTTCCAGGGAACCCATATCACCCACCTGGCCACCGGATTCAGCATAGAAAGGGGTATGGTTGAGAAATACCATACCGTTCTCACCCTGTTTCAGTTCCTCAACTGATTCACCATCCTGGAACAGAGCAACAACCTCAGCTTTCTCCTCAAGTTGATCATAACCAGTAAATGCAGTCTGCTGATCCAGAGAAAGATCGATAGCCTCTCCAGCTGCAAACTGGCTTGCCGCCTGGGCCCGCTTTCTCTGTTCAGCCATCGCCTCATCAAAACCTGCCTGATCGATACTCAGGTCATGCTCACGGGCAACATCTGCAGTCAGGTCTCTTGGAAATCCATAGGTATCATAGAGTTTAAATACCGTCTCACCCGGTATCACTTTGCCATCCAGAGTGGATATCGTCTCTTCGAGGATTTTCATACCCTGTTCAAGGGTCTGGGCAAAACGCTCCTCTTCCAGGCGCAGTACCTTTTCCACCTGGGATTTTTGCTTCTCAAGTTCGGGGTAAAAATCTCCCATCTCCTTGCAGAGCGGTTCAACCAGTTTATGGAAAAAAGGTGTTTTCACCCCCAGCATATAACCATGCCGAATGGCTCGACGGATGATTCGGCGTAACACATAACCACGCCCTTCGTTTGAGGGTAAAACCCCATCAACAATCAGAAAAGCGCAGGAACGAATATGATCGGCAATAACCCTTAATGACTTCTCTTGCAGGTTGTCGCATCCGGTTACCTTGGCCGCCGATTCTATTAAATGGGCAAACAGGTCAATCTCGTAGTTGCTGTGTACGCCTTGCAGTACTGCGGCCAATCGTTCAAGACCCATACCTGTGTCAACTGACGGCTTCGGCAATGCAGTCATCTCACCATCTGCATCCCGATTGTATTGCATGAAGACCAGATTCCAGATTTCGATGTAACGATCGCCCTCTTCCTCCGGTGTGCCTGGAGGACCGCCCCAGATCTCTTCCCCATGATCGTAAAAGATCTCGGAACAGGGTCCGCAGGGCCCTGTGTCACCCATCGACCAGAAGTTGTCGCTCTCATATCGCTTACCGCCCGGTTTGTCACCAATACGGGTAAAGCGGTCAGCATCGACACCGATCTCTTTTAGCCAGATATCGGCCGCTTCTTCATCATCCTGGTAAACGGTAATCCAGAGCTTTTCCGAGGGTAGACCTATAGTCTCAGTCAGAAACTCCCAGGCATAATTGATGGCATCTCGCTTGAAATAGTCACCAAAACTGAAATTGCCCAGCATTTCAAAGAAGGTGTGATGACGGGCTGTGTAACCGACATTCTCAAGGTCGTTATGCTTACCACCAGCCCGGACACAGCGCTGAGAGCTTGCCGCCCTGCTGTAATCCCGCTTCTCGCGCCCAAGAAATAGATCCTTGAACTGCACCATACCGGCATTTGTGAAAAGCAACGTCGGATCGTTTTGCGGAACCAAGGGGCTGCTGGTGACCACCTGATGCTGATGTTGGTCGAAATAGTCCAGGAAGGCTTTGCGAATGTCAGCGCTGGTTTTCATGATTAGAGCGTTAAATTACCGTTAAAAAACAAACAATAGAAGATAACAGGATCAGAGAAAAAATGCCCGTTTTTGGTTGTATAAAAACCTTGGGAACCTCTGATTAATTCCGGTTCGGGAGTATAGACAAAAAATCCCAGGATTCCACATGATGAAGCTTGAGATTGCAAACACCTTTTTTGCCACAGAATGGTGCAAGCATCTCTATGTTCTATGAAGTTAAGAGAGATGGTGTCTAGTAGGCCTGCGGTCCACTAGTCCAACAACAATGCCCGGATGAGCTCGCCAGGAAAACCTCGTGATTCGAGAAAACGAGCCCGTTTAGCCAGCGCTTTATTGGAATCGGCCTTCTCGCAACCAAACTTGGTGTCATGAACCTCCTTTAGGAGATTCCACCACTGATCGGCATAGGCTTCCAATGCCTCTTCAGTCAGTTGACTGGCTACCCCCCGCTCACGCAGTTCCAGCCGAATACGAACAGGGCCTTGCCCTTTCCTGATACGACTCTCTACGAAGGCCTCTGTAAAACGGGCATCACTAAGTAGATCGGAAGCGCTCAACTCTTCCAATACCCGTTCGATCTGGTCGGAGTCGTAATGACGCTTGAGGAGTTTGCGCCTGAGTTCCTCTTGGGAATGCTCCCGAGCGGCCAGAAATCTGACCGCCGAGATTTCGATATCAGTGTAGTCGGCTTCGCTCAGCTTTCTGCCTCTTCCAATTTCTCTTCCTTTTCATCTACAGGTAAGAGTTCAGCACGGATACGTGTTTCGATTTCGTTGGAAATGTCAGGGTTTTCCTTGAGAAAATTACGTACGTTTTCCTTACCCTGACCAATACGGTCACCGTTATAGCTGTACCAGGCCCCTGATTTATCAACTATGCCCTGTTTAACACCCAGCTCAATAATCTCACCTTGTAGTGAAATACCCTCGCCATAGAGGATTTCAAACTGAACCTGTTTGAATGGTGGCGCCACTTTATTCTTAACCACCTTGACACGGGTATCGTTACCCACGACCTCATCACCCTTTTTGATGGCGCCGATACGACGAATATCGAGGCGTACGGAAGAGTAGAATTTCAGCGCATTACCACCGGTGGTGGTCTCCGGACTACCGAACATGACACCAATCTTCATACGTATCTGGTTAATAAAGATCACCAGACAGTTGGTGCGTTTGATATTCGCGGTAAGTTTACGCAACGCCTGCGACATCAGACGAGCCTGAAGTCCCACATGAGAATCGCCCATATCCCCTTCGATCTCAGCCTTTGGCGTCAGTGCTGCCACCGAGTCGATAACCACCACATCAACTGCACCGGATCGTACCAACATGTCGGTAATCTCGAGGGCCTGCTCGCCGGTATCCGGTTGAGAGACCAGCAACTCATCCACATTGACTCCGAGTTTTTCTGCATACTGAGGATCCAAGGCATGCTCTGCATCGATAAAGGCCGCTGTGCCACCTACCTTTTGAGCCTCGGCAACCACCTGCAGGGTAAGCGTGGTTTTACCTGAAGATTCCGGACCATAGATTTCAACCACGCGACCTTTGGGCAGGCCACCCACACCCAGGGCAACATCCAGGCTGATCGAGCCAGTCGAGATAGCCTCGATATTTCTGATGGCATTGGTATCGCCCATACGCATGACGGAGCCTTTGCCGAACTGCTTCTCAATCTGTCCAAGAGCAGCACTCAAGGCCTTTGTACGGTTTTCATCCATTCGGTGAATCCTCATCTGTGATCTTACGAAATTATTCAATGGACAGAATTATCACACAGCCACAAGCTCACGTCATGAGTCTTCAACAGATAAAACCTATGCCACTGCTGCCCGATTAACTTTCAATCTTCTCAGAACAACTCTGAAAGCCCCTCTCCCTTTACGGGAGAGGGGTTGGGGAGAGGGTGTACGCGGAGCGTTTCATTTGATTGATTGATAAAACCGCATTGATCAATCATATTTTTCTTGCTGATTGTTGGAGAAAATAGGGTGTTTGTTCACCCCCCTCTCCCCCAGCCCCTCTCCCACCTATTTAAAATACTGATGACTTGTAAGTTTTTTCTAGCAGTGACTCTCTACTTTACAATGCTTTTTTCATGTCTCAATTCTCAATCTGCAATAGAAACCAGCAACAATGAATCAGTTACAAACGTAATAGTTAAAGTAAGTGGGGCAGCAATGAAGCTATGCCTTTGTTTTAACCTAAAAAATCAGTTGACCGCTCCATTCTAATAGCAAGTACCTGATTTTGTAGAAAATAGCTTCGATGCAGAATTGACCGCTACCCTTGCACCCACCAGGGTTTCTTCAGGATACTCACTGCCGGTTCTACTGTATCTACGCTCATATCTACCCAGCCAAACAGCCAGACTCAGAGTGATGGTTAATATCAGAAGTGAGCCGGCAACAACACCTGACCAACCCAACCAGCGCCAGAAGGGTTCCAGATAGAAGCCACCCAAGGTGGCTCCGGCATAGTAGAACATCAGATAGAGCGATGTAGCACTGCCTCGAGCACTCTTTGCATGCCCGGCGACCCAGCCTGCAGCCAGTGAGTGGGCAAAGAAAAATCCCAGTGCATTGATAAACAGGCCGGCAATAATCCAGTTCAGCTGCTGATTCAAAGTGAGCAAGGTACCGATCATAAAAACCGCAATACCCACGCCTATGGCTACTGGCTGGGAGCGATTGTACACCAGTCGTCCAGAAAAACCGGCAGCTAAGGTGCCTGTCAGATAAGTCAGAAAAAGCAATCCCAACCAGGAGGATGTAAGAGTGAATGGCTCATCAGCCAGAACAAAGGTGATGTAGCTGTACTGATTCACAAAAATCATAAAGTTCAGCCCGCCGATAAAGCAGGCGGCCAGTATCAGGGGATTACGAAGGTGGCCGGAGAGACCACTCATCACATGCCCCAGACTCAAAGGTTTAGCCTTAAAGCGACTTGAGGCAGGTAACAACCAGACAACAGTGATCAGACAGATAAGATCGAATCCAGCCAACGCCATAAAACTATAGGACCACCCCCACTCAGCGGCAACCAGACCACTGATCAAACGACCGGCCACCCCCCCAAGTGAGTTGGCACCAATGTAGAGACCCACTGCCAGAAGCAGCCCTTTTGGCTCAAACTCCTCTCCCATATAAGCCATCGCTGCAGCGGGCAGACCGGCGATGAAAGCCCCCTGCATACCCCGCAACACCAATAACTGTGTGTAGTCGGTAACAAATGCAGCAGCAAAGGTAGTCAGGCACAAGAGAATCAGGCTGGTAAGGATGACCACCCGCCGACCTACGGCATCTGACAGTGGCCCAAGCAACAGCAGAGCCCCCCCCAGTGAGAGGGTTG
Organism: Candidatus Thiodiazotropha sp. 6PLUC1; assembly: GCA_040506705.1. GTDB lineage: Bacteria > Pseudomonadota > Gammaproteobacteria > Chromatiales > Chromatiaceae > Thiodiazotropha. The sequence goes on from JBEVWG010000019.1 coordinate 95,534, forward strand.
CCACAGATAGACTCATTGTGGCCTGGAGAGAATCGACAGCGAACACTTCGCGAATCAGTGGCAACAGAGGCTGGGTGATGTATAGATTACTGAACACCATGATCGAGCCGACACATAGTGCCACTGTTGCTCGCCAGAATTCTGTTGTGTGGGTCTGAATCATCTTCTCAATCTGTCTGAAATGGAAGATTGAGCTTAGCGAGGGATCATCTATAATTAAAATATATTATTTTAATATTTTCTATATTATTTATTTATGAATTTAAAGCAACTGAGTTATTTCAAGGCAGTGGTTGATCAGGGTGGCTTTAGCGCAGCAGCTCGCCATCTCCATATTGCACAACCCGCCATCAGTATCGCGATCCGGAAGCTGGAGTCAGAACTGGATCTCACTCTACTTCAGCGAAGTGAGCGACAGATCACCGTAACCACCGAAGGCGAAGTCTTACTCGGCCATGCCGAACGGCTATTGCAGCAGGCCAATGTGGCTGAACTGGAGATGAGTGAACTTAAGGGCTTGAAGAAAGGCGAGGTTCGGATCGGCATTCCAAGTATGTTGGGCTCTTACTATTTCCCCCCCTTTCTGATGGGATTCAAACATCGCTATCCTGAATTGAGGCTCTCTGTTTTTGAGCAAGGTACACGTCGCCTGCAAGAGATGATACGTGCAGGGGAACTCGATTTAGGGGTTGTCGTGGCGGATGCCCCTCCGGCGGATCTGGAGACCAGGTTTTTAACCCGTGAGGAGATGGTGGCTTGTGTACCAAAGGATCACCCTTTTGCGAAACAAGAGTGCATCAGTATGGAAGAGTTCTTCAGCCATGAATTGGTAGTCTTCAAACAGGGCTATTTTTTACGGGAGTTTATTGATCGCTTCAGTCACCAACGCCAACAGGAGCCGATCATTGCTTTTGAGACCAATCTGATTCCATTGACCAAGGCGATCGTTCGACAAGGCTTCGGTATCACCACCTTCCTGCGCATGGTGGTAGAACAGGATGTTCAACAGGACTTGGTTGCGGTACCTTTCTCTGAGCCTGTGTTTCTAGATCTCTCTCTGGCCTGGAAAAAAGGGGGTTACCTGTCCCGCGCTGACCGGGCATTTGTAGACTATATCTTGGAGAATGTTTGAGGCTTTATTTTCGAGGTTGCTAGAACGAACTCATTAACGTCTTATTGAATAGTCCGTAGCCTGGATGAAGTGTAACGGAATCCGGGGGAACAGCGCACCAACCATCCCGGATTCCGCTGTGCTCCATCCAGGCTACCTGGCTGTGGTGATAGTTAAGAATCTGCAGAAGATTCCAGGTGGTTTGTGAATTTCCAGCGCGATTTGGTGGGGCATGGCCCCACCCTACCTGTCGATATAAACTGTAGGGTGG
>JBEVWG010000038.1:0-2937 GCA_040506705.1 Candidatus Thiodiazotropha sp. 6PLUC1
TATTAACCCGGCGACTAAGTATGTTGTCTTCAGGGTTTCAAGCCTGCCCTTGATCAAGGCGCGGCTCGCAGGCAATGGTTGTTCCCTTGTCAAGAGCCGCAACACCGAGCAAGGGCAGGCTTGTAACCCCTAACAATATGATTTTTTAAAAGACAGGCCGAAGTGTGCCTGCCTGCAGACTGCGTTATCAAAACTTGCTGTAGAAGTGCTACAGCGGCGTTTTGATGCCTTGCCGCAGGCAGGCACACTTCGGCTGAAGACAACATACTTAGTCGCCGGGTTAATAAGATCATTTAGCTTTGAATAGATGTTCTCACTCTGCGTGGGCTCATCGCTATACCAGAGTAGGCTATATGGCAGAATCCAAGAGCTTGAAATGGAGAGTAACAGACTCAAGACAGCCAGATAGGCCGCCTTGCTAAAGGCCTCCATCAGGATGATTCGCAACAGGCGAAAAACAATGAAGAGGTGCCAGATGAGCAGTAGTAACAGCAGGCTGCCGCCTCCTACTGGATGGTTATAATAGAGTTGTTCGGGTAGTGTGAAGAGATGGAAGACAACTGTAATGAGCGGCATTGAAGCCAGGAAGGCCAACAGCAGCCTGCCTGTGTCGGTGGAGTCAGCTCTTGCCAGTCTGGCCATTAACATCAGGATCAACAGATCAAACAGATAGGTGGCGCCCAGGTAGTTCAGGCCATATGTGGAGAATAGCGCCGGTTTTTCCGCTGCCAGGTAAGGGATTATGATTTCGAGGCAGAGCAGTAGGGCCAAGAGCCAAAACCCCTGGTCGATGGAGTAGACGAAATTATTCCGTGCTACTTTCTGCCCAGTGGCAAGGCGCAATCCTGCTTTGAGATTGATGGTTACTGCGATAAGTTGTTTTAGAATAGAATTTACATCCATGGTTGCTCTCTGTATTCCCTTTAGTATCACAACAGGCATCGGCAGCAGGATGAAAATCCTGAGTTCTTTATTAGGGCTGATACAATTAGTGTTAACAGACCCTGGTAAAGGGTAATTCACTGCATATTATACGGAGTAACTGACAAGGACGAGAAGAAGAATGCAGAATAAGAATTGTCTAGCTCAATATTGCGAAAATAGTATTCTTGAGATCCCCAAAGCGCTCTTTGATATGCGGGATGTCAAGCCGATACTACATAGTGATGAGTCTTCAGTGTTCTATAAAGATCTAGATAGGGATCTGATCAATATTGAGTTCCATACCAGTGTTCCCTGTTTGGTATATATCAAGTCAGGTAAGGAGACTATTACTACAAGTGATAATGAATCGTACAACATTGGTCCGGGTGAAGCTGTTTTTTTACCTAAAGGATTGAACTTATACTCAGACTATATACATGAAGAGGATGGTCTAAAGGCGTATCTGGTTTTCTTTGGATCGGAAGTGTTATCCAGGTTCTTGTCCCATGGTCCTATGAATTCATTGTCAATATCAAATCAAGATGCCATTTTAAAAGTAGAGATTGATAATGTTGTGGCGGAGTATTTTGTCTCACTACATTCGATTTATGGTTCATTAAATAATTTACCTCATATAGGGGAGATTAAACTTTTAGAGTTGTTGTATCTACTTGATGTTCATGATGACGGAAACCTGAAAAAAAGTTTAATAGCTGTTCAAAGAGGCAGGGCTAAGCGAAACATAAAGCGTTTGATGGATCAATATGCCTTATCAGGTCAGAGTGCTTCAGAGCTGGCGGCGCTATCTGGGCGTAGTATCTCCACCTTTAATCGTGAGTTTAAGGCGCTTTATGGTACGACCCCAAAACAGTGGTTGATTGAGCAGCGTATCTCCCATGCCCATGCATTACTAGCAAAACAGTGGTCTGTAACTGCCACAGCTATAGAGGTCGGTTATTCAAATGTTTCACATTTTATTTCTGCATTCAAAAAAATGTATGGCATGACACCACAACAGATGAAAGACAAAAGATGAACAGAAAACCGTATTTATGACCGTTTCCTGGTAGTGATGTTGATGTTAGACAAATAAAGTATCTCCTGATTTAACTGACAGGAGATGGATATGAATAAAAAAGTAATTATTGAATCAGTTGTAAAGAAGAGCGCTTATGATAGTTTGCTGTCGTTTCTGCAGAGCAATTTGTCAACAGTCAGGGGGTTCGAAGGTTGTTTTGGGGTTAGGGTTTTCTTGGATAAAGAGTCCGGAGAGATGATTTTTGATGAAGAGTGGTTGTCAGTTGATCAGCATCAGAAATATATAAAATTCATTGCGGAAAATGGTGTCATGGACAAGTTGATTGCCCATCTTGAGTCTCCTCCAAAGATTAAATATTTCGATCACCTGACTATCTGATCCATCTTGCAAGAGAGTGTGGATCTTGTTTTGAATCAGCTAATCCTCTGGTGTGAATAGAGAGGAATAGATCATTATTTACAGCTGGCAATCACTAACAAGTTCGATCAGGTATCTTTATATCTACATGACCCTCTGTTACCAGTTTGTACCTAAACCTACTCTAAAAGCCCCTCTCCCTTTACGGGAGAGGGGTTGGGGAGAGGGTGCGCACGAAGCGCTCATGACACTGAATCCTATGCGGTACGATCCGATCAATTCTTGTTGTGCTGAGTAATGGTCTGGATGATGGTGTTGTTGAACTCCCTCTCTTCCTTCTCGCAAGAGGGTGTTGCAAATGCAGGCAGGGTAAACTTGAAAATAGATTTTGGTACATGAGAAAGCAAGGGTCAGTCCGTTTCAGCACTTCTTGGTGGGGCATGGCCCCACCCTACGGCTACTCTAAAGCCCCTCTCCCTTTACGGGAGAGGGGTTGGGGAGAGGGTGCGCGCGAAGCGCTTATGAAACTGAATCCTATGCGGTACGATCCGATCAATTCTTGTTGTGCTGAGTAATGGTCTGGATGATGGTGTTGTTGAACTCCCTCTCTTCCTTCT
>JBEVWG010000038.1:3037-94322 GCA_040506705.1 Candidatus Thiodiazotropha sp. 6PLUC1
CGATCAATTCTTGTTGTGCTGAGTAATGGTCTGGATGATGGTGTTGTTGAACTCCCTCTCTTCCTTCTCGCAAGAGGGTGTTGCAAATGCAAGCTGGGAAAATTGGAAAATAGATTTTGGCGCATGAGAAAGCGAGGAGCTGCACGTTTCAGCACTTCATGGTGGGGCATGGCCCCACCCTACGGCTACTCTAAAAGCCCCTCTCCCTTTACGGGAGAGGGGTTGGGGAGAGGGTGCGCACGAAGCGCTCATGACACTGAATCCTATGCGGTACGATCCGATCAATTCTTGTTGTGCTGAGTAATGGTCTGGATGATGGTGTTGTTGAACTCCCTCTCTTCCTTCTCGCAAGAGGGTGTTGCAAATGCAAGCTGGGAAAATTGGAAAATAGATTTTGGCGCATGAGAAAGCGAGGAGCTGCACGTTTCAGCACTTCATGGTGGGGCATGGCCCCACCCTACGGCTACTCTAAAAGCCCCTCTCCCTTTACGGGAGAGGGGTTGGGGAGAGGGTGCGCACGAAGCGCTCATGACACTGAATCCTATGCGGTACGATCCGATCAATTCTTGTTGTGCTGAGTAATGGTCTGGATGATGGTGTTGTTGAACTCCCTCTCTTCCTTCTCGCAAGAGGGTGTTGCAAATGCAGGCAGGGTAAACTTGAAAATAGATTTTGGTACACGAGAAAGGAAGGGTCTGTGCGTTTCAGCACTTAATGGTGGGGCATGGCCCCACCCTACGGCTACTCTGAAAGCCCCTCTCCCTTTACGGGAGAGGGGTTGGGGAGAGGGTGCGCGCGAAGCGCCTTCCCGAGACCCTTATAAGGACGTGAGGTTAAGTGTAGCCAATTTGTCCTGGTAACCAGAGCACGATATTTGGCAAGGCGATCAAGGTTCCGATAGTGATTACGTCGGCAATGAAGAATGGGATGCAACCTCGAAACACATCCTGAACCGTGCACTCCGGGCGTACTCCTGCCACCACAAAGCAGTTCAATCCGATAGGCGGGGTGATCAGACATAGTTCTGCCATTTTTACGACGATAATGCCAAACCATATGGAACAGCCGACACCGGAGACACCGAATGCGGATTCAGCTGCAGTGACGGCCTCTCCCCCATTCAAGGCAATCACTGCGGGGTAGACCACCGGCAGCGTTAACAGCAGCATACCGATGGCATCCATGAACATGCCGAGTAGTGCATAGGCACAAAGGATGAGTAGCAGGGTTAGCATCGGGCTTTGATCCAGACTGGTGATCCAGTCTGAGAATGCGCTGGGGAGGTCGGCAAAGCCGAGAAATCTTACATAGAGCAATACACCCCAGATGATGGTGAAAATCATCACCGTCAATTTGGCGGTTTCCATTAACGAATTTTTTATCTCTGTCCAGCGTGCACCTCGATAGATTGCTATGCAGAGTATGATGAATGCTCCAAGTGCACCGGCTTCAGTGGGGGTGCCCACACCACCATAGATACACACCACAATTATGCTGATCACAAAGAAGATGGGTAGTGCACCGGGGAGGGATTGAAATCGCTGCTTCCATGAAAAACCGGTGATGGGTGGGCCAAAATTCTTGCGCGTCTTGGCGAGTAGAATCACCAATCCGCCATAAATGAGCGCGGAGACGGCACCGGGAAGAAATCCGGCCATCAGCAGCGCCCCTACATCCTGCTCAACGATGATCGCGTAAATCACAAGAATCGCCGAAGGTGGGATCAAGGAGGCCAATGTGCCACCGGCAGCCACTACCCCTGCAGCGAAACGTTTGTCATAGCCAAGTTTCAGCATCTCGGGTACTGCAATGCGTGCGAATACTGCCGAGGTGGCGACAGAGGCGCCGGAGACGGCGGCAAACCCAGCGGTGGAAAATACCGTGGCTACCCCCATCCCGCCTGGTAGCCAGCCGAGCCAGCGTTTTGCTGCTTCAAATAGTGCTCTTGTCAGACCGGCGTGATAAGCGAGGAAGCCAATTAAAATGAAGGTGGGAATCAATGAGAGTGCCAGAGTAGAGACTTTTGAGTGAGGAATGGTGCCAGCCATTTTGACAGCGACACCGAAGCCTTTTTCAAATCCCATCTTCGCAGAGAAGATCCACAACAGGCCGAGAAAGCCAGCCAGAGCAGCGGCGAAGGCAACTCTTACGCCGATTATGACGAACAGCAGCATTGCGCCTGTAACCCATAATCCGATACTGATTGAATCCATGTTCGCCATGGTTTCAAACAAGCTCATGAGCGATTCCCACTCTCTTTAATATCGCCCATCAGAGCCTCTGCCTCTTTGGCAGCAACTGTGGCGGCATTTTCAATCAACGGCACTGCCACAGGATGATCGCCGTCATCTCTGATAGCTCGTGCATATCCCCAAATTTGTAAAATCAATCTTAAGGCCAAAACTGTCAATGCCAGAGGTACGACCAGTTTTGCCGGCCAGGTGGGTAAATTGATGTCCAGCGATGAGTCGCCGATATCATATGCACGCCAGAAATGGAGATAGGAGCCGTAAATGAGCACAAGAGTGACCATCAGCATCAGGCATACAGATAGTACCTCGGCAAACCAAAGAATCCGCCCATGAAGGCGGCTGATCAGTATGTCCATTCTGATATGGCCACCAAGACGTTTGGTATAGGCAATACCGAGAAAAGCGATGAAAGCCATGGCCTGCTCAACCCAGTCGACATAGCCGTCGATCGGCAGAGAGAAAAGCCAGCGTCCAAGCACGTTAGTGGTGGCGAGGAGAACCAGCAGTAATATGGCTATGCCACCAATTAAATTAAGCAGCGACTCGAGTTTAAAGAAGAGGCGATCCGCGAGGCTTAATCGCGAATCGTCATTCAGTATTGTTGCAGAATTGGACATGAGTGCCTTTGCTGTTATAGCTGCAATTATTGTCAGTCAGCTATTTTCTGGTCAGTCGATTGGAGGTCGCCGTCTCCCTTTGGTCTATTTCGCAAACAGGGCAGCGGTAAAATCGAACAGTTTCTGGGAATCGAATTGCGCCGCATTGTTCTTGATCCACTCTGCTCTCACCGACTCGGAGAGCTTATTCAATTCGGCAGTCTGCTCTGCAGTGAAGGTCACTTTTGTGAGACCCTCATCTGTCACAGCCGCCTGATACTTACCCGTGGTGTTTTCATTGTAGTTCTTGACGTAATAGGCCAGAGCTTCATCGACTGAACCAAGCAGTGCATCCCGATGTACCGGTTTCAGGCTGTTAAGGGCATCAGTGTTGACTACAACAGGGCAATTGGCTGATCCCAGGTTCAGGTTTGTGGTATACCATTTGCCTACCTTGTAGGATTTTGTTGCCAGATGGGCATGGGGGGCGAAGGAGGCAGCATCGATTACACCTGAATCCATGGACTGACGAACTTCGGAGAATGGAACGCCTGTTTTGACTGCTCCCAGTTTGCCCAGAACACCCATGATGCCCCCAGGGCCACGTACCCGAAGGCCCTTGAAGTCAGCCAGTTCCTGAATGGCATCGCTCTTACTGACGATGTTGTATTGAGGTAGCGGAGTGGGCATCAGCAGGGTGGCATTCCAGCGTGCCAAATCCTTTTTAACAATGGGGTGTTTAAAGACTTCTGTGTAGATTTCGGTTACCCGGGCTAATGAGATGTTGCGGGAAAAGGGCAGTTCAGTAACTGTAATCGTGGGGTTCTTGGCAGTATGGTAGAAAGAGCAGAATTGAGCCATTTCAAAAGCGCCAAATGAGATACCATCCAGATTTTCACGGGACTTGGAGAGACCGCCATAGGAGATATTCAGTTTAAACTCACCCTTGGTCTTGGCTTCAACCAGTTCAGCTAATTTTTCAACATTCTCAGTAAATGCACGGCGTTTGCCCCAGAGGGAAACATTCCATTCGGTGGCTGCTTGTAGTTCACCAATTGCAAAAGCGCCTATGATTATGGCAGCCAAAATGGCACGACCTGTTATTTTCATTGTGATACTCCTCGATATCGCGAGATGATGCCCGGAAAGGGGTGAGCAACTCTGTGGGATGAGATTACCCCCCTTGATACTTATCGTCTGCTTAGTATATGCAAGGTTAGCTGCTGGATTAAAAGAAGTCCAAAATTGATCAGAGGGTTATAGATGAGGCCAATCATAACCACCGTTTCGGCTTTGATGGGCATTTTGTATATTCAGCACATGAATTTGAAGTTGGTAATGTTTTAGGCGTGACATCTCTGCTTGAATGTGCAAATTATCATCATGTTAACTGGGGTTATCAGATGAAAAAAAGAGTTGAGAGATAAGTCTGCTATTCTTTAGTCTGGCCTATTAACTAAAGGGGTTCTCCTATGCCGTTAGTCAATATTTCTATACTTAAGGGTAAGTCAGCAGAATATATTAAAGCGGTCACTGATGGCATAAACTCTGCGGTCATTGAAACCATGGACTTTCCCGATGATGATCGCTACCAGATTGTTCATGAGGTTGAGCCCCATTGTCTGCAATATCAGGAACGCGATGGTGATAGGGTGATGATGTATCTCATAATGCGTGCAGGACGATCAAACAAGGCAAAACAGGCTTTTTATAAAAAATGTGTTGAAAATCTTGCCAACGACCCTGGAATAGATCCGGGGAACGTATTGATTACAATCGCAGAAAACCATGACATTGATTGGTCTTTTCGCGATGGCATCGCGCAATTTGTAGTATGACGCACCACACTAGTGTTAGCAGATCCTAAGTGTCTGGCTTGTCGATTACAATGCTTATCTTGATTCTGCCCAGTGGTCAGATGGCTGCTGATATACCGTGTTAAGTTAAAAAAAATTGTCTAAGCTATGCTGCGCAACATATTGTAATTTATGTAAAAGTATTGTGCTTGCGCGCTGTGCCAGGTCGGTAAATAGCTGCTCATTGATATGATTTCTGACTGGTTGAAGTCCTATAGCAAACGTTAAAGTTTTGAGGTTTCAGGTCGTTATAGGCTACAGAAGCAAGTATGATCTGCTTCTAAGCGTGTTCGAAAAGGCAAACCTGCTGAAAGGTAGGGACGCAAAATCACAGTCTAAGGGCGGTTTGACTGCCTATGACCGATGGATTACCGAAACCGTGATATGAGCCAGTTGAAAAGAACTGGTGGCGTATTCAGACCAATAACCATGTGTTGTGCGTCTTGTCGTTTCGAACTCCTATAGCATGATAGGGGTTGAAAGATGTACACAAGGTTCAAAGCACAATCACTTTTCCTCAGTTTGGCACTGTTGCTCTCTACTATGTCGTTCAATGGTATGGCAAGTGATCAGTATCATAACCCAATATTCAACGATGCTGACCAGCAGCGGTGGGTATGCGATTATGCCAGTGGCCACAACGATGTTCTCTATATTCGCTGCGAAAACCTGACTAGTATCTATAATGACCCCCTGATCATGGAAGGGGATTATCAGGATAGTTCAACAAAGCTGATCCCTATCTGGCGTAAACCAAGTAGTCGTGTGGGTGCTGAGAGGCTGGTTAAAGCAGTGATCTGTGATCAGAAGTCTCAATGCAGTGTTGAGATGAAATCCCTGTTTGATGCAAGACGAATTGTATATCGCTGAATGCTAATGAGATAGTTGGTAGATTTCACTGACCTCGTGATCTAGTGGTGCGCCAGGAGCGCACCCTACATCTTATTGATTTAGCTTATAGATTCCAAACTCCTCATACTCGTCGTTACCCATCGGTTTTAAAACTAGAAAGTACCCTTCCTTTAGTTTTTTAAATGATATCTCTTTGATAATTGATTGGTGGGTAAAAATAATAAGATTGCCCTTTCCTCTATAGTTGCCGATACGGCTTTCAAGCTGGGAAGTATAAGAAACTGATTGCTCATCAGGAAGTTTCTCCCGCGATGCCAGATAATCAAATGATTCAGCACGCCCGAATGCAGAGAGTGCACTCTCTTTTGCCAGGCAGTGGGGACTGGTTAGCACACTATCAATTGCAATATCCCTGGAGCGAAATAGTCTACCGATTTTTAATGCTTCGGATTTGCCCTTTTCGGAAAGGTTAACTTTGCTTGAGCATGTGCCATCGCTCAATAAAGATTGAGATGGACTATTATTATCTGTGACTGGGTAACTCATAACCACCACTAGACCTCCATTCTCCAGATGAGCCCATACCTGGTAAAGCAGCCTGATATAACTGACAACACCATCGACCTCCTTTTCTGTAAGAATATCTCTCCATGCGGGCATATAATCCCCTTTCCCTTCAAGAATCTGATCAGCAAGGGATCGATTGCTGATAGTGTCAGTTTTTTGAGGGTTGGTAAGATCAATGGGTTTTACACCGATGAGTTTTGTTAAAGCGCCATTACCTCCACCATCAACTCCATGACAGATCGAGCAATAGCGCTGATATACCTCATAGCCCAATTCAGGATCTCCACTCAGATTGTGTTTTGTTGTGCTGAGAAAACGAAGATAGGCGATTAGTGAGGTGATCTGGTTCGGCTTGAGAATATCTTTCCATTTTGGCATATCCTCACTAATTTTACCGTGCCCTGAACGTAGGGATTTGGGTGATTTCCTGTCACCTGTAATTATTTTTTGAAGTTGATAGTCACTTTTAGTTGGTACATAACTGATGAGATCCTCTGCTTCAATGTCGATTCTAACTGCTAGAGGACCATCGCCTTTTCCATCCATACCATGGCATATCATGCAGTGAGATATATAGAGCTTTCTGCCTTCAAAAGCAGGGGATGGGTTGGCATTTGCTATAGAAGTAACAGCTATGAGAAGTGTGAGAAGCGCCAATATCTGAGCGACAAGTTTCATAGTTTAACCCCAAGTAAAATGACGTGAGTAATCGGCCACGAAATTTCTCAAAAGTAGTGTGAGCATAGGATGCTTAATAATCATAACCAGTATGTACTACCCCATGACAATTGAGCCAGCAGACACCATTGTGTACGCCATTGTCTAACCAGGTTGGTTCGTTATAAACACCAGCACCAGTAATCTCCCTGACCTGACCCGCTACATTGGATGATGTTAGAAAGTTAATTAAGTGAGGGCTAGATGCAGAGCCGTGTGGGTCATGACAGTTGATACAGCCAAAATTTTCGTCAAGAACGTGTTTGGTATGAGGAAAGGTTTGGTCGGTATAGAGATTGCCGGAATCGTGGCATTTAAAACAGAGTTCGTTTGAGAGTGATGTAGCATTGACCGGATCCCAATCATAATTTTGCGCCAATATACCTTCATGGGTAGATCCGTGTGGTCCGGCTGGGTCCACTCCGCCTGCAGCAGGAGATGCATTACTGCTGTGGCAATCACTGCAATAGATCTGCCCACTGGTGGTAGTCAGGGGAATATCATTGCGCAGGCTGGGCACCTCGCTATTGTTTGTGGGGTTGTTTAGCTCTATTGGGTGATAGGAGACCAGAGAGGGATTACCTGAATTAACTTTATCTCGAATATTATATATGCCATCTGCACGTACCATATTGTAGCTGTTTGCTGTGGAGCAGCGCTGGGTATCGCAAGCGCTTTTACCTGGTACGCCGTGGCACTTGAAGCAGACTTCATATTCGTAGTCCGCTTCTGGTTTTAAGCTGCCATTGATGTCAATACCTGATACACCTGCCATGCTGCCGTTGATTAGTGGTGCAGTTGAGTGATTACCACCGAGTGGGTTGGTCGGGTTGAAAGAGATCAAGGGTGGTGAATTAAAGCTTGCATGGGGGTTGTGGCAATCTTCACACTCTACGTGAAGAGACATAGTCAGAGGGTTCTCTATACGTAAGGAGTCGTGATCAATGCTCGGCGTCTGTTCTACCGGGTGGTGATAGAACTTTTGCTGTTCACTCATTATGTCAGTCTGTGCGACTGTTCCGTTGTGGCATAGGTAACAGGTATTCTCTTCGCTGTTTTTTAGTAGTCGTTCTGGTGTTGTTGCATTATGAGGTGCATGACAATTCATACAGGCGTTCTCCTGTACAGTCAGGCCTCTCCACTCTGGTTTACGCTCAGACCAGGGATTTGCTCCCTGAGCTGTGGCGTTTGAGGTTGCATGGGAACTGCTGACCCAGTCCCAGCCAGTACCGGAGTGTAGATGGCATGTGGTACACAATTCACCGTTTAACGTGGATTTGTGGAGAAATGGTGGATGGATGTTTTCATGTGCATCATGACAAGTGGAGCAGTGCAGTTCATTATTACTGAGTGGCAGGTCAACGTTATTGGGGTGGGCCAAGTCAGGGTCTGTTGATAGAAGACCTGGAGTATAAAAAATAGATACCGGGTGATCATCTGAGAGGTTTGTGCCGACCAATGATCGGCCAGTGATGAATGTATTACCGAGGTCATTGGTGACGCCAGGATTAATCATATTACCCAAGGCGATAGTGCCATCATGGCATGAGAGGCATAACACAGAGGATGAACTCATAACGCCCGCTTCTGCATCTTTGGTACTACTCTGGTAGTCTATATATCCTCCTCCCGATGATCTGTTCCATAGAGGTGAGTCTGGGGCTGATGCGTGAGGCGTATGACAAAATATACAGATACGATCCTCTGTTTGACTCTTTACCAAGCCAGGTCCTGATGTCGATAGGTTGTGTAGTGTATCAGCCACACCACCTTGGGTGGTATTGGAAGCTATCATCAGCAATATAAAGAGAAGATAGATCTTATGCATGTCACTCATCCACCTTCAGGTATTGAAAAACCTGGATGCGTTGATTATAAGAGTCGGCAACAAAGATTTTGTCATCCCAGACTGTTATCCCGGAAGGCATATAAAACTCGCCGGGTTTGTCACCTGATTTGCCGAACTCAAGTAAAAAATTACCATTTTGATCAAATATCTGAATGCGATTTGCGAGGGCATCTGCTACGTAGATATGGCCGTCAGAGTCTACTGTGATGCCTTTTGATTGGGTGAAAAAACCTGAAGCATCCCCCTGCTTACCGAAACTGTGTATATGTCGGCCACTGTCATCAAAGGACTGAATGCGAAAATTCATGGTGTCATTGACAATCAGTCTATTATTGGAAAATGCCAAATGTGTAGGATAGTTAAACATACTATCCTGGTCTCCACGCTTACCAATCTTGTATAGAAAATTACCATCATAATCATAGACATGTATCGTATGCGCTAGAGTGTCTGAAATATATAGATGTCTTAATGTCGAGTTAATGGTTAGGCTCGTTGGACGGGAAAAGTTATTTATAACCTTTACAATTTCGTTGTTGCTATTCAAAACAAATACTTTATTCAATTTAGAATCTGCTACGAATAGTCGATTAGTATCAATTGCAACCCCGATTGGAGATTCAAAGGGGTATTCTCCGGCCGAATTGAAGCTTATATATGACTGAGAATCTAAATCATAAATATGTATAGTCGTTGCATCTGGATCAGCAATGGCTACTCTGTTTTTGTGAACGGCTACAGCGTAGGGGCGGGACAAACTCTGTTCTTCACTACCTGTGAAAAACTCGACTACTTTTCGAATGAACGATTTTTCGATACCCAGGTCATTTGGGTTATGAAAAGTGGTAATGAACTCTACTCTTGATATCTCAGGAGCAGCCGGCCATACCAGACGGGGAGTTTGATCAGTCTTGACCAGTGGTGTTGGGCCTGTTGAAGAACAGGCATATAAGAGCAGTAAAAGTGTTGCGATAAGAAATCTGTTCACAGGATTCTCCGCCTCAGTGTAAACATCAATCTGTCATCGATAGTTTCGGTTTTTCCATTATTCTGTGTGCTGGTAATTTCACGTCTGTTATGATGATAGTTGAAATCCAGTTCAAGTTTACGATATCGCCATTGAGCCCAAAGGCCTGCGGTGATGAATTGGTCCTCTCTGAATCCGCCTGTTATTGCGCTTCCTCTATCCTCTCTTTTCCACGCACTTATTGTTGGACGGATATTGAAGTTACGACTCACTTGCCAATTAGCAGTGAGATCAATACGGTAGAGATCCGTGTCCAGTGATTCCTGTTCGATGAATGATTGGGTGGCATTGAGATTCCAAATTACGCCCTTTTTTCTGTTGTTCCATGACGATGTCCAATTAAAAAATTGGCTCAATGTATATGCTGTTGATTCGAATCCGCCTGACAGAGTATAACGGCGTTCTGCACCTAGTACCGTATCTATACCTAAAGGTTTGAATCGAAACTCCAGGTCAGTGAAAGTGTTACGTGTATTCTGCAGAAAACTTTCACTAGCACCCGAAATAAGTTTGTCATCTGACTGACTGTCGGAATGGGACAATCTTATCCAGTCGTAGTCTATTGAGAAGTGGTAATTGGTAAAAGTAGTAGAGAACTCCTGAGAAGGAAGTTGCTGTGCCTGGTAGCTTACAAGTATTGTATCGCCAGAATTAATTCGTCCTCCAGGAATAGTTTGCAACTGTGTAAGATCACCAGATAGTTGAATCGTTGTGTAATCAGTATTCTCGTTATATACAACCACTCCATTGCTATCGGTTACTATAATTGTGCTGGCTATGATAAAGCGCTGATCAAGAATCACTGCGCCTGTCAGCGGTACTGCTTTACTCTCATCGAAGATGTCAATAGTGCTCAGTTTGGAAATACGATCAGTTTCCTGATAGGAGGCGCGCAGACCAGCTCTAACATTTGCGCCTAAAAGTTTATTTTTCGTGTACTGTGTCTCCATACCGAGACGCCATCGATCTTCGTCCAAATTATCAGATTCACGACTATTGATATTGATATGGGCAATCGTATCTATATTTTTATAAAGCCTGTGGTGCAGTTCAAAGTCACCACCATGTTCTATACTATCAATACTCTGTGTGATCGACTGATAGTGATAGGATGTGCGACTATAAAGGTTGTTCAGGTGCTGAATTCTCGCTGTCTCATCGATACTCAATCGCTTGTTTTCATTAAATCCTGTTCGATCATAATAGGTTGCAATGGAGTGCAGTTGGCTGTTTTTACCCCAAAACAGATTATGCGAAACATTTCCTCTGTCGAGTTTATAGTCTTGGTCACGGGTGGCGATTCTATCATCAAGTTCACTACGCTCCAGATGGATATTTAGTTTGCTGCTACGTCCTTTTAAAATCCAGCTCTTCATTAACTCATCACGTTCTGTAATAGAGCTGTTTAAACTTGATTGAAACTCTTCATCAAAGGTTCTCTCTTGATAGGTAAGGCTTGAAGGGAAAGCAGGATTTTTCCAATGTAATGTGCCACTTTTAGTATCAATTACTGTATCAAAACGGCTACCCAGGGAACCGGTGTTGAGATTAGAGCTTTTTTGAGCTGACATATCTAAACCAAATGTGCCAGGAGTGCCACTTAGCAGACTTGTCTGCAACAGATAGTTTAGAAATTCTCCATCGTTCTCCTGTCGTGACTGATCTGAGTCGAACTCGGACCAGGTATATACAGGCTCGATGTCAAAAAGGAACCAGGCAATTTTTTGGTCCAGCAGGTAGCCCATCTGCCCAATCCTCAGCCCGGCTTCCCACTCTGTTTCACGAGAATTACTGCCATTGCGCCTCTTAGTGCCATCAAATTTTACAATAGCATCTAACTCTGTTGGATAAAGCCCAAGATTATCACCAAGCTCTGCTGAAAGGTTAGTGCTCCATATGCAGATGAGAGTAATCAGTAAACGCCCACAACTAGGAGATATCATGTTCTTTTGCATGATCTCCCACGGAAGCATACTACTACTTCTCTTTTATCAAATGACAGCGATTACAATTCGCAAAATCGTCGTCAAAGGCCTCTGTACCATTATGACAAGTGGCGCAGACTTTGCCTTCTTTCATCAGATCTTTGTTGATCGTTGTGGTGCCTGTCTTCATTTCAAATAAAGTATTGTGGCAGGCATCACAACGGTAGTTGATACGATGTATCCAATGAGGGAAAATTGATGGTGGAAATGATTTAAGTTTTTCTGGATCACCACCTTCACGGGTGTACTGAATATCTCCCGGAGCAGCACTAAGCGCTGAGCAGCACGCAAAAAGAATTATCAATGACGATAGTAGAATACAACTGTACTTACTAATCAGACCATAAGTGTTACTACACTCAGGGCTACAAGAATGGTTCAGATCAAGGCGCGGGTCGCTGGTAGGAGTGGCACAGGGGTGTGCCGTTAACGGACCTAAGGATGGAATGGCCCCTCCCTTGTCAAGAGCCGCAACACTGAGCTGAGTCATTCTTGTAGCCCCTAACCTATTGAATTTTAGCGGCAGTCCGTGGTGTGTTGGCACACGGACTGCGTTATCAAAACTTGTTGTAGGAGTGCTACTTTGGCGTTTTGATACCTTGCCATGAGTCAACACACGACGGCTGAGTGTCGTAATACTTATGGTCTGATTAGTACACATAAGCTCACCAATTATTTACCCATAAAACGAAATTAATATATTGTTATAAGTCAGTCGTCGCCGTCTTCTTCTTCTTCTTCCTCGTCATCATCGTTTATATGGCAGCGATCACATGCTTTGAGAGAGAAAGATACTTTCTTCTTGCCGTGACATGCTCCACAAGATGCCCCTCGCTTCATCTCTTTCATGGTTGCAGGGTTTCTTTTGTAGGGATATAGCGTTGGGTTATGACAATTTTTACAACCAAGCCAAACAGTGTGTGCAGAGTGGGGAAAGAATGCATCGTCCTCACGCTCTTCGGCTTTAATTATAAAATCCCATTGGAAGGCAGTGGCCCACAATGTTTTTGGATCCTTACCTGGACGAGGTCGAATCAAACCATTCTCTAAAGCATCTGACCAGTCAATATTTTTCTCATCATCTTTAGGTAATATTTTCTTTACCTTGTCCCACTCTTTGATTGACTCAATGTCAGGTCTGGGTGCATTGTCTTCTGGCAGTAAAAAGAGTGTGCCACTCATATTTCCAGAATGGCTCTGTTTTAGTTCAATTGTTTGCGATTCAATCAAAGCAGCCTGTCTTTTTAATTCTTCTTCAGCCAGATCTTTGGCTGTAGGAGGCTGTATATCGAAGAAAAGCTTCTTGGTCTCAGTACTGCAAGCAGCAATCAATAGAATACAGGATGTAACCAGGGTTATAAGCATAACCCTGGCTATCCTGCTCAGCTTGTCTGCTAGGCAGATCATGCGACTATTTCGCAGTAATACTACTTAATGTGACATGCCAGGCATAACGCACTACCGGCATTGCTTAAGCGTAGAAAAGGCTGATTGGTATTGTCATGAACAGAGTGGCAAGTACCGCATTCGACCTGATCACCGCCTGTACCAAACAGTTGCAAGCCGTTGACCTGGGAATTTACCGCGGCAACGAAATCAGTATCCTGTGTGGAGTTGTAGGTGAGGGAGATCGGATGATCATTACTCAGGTCAGTACCAAGACTGTCACCCAAAGTGAATACACCTTGCGCAGCGGTTACACCGCTCGGAAAGTTAATTAATTGATCTGCTGCAACAGATCCATCATGACAGCTAAGACACGCAAGCGAGACACCTGATGGTGAGCCTGCAATTGTCATATCAAGAGATGGACTGCTGTACATAGTGTAGGTTGCTGTGGTGTCCTCATGATTCCACAAAGGTGTTGTGTTGTTAGTTGTACTGGCGTTATGTGGAGTATGACAGTAAGCACATATTTGAGTGTTACCTGCATTGGTCAATAGAGTCGTCTGACTCGTCAGGTCGTGAGATGTACCGGCAATATCTGCAAATGATGATGTGACGAATAGGGTGAAGAAGGCCAGTAGTAATGCCTTGGTTGCTGTGTTCCTCATTCCAATCCTCCCGAAAGGTAATGGATGATGCACCAGCTCCTTTTTAGTGCTGAATATTTAGTTCTAATTTTTACTGCTTAGGGTGCTTCTACTGCTTTTTCGCCTGGGCTGCTTTGTAGATCAGCAGTTCTGAGGCTTTCTTAAGGTTTGCTTAAGAAATGGGATAAAATTCCCACATTAATAACAATCCTATGTCAGTATTCAAAGAACGTCAATGTTTTTGGGGAACTAAATGACATGTTGCCAACAATCAGCAGGTAATTGATTTGCAAAGTAGGAGGGAAATAAATATTAAGTAAATTACTTGGTATTTATTGATCTAAATGTCTCAACGATGAATCTACTAGTTAAAGATAAATAGAAATAAATCTTCACTATTGCCACTAATGGAAGTTAAGTATGTTCTGCAATCTAATTAACGCTGACAACAATAGGCTGAACTCCAGCATATGGTATATCAACTAATGGTTCGGATGAATAATACCGAAATAGTGGTCCTACCCACTAGGGTTCTTGACCATTTTTCAGATACTCAAACATCTCGATTCGCTGGTTCAACTGGTCAGCAATAAAGATGTGATTGTTTTGGTCTACATGAGCGCCGGCAGGTAGATAAAACCCTCCTGGCCCAGTGCCGGACTGGCCCAGAGTCAACATCAGTTTGCCATCCGGATTAAAAATCTGCACATTATTGAAAGCAGCATCCACGGTATAGATGTGGCCATCACTATCGATTCCAATACCTTTAAGTCGACTAAATTGGCCTCGTCTGTCTCCGAGTTTCCCAAAACTTCTTAGGTATGTACCTGCTTGGTCAAATATCTGAACACGAAAGTTCATCGTGTCAGAGATGTAGATTACTCCATTTTTATCCATGGCAATATTGGTAGGAAAGTTAAATTTACCAGAGTCGCCACCGCGTTCGCCAATGGTGAAATCAATTCCACCATCCTTATTAAAAACAATTACTTGGTGCTTCTTTGAGTCGACGACATAAAGTTGCTGAGTTTCATCGTTGAAGGCAAGGCCGACAGGTGAAGTTAAGATATCCTTGCCGCCATATGCATTTATAAAACTTCCATTTTTATCATAAATGACCACGCGATGATCTATAACATCGCTCACGTAAACATTGCCTTGAGCATCAGATGTAATACCTGTTGGCTTTTTTAATGCGCCAGGACCAGTAGTACCCCAATAGGTTAAATTTTGTATTTTGCGGTCAAATACCACAAGTCCTGCTATACCTGTATCAGCTACATATACTCGCCCTTGCGAGTCACTGTGAACACCATAGGGTTTGATTAATTCCAGGGGCTTCTCCTCTTTTTTTCCAAGGAACCAGTCACGCAAACTCTGTTTACTCTCAGCAGTTAGTGATTCAGAAGATTTAAGTGAGCCAATGTAGCGAATTCTCGGTTTTGCTGGCGGTGCAGGCCAAACGAAATTCTCTGCTTGAGCTTGTTCGCTGGAAGAGGGAACGCGAGAGGCGCAGCCAGAAACTAATGTAATCAATGCTAATATTATAATTATCGGTGTCAGACAAAATTCTGGCTGATATCTAAGATTGGGAAAACCAGTTTTTGGTTTAAGGCTCACTTTTATCCTCCCGGTGGTTCAAATGTCAGCTATTGTTTTGTAATAGAGGTGCTGATCGAGTACGCTTAAGTGTATGGTAGCTTAACTCCTGCGTCTCAGGAACCCAGCATGGTATCGAATCAATGTCAGAGGATTCGGTGACAATAGATAATAATAGAATAGCTACAGAACTATCAGTGTGCCTATATCTCGTTGCTTTGGTATTTGCACTCAACCAGAATAAAAACATAGCAAATATTAGTCTACCGTTGAGATCTTTTGGCCAAGACCTATCAAGAGGTTTCCGGGATAAGCCTTGCTCAATCTTATTGAAGGGATAATTATGTATAACTTCAGATCATTCGTGACAGCAGTTCTTCTGTTTACTAGCCTGGCGACATCAGCTGATGAGGTTGGTACAGGAACGGGTACGGTTAAAAATGTCATCGATGTAGGCAGTTATACCTATGTGCAGCTCCAACAAGAGAATATTTGGATTGCAACCACTCATCTGGCAATAGTCGCCGGGGATGAGATTGAGTTTTCAGGTGGCATGGAGATGAAGGACTTTTACAGTAAAACCCTGGATAGAACTTTTGAGTCCATCATTTTTGTACAGAAGGCGAACCGGGTAGGTGACATGGATATGGATAGCCTTCACAGCTCAGTGGCTGGAAAAGGAGAGGCAGAAGGGGCTATGGTGGCTCCTCAGTCAGCTTCAGTCAAAGCCCCAGAGCCTGGTGATATTGATCCACTCTCAGGCGGTATGACGATAGCTGGGATTCAGGAGAATGCAACCAGACTAAAGGACACAATCGTGGAATTGCGAGCAAAGGTTGTTAAGGTTAATCCGAATATCATGGGCAAGAACTGGATTACATTGCAGGACGGTACGGGTACCAAGCCAAATGATAAGCTGATTGCTACCTCAGATGAAATGGTCTCACCAGGAGAGCTGGTAACTGCTAGCGGTGTGGTTCGGAATAATATTGATATAGGCTCTGGCTATAAGTATAAAGTTTTACTCGAGCAAGCCAAGTTCACACAAAGTACTGAAGCACCTTAATTTGTTGGCTAGGGCCTAGATCAGGAGGCGCGAAATACGCCCCCTGCGAGACTATTTACTTACTGCGGATAAGTTCGACACGTCGGTTCTGTGCTTTGCCTTCAGATGTCTCATTTGAGGCAATTGGCTGCTCTTCACCATACCCCATGGCGCTCATATTGTCGGCAACAACGCCTTTGTCTGTAAGATAGGCCATTACCGTCTCAGCTCGGCGTTGTGATAGATCCTTGTTGTATACCTCATCAGCGTCGCTGTCGGTATGACCGGCAATCTCAACCACAACAGTTGGGTTTGCAATCAGGGTGTTGGCTACCCGATCAAGAATTTCAATAGAGCTATCGGTCAACTCATCGGAATCGGTCTTGAAGTTGACACCGCGCAAGACGATGGATGCTGACTCTTCACAACCTAAACCATCAACGACGACACCGGCTGCAGAATCAGGACAAATGTCTGCAACATCCAGCACGCCATCTGCATCACTATCGGTTTTGACTGGGGATTCGTCAGCGATCGGTGCTGGTTCAGCATTGGCTGCAGTAGCAACCTGAGTGGCGGTATCAGTGGTGAGCGGTGCTGGCCATGCGTAAGGGCCATGACCATAACCGTTATAGCCACGTCCATCTCCGTAACCATGGCCACGCCCTGAGCCTTTCATGCTGATACTGAAATCCATGTCCATGTCGCCAAACATGTCTCCCATGGCGTCGAAAGGTCCCCAATTTGAACCTCCCCAACCGTTGTTATGGTATGGACGGCCATAGTATGGGGCGGGTGCACCCCAGACTGGTGAGCCATGTACGGGTATGCCGGCCTGAGATGAAGCAGGAGCCGCATAGGGCGCAGTGTCTGGTTGCCAAAAGTCGTGTTGTGTACGGGGGGCCGTTGCCATTTTGGCGCGCCTCTCTTTGACCCACTCAGGTAGTTGGTGGCGTTCAAAAGCAGGCATCTGCTGCATGGATTGATGTTGCGCTCTACGCTTAACTACCCATTCGGGTGTCTCAAAAGCAGGCATCTGCGGCATGGATTGATGTTGCGCTCTACGCTTAACTACCCACTCGGGAGTCTCAAAAGCAGGCATCTGCTGCATGGATTGATGTTGCGCTCGACGTTTAACTACCCACTCGGGAGTCTCAAAAGCAGGCATCTGCTGCATGGATTGATGTTGTGCTCGACGTTTAACTACCCACTCAGGTGTCTCAAAAGCAGGCATCTGCTGCATGGATTGATGTTGTGCTCGACGCTCAACTAGCCACTCGGGTGTCTCAAAAGCAGGCATCTGCGGCATGGATTGTTGTTGTGCTTGACGCTTAACTACCCACTCGGGTGTCTCAAAAGCAGGCATTTGCGGCATGGATTGATGTTGTGCTCGACGCTCAACTACCCACTCGGGTGTCTCAAAAGCAGGCATTTGCGGCATGGATTGTTGTTGTGCTTGACGCTTAACTACCCAGTCGGGTGTCTTAAAAGCAGGTATCTGGGGTGTAGTCGGCATTTGAGAGCGACGATCAGCGATCCAATCTGGAACTTGAGGAGCCTGATATGGCTTCATGTTGGGCATTTGACGAAACATCCTGGGGTCTCGTTCTGAGGCAAACTTTTCACGCAACGCATCCATCTCGGTTCGACGCAACTTGATCCACTCGGGGGTTTGAAAGCGGTTGGAAGTTGAAGTCGGCTGGTATTCTGATTCAGAGGTAGTTTCGGCAAGGAGGGTTGCTGGGGCGGCTGAGACCGCAATGCTGAACATAATTGTAACGAGCGGGCTTTTGGTAAACATGACGTTCACTCCTGTCAGTGGACTGGCCACTGAACAGCTCGTGGCGGGTCTATTTCTTTGGTATTTTACAATTTTCTTATATTCTACATTATTTCTAAAGGAAAAATCACCTGGTTTTGAGACGCTACAGATGTTTACTTTTCATCAGTGGGTTGTTGAGAGAGGGTTTGTGCTTATAGGTTCAGGTGCAGATGATGAAAATAAACGCCTGAGAAGTTGCCCATTCCTATAGTCGGCGATGTTTTGTATTAGGTTGATGAGGGATGGCATGTAAAAAGTAAGTTCTATAGGAGGGTTCGGTCCAATATAAAAATATCTCTTATCGGCGTGTTGAGTGACGGTATGTCTGATTTGGTAGTATGAGCAGGCGAGCAGTTGATCTAAAAAAGATAGTTTGGTTGGTAGGGATCAGATATTATTTTTGTAATAATCAAGTTGATCTGTAGAAAGTACGTAGTGATTTTTCTGTCGCCGATCTATCATCGCTTCCACGTTCTTCAATATTTTGTTTAATGGGTACGTCATTATTAATGCTTATGTGATATCTAATGCAACTATATTTTTTATCGACATGAGTGTCGTGACAAAATCATTTACCCATTTTTTGTACCAAAAAAATGCATAACGATTTGTCTCTGTCGAAGACGTGATCCTGCAGCCAGTTATTAAGAAAGCCCACTATCTCAATACGTGAAATCTTTTGTCCCTCTCGCAGTTGATCGTGCACAGTGACAATCCGATGAGAAAATTTCCGATGCTGGATAATATGATCCTGTGCTTCATCGGGATAGGCTGCCGCATAGCTATAGCGCTGCATCAGCGCTTCTTCGGTTTCAAAATGCATTAGAGCGTAACAGAGTAGATTTTTGATCGCTTGCTCCAATAAAAGGTCGCTGTCATCTACCAACAGTTTTTCATTTATCTCTTGCAGGATTTCTAGAAGGTAGTGGTGTTCATTGTCGATGACATCGATGCCAGTGGTAATCGCCTCCTTCCACTCAATTGCCTGCAATCCCGCTATTTGTGGCATTCTGTCAACTCCTTAGTGAATGCTGTATACCATTGCTCTAATGTGTGTGCAGGCATGGGTTTTCCCAGCCCATTACCCTGGACGATGGGGCAGTCGAGATTTGTCAGGTACTGGGCCTGCTCTAAGGTTTCAACACCTTCAGCGACTACTCGTAGCCCAAAGGCCCGGCCTAGGCTGATTACACCGACGACGATTGCCTCATCATCAGGGTCTTCAAGCATGTCGCGCACAAAAGATTGGTCGATCTTCAGCTCTTGGATACTTAATCGACGCAGGTAGACAAGTGAAGAGTAACCAGTGCCAAAGTCGTCCAGGGAGAAGCCGATTCCCATCGCCACGCACTCTCTGATAACCTGTTCGATAGGTTCAAGCTCCTCTAAGTCGTCAGTTTCTACAATCTCTATCATCAGTTGACTTCTCGGCATCTGCGGCCAGTTCGATGCAATAGCACTGCGCAGATCATCGACAAAGGAGTGGTGCTTGAGGTGACAGGGGAAGACATTGATGCTGATCGGCAGGGTAATCCCCCGCTCGTGCCAGATTTTTGCTTGACGAACTGCCTGTTTCATCACCCAGCATCCCATGCGGAACGCCAGAACATCGTTTTCGATCAGCGAGAGAAACTCCTTGGGACCTACCAAGCCGAGCACCGGATCGTTCCAACGTAGAAGTGCTTCAACACCGACCACCTGACAGGTTGTATAGTCCACTTTGGGTTGGTAATAGAGCTCAAACTGGCCGCAGTCCAATCCGTGGTCTATTTTTTCCATCAATTCAATCCGTGCAGATATGTGCCGTTCCAGACGTGCGTCAAAGATCTGGTAGCGGTTCTTGCCTAGCTGTTTTGCTGTATACATAGCATGGTCCGCATGGCGTAGCAGGCTATCCGCATCCACATTATCATCCGGGTAGAGGGTTACACCGATACTGGCTGTGACTGATACAGGTTGATTCTCTAACTGCATTGGACTGGATACTTTCATCAGTACGCGGTTCAGAGCCATAGCGCAATTGGATTGACTGCCTATATTGTTCCACAACAGCACGAATTCATCTCCGCCCAAGCGGGCGACGGTATCCTCGGCACGTGATATCGTCTCCAGTCGACGTGCGATTTCAATAAGCATACGATCTCCAGCCTCGTGACCGAACTGGTCGTTGATCGGTTTGAAGCCGTCGAGGTCGAGATAGCAGACGGCAAGATTTTTTGTGTGTCGTTTGGCATGGGCAATAGCCTGTTCCAGGCGATCCCCGAGCAGGCGCCGGTTGGCGACAGAGGTAAGCATGTCATAGTGTGCAATGCGGTCGAGATCTGCCTCGTGTCGTTTGATCATGCTGATATCTGAAAAAGCGCCCACATAGTGCTGTAGTTCTCCATGTTTATCACGCACCGCGACGATGGAAAGCTGCTCTGGAAAGATTTCACCGGATTTACGTTTGTTGTAGAGTTCACCCTGCCACTCGCCATTGCTGTTGATCGATTGCCACATCTCTTCATAGAGTGCTGGGTCATTTTGATTTGCACTGAGAAATTTGGGGTTTTTGCCCAAAGCTTCATCTCGGCTGTAACCTGTTAGATGACTGAAGGCAGGATTGACATCGATAATGCGGTTATTGGCATCACTGATCAGGATTCCCTCCTGACTGGTTGAGAAAACACTGGCGGCCAGCCTCATGTGATCCTCGCTCTGCTTGCGCTGAGTGATGTCAATTGTTGAGATAAATACTTTGGTCAGGCTCTTTTCATAACCGGGACAGACCGAAAATGAGAGGCTGATATCAATGCGTCTCCCTGTCAGGGTCTGTACTGCGCTGTCAAAAACCAGTTCTGTCTGGCCATTTGCAAGGGCGATGAGCTCTCTGCGGAAAGCGTTATAGGATTCGGCAAGGAAGGTCTTCGGCAGGCCTTCTAATAGTTCCTCTTTGCTATTGGCCTCATGGAGTTCAATGACAGCACTATTGATATTGATAATATGTACCATTGCTGCACACTCAGCAATGACTTGAGGATGCTCAATAAGGTAGCTTTCCAGGTCGTCACCGCAGATCTCTTTCAGCTCATCAAGGCGTGATTTGACGGCAGAAAAGTCCTCTTCCCATATCGGTACCGGTGAGTTTTCATAGACCAGGCGAAAGCGTTCTTCGCTCTCACGTAAGTTACGGATTGATAGTCGAGAGTTCAGGGCATCTGAAAGACGGTGGCCTATCTCTTCAAACAAACGTAGCTCTTGATCGTTCCAATTCCGATCATGAGAACATTGTTGCATTACTAATTGCCAAGGCTGGTCAATTATGGGGTAGAGGGCCATGGTCATGATAGAGCGAATATGGAGTCTCTTCCGCATGATATCCGTTATCGGGTATTGTGAATCTGCTCCTAGTTTGATTGGTTGATTCGAGTCAAGTAGCTGAGCCATGGTGCTTGCAACATGCTCACTCATGGGCTGTTTCTGGCCGAGCTGGTAGGTTGCTGGATAGTCGGGCCTGGTACGTTCAATCGGCACAAACCAACTTGGTGCGTCCGGGTTACAGGGATAAACCAGGTGGACGCGATCACATTCGAAGATATCGAGAATCTCATCCAGGGCCATGTTCATAACTTGATCGAAATCTCCCTCTGTTTGCAGTACCCGGTTGACCCGGTCCAGGCTCTGGAGAAAGTTGAGGTGTTCTTGTCGTTGCTGCTCGGCATGTTATTTTTCTGTGATGACATTGGATATGACCAGTACAGTTGCGACTTTGCCGTTTAGATTAAACTCGGGTACAAAACGTGTGCTTGCCCATTCGATCTCGCCTTGCTGGTTGTGAAAGGCGATCTCATCGGAACACTCCTGTTCGGTTTCGATGACTTTGTGGATAACGGCCATATAGGCTTCTGGGTCGAGCAGTGGTGAAGAGACCATGGAGGTCTTGTTGAGCGCTTGATCGAGCGGTACCTTAAACAGCTTTTGAAGTGCTGGATTGATATACAGGCGACGTAGATTCAAATCGTATCGTGAGATTTGATCAGGAGAGTTTTCAATCAGGGTACGGAAGAGTTGCTCACTCGTAGCCAGATGCTGTTCAACTTCGATACGTTCGGTTATGTCAGTCAGCATCGCAACTGAACCATTGAACTGGCCATCTTTGAAGATAGGTGTAGCGGAAATCAGCATCCATACCGACCTTCCATCTTTGTGAATCAAGCGTCGTTCATATACATCAGATTTATTATTTCGTCGTTCGCTCATTTTAAGAGCGTGTTCGATTTTGTCCTCTTCAAACATGAAATCGGTGGCTTTCTGTCCAATCAAATCGTCTGCGGTATAACCCAACATTTGTGCCATATGTTCATTGGCATATGTAGTGACATAGTTATCATCCTGAATCCATACGCCTTCATTTGCGGTATCGATGATTTGACGATATCTAGCTTCGCTCTCCTTGAGGTCATTGTATAAAGAGGCATTTTCCAATGAGATTGCTGCCTGTGCTGCCTGTGCTGCCAGTAGCTCCAGCAGTGCAACTCTATCCGGGGTGAAAGCGCCAATAGACTGGGTGTTTTCCAGGTACAACACACCTGCTGGATTGTTTGGGCTGAGGAGGGGGAGACAAAGCAGAGATCGCTTGCTCTTTTGTTGCAAATAGAGATCATTACTGAACACGCCAGGGAGAGATGTATCGTTGAGAATGACCTGTTGTCTGGCCTGTATGGCGTACGTGACAATGGTTTCAGAACAGCTATTACTATCGATCGGTGCCTGGACTGCTTTAACGTTAATGTTGTTTCCGTCTGCACTAGCCTCCACTTCTACAGTATTGATTTTATCATGTGAAACAATCAAAAGGCCCCTGTCTGCAGTCGAAGTTTCCAACGCATAAGTCGTTAGTGCTTGCATCAGTTTTGGAAGCTCTAATTGTTGTGAAACTTTTTGTATCGTTTTCACAAGTTTTGCTGCATCAAACTGTTGCAATGGCTTCTCTTCTCTGCGTGGGGACTCTTTATTTAATTCAAACCTGTGATCTTCTCCCGATGGAGAGTTCACTATGGTCTGAATTGTAGTGCCACTATTTCGCATTGAATCTAATGATTTCATCAGCGGGTGGCTGGGAGTGACCTCATTCTCACTAATGGTACCGATAATGAGGATGTGGTTGATATCTGGGTCGGTAAGCAGATGCTCGAGTAGATCTAGGGTAGGGGTGTCGATCCATTGTAAATCCACCAGTAACAGTACAAACGGATGGTCAGGAGTGAAAGTAACCTTGAGGAAATTGTGTATTGTTGATGTAAAGCGTTTGAGAGTATCCCGAGGTTTTAGCTCCTGAAGTGGTGGCTGCTTTCCGATGAGTCTCTCGAGATCTGGAGCAAGGTCGTTGATGAGGTGTCCATTCGGCCCAACTGCTTTTAGTATCGCACCTCTCCAGGAATTAAGTTCCTGGTTTCTTTTTCCTAAGATTTTACGAATAACAGTTTGAACTATCTGAGTGAGAGCTGCGTAGGGGGTATCGACATTGGACAGGTCAAACTTAGACTCAACGAAATCTGTATCGGGTGCTAGAAATGGCTTGAGCAGTTGACTTACCAGAGCAGGTATGTCGACTTCGATGTATCCCGATAGAAGTATCAGTTTCGGTTTACCATACTCCTTCATTCTATCAAAGACCCCTCTCCTTGATTGAAATAGATGGCTGCAATAATGTAATTAATCAGGATCATAGAGTGAGTGGTAATGGTGCTATGATCAGTCAGTGGGGGTCTTGTCTGAGTAGGCACTTGATAACAGAGAGTTCTATTCTGAAGCTTTGGAGGATAGGGTGGCTGAAGTTCACGAGCCAGCTTGTGATACAGCTGTTGCAGGTATGTAGAGGTGGTTTGATAGTTGACTGAATCAGTATGGTAATGAAGTGTAAGTACTAAATACAAGAGATAGGATTCCCCCTCGCCAAAAAGTGGTATTTCCGTGTATCCCAGGTTTGCGAGTTGATATAGCTTAGGATGTAAAGTTGCATTCATCTAGCCTTCTCAACCTGATGATAGCGTAGTCGTCACTATATTATTTTGTGCCAATTAGAGCTGTCAGTTATTGATGCAGTGATAAGATTATTATAGCTCGTAGCTTTAA
Source organism: Candidatus Thiodiazotropha sp. 6PLUC1 (assembly GCA_040506705.1). Lineage (GTDB taxonomy): Bacteria > Pseudomonadota > Gammaproteobacteria > Chromatiales > Chromatiaceae > Thiodiazotropha. The sequence goes on from JBEVWG010000038.1 coordinate 27,352, forward strand.
TATAGACGCTTAGGAGTGATTGGGGCAACTTAATTTTGTTGTGGTTGCCTGACCAGAAAATATGAGTGAGTGTTCACTGGGCTATTCGAGGATATACACTGCAATAAACGCACCATTTATCTATTACAGAGAGTTGCAGTAGTGGGTGGTATGTTTGAGTGAGATATTTTAATCGTTGTTTATTTTAAGCTAGATAAGGTTTGTCCGGGTTGTAGATTTTCTCCTGATTATTATTAAGTAAATTGGTCATCTTGTCTGCTGGTATGGGTTTGCTGAAAAGAAAACCTTGAGCCATTTCGCACCCTTGCTCTCTTAAATGATCCAATTGCGCTTTAGTTTCTACCCCTTCAGCGACCACGGTTAATCCCAGGCCATGGGCCATAGCGATCGTGGCATTTACCAGTTCTCTGTCAGCTGGGTCTGTTGTTATGTCGTTGATGAAACTGCGATCGATTTTTAAGGTATCGAATGGATAGCTGCGTAGATAACTTAGGGATGAGTAGCCGGTACCGAAATCATCCATGGTTAGGGTAACGCCTAATTCATTTAACCCTTCCAGGGTGTCATCGATGTAAGTATGACCACTCATCAGTACGCCTTCTGTTAATTCCAGTTCGACGGATTCACTGGGTATCTTGGTTGTGGTTAAGATATCTTTTATCTGATGTAACAAATTTGGATCTCTAAACTGGCGCGGTGATATATTGATGGCAATTTTAAATGGTCTATTGAGAAGTCTCTGCCAGTGCGATGCCATCTTCAGCGCTTCCTGCATTACATACATGCCAATTGAGACTATCTGTCCAGTCTGTTCTGTAATAGGGATAAATTCATCAGGCGTTATGCTGCCTAAAACAGTGCTGTTCCAGCGCAGTAATGTTTCAGCTGCAACTACTTCACAGCTGGAGATATCGAGAATGGGTTGATAATAGAGCTGGAATTCTCCTCGTTCAAGTGCCCCGTGTAGTTGCTCTTCTAGTTGCAGGCGTCTTGACACACCAAGATTCATATTGTGATTAAAGAAGTTGAAGGCGTTGCGTCCCTGATCTTTGGATTCATACATGGCAATATCTGCATTGCGCAGAAGTTCCGCAGGGTGATCACCATCGTTTGGATAGATGGCAATGCCGATACTTGCTGTAAGAATCAATTCTCGCCCATCCAGAAGAAATGGTTTTCTGAAGCAGTTGAGTAGCTTTTCCGCAACAGGAAACACCTCGCTCTCATTATGTAAGTTACCCAATAAAATGATGAACTCATCTCCACCCAGTCTACTTACGGTATCGTCGATGCGAACTAACTCCTGAAGTCGTTTAGCAGCATTTATAAGTAGTTTATCGCCTATCTCATGACTCATTGAATCATTAATTTTTTTGAAATCATCAAGATCAAGAAACAGTACAGCAGCATGCAGTTGGTTACGTTGAGCCTCTTTGATAATTTGTGAAAGTCTGTCTAGAGTAAGGAAACGGTTTGGAAGTTGTGTAAGACTGTCATAATTTGCCTGGTGAATGATTTTTTCTTCTTGCTGCTTCTGCAGGGTAATATCCTCTTTAACAGCAAGATAGTGGCTGGTCAATCCGGTCTCATCAACCACTGGTGCTATATAGGCGCGTTCCCAGTATAACTGGCCACTCTTTTTGCGGTTTTGTAGTTCACCCTTCCAGGCCTGACCGGATATTATCGATTCCCAGAGTTCTTTGAACAGAGAAGCAGGGCTGCTGTCCGACTTTAATATTCTAGGATTCTGACCTATGACCTCCTCCGCACTATAGCCGGTTACAGATTCAAAGGCACTGTTTACATATTCAATGTTGCCAGCAGTATCAGTCATTACCACCGACACAGGACTTTGTTCGACAGCTTGCAGGAGTGTGCGAATACGTTTCTCAGCATGTTTGCGTTCACTAATATCACTGAAGTTAACAACTGCACCAATAGGGTGGCTATCTCTATAAATTGGAATACTGGAATATTCAACAGGAAACGATGTACCATCCTTGCGCCAGAAAACCTCATCATCGATCGTATTCGATGCATTACCACTAAGTACCTTAAGAATTTTACATTCTGATTGATCGTGTGGTGTTCCATCATGTTGAGTGTGATGAATCAACTTATGATTGTTCTGTCCGATTAACTCTTGAGGTAGATACCCTAACATGCGAGAAGCTGAAGGATTGACAAAAGTAGTCAATCCTTTGTTGTCTATTCCGAAAATTCCCTCAACAGTGGTATCAAGCAGTAGTTGCAGCTGGTCTTCTGCCCGCTTGCGATTCTCTATAACTTTACCGACTCTCGTCAGCGTTATGAGGAGCAGGTAGGCAGCTAAACTTAATGCAATAAGTACTACTGGGATACGTAAGCTATCATGAATGCTTTTAGCATCATGCAGTTGTTGCGTTAATGTTAAAAGTCTGTTTTGACTTTCAAAGAGTATCCGTGCAGCGTTTTCGTGTGTTCGCTGAAGAACGGTATTGATAGTCTTCATCAGATTATCAATCCGAGTTTGCAGGTTTACAGATAGAGCTTCTTCTTGAGCTATTCTCTGCTCGATCAATTGAAACAAAAGTTGTGCCTGTTTATCTAATTCATGTAGGGCAGGACTAAGCTCAAGGACTTCAAGAACATAACCGCCTCTCTCCGGTTTTTTATAGATGGCTACAAGATTCATATTGTTGCTACCAGGTATGTTGGTTGCAATCTCATCTTTAAAAACACCTCCATTGTGTAATATTGCCAGTCCTTTGTTTATAGTAAGCAGATTAGCATCAAAATGTTTTCTTACTATTTCCAGATCCAGCTTGTTTCGTAACATACTCAGCTTGAGGATATGTGCCTTAGCTGAAAAAAGTCTTTGGTATATTGATAGACCAATATCCTGTCTTGCTTTCTGATTGTCTCGTTGTTGTTCTAATTTCCTTGTTTTTAGTTCTAAACCTGTATGTACAGTCACTAAGGTAATAACGATTATCAGTATCGATAACGCAAGACCAATGATTTGTCGTTGGATTGGGTGTTCAGTTAGTTGCTGCATGGTACTGCTTTTAATCAACGCTATAGAGTCCATAACGGTTAAATATGTCTATTCCATCTTTGGAGGAGGCGTAATCCAAAAATAGTCGTGCTATCTTTGGATATTTTGCGGTACTTAGTAAACCTAATACTAATCTTTTTTTGTTTGCATACTGTTCGTCAATGGGGAGTGTATCAATAAAATTCGAGTTTTCAGGCCAAGTGGACGGTGCGAACCAATTAATGACCAGGTCAGCCTCGCTATTATTAATGACATCGGTAAGTCGTTTTGAGTCAGTGGTCAACTCTCTCACGTTGAGCATGACATTCTCTAATAAACCGGCCGAAGAGAGGATTTTTTTAGTCTCTTTCCCGATGCTGCCACTATCAGCATTCCCTAAAACGACATAGAGGTCAGGACGTAGTAGTTCACTCAAATCAGGTTTTACCTTTTTTGGATTACCCTTGCGCACCATCAATGCAGCCTTATTGTATCCTACATGGATCGATTCACTGATCAGACCCTCATCATTGGCCTGTTTTATATATGACTCTGAGCCGGGTAGGTAGAGGTCACCGATGCGGTTGAATCTGATAGATTTAAGTAGATTGCCTGAGCCGCCTTTGATGATCGATATCTTGATTCCTTCACGTTCCTCTAAGATCGAAGCGATCTCAGACATGGGCTTGATCAGAGTGATACCACAGTATACAAGGAGTTCTTTTTTGTAGGGCGGTTGGGGAGGGGTAAATAGAAGTGAGTTGATAAAATAAGCTGCAAAACCCAATATTCCTAGTAAGGAAATGGTAGTTATGACCTTTTTTATCATTTGCTGCTAAACCTGTCTCTTTGGCGTTACTCTATCCTTGTGTGAATTAAGTTATCCATAGGTATTTAACCCTTTTTCACCTTGCTTTGTCGTGGTTAGATAAATACTAAAGCGGCCTCTATCGACGCGATAAGCGAGGTACTCCCTTCAAGAAGGGAACTCAAATAGTATAGTCGAGATGGGCCCTATATTGCACATGATTAGTCATTTAATTCTTAATATGTTTTTGCTTATTTGACAGATACTTCCAGGGTAAATACTTAACCCCTCTCTGCCATGGAGAGGGGGTATTGGATACAGGAAGGAGAGTAATCAGGTTTTGTTTACTTAAGCACTTCCGGTAAAAATATTACTTAGATAGATCAGATCAGTCGAGTGGGATGCGGATCTTCTGGCCGGGGTAGATGAGATTGGGATCTTTGATGACTTCACGATTTGCCTCAAAGATTTTCGGGTAGTCGGACCCCTTACCAAGGAATCGCTTTGCTATTGCTGAGAGCGTATCGCCACTTTCAATGGTGTAATATTCCACCTTGGCCAGTTGCTCTGGTGCGTTGACTGCATCGGCAGTTACTTCGCTGACGCCTTTGACATTGCCCGCGATCAAGACACTCTTTTCCAGCGCTTCGGCACTCTCTGCGTCTCCTGATAATACTACCTTGCCGTCCTCATAACGGACATCAAGATTCTTGATTCCTGGATTATCCGCTTCGATCTGCTGTTTGATCTTTTCAGCGGGATCATCATCTTTGCCAAACAGTTTTTTTCCGAAATTTGATGCAAAATCAAATAGCCCCATTCTTGCTCTCCTATCATTTATTTATAAACATATTGATGCAGTTGTAAAGCGCTGCTCTAAGGTATAGTCATAGTTGTAACTATTCTGGTGGGTTGTCTCTGCTAATCTTTTAACACAAACGTTACCTTCATGGTGACACGGTATTCAGTGATTTTACCGTCACTAACGGATAGCTTTTGGTCCTTGACCCAGGCCCCTTTTATCCCCTTTAGGGTTTTATTTGCACGCTTGATACCTTTGGTTACAGCATCATCAAAACTCTTATTGGATGTAGCAGTAATTTCAGTGACTTTTGCGACTGACATATCTCTATCTCCTAGTGGAATATTTAGTGCCATAGTGATATTGCTCGTCGCATGAGGATGAGGGGTTGGCCCATCTGAGCAGGTCAATATCCGTCTTATCCGCATAATGCAATGAGTCACAAAACAGTATGACAGCTCTATTGGATCTGCGAGATCAGTGGATTTGTAACTCTACGCAAGCTGCGAAATCGTATTCTGATCACTATTTATTGTTCTGATCCGTCTGTAGCATAGGTCAATTGGATGATGCCCAATAGAGTAATCCAACAAAAGTCACAAAAATTTTCATTCACCGATCGCATAGGAAATCCTATCTCTAAAGGATCAATTAGAGTGGTATTGCAGATCTCTGTAATGATCTTTATAAACTGAAATGGGGAGCCTCTGAACAGCTCATGAGATAACATCTTGTCGCCAAAATGCACAGCTGCTCTTCGCAATAGCGTACTTTTGCATGTGATCTGCGTCTTGAATTGGCCGGTTTTGGTCGAAAACCTGGCCGGGTAGACGAATTTGGTGTTACTTAACTATATGATTAATAATAATAATGGTATGATTTGTTCTATCGAGAGCTATTGGCTTGTGCAGCCCTGTGTCAGAGCTGGATTACTTGCCGAAATTAATCAAGTGGATTCAGTTAAAGATCATTTTTAATGTCAACACTAGACGAGCATTTCATGCAACATGCCCTGATATTGGCTGAAAGGGCTGAGCAGCAGGGTGAGGTACCTGTAGGTGCGCTGCTGGTCAGGCAGGGTCGTGTACTTGGTGAAGGGTGGAATCAACCGATCAGTAGTAACGATCCAACAGCACATGCTGAAATAGTTGCTCTGCGTGATGCTGCAGTTCATGAGTGCAACTACCGTCTACCAGACACTACTTTGTATGTTACCCTCGAGCCTTGTCCGATGTGCGCTGGTGCAATTGTCCATGCTCGTGTAAAGAGGGTGGTCTATGCAGCACCAGACCCTAAAGGTGGGGCAGCAGGCAGTGTATTCGACTTATTACCCACAGATGATAGATTTAATCACCGTGTCGAGGTTGATGGTGGTTTGTTAAAGGAGCGCAGTGCAAAGCTATTGCAGGACTTTTTCAGACGTAAACGTGCTAAATCCAAAGTGAGAGATTAGTTTTCATGCCAGCTGTATCTGTTGTATTCAAACCGCTGCTGCGTTTTTTTGTTTGCGGCACTCTATTTGTTCATCTACCTCTGGCTGCCGAATCATTGAATGATTACCAACGTTGTCTTTTAAAACAGCTGGAGTCGGCAGCGCCAACTCTGTCAGTTGCTGACTTGAGGGCTGAATGCGATACAGATCCGGTGGTGCAATCTGCCGATGAGCAGTTAACTCTACCTACTGAGTTGCAGCAAGAGATGACATCAGAGTCTCTGGTTGCTAACAGATTGGATGCAGAACGGGCAACCCGGGGTAATCCATTTGTTCTGTCGCCGCATAAACAGAACTATGTACTGCTGGCTTCATACAATGCTGAACCGAATGCCGATATATATAATATACCTGAGGCGGATTTCGACCGTTGGGAGATAAAATTTCAGCTTAGTTACAAAATGCCGGTAATTGAAGGTCTGTTCGGCACCGATGTCGATCTCTATGCCGCTTATACCAATCTCTCATACTGGCAGGCCTATAACCAGGATATATCATCACCCTTCAGGGAGACCAACCATGAACCGGAACTGTTTGTGGTTGTGCCTGATATTTGGCCCAGGGAGTGGGAGATACATGGTTGGCGTAACGCCCTGACCCAATTTGGAGTTGTTCACCAGTCTAACGGTCAGGGTGGCTTTCTTTCGCGAAGCTGGAATCGTATCTATGCAAACTTTCTCATTGAGAAAAACAATCTCCTCGTTGGTTTCAAGCCCTGGTATCGAATCCCTGAGGATAACGACGATAATCCCGATATTGATGACTTCCTAGGTCGGTATGAGATTCAAGGGCTCTACAAAAAACAGAATCAAACCTTCAGTCTTCTGCTAAGGAACCTGTTCGATGGAGAGAACAGAGATACCGTCCAGCTCGACTGGAGTTTTCCGCTGTATGGTCGTTGGCGCGGCTATCTGCAGTATTTCCACGGTTATGGTGAGAGTCTGATCGATTATAATGCCAAGAGTCATCGTTTGGGATTTGGACTGCAATTGACAGATTGGCTTTAGACTGTTTTACAATTACGCCGGTTATCAATCTGGGTGCGAAGTCAATGATTGAACTACCTCAACTTAGTAACGTTACCTCGTTGGTTAAACAAGCCGCTGTTGAAGAGATCTTGCCGAGATTTCTAAATGTCAGTGCAGAAGAGAAGGCTGACGGCAGTCTACTCACTGCGGCTGATCTTGGTTGTCAGCAATCACTCAGCCAGTCACTACAGCAATATTGGCCTGATATTCCGCTGCTGGGTGAGGAGATGACACCTGAGCGGCAGGAGTCTCTTCTCTCCAACAGTGACACCGGTCTGTGGATCCTTGATCCACTGGATGGTACAGCTAACTTTGCTGCTGGATTCCCGCTGTTCAGTATCTCTCTGGGACTGGTCAAATCGGGACGAGTTGTACTGGGTGTAGTCTACGATCCTGTACGCGAGGAGTGTTTTTATGCTGAAGCAGGGAGAGGAGCCTGGCTAAACGGTACACCACTGCAATTGAGCAACCGGCAGCAGTCGTTAAATGATTCTATTGCATTGGTCGATTTTAAGAGATTGCAGCCTGAACTTGCTATGGCTTTGGTATCAAAGCCACCATTCCGCTCTCAAAGAAGTATTGGCTCTGTTGCCCTCGATTGGTGTTGGCTTGCAGCTGGTCGAGCGCAGATCTATCACCATGGTGGGCAGTCACTCTGGGACTACGCTGCAGGTCGATTGATTTTCAGTGAGGCTGGAGGCAGGTGCCTGATGCCTGAATCAGCGATTACACTGCTTAAGCAACCAGCATTGGCCGCTGTTTCTGAAGAATTATTACTGCTATGGAGTGAATGGTTAAGGGATCATTCGTGAATCTGTAACTGGCTCACGTTTATTGTTACAACGCATCTGGGGTGATGGATAAAACGTGATTAGAATCATCTTCGTTGTTGGATTTTTTTGCAGCTTCTCTTTGCCGTAATTGCCACTTCAACAGCTCGTAATAGGCCCGAATGTTATCAACATAATTAACGGGTTCTTTGCCACGGGCGTAGCCTCGTTTCAAATGTTTATACCACTTCTTCAGGCTCAGTTTGGGTAAATGTTTTTTTACTTCCACCCATTTGTCTGGATCGCCATCAAGTTGCTCGGTGAGAATGCGAGCATCTTCGATATGACCAAAACCAACGTTATATCCAGCCAGAGTAAGCCATAGACGGTCAGGGTCTGGAATGCGTTCTGGCAGCCTTTTTTTGATAAATTGAAGATACTTCGCACCACCAATTATGCTTTGCTTGGGATCGAGGCGGCTCTCGATTTTCATCTGCTTTGCAGTAGCCAGAGTCAGCATCATGATACCCCTCACACCAGTAGGGGACTTGGCCTTTGGGTTCCAGTGGGACTCCTGATAGCCAATTGCTGCCAACAGTCGCCAGTCCATGCCGGTGATTGCAGCGGCTTCTTCGAAGAATGTCAGATATTTTGGTAGTCGATTATCAAGGTGTCGGACAAAAGTACGCAGCTCGACAAAGTTTAGACGACCAATGTGACCGTAGTGACGCTCAATCAACTGGGAGAGTGTGCCATCTTCGCGGATACGGTCGAAAAATGTCTCCATGGCTTGGTACAGGCTGGCATCTTCGGCATGGGCCATTGCCCAGGCGAGGTGTTGCGGCTTGGTGAGATCGAATCCCACCTTGATATGAGGCATGAAGCGTCGTGTTACAGCGAACTCATTAGAGTCTGCAATGGTGAAATCAATTTCTTTATCCTCCACCATCTGCATCAACTCAGCACTTTCCAGATCATCATGGCTGACCCACTTCAGCACTGGATAGGTCTTCTTCAGGCGTAACAGCTCCTCTTCATGACTGCTGCCTGCCAGTATATGTAACTTCTTATCCAATAGATCTTCGATTTTACGTGGGCGGTGAGTGCCTGCTCGATAGATAACTTGCTGGGTAATCTCCTGATATGAGGGGCCAAAACGGATTCTGGATTGTCTTTTCGGGGTAACTGTCAATCCAGCAGCTGCAAGGTGGGCATCACCATTCGACACCGTTGGCAGGAGGTCATCAAAGCGTTCGGGAATTATGAAATGGGGTTTGACACCTAACTCTTCTGCAAACAGTTGCACCAGATCATACTCAAGACCTGTCAGCCCCTCAGAGCCTTCATAGAGCGTTGTGCCGCTGTTGCGAGTAACCACTCTCAGTTCACCTGAGTCTTTGATACGCTCTACCAATGGGGGAGGGATGCTGCAACTGCTTATCAGCATGGCCACGGCCAATAGGCAGTAAGTGGCAGGTTTGGAAAATGTAGTGAAATGCATCTAAATCAGTAGTCGTCTATTACTTTTTGTTATGACAATGAAATTGGAGTCAGACTCCCTTGAAGTAGAACTTATTTGTGGCATTAAAGCAAAGCGTCCATATTTTGCTTAAGTTTAGCCACTTTATCTAAGATGTGCCCACTTCTGTTGGGGCTGGCCTCTCTTGGTAGCCTAATTTGATTGCACTGGCATTGATTTTAGGCAATTAATTGGATTTATAGTCAGCAAATATCAATCTGGGGTGCTTCAGTGTGATGTGGTGCTGTTCTTGACAGCTATATGGTTGGCTACAAGGAGAGGTGCAGGAGCGGCCAAACGGGGCTGACTCGAATAAGATGATGCCTTTGGAACCCGGGGTTTCTAAAGGTACGAAGTGACGCTGACACCGTAGCGTAGCGAATCAATCTCGACTATCAACAGACACCCTGGCCCAGTAGCGGGGCTCCCTTAGGGCCCAGACTACAGGCGCCATTGGTGGTTTATGCTCGCTTGAATCAACAACGGCTGAAGACAACATACTTAGTCGCCGGGTTAATAGGTTGTTGGAACCAGAGAGCGATAAGCATGCCAGCTTGCGTGTCCAATTATGGGTAGGGCAAGAATTAACCCTATGTAGTATGTAATCAGACCAGTGCCCACGATCAGGACGATCAGAAAAGCCCACAACATCATGGCGGGCATATTCTTCAGTACCGACTTTATGCTGAAACGGATTGCTGTGAATCCATCAACCTTGCGATCTATCAGCATAGGTACAGTAATGGCACTGATTACAAATGCGCACCAGGCGAAGAAAAAACCGACAGTGATGCTAGCTAAAGAGAAGATCATCCCTTTTTCTGAAAGGAATACATTGTTGATGAAGTTGCCTATGGGGGGGGAAATACCCTCATATAACAGAGCAAATAGTATGAAATTAGAGGCTATCCAGAGTTGAGTGATGATCAGAAAACCTGCTGTGATCATACTGATTTGGGTATGATTGCTCTTCCAGGCTTCGATTGCGTTACAGGATTTTAGCGGTTCTCCCTTTTCCAGATGAGCGCTCATTTGATATAGGCCAATGCCTAGAAATGGTGCAATGAGAAAGAATCCTGCAACAAGGAAGGGTAAGAGAAAATGGTTGCCTGTCGCAAGCAGCGCATAAGTCAGTAGCCCACTGATCAAGACGATTCCTAAACCGTAGGTGAGGCTATAACGTCCAGCATCTCGCATATCCTTCCATCCTTTGGCTAGCCATTTGAATGGTTCAGAAAACTCGATCTTATTGACAACCAGTTCATCCCATTTGGTACTACCTGTGTAGGCGGTGGTTTCCATTTTGAATCCTCCAGAAGCAGGCGCTAATATAGATCTCTAGTTGAGACCACTATAATTATTGGTGTGCTAACGCCAGATTGTTGTTTTTGTAGTGTAATTTGTCAGTTCAATTGGAATTCATTGAACTCTATTATAAAAATGGTATTTTTTTGTTTTCTCAAGTTTAGCTGCTGATTGGAGAACGTCCACTTTTTGTTGTTATTAATTAATCAACAAAATATGTAAGGTTAAAGGTGTACCCGTTAAAGTAAAAGCTCAACTCTTACGTCGCTGTGTACCCAAACGAATCAATCTCTTTCCAAACTTATTGCTGACTTCATCAATTGTTTCGTAGAGGCGACCTTGCTTAGGGGCAGGTTCAGAATCCTGTTCGTTGAACAGGTCACCCTGATCGAGAGGGTTTGTTTCACTATCCCACCCAGTGATGCCGAGTCCTATCAGGCGTACCGCTTGTCCGGTTCGGTGTTCGGCCAAGAAGAGTTTCCAGGCCTGTTGAAAGATCTTGTGGTCTTCTGAGGTTGGTGTTGTGAAAGCTCGGATACGGGTGTTTGTCTCAAAGTTGCTATAGCGGACTTTGAGCGTTACTTGTCTGCCTGTTCGATTCTCCTGGCGTGCGATATAGCCTACTTCCTGGGCAGCCCAATGAAGTGTCTCTCGCAGGATCTCCAGGTCGGTGATGTCCTGGTTGAAGGTGGTCTCCTTGGAGATCGATTTTCGTGTGGCTAGGCTATGGACTTTGTCCGAAGCGATACCCCTGGCCTGTTCATAGATTCTGGTGCCAGCAAGATTGCCTAAATGGCGTCTAAGATCAAGTAGCGAGAGCTGTCTTACATCGCCTACTGTACGCAAGCCGATGCGTTGAAGTTTCGGAGCACTCTTTGATCCCAGTCCTCGAAGAGTGGTAAGAGGCAGTGGATCGAGAAAATTTGTAACACCATCTGGCAATACCACCGTGAGTCCATCGGGTTTCTGGAAATCCGAGGCAAGTTTAGCGATCAGACGGTTGGGGCCGATACCCACTGAAGCGGTTAGTCCGACAGTTTCACAGATTAGATTCTTTGCTCTTTGAGCTATCGTCTCCGGTGTACCAATTAACCGGTCCATACCTGAGATGTCCAGGTAAGCCTCATCCACAGAGACCTTCTCTACCACTGGCGATATGCTCTCAAGAGCTGACATGATCTGCCGTGAAACCTCGACATAGCGGGATATGCTGGGTCGAACATAGACAGTTTCAGGGGGTAAACGACGGGCAGCTTCACTAATCGGCATTGCCGAGTGAACACCGTAGCGCCGAGCCTCGTAGGAGCAGGTTGCTACCACGCCCCGATTACCTGGTGCGGCGCCGACGACCAGCGGACGTCCCTGATATTCAGGATGATCCCGCTGTTCGATGGAGGCAAAGAAAGCGTCGAGGTCGATGTGCATGATGAGGCGATTACTCATCTGGGTAGTTTATACTATTAGCCCTTTAATAATGTTTTTCCTGTATTTATTGTTATTCAATAAAATCTTGGAAAGGCTGCTTTTGATTTAGGGCCGATTCAATTAGTGTTAACAGGCCCTAGCTAGACTTCGAACGGATTATGGTGGGGTAGAGCTTTTTAGCAAACAAGGCATGTTTTATAGCATGATCTTAAAAGCATGGATTGATTGTGAGAGAGCACTATTTTCACTTGCATGATTCATCAGAGCCCACTAAGGATTGGTTTTAATTTTACTTTGAGAAGTAGTAAGCCTTATCGGCAACGCCATACTAAAAAACCCGACTCAGAGATCTGAATCGGGTTGGTTGTTACTATAAAAATCATTGAATCAAATTAAAGGACTTTAATACTCCAATAGCCGATGATGTCGCCATCTCTGATATCCGGGCCAACTGATCCTTTGCCCCAGAAGTAGTCATTTACATTGGACATGCCGTTATTATCCAGTACGCCCATGACGACGGGTACCACACTCGCAGGTTGGTCTGTGTCAGTTGCTTCAAACCAGGCGGTTTTTACAGTCATGGGGTTGCTTTTCAGCATGTTGTCTGCAAACTCACCAGAGAAGCTGCTCCAGGCATAGGCATTGGTGTGAAAACCCAGTAGCAGGTGCAGGCCATCAAACTCCTGCTTCCAACGATCAAAGCGAGACATGCCGCTCCAATCATCCTTCAGCACCTGACAAGAGAGCAGGGCGAGCCACTCCAAGTCCTTATCGCCCCAATCACCAGTGGCATCATCATAATCGAGAGTGCCATCGTCGTGTGTGGTGTCTTCAAATGTGAAGCCGCCACCATAACCGTGTCCGACATAGAAGGTCATGTCTGTGTTGTCGATCCAGCTGCTGTCTGAACTCGCCTTGAAGTCCTGTTCCCATGCGAGGGTTCCTGACCAGCTGAAACGTTCTGCTACACCGGCAGTCTGCATGCGATCGATAAATCCTTGCTCAAGATCACCAAACTGATTGGTTACTGCGTTCTCTGTTCCATAGTCTGTGATGCCGCCGATTGCTTCCACTGCAGGTATCAGATTATGGAGTAGTGAAGTAATTGCCGTGTTAAAAAATTCAGCAATCTTTGAGTCTGAGGATTGAGATACCCTCGGTAGTGCAATTGTTGTCGTTGCCAGCGATTCGATACCATTGGCATCTGTAACTTTAACGGTTATGACCTCTTCGTTGACCCCTTTTCTCTGTTGTTGAGCAAAGGAGATAGCGGTACCGTTGCGGTTGATTGGCTTTGCACCATCCGCACTCCAATCTACTTGGTATGGTGGCTGGCCGCCATTGATATCAACCTTTGCATTGATGACTTCACCTTTAAGCGTTGCATCGATTGAGACATCCGCTACATAGGCCGTACTCTCTACAGCAGGTATCAGTTCATGTAAAAGATTTACGATCTCACCATCTACGACTGCTGTACCACCACAATCATAATGAGGTTGGATGGTTTTTACAGAAGTGATATCCAAGGAAGGTGCGTAGTAGACTAACTGAGTCGTTATATTGAGTTTGTCGAGTGCGCTCTTCTGGCTACTACTCAATATCCGTTGTCGGCACTCTCTTTTTGCATCTGTGTGACTGATTACAGGTACATATTCACCCTCTTCCAAGATACGGTTGGCATAGTTGAATTGGGTTGTTCCACCATCTGCGCCGACAGTAGCAGTAATTTTTGCGCCTGGCCCGATCAGAGGTAAGCCTGCAGTGTAGAGTTGCAGGTCTACTTTTGTGTCGACCATTGCATCAGCTATTGTTTTGCCCTCTTTATCTACGGCTTCAAACTGTGTGTGGCGTATGTAGGGTTTATAGGCCTGCGGCAGTATATCCGCCTCTTTTAAGGAGGTTTCCAACAGATGAAGAACAACATCCTCGTCTATCGGTTGGATCATGGACAAAGCATCGAAGTCAATCTGTTCAAGAACTGTCGATTTTTTCTCCTCGTCCGCTTCACCCTGGCCCACTATACGTGTCGGAATGTATTGGTGCCGAGCAAGATCGATGTAGCCGATTTTTCCTGTGCGATGGAAAGTTTCCAGGTCGATCAGTTCTGGGTCGACCTGTAGCGATTTTGAAAATTGATAGGCTTGAGCCTCAGAGATGCCATTGTCAATTGCATGATATACAGGTAGCTCTTTTGCCAACAGATGCCCTGGAACGCTCAGTGCAGTGCAGTAGAGCGCAATGCGTACCGCTTTGGTACTCTTTTTACAAATATCCATATGATTTATCCCAATAAAGATAGATTAATGTGAGTAAAGATCCTTTAGCTACTTGGATTTTCCCTTGAAGAACGATCCCTGATCGAACTGGGTATTAAGCTACCGAATCAGATACCAAGTTGGCTGTGGAATATTACCGGGATGGCTGATGATGTTTGTCACATGCTGTTGCTGGATATGCTGCTACAGAGAGGAGGTAAGCGTTTCAAAATCGGTGTGGAATATCAATATTTCTGAAGTAGGGTAGGGATTGAGTAACATTGTCCCTCTTAGGGGATTCTGCACAATCAGCATTGCTGTAATTAGCAGTCAATTGAAAGATTTAACAATGATCTCAATAACACTGAAGTAAATGGTGTTAATTTGTAAATGGAAAAGATCTTTGATTCAACTTAATCAACTATTATATGTCGAAGCGACATATATCTTTTTTCCCCAGGACTCGTTTAAAACTAAAAAAATCAGTTGAGCGGGTTTCGAAGAGATGAGGAGGTTGAGGTGATAAATCTGACTATTAATGGCGTCCGTCATACTCTTGATATCGATCTGCAAATGCCTTTGCTGTGGGTGATTCGAGATCATGTGGGTCTTACAGGAACCAAGTACAGCTGTGGTATAGCGCAGTGTGGTAGTTGTACAGTCTATGTGGATGGTGCAGCAGTTCGTTCCTGTATCACGCCGGTATCGGATGCGGTAGGTAAAGAGATCACCACCATCGAAGGGTTGGCTACCCCGGCAGGTGAAGCGGTACAGGCAGCATGGAAAGAGCTGGAGGTGGTGCAGTGTGGTTTTTGTCAGTCGGGGCAGATTATGTCTGCAGCATCACTGCTGCAGCGGAATCAAAAGCCCAGTGATGCCGATATTGATCAGGCAATGCAGGGCAATCTATGTAGATGTGCTACCTATGCCCGGATTCGGGAAGCGATTAAGTTGGCTGCCGGCAAGCTCACCGGAGGTCACTCATGAACACAAAGCATATCGTTAACTTGAGTCGTCGTCGTTTTCTTGCTGGTAGTGCAGTCTCTTTGGCCGGTTTGACCCTGGGTGTCATTCCGACGGTTATGGCTGAACAGCGGCAGGCCGGGCCGGGAATTGCCGGTACAGCACCTGAGGCAGCTGGGGATTTCTCTCCGAATGCATTTTTACGTATCGACAAAGAGGGTGTTGTTACGGTGATTTCGAAGCATCTGGAGATGGGGCAGGGTACCTATACCGGATTGGCTACTCTGGTCGCGGAAGAGTTGGATGCTGACTGGAATATGGTGCGAGTGGAGGGTGCACCTGCGGATGCTGCTCGTTATAACAATCTTTTCTGGGGCAAGGTGCAGGGTACGGGTGGAAGTACCGCAATGGCCAACTCCTGGGAGCAGATGAGGCGAGCTGGGGCAGCTGCAAGAGCGATGTTGATTCAGGCTGCCTCAAAACAGTGGCAGGTGCCAGCTGATCAAATCTCAGTCTCATCCGGCGTGATTAAACACTCCCCAACTGCTCGTCAGGCTGATTTTGGTGCCCTGGCAGAGCTGGCTGCTCAGCAACCGGTGCCAGAGAGTGTTGAGTTGAAAGATCCCAAGTCATTCAAATTGATCGGTAAACGTATCCCTCGCAAGGACACTGCAGAGAAGATCAACGGTCAGGCTCAGTTTACTCAGGATATAGATCTACCAGGTCTATTAACGGCACTGGTGTTGCATCCACCCAAGATCGGCATGAAGGTCAAACAGGTGGATTCTGCTAAGGCCTTAGAGGTCAAAGGGGTGCGTAAAGTTGTTGAGCTATCCACCGGGGTGGCGGTGGTTGCAGATGATTTCTGGGGTGCAAAGCTTGCCAGGGATCGCCTCTCTGTGACCTGGGACGATTCTGGCGCCTTTGATAAGAGTTCTGAGCAGATACTCAATGATTATAGAAAGATGGCCCAAGAGCCAGGGTTAGAAGCAACCAAAAAGGGTAGTGCATCGACAGTGCTTGCTGCTGCTGAATCTGTTTTGGAAGCGGAATACAGCGTTCCTTTTCTCTCCCACTCTGCAATGGAACCGATGAATTGTGTAGTACGTATCGATGCAGAGGGGTGTGACATCTGGAATGGTGAGCAGATGCAGACCAGTGATCAACAGCAGGTTGCGGGGCTGCTGGGTCTTGAGCCTAAGCAGGTGCATATCCACATGCTCTATGCAGGCGGTTCATTTGGCCGCAGGGCTAACCCTGCCGCAGACTATGTTCTAGAGGCGGTAAATATCGCTAAGTCTCTCAAGCCAGGTACCCCTGTAAAAATGATCTGGACCCGTGAGGACGATACCCATGGAGGATATTATCGCCCTATCTACCTGCATCGTATGCGCGCCACCCAGGATGAGCAGGGTGCTCCCCATGCCTGGGAGCAGCGTATCGTAGGTCAGTCGATTCTTAAAGGCACCCCGTTTGAGTCAGTCATGGTGAAGGATGGCGTCGACATGACTTCGGTAGAAGGTGCAGCGAATCTACCTTATGAGATTAAGCATATTCAAGTGGATCTCCACTCTCCAGAGTTGCCGGTTTCAGTGCTTTGGTGGCGCTCTGTGGGTTCTTCCCACACCGCTTTTGCGGTCGAGTGCTTCATCGATGAGTTGGCGGTCAAGGCGGGAGAGGATCCTTTGACCTATCGCCGGAAACTGCTGGGCAATCATCCACGGCATCTCGCTGTATTGAACTTGGCGGCGGAGAAGGCCGGGTGGGGAGAGCCCCTGGGTCGAAATCGTGGTCGGGGTATCGCTGTCCATGAATCCTTCAACTCCTATGTGGCCCAGGTGGCAGAAGTCTCTGTAAGACGCGGTGTAATTACTGTCGATCGAGTTGTGATAGCCGTGGATTGCGGAATTGCGATCAACCCGGACATCATCGAGGCACAGATGCAGGGTGGGATGGGATTCGGTCTGTCAGCGGCTCTGTTTAGTGAGTTGACCTTCAAAAATGGTGCGGTTGAGCAGTCCAATTTTAATGACTATCGGGTATTGCGTATCGATCAGATGCCGGAGGTGGAAGTACACATTGTCGCATCCGCCGAACCACCCACAGGAGTTGGAGAGCCGGCTACTCCGGTTATTGCCCCTGCAGTGGCAAATGCGGTATTTGCGGCAACAGGCCAGCGTTTACGTCAGTTGCCATTGCGGTTGAGTTGATGACCTATCCTGAAGTTGTGAATCCGGTTTCAGATGATATCGATGTAGTGCGTACTGCGGTGGATTGGCTGGTAGAGGGTGCGCGGGTGGCCCTGGTTACAGTTTTACGCACTTGGGGGTCATCCCCCCGGCCTCCCGGCTCGATGTTGGCTATCCATAGTGATGGGCGATCCCTGGGATCGGTTTCCGGTGGTTGCGTCGAAGAGACTCTGATAGCTAGACACCGGGCGGGTGAGTTGGGGGCGGAGACGCCTGTACTGGTTGATTTCGGGGTTGAGCGAATTGAAGCGGAGCGTCTGGGACTGCCTTGTGGTGGTCGCCTGGAGTTGCTGGTGGAGTGTGTTCAATCTGCAGAAAATCTACAAATACTGCTAAATCTGCTGGCAGAGGATCGTTTGGTCTCACGTCAGATTCAACTGCCGTCAGGTGAAGTCAGTCTGCTGGAGGCAGAACCCGGGGTCGAGTTCAGGGTAACTGATGAGAGGGTTGTCAAGGTATTCGGCCCAGCATGGCAATTACTGTTGATCGGTGATGGACAGATCGCCAGATATCTTGCCAGCATGGGGTTGTCGCTTAATTATCGGGTCACTATCTGCGACCCTAGGGATGAGTTTATTGATCAACATCCGCTGAGTGGGGTGCGCTACTCAAAACTTATGCCTGACGATGAGGTGAATGGGCTGCGTGATGCGCCCAGAACAGCGATTGTTACCTTGGCCCATGATCCCCGTCAGGATGATCTTGGTTTGAGTGCTGCGATGGGCACTGCGGCCTTCTATATTGGTGCGCTGGGTTCCAGACGCAGTGCTGAAAAACGACATTTACGCCTGCTGGAGCTTGGCCATGATGAGGCTCAGGTTGCTCGCATACATGCCCCTGCCGGACTCTCCATTGGCAGTAAACGTCCAGCTGAGATTGCTTTGTCGATCATGGCTGAAATCACCGCAATTCGTAATCATGCCGGAGTCGGTGTGAGCATGGAGGTCTGAAATGGTACCGCTAACCGCTGTTTTGCTGGCCGCAGGAGGTGGAAGCCGGTTTGGATCGAGCAAGTCGCTGCACCCCTTATCCAACGGTGAAGCAATGGCGATTGTATCTGCCCGACACCTGATATCAGCTGTTCCTCGCGGGGTTGCGGTAGTTCGTCCTGAGGATAGAGGTCTGGCAAAGTCGTTAGAGGAGCTGGGCTTTAGAATTATCGAGAACAAGCTTGTTGGTGCAGGTATGGGAGATAGTCTCTCATTGGCTGTCAGGGCCACAATAGATGCTGCGGGTTGGTTGATTGCATTGGCTGATATGCCCTGGATCAAGTCAGAAACGATTGCTGCTTTGGCGGAGCGATTAGATCAAGGGGCATCCATGGTTGCCCCTGGCTATGGTGGTAAGCGGGGGCATCCTGTTGGTTTCTCGGGCGCTTGGGGGGATCAGCTGAGTGAATTAGATGGGGATCGGGGAGGGCGGCAGCTACTCCAGGACTATCCCAAAGAGTTAGAGTTAATGCCAACGGATGATCCGGGTGTTCTGCAAGATGTTGATTACCCATCTGAGTTATCAGTTGCTGAGCAGAATTGTATTTTAGGTTAAAAAGATATCGATTTATCTTGAAATGAGATTGTCACTCTGGCCATCTCTGCTCAGTTGGATACCTGCCATTCTCTGCCGCTATCAACCCCTCCTCTGCGAGTAACCGGTGCTGCTTTTCGTTACCAGGGTAGTCTGCAATCCGTCGCTGGCCAGTGACCAGTCTGTACCAGGGTAAGTTGCTGTCTGCTGGGAGGGTGCGTAACCAGGCGAGTATCTGACGGACATGCACGCCACATAGTGTTGCCATGTCACCGTAGCTGCAGTAGCGGCCTGCCGGGATGGAGGCCAGGTTTGTGTAGAACGCGTGGCGCATCTCTTCATTCGCCATTGGATCGCTCCTGAATGCTATTGCTTTTGCAATCGATCACTTGATCAGAGAAATCCTGTTGATATCAATCGATAGAGGTGCCCTTAATTATATTCGTTCGGTTTTGCCCGTTTATAGACCCAGACATGGGCGGGCGGTAGATTCCAAAGTACACGGTCGATGCGACTACCACTAATCTGTAGTGCATTGGCGAGTTGCTTATGGATGGGGGGCTTTATGGAGTAGGTAAACTGAACCAGTTTTCCATCGGGTTGAAGGCTATTGAAAATCTCACACAGTACCCTTATTCGGGTATGACTTCGCATACTTAACAGGGGTAGACTTGATATTACATTGTCAGCCAGTCCCAGCTCAGATTGCTTCAGGAGCTGTTGCAGACGGGCTGCGTCACCCTCCAATATTTTTAGTGTGGGAAAGTGGCGGGCCAGTTTTTTAGCTAAAATCTGATCCTTTTCCACCACCACAAGCTTTTCCGGGGTAACGCCCTTATCGAGCAGGGCTGAGGTGACAGCACCGGTTCCAGCGCCCAGCTCTATGGTGAGTCCTTTACTATTATTGACCTGCGAGGCCATAGCACTGGTCAAGCCGCCACTACTGGGTAATACGGCACCAACTTGTCGCGGATTGCGCAACCAGGCCGATAGGAAATCCGGTTTTAATTTCAATTGCTGCAGCATTGTCTTATTGGTGAAGATGTGGGGTACACCTTTCCTTTGCTGTTGGGAATTCTCTCTGTTCCTTGAAAGTTAATCTCATAAGAGTTGAATTCACATTGCCATGAAGCCGTATAAGAAGCAACACAAATAGTGGAGTTATTGGGAAAGATGGGGACTATACGGGATATAAATCAAAGATTCACAAAATAAGCAGAATTTTTACTTGATCTCATTGTCACTAAGTTTCACAGACAAATTGGTTGGATGGTGAAGTTCTCTAATTTGGAAACAATTTATCCCTGTTTTTCTCATGGTATGTTTTTCAAAGTGATGCAGGAGAATCTGCCAATATATACAGACACCTGAAAAAGAATAAATGCCCATATGGATACCAGTGTCTCTACAGATTCCAGTCGGGAACTGCTTATATCTGAATATCGTCGTGTACGCAGTTATACCGAAACCCTGTGCGCACCGTTGTCCGTCGACGATTATCAGATTCAATCAATTATTCAAACCAGTCCACCTAAGTGGCATATCGCGCATGTTACCTGGTTCTTTGAAGCCTTTGTCCTGCCCCACTTCAACAGTCACTATCAACCCTTCAACAGCAAATTTGATTTCCTGTTCAATAGTTATTACTACACTCATGGGCAGATGCATCCCAGAGCGAATCGCGGTCTGCTGTCACGTCCGACAGTAGAAGAGGTCTATCTCTATCGTAAGTATGTGGATGATGCTATGGCTCAGCTGATGACTGAGATAGAAGAGTCCCAGTGGAAAACATTGGCATTCAGAGTCATCCTTGGCCTTAATCATGAGGAGCAGCATCAGGAGCTGCTACTGATGGACATTAAACATAATTTTTCTGTAAATCCCATATTTCCTGCTTATCGAGACGATCTGCCTGAAACTGTTGGTGAGGTCAGAGATATGGTCTGGGTAGATCGTGCAGGGGGGGTACAACAGGTTGGTAATAGTGGGGATGGCTTTGCTTATGATAACGAGACACCCCGGCATGATGTGCTCTTGCGAGAGCATCGATTGGCTGACCGCTTTGTCACCAATGGTGAGTACCTGGCCTTTATTGAAGACGGGGGATACAGGAAACCAGAATGGTGGCTCTCCGATGGCTGGGCGCTTCTACAGCGCGAAGGGTGGCAACATCCACTCTATTGGCAACAGAATGGAGGCTGGACGCAGTTCACTCTGGGTGGTTTGCGCATGCTGAGTTCTGATGAGCCGGTTTCTCATTTGAGTTTCTACGAGGCCGATGCCTATGCAAGATGGGCGGGTAAGCGGTTACCCTTTGAAACAGAGTTGGAAAGCATGCTGAGTGAACTGCCTGTCAATGGCCATTTTTCAGATCAGAGCCTGCTTCATCCCCGGCCAGCAGGAGAGAGTGGTCAGTGGTATGGCGATCTGTGGGCCTGGACGGCATCTCCCTATACGGCCTATCCCGGTTTTAAACCCCTTGAAGGATCAATGGGGGAATACAACGGTAAATTCATGTCAAATCAGATGGTGTTGAAAGGCAGTAGTTGTGTCACGCCTACAGGGCACAGTCGTGCAAGTTACAGAAACTTTTTTTACCCCGATGAGCGTTGGGCCTTTACCGGGCTGCGTCTAGCGGAGGATGTCTGATGGAAAATATCTCATTTCACGATCATAAACCCGCCTCGTCAAGTCTCTACGATGCTGTTGTAAGTGGTCTTTCCAAGGCAGAGAAATCGATACCACCAAAGTTTTTCTATGATAAACGCGGCTCGGAGCTATTTGACCTGATCTGCGAACAGCCGGAGTACTATCTTCCAACAGTTGAGCGACGCATGCTTGAACAGCTTGCCAACGAGATATCAGAGTACACAGGCAGGGGGCGTATATTGATTGAGCCTGGGGCGGGTAGTGCCAGTAAGGTACGACTACTCTTGGATTATCTACAGCCTTCAGCTTTCGTGCCGATGGATATCTCTTTTGATTATCTGAAGTCCAGCGCGATCTCTTTGGCAGAAGAGTTTCCCTGGTTACCAATATGTGCTGCGTGTGTTGATTACACCCACTCTCTGCCTGTACCAGAAGAGGTGCCAAACGGACCAAGATTGTTGTTTTTTCCAGGTTCGAGCCTTGGAAACTTCAGCCGCAGAGATGCTGCTGAGTTTTTGCGCTTGGCGAATACTACCTTGGGTAAAGGTGGCATGTTACTGATTGGTGTTGATACCAAAAAGAGCAAGGGTCTTTTAGATGCTGCTTATAACGACGCAGCTGGTTTGACGGCAGCATTTAACCTTAATCTGCTGAATCGAATGCAAGCAGAGCTGAATGCGGAGTTGAATCCGGAAAACTTTCAGCATAAAGCATTCTATAATAGCGATGCAGGTAGAATAGAGATGCATCTGATGAGCACTCGTCAACATATCCTGCGTATTGATGATCACCAATTTGAATTTGAGGCTGGCGAATATCTGCACACCGAGAATTCATACAAGTACACTCCAGAAGAGTTTATCAAAATGGCATCAGACTGTGGCTATGATGAGATAAAATATTGGGTGGATGATGATGACATGTTTGCCATTTACCTGCTTCAAGTAAGGTAGTTCTGTTTTAATTGTCTTGTTTTTTGTTTAGCTGCAATGGTAGGCATTCGAGTTATTCTATAGGTACAAAGTTGTTTGCTGGGAAGTTAATTTAATTCCTACGGGAATATAACCACTTGCACGATTTTAATTATCAGCTATAAGTTTTTGTAATGTAGCTGTAATAAAATCTTTAAATTGGGAGTGGTTGCTATGCATTGGATTATTGTTCTGTTTTTTGTTTTTATAGCGGGTGCATCTGCACAAGAGCACCCTGCATGCCATGATCTGCAATTAAGTGAACCTGCTTTTACCAGCAAAGAGCTGTTAACGATTGCCAGGAGTTGTTCTGCTCCTGAGGTTGCAGAGCTATACTTTAACAGGGCGCAACACATAAGACTTCTGAATCGATATATCATCTTCGAAAAATCACTAATTAATTACGGTAACAGAGAGAGTGAGGCATATATAGAGTCTTACAAAGTTCATATGGCTCTGGTTGAAGCCTTTTTTAGTAAGGATCTGCTAAGCGGGAATGGTGGAGTCGTGCTGGCTGAACTCAATAGAATATATGAGCAGAGTAGTGAGATAGCTGAATTGAGGTTCAAAGGCTACGATCTGATCGCTGACCGTCTTCAACAGAAGTATCAATTATAATTCACTTTATCTGCTGCAGCTGGATCGAATGGTGGGAATGTTAATAGATGCAACTGACCCGATTGCGGCCTGACTCTTTCGAATGGTAGAGTGCTTCATCTGCACGCTTCAGCAGGCTGTCAGCACCGTCGTTCCGCCGATACTGGGAGACGCCAAAGCTACAGGTTACACTACCGACTGTTTCTAAAGTTGTGGTCTCAATGGTCCGACGCAATCGTTCGGCAATAATCGACGCATCGTGGGCATTTTTTTGCTTGCAGATTATAATAAACTCCTCACCGCCCCAACGGCCGATATAATCATTGCCCCGTGCAGACTTCATAAGTAACTCTGCAACCTTGCGTATGACTTGATCGCCCACTAAGTGGCCATGGCTATCGTTGTAGCTCTTAAATAGATCGATATCGAGCAGTATCAGGGAGAGCGAGGTTGTCGGCTGAGCGATTACCTCGACTAAGGCTTCGCGCATAATTTCATCAATTTTTCGTCGGTTATAGAGCTGACTCAGCATGTCGATTTCTGAAAGGGTGGCAAGCTCGCGGTTTTTTGTTGCCAGTTGTTTTTGTGTTTTGCGCAGTTGATCCAATGTGTTGCTCATCTCATGATTGCGCACCTCTAATAGTTGCTCGCTGAGTGCCCTGGCTGCGATAACCCTGAAGATATAGGCAGTGTAAACTGATAATGCAATAAATGATGATAGAAAGAGCAGTCGTAGAATAATGTTGAGACTGCTGACACGATCGCTGGTGAACTCTTCAGTGATAGTTCCCAGTTCGATGGTGTTATTGTTGATCGCCAACCAGACAATGAGCAGATAAGAGAGTGTGCTTAATGCTCCTGCAGTGAATGTAAGGCGGGGCGAAAAGCGTAAAGTGGAGAGTCCTATCCAGAGATAATAGAGCAGAAAAGCTTCTGTCTTGAAAGAGCGGAAGCTGCCGAAACTGTAGATCACTATCGATAGCAGTATGATGTCGATTGAGATGGAACTGTATTTGATCCATCTGGGTGGATTTGCCGTTCTCAGTGTATTGAAAACCAGTAACCCGTAGATGCAGCTGATCAGTGCGGACGAGATGATGGCGTTGAATGAATAGGATGGTATCTCATCCTTAATGGTGAAGGCGACCCCCAGGTAGAGCAGAGTCAGCAGTAACCTGATGTAATTGGCATATCGTTCAGTTTTTTTCTCTTCCTGTAGAAGCAGTGCTTTCCATTCGCCTTTCGATACCGCAGATATGGTTTCGGTCGCCACGTAACACTCCATGTTCAAGGTATATATCAGACTCTTGTTGTCTTATTCCTGTAAAGCCAGCTGTCGTTGAAATAGTGTAGGGTAGCAGGTCCTACAGATAGATTAGCGGTATTGGCGTAGATACCACCATTCAAAAAACCGTTTCATCCAATGAAAAATGCGCATACTTGGCATTACGATATTTCGCTTCATTGTGCGGGCAACCAACATACCACTGGTTTGACTGTCCACGATGCAAACAAGCTCCACTTTAAATGTCTCTTCAGCAGGTTTTCCCTGCCAATCGGAGATCAGGTTTTTCACTGCAGCTTCTGCTTGCAGGTCAGCCATATGAGCCTGTTTCGGCATCCAGTCCGGGCCGGGAAAGCTGCCTGAATCACCAGCCACATAAACACGTTCCATCCCTTCCACCCGGCACTGTGCATCTGCACGGATCAATCCACCAGGGGAGCGGGGAAGGTCTGTATTGTCGAACCATTGATTGCCCGTCATGCCTGGCATAAACAGAATCAGATCGGTATCGAATACACCGCCTTGGGTTTCCACGCTGGTGGCTGTGAACTTGACCATCTTATGTCCCAGATGGGTTTCGATGTCGCGCTTTTTCATCTCTCTTACCAGGCCGGTAACCGCCTTTGGGCCGAGCCGTTGGCCTGGGTTTTCTGCCGGGGTAAAGAAGATCAGTTTAAAATTATCGCGTCGTTTTTCCAGTCGTAGTTGCCTGTCGATACCGAACAGGAACTCAAACATTGGGCCACCACGCATTGCACTTGGCTCTTTTGGATTGCCTGAAAAACCGATTGCTATAATGCCGCCGTCCATCTCTCTTAAACGGTGGCGAATTTTTAAGGTTGCATCGATACCTTCACAGGGTGTGATTGCGTGCTCTATACCGGGCAGTTTCTTGATAAACCGTCCACCGGAGGCGATGATCAGTCCATCATTGTCAATACTTCCCTCGCTGGTTTCCAGGCTGCGCCCATCGCTACTAAGTCCGGTTGCCAGGCCCTGTACATGTTTGACATTCATCCGCTTGAAGAAGGGACCCAAGGGGATGATCAGATCACTGGCTTCGCGGATTCCGGAAGGAATCCATATGGAGCCTGGGAGATAGTGGAATTCTGCTTTGGGGCTGACAACAGTAATCTCTGCTGAGCTGTTTTTTGCACGTAAGGTTTTGATCGCAGTCAGAGCAGCGAAACCACTGCCAACAATTGTCACTCTCTGCATCTCCATACTCCCAATCTGTAAATGTCTGGTAAATAAACGGCCTACGAACTGGATGAATTCATTATCCAATGATAAAAAATTTATTGTTGCAGATAGAGGCGTTTAGATACCTTGAAAAAGATAATCATCACTAGGGCCTATTCGATTAGTGTTAACAGGCCCTGGTTTAATTTTATTATTAAATAACCACACTAAGTGCTCACTGTTGCTGCGTCAATAGATTCTCATCTCAAGGTGTCTATTACAAATAGAGTTTGAGGTTATTTTAGAGTGACTGCTGGACTTTTGGATGATTATCCTAATTGAAGCAGGGGTTATCAACGGGTTCATGGCTATCTGTAAAAAATAATTCAGATTACTTCTGGGGTTTGTGGTTTTTGTATGGAGACTCATTTTTTGTGAGCTGATATACACCGGCTATTTACACCCCTCCACGAGCTGTAGGGTGGGGCCATGCCCCACCAAAATGGGGATAGAAGCTCAATATTTTTTAATAATTATTAACCCGGCAAGCAAATGCAATTGTTAACCTGCTTATGGTGGGGCATGGCCCCACCCTACCTGGATAGCGAAACTTGTTTTTCGATATCATCTTGAAATTGGTGGAATATACTGATCTTCCTCCCTGAGGTATAGCTACTAATCCGCGCTAGCCAAATAGATTAATCACAGGCCGATCAGTTCGGCGTGCAGGCCTTGATACTGGGTTATGGTCAGTAGGTCTTTGCTGTTGACCCTCTCTGGATTGTATTCAAGTACAAAGAGATGGGGGCGTTTTTTATCCACATGTACAGAGACCACACCTTCCCGGTTGCGAAACGCATCTTCCAGATTCGCCAAGCCTTTGGTGTCCAGGGTTTCATCAACATGCAGAGTGACATCTGCGAGATCGATATTCATGGTTTCTCTCCTGCTTGGTGTGACGATTCACTAGGCTCTGAGTGTTACCGAACTTACCATGCGGTCCACTAGGCACAAAAATATTATTGTAACGGTTCTGTTAGCGACAAATTGGCGGGTAGCCATCAAACAGTGAACCTTAGAGTCAGGTTTACTCACTCCTCATTATGAGAATAGCCTGAATACAGGAAAAAACAGCAGGGGCGCTTAATTATGCGTTGTGGCTCTTGTAAAGGGCCTGCCATTCCCTGCGAGCCACGCCTTGATCTAACGTATTGGGGCGGCTCTGAATGGTACAGAATCTATGACGAGGTACACTAGCGTAACTCCCGCTGATAACACTAAAAAAGAGTGAGGCAGAGAGAAACCAAAGCGTTCTGCGATGCAACCTGAATCAGGACTCAATTGATGGGTATGGTTTTTGGCGGTGTGCCGCCAGGGACATAAGGGTGGTAGTGCTTGATTTCCCGTCCGATGTTTCGTTGAACCACAACACCGACAATCTTGTATTCACCCGCTTTCAACTCAATATCCGGATAGCCCTGGTTGAGGGCAACCAGCCGTTTATCCGATTCACTTTTCGAAATGTATTGGCGGAACCATCTTTCACCTTGGGCTTCAGCAACCACATAGGCGCCGGTGGCACAGATTTCCGAGGGTTCGATGACTATGATGCATTTTTCCGGAAATTCCGGTTGCATGCTGTCATCCAGTACCTGTAGGGGGTAGAGTTCGTTATAACTGCAATCATTACTCATGAGCTATCACACTATTTACTTCACGGTTTATTCAACTTGGCAGCACAATATATCCTGTTCAGTGGTTCAGTGCACAGCTTCATAATAACCATGCCTGATATATGGAATAGTCTATTTCACTAGATGCTGCGCGCATATCAGACTGAATTTCGATACCATGCTCGTTTTGATTCACCGCAGACCACTATGGCCCACCATATCTCATCCCAAAGTTCTGTCCATACCGATAGGCGGGATCTTCACAATCTGAAAAGCATGCTGCCATTTCTTTGGGAGTATCGGGGGCGTGCTATGTTTGCCCTGGGCTGTCTGGTATTGGCCAAACTGGCTAATGTCGGTATACCTCTGCTGCTCAAGGAGATTGTGGATGGCTTGGAAACTGGTGAGCAAACGATACTGATACTGCCCCTTTTCCTGCTGCTGGCTTATGGCGCCTTGAGGCTTGCCAGCTCCCTTTTCAATGAGTTGCGGGATGCTGTTTTTGCGCGGGTGCGGTATCGGGCAATGCGAAATCTTTCCAATCGTGTCCTGACCCATCTGCATGAACTGTCGCTACGATTCCACCTGGAGCGTAAGACGGGGGCGATCAGCCGCGATCTTGAACGGGGTACCCGCTCGGTCAGCACTATTCTGAACTACATGGTTTTCAGTATCTTACCGATGGTGGTGGAGTTTTCCCTGGTGGCAGCGGTACTGCTTACTCAATATGACATTGCCTTTAGCCTGGTAACCTTTGGCACTGTGATTATCTATGTCGGCTTTACCCTCGCAATTAC
Source organism: Candidatus Thiodiazotropha sp. 6PLUC1 (assembly GCA_040506705.1). Lineage (GTDB taxonomy): Bacteria > Pseudomonadota > Gammaproteobacteria > Chromatiales > Chromatiaceae > Thiodiazotropha. The sequence goes on from JBEVWG010000038.1 coordinate 55,668, forward strand.
AGAGTGGCGCATGGAGTATCGCCATATCATGAATCGTCTCGATTCCGAGGCCAATAGCCAGGCCTTCGACAGCTTGATCAATTACGAAACTGTTAAGTATTTCGGCAACGAAAAGCTGGAGCTTCACCGCTTCGATGAGACGCTCTCAAACTGGGAGGAGAATGCGGTAAAAAGTCAGACCTCAATGTCTCTGCTGAATTTCGGGCAAGGGGGCATCATTGCAGTCGGTGTTACCTTTATTATGATCTTTGCTGCCAAAGGGGTTGTTGATGGCACTATGACCATCGGTGACCTGGTGCTGGTCAATGCCTTCATGCTGCAGCTCTTTATCCCCCTTAATTTTCTTGGCATCGTCTATCGTCAGATCAAATACTCCCTTGCCGATATGGATCTGATCTTTAAACTTTTAGAACAAGAGCCAGAGATCACCGATGCTGAGGATGCAACCAGCTTAGTTCTGCAGGGTGGGGAAGTACGTTTTGAGCAGGTCGATTTTTCCTATCAGTCAGAGCGACAGATCCTGCGTAAAGTGGACTTTACCCTGAAGGCCGGAGAGAAACTGGCGGTGGTAGGGCATAGCGGGGCGGGAAAATCGACCCTGTCGCGACTCCTGTTTAGATTCTATGACGTTACCCAAGGCGCCATCTTAATCGATGGCCAGGATATCCGTCAGGTTACACGCGAGAGCCTGCGGTCAGCAATCGGCATAGTTCCTCAGGACACTGTACTGTTCAATGAGAGCATTCTCTATAATCTTGCCTACGGTCGACCTAATGCAACCCAAGAGGAGATTGAAGAGGCTGCACGCATCGCTCAAATCTCAGAATTTATTCAGCAATTGCCCGATGGTTATCAGACGATAGTCGGGGAGCGCGGGTTGAAGCTTTCCGGAGGCGAAAAACAGCGTGTCGCAATAGCAAGAGCGATGTTGAAACGACCACAGATTCTAATCTTTGATGAGGCTACCTCCTCACTCGATACCAAGACAGAACAGGCGATACAGGAGACACTGGGAGAGGTGGCTAGAAACCACACCACCCTGGTGATTGCCCACCGTCTCTCCACTGTGGTCGATGCAGATCGTATTCTGGTGATGGATCAGGGTGCCATTATCGAACAGGGTACCCACCAGCAGCTGTTGCAGCGTCAGGGGCACTACCAACAGATGTGGTTGTTGCAGCAAAAACAGCAACAGGCCAGTCTGCAGGAATCAACGACAGCAGAGGTCAGACCTTGATGCCTGATTCTCTACCGATAGGGATTTGTCGATGAAAGTCTATCTGGTAGGTGGTGCAGTGCGGGACCAGCTATTGGGTCTCCCCTTTAGCGAACGGGACTGGGTGGTTGTGGGTGCTACCCCGGAAGAGATGCTTGCGAAAGGATATACTCGAGCTGATATGGATTTTCCCGTATTCCTCCATCCAGAGAGTGGTGAAGAGTACGCACTGGCAAGAGTCGAAGTAAAAACTGCTCCCGGTTATAAAGGATTTGAGCTTTCATACGGAGCTGAGATTACCCTCGAGCAGGATCTGCTTCGTCGTGATCTTACGATCAACGCTTTAGCGATGGACGATTCGGGCAATGTTATTGATCTCTGCGAGGGACAGCGTGATCTGGATGAGGGGCTGCTGCGTCACATTACCCCGGCTTTCAGTGAAGACCCACTGAGGCTGCTGCGCATTGCCCGTTTTGCAGCGAAACTGGGAGAGTGGGGATTTAGGGTTGCCCACGCAACCCATGGATTGATGAAAAATATGGCCACTGAGTCAGAGTTACAGACGCTCTCTGCAGAGCGAGTCTGGCGGGAGATGAGCCGATCGATGAGCGAATCACAACCCTGGCGTTTTTTCGAAGTACTGCATCGTTGCGGGGCTTTGCAGGGATTGCTACCAGAAGTGGCACAGGAGATGGATAGGGATTCCGCCGGACATGGCTCTGCAGAGGTATCTCAACTGGTGTCAGGACTCAAGCGTGTTGTATCCATAAGCGATGAGTCTGCGGTCCGCAGTTCTGTGGCGCTGTTTCATAGCGCACAAAAGCAGTCTGATGCCAAGAGCTGGATAGGGTTGCGACGTATCGATAAGCAGACAGCACAAACCTTAGGTGATCTCTTGTATTTCAGTTCGCGACTCGATCTTATTGAGGGTACGGATAACCTGTTTGATCTGGTTATGGTGCTCAAACCTCGACAACAGCCTGAGCGATATCAGCGATTTCTGTTAAGCGCAGAGGCTCTCTGGCCCGCCATAATGGAAAAATTGAATGCCCGTCTGGATCATGCTGTGCAGGTTGTGCTGGAGCCTGTGCCTGAGGAGATCAGTCAGTCGGGATTGAGGGGGCCGGCGTTGGGCGATGCGATTCGTGCCTGGCGACTGGCCTATCTGCAACAGAAGTTAAACGGGTTGGATAACTGACCGGATTTTCAGGTTCGTGATAGAGTCAGGATATGCAAGCGGAACAGAAAACAACTTCTAATGAATCTCTCTCTACGCCAGGGATGACTCAGGGCCCCCTGCACAGGTGGCTGACCTGGCTGGAGAGTATCATTGATCGCAAGCACTGGCCGAGTCTGCGAATCTTGTTTACCGGTAATCTGCTGTTGCCGATCCTTTTTCTGGGGCTGAGCCTGTTGGTCAGTTTAAGCTCAATTCTGATGCTGATTGGTGAATCAGGCGGCCGGTCTTCTCTACAGGTTGTGTTGCTGCTTGGGATTTCGCTGGCGCTCTTCTCCATGGTGTTGGTGATGATTCGTCTGCGCAGTCAACTTCTGCGACCGCTCTCATCGCTGGAGCAGACGGTGAATCAGGTCTGTCAGGGTGAGCCTGTCTCCAGTAAAAAGACCTTTGAGCCGAGTGGTGTGTTGAGCGGTATGGCTCGTGATATAGACAGTCTGAGCGAAGAGTTGACCGATATCTATGAAGATATGGAGGTCAGGGTGGCACGTCAGACTCTGCGTCTGGCGCAGAAGACAACATCCCTGCAGGTACTCTACGATGTGGCGGCCGGTATCAATCAATCGGAAAACCTGGATGAACTGCTACTACAGTACATGGAGGTTTTTAAACGCATGGTTAACGCCCGCTCAGCTACGGTACATCTTGTTCTGCCGGACGATAAGGTACGTCAGGTTGGATGTATCGATCTGGAAGGCAAGCTCTATAACGGTCAGGAATTGTTACCTATAAAGCTATGTCAGTGCGGTATCGCCCTCTCTCCGGGGGATATCCTCTGTAGCCAGAATCCCCGGCTCTGCACCCATCGTAATGGCAGACGGATGTTCAGCGTAGATGAGGTGGAGCGGGTTTCAGTACCGATGTGGTATCACGGCGATGTGCTGGGTTTCTACCACCTCTATGTGGACAAGCCTGGTATCTATGATGGGCGTGAAGATGTACTGGATATACTGAATACTATCGGCAGTCATCTGGGTATGGCAGTTGCCAAACAGAGATCAGACTCCGAAGCCCGGCGTCTATCGATTGTTGAAGAGCGAACATCACTGGCACATGAGCTGCACGATTCCCTCGCTCAGACCCTGGCGAGTTTGCGTTTTCAGGTACGTATGCTGGAGGAGACGCTGCAAAATGAGCCAGTGTCTGAGATGGCTGAGCAGGAGGCGAAGCGTATCCATAATGGCCTGGATGAGGCCCATGATGAATTGCGGGAACTGATCAATAGTTTTCGAGCTCCTATGGATCAGCGCGGTCTGGTTCCCGCATTGAGCAAGCTGGTAGAGCGTTTTGACCAGGAGACAGGTATCTCGGCTTTCTTTCAGCCGGACTGCCATATTACCGATCTGGACACCTCACAAGAGATGCAGGCATTGCGGATTGTCCAGGAATCTTTGGCCAATATCCGTAAACATGCGAATGCCCATACGGTCAGAGTCCTGCTACGTTGTCGTGGGCCGGGACAATATCTTATCCTGGTGGAAGACGATGGCGTCGGCTTTGAAGGGGCAGCTCCGCAAGGTAACCCAGGCGAACATATCGGTCTGTCGATCATGGAGGAGCGTGCCCGACGTGTGGGTGGCGAGCTGTCGATAGAGAGTGAGCCTGGAGAAGGGACCCGGGTTGAGCTGGTGATTCGCACTACCAATAATCCGGTAACCATATAGATTGTGGCTGAAACTAATCTATTTGGTCGCCGGGTCAATAAACCGAAGCGAGTCTACAAAGGTGACTTAAACATGCGGGTACTGGTGATAGATGATCATGCTCTGTTTCGTATCGGCCTTCAGGAACTCCTGGAGCGTCGTGGAATCGATGTGATAGCAATAGGTGATTGCCTGAAAGGTATTGAAACTGTGGCTCATGAGCGACCTGATGTAGTGCTACTGGATATGCGTATGCCCGACATGACGGGCACTGAAGTGTTGTGCGTTCTGCGTAAGCACTATCCGGAAATGCCAATCAGCATGCTGACAACCAGCAGAGAGGAGGCAGATGTTATCGACGCGCTGCAGAATGGTGCCCAGGGGTATCTGCTTAAAGACATGGAACCCGATGAACTGATTGATGCCCTGCAGCAGATAACCAAGGGGCAGACGGTAGTCGCCAAAGAGCTGACCGGAATTCTTGCCAAAGCAGTGCAGGGGGAGCAGCCCAGCAGTAGTACCCTGGCCTCTTCACTCGATGAACTGACACCCCGTGAGCGGGAAATTTTGTGCCACCTGGCAGATGGTCAGAGCAATAAAGTTATTGCGCGTAACCTGGGGATCTCTGATGGCACTGTAAAGCTCCATGTAAAAGCTATCCTGCGTAAACTTGAGGTTCACTCTAGAGTCGAAGCGGCAGTGATCGCTGTGGAACAGAACCTATGTTCGAGAGGTTAGGGCCTGTTAACACTAATCTAATCGGCCCTGTTGCCCCTGAAAAAGCGCCAAACAAGGCGCGAGGAGAGAGGTTTTGATCACTCCAAATGAACGACGAGCAACGCCGAGTGGCGTTTTTTCAGGGGTAACCCGAAGGGCTGAGGCTATTTTTCCGCCCAGCGGCGTTATCATTCGCCTATGTAAAATGACAACACCTCACTCATTCTGCCTTGCTGGACGAAAAAATAGTCTCAGCAGGGCCGATTCGATTAGTGTTAACAGGCCCTAGGTTGAGTAGATGAAAAATTTTTTAAACCTGATAAGCGATTGTCTAGGGGATGTTGAAGAGATCATGCCCTGGATTCTTGAAGAGCGATTGCAGGAAAATCCTGAGCTGCTTGTTGTGGATGTAAGGGAACCCTATGAATATGCGGCGATGCATATCGAGAACTCGATACATGCACCGAGGGGTATTCTCGAATCTGCTTGTGAATGGGACTATGAAGAGACTATTCCTGAGCTGGTAAAAGCTCGGCAGAAGGAGGTGGTCGTGGTTTGTCGCTCGGGTTATCGAAGTGTGCTGGCAGCCTTTTCCATGAAGATGCTGGGTTATGAAAACGTGGCCTCCCTGAAAACCGGCCTGCGCGGCTGGAATGACTTCGAACAGCCGATGGTGGACAAGGATGGTCAACCGGTCGATATTGATGACGCTGACGACTATTTTACGCCGAAACTAAGAGAAGATCAGCTCACTCCCAAATAGTCTGCCGGGTAACGTGTGGCTCTGCTGCACCCCATCGCAGATTCTCGGTGCAGCAGTGACCAGCCAGACTAAAAATCCACCGGTGAGGTGGCTCCCTGCTTTGAATGGGGAGGTGCCTCAAACCAGGAGAGTTTCTCCTGCAACTCAACCACATGGCCGACAATGATCAGGGTTGGTGGTTTAGGTCGTTCCTGTTCAACGATCTGCAGAATATTATCCAGGGTGCCGGTGAAGACACGTTGCAGATGCGTGGTGCCTTGTTGAATCAGGGCAATCGGCATATCACCGGCTACGCCATGGCTTTGCAGTTCCCGACAGATAACCGGTAGTCCTACCAGGCCCATATAGAAAACCAGTGTCTGACTCGGTTGAGCCAACATATCCCAATTAAGGTTCATGCTGCCATCTTTGAGATGACCGGTCACGAAGGTGACCGATTGGGCATAATCTCTATGGGTCAGGGGAATGCCGGAGTAGGAGGCGCAACCGGAGGCAGCAGTAATACCAGGTACAACCTGAAAAGGCACCCCTTCTGCCGCCAGGGTATCGATCTCTTCACCACCGCGACCGAAGATAAAGGGATCACCCCCTTTCAGGCGCAACACCCGCTTACCCTGCTTGGCGAGTTCTGCCAGCAGCTTGTTGATCTCCTCCTGTCGCATGGCATGCTTGTCACGCTCCTTGCCGACATAGACATGTTCAGCATCATGGCGCGTCATCTCAAGAATTGGTTTTGCCACCAAGCGGTCATAGACCACAACATCGGCCTGCTGCATCAGCCTCAGGGCACGAAAGGTCAGCAGGTCAGGATCCCCCGGACCTGCACCGACCAGATAGACCTCTCCCATATCCTGATCCAGTTTGGGATTTGACAGCAGCCGTTCCATCAACTGGTCGGCCTCATCATCATCTCCGGAAAAGACTCTCTCGGCGACCCCACCCTCGAGTACCCGATCCCAGAATAGACGCCTATCTTCAGGCTGACTGAAATGGTCTTTAACCCGTTGGCGAAAACGATTGCACAGATTGGCCAGTCGACCATATCCAGCAGGAATCAGGGACTCAAGCCGGGAACGAATCAATCGTGCCAATACCGGGGAGGCGCCACCGGTGGAGACAGCCGCCACTACCGGAGAACGGTCGATAATTGATGGCACGATAAAGCTGCACAGAGAGGGCTGGTCAACCACATTCACCGGAATACGTCGTTGATTGGCTAGATTGGCAATCTGCTGGTTCAAGGTCGGGTCATTGGTGGCAGCGATGATCAGATGTTGCTCACTAATATCCTCATCATGGAAAGCTCTTTGCACATGATTTAGACGTCCCATATCACGCCACCCCGTCAGGTTTTGCGTCAATTCTGGGCTTATGAGTACTACATCAGCACCGGATTTGAGCAGCAATGCAGTTTTTCTTTCAGCAACTGCACCGCCTCCTATGACGAGGCATGTTTTGTTTTTGATGTCGAGGAATATTGGGAAAAAGTCCATAAAAGACAACCGGATAGTAAATTATTAGACTAAAGTACTAGTGTGATACACCACACTAGCATGAGTTAATCACTTTGCAAAAGCCAGGTTATTTCGTGTTAAACAAACTTGCAATATTTAAACACATTAATATACTAATTAACCCTGTTTTTTGAGATATTAAGGCTGCTCGAACGTGATGATAAAGGAAATAGACGCTTCTGATCTTGAGGTCCGCATCGCCGAAGGCGGTGATTTTCTGCTTTTGGATATACGGAGTGCAGGTGAATTAGCCCAGGGCGTACTACCTGACGCGGAGCATATCCCAATGCATCTTATTCCGGTGCGTATCGCGGAGTTGCCCAAAGACAAAGATGTCATTCTCTACTGCCATAGTGGTGCGCGCTCCTACCATGCCTGCGCCTACCTGGCACAACAGGGGTTTACCAACGCAATCAATCTGCGTGGAGGAATACTGGGCTGGGCAAGGTCGGGATATCGTCTCGAAGCCAAGCTGGCAAGCTAGATGCTGCGGTTCAGGAATGATTTTACACAGACAGGTCTGAAATGATTGAGGCTTGTCTGAATATAGGTTTTTTAGAGCTGACTGATGCTTGCGTTTATAGATCGCTTGGCATATAAATGTCCGTCTAATTTTTCCATAAAAACTAAATACACATACAATTTAACAAATGCTGGAGGTCATACCATGGCAGATTTTGATCAAGAACTGGACGCAAGCGGACTCAACTGTCCTCTGCCGATTCTGCGTGCGAAAAAAACCCTGAATGGTATGGAATCTGGACAAGTCCTGCACATTATTGCAACAGATCCTGGTTCAGTTAAGGATTTCGAGGCTTTTGCCAATCAGACCGGTAACGAACTGATGGAATCCAAGGAAGTCGGCGGCAAGTTTGAATTCCTCATCAAAAAGGCCTGATTAGCTATCAGCGACCCAAACCCGATAGGGACTTTTTTGGAGACAAAGCGATGTCAGACGAAAAGAAGTTAGCGATTATTGCAACAAAAGGCTCTCTTGATTGGGCTTATCCGCCCTTTATATTGGCCTCAACCGCTGCAGCACTGGGTTACGAAACTGAGATCTTCTTCACCTTCTACGGATTACAGCTGTTGAAGAAGGATCTGGATCTTGAGGTTACCCCACTTGGTAATCCCGGTATGCCCATGCCTATGGGTATGGATAAGTGGTTTCCTGTGGTTGGACTGACGCTGCCAGGCATGCAGGGCATGATGACCAGCATGATGAAGAAAAAGATGGCCTCCAAAGGTGTGGCCGATCTTGCTGAACTGCGGGAACTTTGCCAGGAAGCCGAGGTGAAACTGATCGCCTGTCAAATGACAGTGGATCTGTTCGAAATGAATACTTCCGAATTCATTGATGGTATCGAATATGCCGGTGCCGCAAGATTCTTTGAATTCGCGGGTACAAGTGATATCTGCCTTTACATCTAACCCTTAGTAATTGCAGTCACGGCGCCGCCCCACAAGGGCGGCGTTTTTTTTGGACTATAGAAAAAGATCATCCGCAGATTTGATTGAGAAGGGTGCGGCCCTGCCGCCGCACCCTGTCAGAAGTCAGATGGATAGAAACAACTCAATAGCGGCTGTTACTCATCCCTCTGCGAAGCCTAAAACAGATCCGCACTGGATCCATTCAGGGATTGCTTACATGAAGGTTTTGGTGACGCCTAATCCAAACAGGTGAACACTGGAGTCATAGGTACCATTCACTGCAGTGGTTCCGTTCAGCTCTTGTCCAGCCACTGCTGCTTGATCGCTTTCAATGGTGCGTTCATCGAATTGGACATACATATAGCCGACGTCGAATGTCCAACCATCACTAATGGTGTGGCCTACACCCAGACTGAAGAGCTGGCGATCAGCATCAGGGACTCTGGGGCTGAAATACTCATCTTTTTGCGGCGTTTCATCGTAGGTGTAGCCAATTCTTAATTGCGTTGCCTGGGTGAAGTCATAGGTTGCGCCAAGGCGATAAGCACTGGCATTTTCGAAGTTATTGACGCTTGTGAAGATAGTGGAACCATACTTATCACTCTTGACGTCAAGGGTATCGAATTTATTCCAGCCTGTGCGGGTGTAGTCAAACTCGATTCCAAGTTTCTCGGTTGCTTCGTATCTTGCTCCGACTTGCAGGCGCCAGGGCAGCTCGAGGGTTGCGGTTACATCATCACCTACGCTGGCCGGTATTACGCCGGCTTGATCATCCAGAGTACCTTCGACCTTGATTTTTGAGCTTGAGTGATAGCTTGCACCAAAACTCCAGCTGTCGAGTACCAGCATACCGCCAAGATTGAAACCTACACTGCTCCCGTCACCCTCAAGATTGAACCCAGGGTAGTTACTGCCATCGTTGAGAACACTGTTAAATTCCACTGTTTTCATCCAGTAGTAGTCAATGCCGACCGCCAGGGAGGCCTGGTCACTCAGTTTGTAAGAGGCGCTTGGGCTGAATGCCGCAATTTCCAGAAGGGTCTTTGTGGGGATGAAGGATCCCATTGGGTATTGATCGCTGAAAGTTTCGGTATCCCACTCGCTCTCGAGTCCGAAAGGGGCATTGATAGCAATGCCAATGCCCCACTCCTCATTCAAGGTGCTATGCGCTGTGATAGCTGGTGCCGCCACAAGATCATTGCCATCGCTGTCTACTGTTCCTGAGCCAGTGTCTGCGGTGAGGTCAGGTTGAATCAGCAGTGTTCCTAGGGATACTGAACTACCTTCATGGAAAGAGATCGCTGCCGGGTTATAGGCAATTGCACCCAGGACTTCAGAGTTGGCAACCAAGGCATTGGATGTGGCCAGGCCCGCTATGCTTAATTCCGGGACTGCGAAGCCAGAAGCCTGAACAGTTGAGTTAGCCATTAAAAGGGCTGAGCTACAGGCCAGTCCAAGTTTAGTGGCCTTGAATTTGAGTTTATGGTGCATGCGGATCCTCCACCTTTCTGTTGTTATTCTCCAGAACTATCCTATCTCATTTTTTCTTAGTTCGGATTTAGTTCTGGTGCGTTTTTAGTCCTAACCAGACCATTCTTCATCCATCTGCAAGTCCAGTCAATGTGAAATGAGTTTAGAGATATTAGATAAAACTACCACAACATGGCTCAGGTAAAAACGGAAAAGTTGATCAACGCTCCCTCTGTGTTGCTGTTTGTGGTATAAAAAGGGTTTATCCATACAAAGAACAACTGATCGGAATTCATATACCCATGGCGGATAGAAGATTACAGGTTTTTCATACAGTTGCACGTCTTTTGAGCTTCACTAAAGCGGCTGAGACCCTGCATATGACCCAGCCGGCAGTAACGTTTCAAGTTCGTCAACTCGAAGAGTATTTCAATACACGTCTATTTGACAGAACCCACAATCGTATCAGTCTGACTGAAGCGGGTGATCGGGTATTCGGTTATGCAGATCGAATTTTCGATCTGTATGCGGATATGGAGAACTCTGTAAGGGAGATGACCGGAGAGATCCGGGGGGCGCTGACGATTGGCGCGAGTACCACCATCGCTGAATATATGCTGCCATCCCTGCTAGGGGATTTCGGAACCCGATATCCAGAAGTGACGATACATTTAAGGGTTTCAAACTCTGAAGGGATTGTCTCTATGGTAGAAAACAACAACATCGATCTAGGTGTTGTGGAAGCACCGGTTGGCAACAAGAATTTAGTGGTTGAGGTTTGTCGTAAAGACCAATTGGTGGCGATTGTGCCTCCGAATCACGATTTGTCGAATCTGGAATCGGTAAAGATCGAGCAGCTGCTTGAGTATCCCTTTATCTGCCGTGAAGAGGGGTCTGGTACTCGGGAAGTAATCAATGAGTATCTGGAAAATCACAGTTCTGATTCAACCTTGAACATCTACATGGAGTTGGGTAGTCCAGAAGCTGTCAAGGGTGCTGTAGAGGCAGGAATGGGTGTCTCGGTGGTCTCCAGGGCTACCATACAGAAAGAGTTGAAACTGGATACCCTTAGAGCGATTAATCTGGTCCCCGCATTGGAGAGACCCTTCTCTTTCGTACATCAGAAGCAGAAGTTTCGTTTGCGTGCCATGGAAGAGCTGCTTGAATTCGCGAGAGACTACTGTGTTGATCATGCCAAAGAGAATTTTTAGCAATAATATGCGAAGTACTCATCAATACAGGACCCTACACTAGGTGCATTTTGTACCCAAACAGCAGAAGCTCGATTCTGAGCAACAGGCGTTGTTGAATCTCTTTACCCAGTTAGCCCCTGGAGACCGAGCTACACTGATCGCCTTTGCTGAGTTTCTCTCCGGGCGTCAGGAGTTAGGCAACAGTGTTGAAGAAGAGGCGACGCCACTTGAGCCGAAATTGGTGGAACGCCCTGCAAAAGAGTCGGTAGTCAAGGCGATAAAAAGGCTTTCAGCCAGTTATTTCATGCTTCAACGAGACAAATTATTGGATGAGACCTCATCGTTGATGATGTCTCACATTATGCAGGGTAGGGATGCCTTAGAGGTTATTGAGGAACTGGAAGCTCTGTTTGATAAGCACTATCAAGATTATCGAAATAATTTTTAAGCCACTTGACGACTTGATCAGAGGCTTCCTAACCAGATCATCTGTGAATTCTGGGCGTTATATGCCTATCCATAGGCAGATGCGCAGCTGAACACAACCTAATACCGCGTCGGGTTAATAACATGCAGGTCATCACCAACTGGTTCAAACGCTATTTCTCTGATCCTCAGATCATTTTTCTGACCCTTTTTCTGATCTTTTTTTTCGGTATTGTAATAACCATGGGGAATATGCTTGCCCCGGTCCTGGCAAGTATCGTTGTCGCCTATCTCCTGGAGGGTGTCGTCACCCATCTGGAGCGTCGTTCCTGGCCCAGGCTGTTATCGGTGATACTGGTATTTATTCTGTTTCTGCTCTTCGTTGCCCTGATCATGCTTGGGCTCCTGCCGCTGTTATCGCGTCAGGTCACAGATTTTCTTCAGCAATTGCCAAGTATGATCTCCCTTGGTCAACAGGCATTGATGCAATTACCAGAACGCTACCCGGATCTGATACCTCAGGATCAGGTGGATCAACTGATTCTACAGATACGCAATGAGATCGCCTCTTTTGCCCAGCAGGCAGTTACCTGGTCTCTGGCATCTGTGGTTGGCGTCATCACTCTGGTGGTCTATCTGATTCTGATGCCCTTGTTGGTGTTTTTCTTCCTGAAAGATAAAAAGCTGATTATTGACTGGTTTGTCTCCTATCTGCCCAGCCACCGCCGCTTCTCTGTGACTGTCTGGAAAGATGTCGATATACAGATCGCCAACTATGTGCGAGGGAAGTTCTGGGAAATCGTTATCGTCTGGTCATTCAGTTTTGTGGCGTTTACTTTTTTGGGGCTGAACTATGCACTGCTGCTCGCGGTGTTGGTCGGGTTATCGGTAATTATTCCTTATATCGGTGCCGCAGTAGTGACTATACCGGTGTTATTTATCGCCTGGTTTCAATGGGGGTGGTCATCAGACTTCGCCTGGCTTGCAGCGACCTATTTCGTTATCCAGGCCTTGGATGGGAACGTTTTGGTACCACTGCTTTTCTCTGAAGTGGTTAATCTCCACCCTGTCGCGATCATAGTTGCGATTCTTGTGTTTGGCGGTTTCTGGGGTTTTTGGGGGGTGTTTTTTGCTATTCCTCTGGCAACACTGGTGCAGGCGGTGCTTGCTGCCTGGCCCAGGGATGTGGGTGAGGAGGTTGAAGTTTCGAACTGAGCCCCTGTCTCACTCACCAGAGGAGACAGGTTAATAGTGGCACACAGCCCCTAGCCCAGTTGAAGCTGAAAGTAAGCTCAGGAGGCTTTTTTGGTGTTGATTCCAAACAGTGTCCAGAGTGGGCAGAAGGAGACCAGGCCTGTGACCAGAGGAACAGCGCCAATAGCCCCTAACCAGTTGATTGGGTCACTGAGCAGAAAGCCCCATGCAAGAATGGCCAGTCCGCCAACAATCCTGAGAATTCTTTCAATACCGCCTACATTTTGAGTCATGCTATTTCTCCTGAGTTATTCGATTTAACCACCAAGCTGCCAACGAGTTCAGATTTCCGTTGTGCTGGTAGAGGTCAAAGCAGAGGATAAGCCCTGATCCAGTAAATGTATGTGACTAAGTCACACAGCACTTGGTTTATTGAGTTTCACTACTTTTTTCGTAGAGGCTGTCTCTGTTGCAGATTTTTATCACACCTCTGGCTGTGGAGATCATTTGCTGCTGCTCGAGGTCTTTAAGAATGCGACTGACCACCTCTCTGGAAGTTCCGAGGTCTGAGGCTATTACCTGATGTGTGGTTTCGATAGATCCATCAATGGTATCAGCTCTCTGTATCAGGTAGCTGGCCAAGCGGCGGTCAACACGGCGGAAAGCAATCTCCTCAACCACCCCAATGACTTCACTTAAGCGACTGCTGATAAGATTGAAAAGATAGTTTCTCAAGGCGGGCGTGTCATCAGTCCAACGTATTACATCAGCTGTACTGATCAGCACTGCTTCAATTGGCTCTTCAGTTATCGCATAGGCAGGAAAGGGCTCGTCGTTGATGATACAGGAGGCAGTCAGGATGCAGCTTTCACCCGGACCGATTCGGTATAATGTGATTTCTCTACCGCTGTCACTGATTTTATAGACCCTCGCCACTCCCGATATGACTAGTGCGAGATGACTGCATTGGGTGCCCTGATGGCAAATTGGTTGTGATGGGGGCAACTCTATCTTGTTAACACGATCGAAAAAGCGTTGTACGAAGTCACTGTCTGCGCTCTGCAGAAAATGGAATTGTTCGATAATTCGGGAAATCGTGTTGGCGTCGGTAATCAAAGCAACCTCAGAAAACTGCTGAATATTTGGAGCGAAATAGTGCTGTTCAAAGTGCCTCTAATACAAAATAAAGGCAATTTTACTTCGGGTAAAGTAATTGAAGATGAGGCACTTGTATTCATGATGTGCTAATTTACTACATATTTGTGATCTAAGGCTCTTAAGTTACCCGCATGTCAGATCCAGACGCAGAAGCGATAAAAATCAAAAAAGAACGAATTCGCCTGTTATATGCCAATGGCATAACACTCATTATTGCGAATTTAATCGCTGGAGTGCTCTTTTTCTATCTCAACAAAGTCTGGGAGTTCAACCTGGGTATTGTCTGGGGAGGACTGCTTGCAGTTGTGTTACTGGGACAAACGACACTGACGCTGTTTTCCAGGCAAAGTCAGCTGGAAAATTTGCAGTTCTGGCGTTACGCCATGCTTCCTGGGGTTCTTTTGCTTGGCTTGTTATGGGCTGCAGCGTTGGTGCACCTACTATTCAATCCAGAATCAACCAACTATCTGGTCATCGATCTGGTTTTGATCGGTACTGTTTTCCTGCTGACTGCCCTGCTACTCACTATTGATACCTTCTTCAGCATAGTTTTCGTGCTGTCGGCAACACTTCTGATAGTACTAGTGCTGAATGGCGATAAAGAGGGGGTCAGTGAAGAGTTCCTCGCCGGGTTGATTGCTTATGCTCTTGCGTTACTGATTCTCTCTGCATGGATGACGGTATATCAGCAGGGCTACCTGCTGATGGCCGCAAATCGGGTGTTGTTACATGAGCGTATGGTTGCTTCGGAAACAGAATTGAGTGAGATGAGGAGTCGCTTGATTCAGGAAAACGATCAGCGTCAGTCCGTTGAGCAGGAGCTGTTTCTGGCCAAGGAGGAGGCAGAAGGTGCGAACCTCGCCAAGTCTGAGTTTTTGGCCACCATGAGTCATGAAATCCGAACGCCTTTGAATGGCATTCTGCCAATCCTCGAAATGTTGCTTGAGACCAAGCTGAATCGGGAGCAGAAACAGTTTGTCGGCACAGCGCTCAATTCATCACAGCTATTGCTCAGCATCATTAACGATATTCTCGACTTCTCAAAGATTGAAGCGGGTAAACTCGATTTGGAATTTATTGAGCTCAATCTGGTAAATACCATTGAGCAGGTAACTTCCTTGATGAAGAACGCTGCTGATCGACGCAATTTAAAACTCAACTATCGAATCGAACGGGGTGTACCGAAAACCGTAAGGGGTGATCCCATGCGCTTGCGTCAGATTCTCACTAATCTGGTAAGCAACGCAATTAAGTTTACCGAGCACGGTGAGGTCACGGTTGAATTGTCTAATCGTCAAACCTCCCGTACAGAGGTTGAACTGATGTTCGCGGTACGTGATACAGGGATTGGAATGACCCAGGAACAGGTAGAGCGTCTGTTCGAACCCTTTTCCCAGGCAGATGCATCAACCACGCGCAAGCATGGTGGAACCGGTTTGGGGCTGGTGATCTGCAAAAGACTGACTGAGTTGATGGGGGGTAAGATCGGGGTCAAATCAACGCCGAATCAAGGCTCTTTTTTCTGGTTTATCCTGCCAATGAGAAAATCTCTACAAGAGATGCCTTCTGGAAGACGCAATCTGCAGGATATTCGCACCCTGCTGGTTGCTGATACACAAATTCAAGAGGCCCGGCAGTTGTTCTATACCCTTAAGGAAGAGGGGATGATGGTGGAACAGACTGTGGATCAATACGATGCTCTCCATAAACTCAAATCTTCAGCAAGTCTAGGCGTGAGCTGGCGTTATGAGCTGATTGTGCTCGATGCTTCACTAGCCAGTATTAATCTGGCTCAAACCATCAATTCGGCGAGAGAAGTGGCACATATGCGCGATGTCATGATTCTGGCCGTGAACGTGCCGTATGAAGCCTCTACGACCTACGAGGCCTTGGGTGTCGAGTGTCTAACTGCCAACACGACCGGCAAAGAGATCAAACAAAGGTTAAATCGAATATTCGATGTTGAGCAGACCTCTGGGGTGACAACTATGCCGGAAGAGGTACCGATTCCACGTATGCCGGACGACCATTTCAATTGGCTGGATAGTCAACTTGAACCGCAGCAAGAACCTGGTGCCATGCGGGAAGATGATGCGAGGCAGGATCCGTCTCATACCAGGCTGGTAGGACGGGTGCTGGTGGTTGAAGACAACCCTGTCAATCAGGCAGTTGTGAAGAAAATGCTGGAGAAGGCTGGTCTCTCTCCAATAACCTCAAATGATGGTGTCGAAGCTATTCAAGCGATGAGCGAAGAGCAGTTCGACGTGGTACTGATGGATTGCCAGATGCCCAGAATGGATGGATATGAAACCACAGAGGCAATTCGGGATAGGGAGCAGAAGCAGGGGCTGATGCGCACCCCTGTTATTGCTATGACAGCAAATGCCATGGCTGGGGATCGGGAGCGCTGCCTGGCAGTAGGTATGGACGATTATCTGTCAAAGCCGGTAAAACCGGCCCAGCTCGAAAATATGCTGCGTCAGTGGTTGCCGATGGAAGAGATGATAAGTGAGGGCAGTGATGCTAGTCTAACTGAGCCTGTTCATGAAACTGAAGAAGAGGCAGAGATTGATATATCGAGTGAGGATTTGCTGCATGTTGGAGATATTGGCATGTCATCTGGTGGCATGATTGATCGTAACGTATTAGAAGAGCTATACGAAATCATGGAAGAGGATTTCGTTTCTGTGCTTGAGAGTTATCTCAAGAGCGCACCTGGGCTGATGCTTGGGATTCGTGACGCAGTAAAGGCTGGAGACATGGATGGATTGGTTAAATCGGCCCATCCCTTGAAATCGAGCAGCGCAAATGTTGGCGCTATGGAACTTTCCATCCTCGCCCGAGACCTTGAGTTCAAAGGCCGACAGGGGGATACCAGCGGCTTGATAGCCAGTTATAACCAGACAGCAGAAATCTATCGTCGCTCTATCAACGAACTTAAGAGTATCGTGGATAGGGGAAGTATCCACTGAATGGTGCGTTGACCCAAGCACATCAAGAGATTCAGATAGTGTTATTTCTGCATGGCTGGTGTGAATTTGAGGCAACTTGATTCAATTTTCCAACTTCTCTGGTGGAGTATGGCCCCATCCTACGGCTCGCGAAGGGCTATGGCAGCATTGGAGCCTTTCAGCCATCAGGAACCGATTTATCTATGTCTCAGGGGCTCCTTAAAGGTTAGCTGATGCATAATCGGCCAATCGAGAACGCTCTCCACGCTGCAAGGTGATATGGCCACTGTGAGGCCAGTTCTTAAAACGATCCACTGCATAGGTCAGACCGGAGGTGGTCTCAGTCAGGTAGGGGGTGTCGATTTGCGCGACATTCCCCAGGCAGACGATCTTAGTACCTGGTCCTGCACGGGTGATCAAGGTTTTCATCTGCTTGGGTGTGAGGTTTTGAGCCTCATCCAGGATGATGAATTTGTTGAGAAAGGTTCTGCCTCGCATGAAGTTGAGGGAGTGGATTCGAATACGGCTGCGCAGCAGGTCTTCTGTTGCAGCGCGACCCCATTCACCACCTTCGGTCTGGGTGAGTACCTCAAGGTTATCCATCAATGCCCCCATCCAGGGAGTCATTTTTTCTTCCTCGGTGCCGGGTAGAAAACCGATATCCTCACCAACGGGAACAGTGACTCTGGTCATGATGATTTCACGATAGATGTTGAGATCAAGTGTCTGTACCAATCCGGCGGCCAGTGTTAACAGGGTTTTACCTGTGCCGGCTGTACCTAAAAGTGATACAAAGTCGAGGTTCGGATCGAGCAATAGATTCAGCGCATAATTTTGCTCTTGATTGCGTGCGGTGATGCCCCAAACAGCATGTTTGGGATTACTGTAGTCCTCAGCCAGCTCAATGACGGCGCTACTATCCTGCTGCTCCCTGACAATTGCCTGAAATCCCTCATCGCCCTTTAAGTAAAGGCACTGACTCGGATACCAGGATTGAGTATCGGGTCCAGTGACACGATAAAAAGTTCTACCCTCCTCCTGCCATGATTCAAGCTCTTTTGTATGCTGCTCCCAGAAATCAGGTTCAACCTCATCGAGTCCGCTGTAGAGCAGATTGACGTCTTCCAACACCTGATCATTGCTATAGTCCTCAGCCCGGATTCCGAGTACGGTGGCTTTAATGCGTAGATTGATATCCTTGGATACCAGTACGATACTTTTTTCAGGGTATTCCGATTGAAGATCGAGCGCTGTGGCGAGTATGTTGTTGTCAGGGGTGTTGCCCGGTAACGAGAGTGGCAGATCCCTGGTGACTGGTTTGGTTTGAAACAATAGGTGTCCAGAAATTGCATCACTGGTGCCATTCAGCTGCAGGGTGTTCAAGGGTAATCCCTGGCTGATTGTCTCCTGGGAGGCGTGTCCCATCAGTTCGTCGAGAAAACGACTGGTCTGGCGAACGTTCCTTGCCACTTCTGACATGCCCTTCTTGCCCTTATCAAGCTCTTCAAGTACCACCATGGGAAGAAAGATATCGTGCTCTTTGAAGCGAAAGAGGGCGGTCGGATCATGCATCAATACATTGGTATCAAGGACAAACAAGCGTGGTTTATTGGTTTGGGATTCTGACATGCTCGGTCTCAATTCTCAGGCAGGCGATGAGCTTCATTGGCATGAAACTCAATACAACGGTTTTTTAGGGTGTGGTTCAGGAGAGATTTCCAGCCCGCATGGCTTTAAGTGTCTCCAATACCTCTTCAACGTGGCCTTTCACTTTAACTTTTCGCCATTCATAGCGTAACTTACCAGCCTCATCGATCAGGAAAGTACTGCGCTCGATCCCTCTTACCTTCTTGCCATACATCGATTTCATTTTTATGACATCGAAGGCCTGGCATAGGGTTTCATCCTTGTCAGATAGCAGCTCAAACGGAAATCCTTGTTTGGATTTGAAGTTTTCCTGCGCTTTTACTCCATCTCTGGAGGCGCCAAGTATTACAGCAGATTGTCGGCGGAATTTGGCAATCGCTGCAGTGAAATCCAGACCCTCTTGGGTACATCCTGGTGTGCTTGCTTTTGGGTAGAAGTAAAGCACAATCGGCTTACCTCGGAAATCACTGAATTTTATCTGTTTATCTCCCGTAGCAGGGAGTGGGATATCGGCTACGGTTTTTCCAATGGCGACAGCGCTCATTTGTGGTGATTCCTCCTTAACCTTTGATCGGTTCTATGACTGCGTCGAGGTTGAGGGCATCACAGTAGTCCATGAACTCCTCTCTCAGCACGGCAATCTGGGTTTCCGATGGTATGCCGACACTCAGGTGTACCGAGAACATCGGTGTGCCGGTGTGGGCTGCGGAATAACTGCTGGTAGTCATATCTTCAATATTGATTTGACGCTCGGAAAAAAACTCAGCCAATTGATTGACAATGCCAGGGTGATCCATGGAGACCACTTCAACGAGATAGGGCAGTTGATTACTCGATGGAATGCGGCCCTCTGTACGTTTGCAGATGATTGTCAGGCCCAAATCTTTTTGCAATTCAGGAACAGCTGACTCCAGTTTGGCCAGGGTATTCCACGGCCCTTCGATCAGAAGCAGTATGGCGAATTCGCCGCCGAGTACAGTCATCCGGCTGTCGGTAATATTGCAGCCCTCGTCGAGGATCTTTTTGGAAAGATTCTTGACGATACCGGGTTGGTCTTTGCCGAGTGCCGAGATAACCAGAAAGTTCTTCGGTGTGGACATTGGGATCTCTTACAGTCAGTTATTGTTCAGGGTTTTGTTGAGTGTACCACCAGGGGTGAGTCACAAGCGATATGTCATGGTTTAAATTTGTGCCACTTGTCAGAGTCACGAGCCACAGGCTAACATTGCGGATTGATCAAAATTAGGGGTGTGGACTGATGTTTCACGGCAGTATGGTAGCAATGATCACTCCCATGAGTGAAGATGGCGTCCTGGATGATGGCGCTCTGCAAGGGTTGGTGGATTTTCACATCCAGCAGGGCAGTGATGCCATAGTGGCTGTCGGCACGACAGGTGAATCGGCTACCCTTGATGAAGAGGAGCACTGTGCGGTTATTCGTCGTGTGGTTGAATATGTTGACTCACGCATTCCGGTTATTGCCGGTACCGGGGCCAACTCTACCCGAGAGGCAATAGATCTGACACGCTGTGCCAAAGAGGCTGGGGCAGATGCCTGTCTATTGGTTACGCCTTATTACAATAAGCCTACCCAGGAAGGGCTCTTTCAGCACTACAAGGCTGTGGCCGAAGCGGTCGATATTCCTCAGATTCTCTACAATGTCCCAGGTCGTACCGCCTGCGATATGCTCCCCGAGACGATTGCGCGTCTGGCACCTATCCCGAATATTATCGGGGTCAAAGAGGCAACAGGTGATCTTGACCGGTTACAGCAGATAATGGATCTCTGCAGTTCTGATTTCGAGCTCTATAGTGGTGACGATGCCACCGGATGTGAGTTTCTACTGCGAGGCGGTCACGGGGTTATCTCTGTAACAGCGAATGTAGCACCAGCTTTGATGCATGATATGGTGGCTGCTGCTTTGGCAGGCAACCGCTCTGAGGCAGAGGCTATCGATAAGCGTCTGGCAGGATTGCATAGTGCGCTTTTCGTGGAATCGAGTCCGATTCCGGTAAAATGGGCGATGACAGAGCTTGGGCTTGCTCAGAAGGGTATCCGGTTACCACTTACCTGGATGACACAAACATCAGAGCCGTCAGTGCGTGCTGCCATGCAGCAGGCAGGGGTTTTGTGATTATTAAATACAGCCTTCACGCACCGAAAGTCCAGAGTAAGAAGTGCCAAACCTCTTCCTGCTGTAAACTTGAGGTTAAAATCCTTGTCATAGGCAACACAGTACAATCTGGCAAAACTCCTTGAATATGCGCTTAAACCTAATTTTTATCTCTCTATCCTTATCGATTCTGTCATTGTCTGGTTGCAGTTCTGATGGTGGATTTTTCTCCGATTCGGAGCGTGAATACCGAACTCAGCAAGAGACTGTTGATGACTTGGAGATACCTCCAGATCTAACCAGCCAGACCATTCAGGATGCAATGGCTATTCCTGGTGCTGGCAGTGCCTCCTACGAGGAGTATGCCAGTCAGCGGGATAAACGAACTTCCGGCTCCATAGTTGCCGAGGAAGTATTACCTGAATTTGAAGGTATACGAGTCGAACGTGATGGTGATAAGCGCTGGTTGGTTATCGATGCTGAACCACGTCGAGTTTGGCCGAAAGTAGTGGCATTCTGGCGTAAAAACGGTCTACTTCTGATCGAGCAGAATCCAAAAGTCGGTGTCATGAAAACGGACTGGCTGGAGAGCCGTGCTGATATCAAGCAAGGCTTTATTACTGAATTCTTCAGAAAAGCCCTGGGCGGTATCTACTCATCAGCCACCAGGGATCAGTTTCGGGTCAGATTGGATCGGGGACTCGAGCAAGGAACTACTGAACTCTATTTAACCCATAGAGGATTGGAAGAGAAGCTGAAAGAAAATATCAGTGGTGATGCGGATACCACCTATTGGACCCCTCGTCCCAATGATCCTGAGGTCGAGGCCTCTATGCTACGCAGCCTTATGGTGCATCTTGGTGTCTCCTCTGAGAAGGCTAAGGAGGCGGTCTCTGCATCCAGCGAACGAGCAGATCGTTCTCGTCTGCTGACGACTGGAGAATTACCGGAATTGTGGATCGACGAAGAGTTTGCCCGAGCCTGGAGACTGACTGGGGTTGCCCTTGATCGGGTTGGGTTTGCGGTGGAAGACAGGGATCGATCCAATGGCACCTATTTTGTTCGTTACAGCCAATTATCGGAAGATGAAAAAGAGGATGAGGGTTTTCTCTCCAAGCTTGCATTCTGGTCGGATGATGAAGAAAAGATCAACAGTGAGGCTCAATATCAGGTGAAACTCTTATCTGACGGAACAACTACCCAGGTTGTGGTGAGAAATGAGCAGGGTGGAGAAGCCGATGCCATAGCTGTTGAAACCATACTTGGACTGATTCACGAACAGATACGCTGATTAGTGTCGCTACGCTTTGCGATTCTCGGAAGTGGCAGTCGCGGCAATGCGCTGCTGCTGGAGACTGCCAATGTCAGGGTGCTGCTCGATTGCGGCTTTGCAGCTCGTGAAGTAGAGGCAAGGCTCAGCCAGTTGGCGATTGATCCCACTACGCTTACGGCAATTCTGGTAACCCATGAACATGGTGACCATATACGGGGTGTGGGTGCCATGGCGAGACGTTACCAGCTACCGGTGTGGATGACGCCAGGTACATTTCATAGCGTCAGCTATGGATCTCTCCCCGATCTGCAGCTGATAGACAGTCATGCAGGGCCCTTCTCCATCGGGGATCTTTCCGTTCTGCCATATCCAGTACCACATGATTCCAGAGAACCCTGCCAATTTGTATTTACATCAGCCAAACACCGCCTGGGGGGTATTGACCGATGCTGGCCATATAACGCCCCATATCAGTCAAATCCTAAAGGATTGCGATAATCTTGTATTGGAGTTCAATCATGATTCGGAGATGTTGGCGAATGGACCCTATCCTCGTTCATTGCAAGCCAGGGTTGGTGGTGGCCTTGGCCATTTAAGTAACCATCAAGCACTACAGTTGCTAAATCAACTGCCTACTGAACGATTACACAATTTGGTTGCCTCTCATATCAGTGAAAAAAATAACTCTGCGGAGTTGGTTAAATCCTTGATCACGCAACATCTGCCACACTTGGAAGCAAAACTCAGCCTCGCCTCCCAGAGTAGCGTCAGTGATTGGTTTACACGCCAGTAGAGACTCAGATCTAGAGCTTTTCAGCCTCAGGTTTGGCGTCAGTGGTGCGTTGTAATCAGCCTGATTGAAAAATTGAATGTTGTTGGTGTGGATGCAGAAAGTTTAAGTAATACAGTAGATTACTGTATGCGGAAATGCTTTATTAGCTTTGATTTTCAGTAACTTGAATATAAACTGACAACTTCACAAGCTAGCGGTGCTGTGTCCTCTCCTGGCATCACCGCATACTAATAATTTCAGGAGTGGATGGAGGTTTTCCTAAGATGGCGCATATCGTAGTAATAGGTGCCGGTACAGGTGGGATGCCCTGTGCTTATGAACTTCGCATGGAACTTGGTCGTGAACACGAAGTGACAATGATCAACGAGCGGGAGTATTTCCAGTTCGTTCCTTCAAATCCCTGGCTCGCAGTCGGCTGGCGTGATCGTTCCCACATCACCTTTGATATTCGTCCCCATTTGGAGCGGAAAGGTATCAATTTTATTGCCGATAGGGTCGCAAAGATTGATCCCGAAGCCAAGACGGTTACCCTGGATGGTGGAGATTCGGTCGACTTTGACTACCTGGTTATTGCAACTGGGCCCAGGTTGGCATTTGAAGAAGTTGAGGGTTCAGGGCCGGAGGGTTTTACCGAATCAATCTGTACAGTTGATCATGCTGAGAAGGCTTATCAGGCTTATCTCGATCTGTTGGATGACCCTGGACATGTGATTATTGGTGCAATGCCATTTGCCAGCTGTTTCGGCCCGGCTTATGAATTTTCTTTCATCATGGACTCGGATCTGCGAAAGCGGAAGGTTCGTGACAAAATACCGATCACCTTTGTTACCTCTGAGCCCTATATCGGCCATCTCGGTCTTGGTGGTGTGGGGGATTCAAAGGGTTTTCTCGAGAGCGATTTCCGCAATCACCATATCAACTGGATAACCAATGCCAAGGTAACCAAGGTTGAAAAGGGTAAGATGATCGTCGAACAGTACGATGATTCAGGCCATAAGATCAAAGATCATGAGCTTGAGTTTAAATATTCGATGATGTTACCCGCCTTCAAAGGTGTTGAAGCCGTGGCAGAGGTTGATGGGCTGTGTAATCCACGTGGTTTCGTGTTTGTTGATGATCATCAGCGCAATCCAAAATATCCCAACATCTATGCTGCCGGTGTTTGTATTGCAATACCCCCTGTGGAAGCGACCGCAGTACCAACAGGTGCCCCTAAGACTGGCTATATGATCGAATCAATGGTAACCGCTATTGTGCACAACATTGCTGATGATCTGGCAGGAAGAGAGGGTACAACTCTGGCAACCTGGAACGCCATCTGCCTGGCAGATATGGGCGATACAGGAGCAGCCTTCGTGGCTCTGCCTCAAATCCCTCCTCGCAACGTTGCCTGGTTCAAGAAAGGCAAGTGGGTTCATATGGCCAAGATCGCCTTTGAGAAGTATTTCATCCGCAAGATGAAGAAAGGTACATCCGAGCCAATCTATGAAAAGTATATTTTGAAGATGCTAGGTATCGGTAAACTGAAATAGTTTACACTCTTCTCAGCAGCCCGGCCGTCGGCCGGGCATCACCACACTAGCGCACTACCATGAACTTTCTCATCGCTGCGCTTTCACAAGGGTGTTGGCGAGGCATCTCCAGTCAGGCAAAATCGTGCCAAACCAAGTAGGTAAACAGAGGCATTGACAAGCGTGGCAATTCAAAGACATCAAACCCGAAGTGTTCTGGTTGGCGGAGTACACATTGGGAGTGACGCACCTGTGGTTGTACAGTCTATGACCAACACCGATACAGCTGATATCGACGCGACTACTGAGCAGGTGGCTGCGCTGGCCCGTGCAGGCTCAAAGCTGGTGCGAATCACAGTCAATAATGAGGCTGCTGCAGAGGCAGTATCCGAAATCCAAAATCGCCTGCAACAGATGGGTCTTGATGTTCCTCTGGTCGGAGATTTTCACTTCAACGGCCATCGTCTGTTAAGTGACTATCCTGACTGCGCCCAGGCCTTGGCAAAATATCGTATCAATCCGGGTAATGTGGGAAGTGGTGAGAAGCGTGATAATCAGTTCGCTCTTATGATCGAACTGGCTTGCCGCTACGGGAAGCCGGTACGAATTGGTGTTAATTGGGGCAGTCTTGATAAGGGACTCGTCGCCCGAATGATGGATCAGAATGCAAATTCTGAGAATCCTCTTCCAGCCGACCAGATGACCCGGGAGATCATGGTGACCTCTGCTCTCGAAAGTGCGGAACGTGCGGTGGCGCTAGGTCTCTCACCTGAGCAAATCATCCTCTCCTGTAAGATGAGTGGCGTACAGGATCTGATTGCTGTCTATCGGGAGCTGGCAAAGCGTTGCGATTATGCGCTTCATCTCGGTCTTACTGAAGCGGGGATGGGTTCAAAGGGGATAGTAGCCTCCAGTGCTGCCCTGGCGGTGTTGTTGCAAGAAGGTATTGGCGATACGATCCGAATCTCTTTGACGCCGGAACCGGGTGGAGCAAGAACCCAGGAAGTGATTGTAGCCCAAGAGCTGCTTCAATCCATGGGGATCAGTGCATTTACGCCGATGGTAGTGGCTTGTCCAGGCTGTGGGCGGACAACCAGCACCTTTTTCCAGCATCTTGCAAAAGAGGTACAGACCCATCTTCGTGAAAGCATGCCTGTGTGGCGTGAAAAATACCCAGAAGTGGCCTCTCTAACGGTTGCTGTCATGGGGTGTGTTGTCAATGGCCCTGGTGAGAGCAAACAGGCTAACATTGGTATCAGCCTGCCAGGAACAGGTGAGTCCCCTTCAGCACCTGTCTATGTGGATGGGGAGAAAAGCGTCACCCTGAAAGGCGAGAATATTGCACAGCAGTTCATTCAGCTGGTGGATGAATATGTGCAGAATCACTATCAATAATGAGATGAATAGTAACAGTTAACTGTTAGATTTAGTCCGACTAAACAATAATATATGGCCAAGAAAGAGCCACTGAGGAGAGGATAATGAAAAAATCTAAAATAGCACTGGCAAGTATGCTGCTGTTTCTGGCAGTCCCTGTAGTACATGCTGATGACGAGGCGTCACCTACGGTTAATCTGAAACGTCTGACGATGGAAAAAGCCAATCAGATCGCATTAGGTGCAGTTGAGGCCTGTCGTAAGCAGGGTATCCAGATAGGTGTGACCGTGGTCGACCGGAATGGGATTGTACAAGTTACCATGCGTGACACGATTGCGGCTCAAATTACACTGCCTATCAGTCGTCAAAAGGCCTTTACTGCGGTCAACTTCAATGCTGCCACCTCAGCACTGAAAGATAGAGCCGACAGCCCCATCGGGCGGATAGATGGCTTGGTGATGTCTGCCGGAGGCCTGCCGGTTCAAGCGGGTGGACAACTGCTTGGTGGAGTAGGGGTGAGTGGCGCACCTTCAGGTGAAACGGATGAGGCTTGCGCACAGGCCGGTATCGATCAGGTAATAGATGATCTGGAAATGGAGTTCTGACTCTTCAAAGTCCCGGCATGATGGGAGTGCTTGGGTGATGGTGCGTGTGTTGTTCTGCTGCGGGCAGTGTTTTCCCATCCAGGAAGGCACTGGCTGCGGCATAGGGATCGGTTTCACTGGTACAGATGACCTGGGTCTTTTCCTGATCCAGGCGTCTGATAAAACCTTGCCCAGCACTGGCTGTCAGTAACACATCAGATTCGAACAGCGGATGTTGCCGGCCTTTGAACTCATGCATCGACATATCTTTGGGTAGGTCCAGCCGATCCACTTCAACTAATTCACCGTCGCCATTCCGACTTAGAATAAGAAAACGGCGACATTTACCTGCATGAGCAGTGATGGTGCGAAAGTTCTGACTGGTTACGGCAATTTTCATCATTCAATTACATCTCTTGTTTGCTCAGGAGAGGATCTTTTTAGCTTCGGGTCTCATCGGACTGGAAGTAGATGCAGGATGCTCTATCATCAGTGAATTTGCCCATTTTTCCATCACTGCATTGGCTACAGGCATAGGTGCCTCGATAAATGAGACGGTGATCTGATCTTCCATCTGACAGATGCCAATGGATCTTGGACGGCAGGCCAATTGCTCTGGCGCCTGGAGGGTAAATCCAAAGCAGAAAAGAACATTGTAGGCAGCGATTATGCCTTCCGCCAATTGCCCCTCGGGCAGTTCTGACGTGTGTTTCAAGTGATTGAAAGTGGCAATGAACCGGGCCGATTTGTGACCAGCGATTTCTGACTCAAAATAAGCGACGATCTCTTCAACCGATTTGAAGCGACAATCCGCTTTATCGATCTGGAGTGAAAATACCGGAAGCCCAATTTCCTCGACGACCTGTTGCAAGTGGCATCTCCATTGTCCATCTGTGGTGATGGCTGAACAATTGATTGTCTGGGGAATGTAATGCTTAAGGGGATGCTAAGGCATTGAAAATGATCAATCCTCTGCAATTCTCTGCAGGTTCGGTGTATCCAGCAAGAACTGGTTTGGAGTGGTTTCAATCAGTAGACTCTGGCGCTTGAACTCGGCAATGGTTCGGCTCGCCGTCTCAGTGGTAATACCCAGCATGGCCCCCATGTCTTCACGGGCAAACAGGCTGCACTGACTCTCTTGAGTATCTTTTACCAATCTTAGAAGTAACCGAGCGACGCGCTGTTTTGCAGAACCGGTAGAGAGTTCAGTGAGCCAGGCATCGGCTTCATTGAGTGCTTTCTGCCAACGGTTGAGCAGCTCTCTATGGAGTGCTGGGTTCTCTTGGCTGAGGTTATCCACTACCCGGACAGGCAGAGAGCAGACCTCTGTTTCCTGTAAAACCACCGCATCGTGTTGGTAGGCCTCTCCTACGATGCATTCGAGGCCGGTAATATCTGTGGTGCGGATAAGGCGAACGATGCGCTGACTCCCATCAGGCAGATACTGCACCAATTTGAGAATGCCGCTACGCACTGTGTACATGCGGTCGCCTTTGTCACCAGCATGATAGAGCGTTGATCCGGCTGGGAGTGTGTACTGATCTATCGGGTCGTGGAGCTTCTCGAAATCCTCTTCTTTGAGATCCGCAAACAGAACCGATTCGCGTAACGAGCACTTCAGACAGTCTGCAACTCCATCCCTGGCGTCCTTAAAGGTAACGATTTTAACCATAATTATTTTTTAACCACATAAATTTTACGGCTTTTAGGGGCACCTGAGAATATATTCCGTATTAGCGAGAAATAGTGATCTCTGGAAGTAGTCGATTGTGCCCGTTCATGGTTACCTAAGATAGTTCTAAAGTGTTTAATTATTTCATCCATTTTGACTGTCAGATGAAACATGCAGGTAAACCGGCTGGGTTTAGTTTAGCTCAGAGGAGGCAAAATCAATACAGATTATAAAAAAACTCCATCTGCATAGACTTTTTCCAATCACTCAACAAGAACTACCTTGGTAAAAAACATAGCTACATTGTCAACCATACCAGATCGTGCATTGATAGGCAGTGAATTTTTTCCAGTGACGGTGGAACCTGCGCGGGCTGAGGTGTATGGTTATGCGCATAAAAATCACTAAACTGACAATTATCCATCTTTGATGTGGGGCTTTCGGAATCATCAAAAAGGGATAGAATTTAGATGTACTAACCAGGCTTTATTTTGGCGTCCAGTAAGGGGGATAGCACTTGCTTTTTTAGGATGGCCTCTAAATAACGGTGTTTTGTATTTGCCCCGGAGATGTGGATGATGAGTCACCAGGAACCGACTTCTAAACTTCACCATATACTGGTTGTAGATGATCAGCAGTCAAACCTGACAAGCCTTGCACAGATATTGAAAATCACTTATCGGGTCTCATTGGCCTCAAATGGGCAGATGTGTCTCGATCAGCTTGAGCAGGATCCACCTGATCTGATACTGCTTGATGTCGATATGCCGTTGATGGATGGCTTGACGGTCTGTCGAATCATTAAGGCCAATCCAGCTACCTCACCGATCCCTGTGATCTTTGTATCTGCGCTCTCCAGATTAAGCGAGCGTCTGGCTGGTTATAAGGCCGGCGCTGATGACTATGTCTCCAAGCCCTATGATGTAGATGAGCTGTTACTGAAGATTCGAATTGCTTTCAACAATCATCATGATCTGCAGAATGCGAAGCAACGCTCGTCTCTGGTTCAGGAGGAGATGGAGGAGTCTTTGGCGTTCAGTGCTGAACTTGGGGAGCTGGCGAAGTTTATCTCTGTCAGTCTTGAGTGTGACGATATCCGCTCTCTTGGGGAACAGATGCTGACCACTTTTGAGCGATTTGGTTTACGGGTGATCATACGTATGACCTCCAGCGGCCACTATTTTTCCCATGCCGGTGAAGTGGGGGTATTGGATCAGGAGATGATGGAAAGTATGTATGACAAAGGCCGAATCATCGATTTTGGTCATCGCACTTTAATCAATACAAAATTTGTCTCAGTTTTAGTGCGCAATATGCCCGTGCACAACAAGACCTGCTATCAGCGTTGGAAGGAGAATCTGAATTTGTTGGTTGAGGTGGTTAATCAGCGGATCTCAGGTGTGCAGCGGTTAGTTGATAAGCAGGGTGAGCGAGAGCGATTGCAACCATTGATAACCAGCATTCATAAACTCATCGATGGTATACAGAGCCAGGAAAATATTTTGCTTGATGAAGAGGCGCCTCACCACGTCAGTCGTCTATTGATGGCTTGGGAGTCTGAGCAGTTATAAGCTGCAGATACATCCGCTTTCAGGATTTTCGTAGTCCTCCTCCATTACCTGGTAACCACCCCTCCTAAGCGTTGTCGCGGTTCTCCTGTTTCCAGGGTAAGAGACGAGTCTGGAGTGCTGTGAGATAATCACACCTCATCAGGCTATTACTCTGTGATCAAAAGCTTCTCTTTTGCATCGACAAGGGCCTTTAAATACAGGAATACCAATGCCGTTAATAACCCTGCGCAACCTCCACTTGAGCTTTGGCGATGCGCCACTACTGGATGGGGTCAACCTGAGTATTGAAAAAGGAGAACGCATCGCGCTGTTGGGGCGTAACGGTATGGGTAAGTCGACCTTGATGAAGGTGATCATGGGGTCTCAGATCGCAGATGATGGTGAGCGTGTAGTCAGTAACGGTGTGGATATCGCCCGTCTGATTCAGGAGGTACCCGAGGATGTTTCCGGATCTGTCTATGACCTGGTTGCTGACGGCATGGGAGGGCTGGCAGAAAAACTCAAGAACTACCACCGTATCAGTCATCGTCTGGCCGAGGAGGGAGATCAGGCGCTGTTGGAATCACTTGCAGAGGCGCAGCATGATCTTGAGTCCTCAGGTGGTTGGCAGCTGGAGCAACGGGTGGAAACTGTTATTTCCCGCACAGGACTGGATGCAGATGCCCAATTCAGTGAACTCTCAGGAGGTTTGAAGCGCCGGGTGCTGTTAGCTCAGGCATTGGTTACCGAACCCGATCTGCTGTTACTGGACGAACCAACCAACCATCTCGACATTGAGGCGATCGACTGGATGGAAAATCTATTGCTTGGTTTTCCAGGTGCAGTTCTGTTTGTTACCCATGATCGGGCATTTTTACGCCGGCTGGCGACCAGGATTCTCGAACTTGACCGGGGGCAGATGACTGATTGGCCTGGAGACTATGGCAATTTTCTGCGTCGAAAAGAGGAGATGCTGAATGCTGAAGCCCAAGCCAATGATAGATTCGATAAAAAACTGGCCCAGGAAGAGGTTTGGATTCGACAGGGCATCAAGGCGAGAAGAACCCGTAACGAGGGGCGGGTCAGAATGCTCAAATCGATGCGAGATGAGCGCAGCAAACGACGCAATACAACCGGACAAGTGAAGATGCAGCTGCAGTCAGCGGAGCGGTCTGGAAAACTGGTGGTCGAGGTGGAGGGTATCGACTTTGCCTGGGAGGAGGCTCCCGTGATCAAAGGCTTCTCAACCACCATCATGCGAGGTGATCGGGTTGGTATTATCGGTCCTAACGGATCGGGCAAAACGACCTTGATAAATCTGCTGCTCGGGAAGTTGCAGCCTGACAAAGGAAAGATCAAGTTAGGAACTCAACTACAAGTTGCCTATTTTGATCAGCTACGCAGCCAGCTGAATGAAGCATTGTCTGTGCAGGAAAATGTGGGCGGGGGTAGCGACAAGGTTGAGGTGGATGGCAAAAGCAAGCACATCATCTCTTATCTACAGGACTTTTTGTTCACCCCAGAACGGGCGAGAGCCCCGGTACATGCCTTATCTGGTGGTGAGCGTAACCGACTGCTGTTGGCTAAACTGTTTACCAGGCCTGCCAATGTTCTGGTTCTTGATGAACCTACCAATGATCTCGATATCGAAACTCTGGAGTTACTTGAGGAGCTGCTCGTGAGCTACCAGGGGACGCTGCTGCTGGTGAGCCATGATCGGGAGTTTCTCGACCATTCTGTGACCAGCTGTCTTGTGTTTGAGGAGGGGGGCAGGCTCTCAGAATCTGTTGGTGGCTACAGTGACTGGGAGCAAAAAAGCCGTGAGCTTCGGCAAGATGCGCAGAAAATCAACCAGGAAAAGGTCAAGTCTCAGAAAGAAAAGCCGAAAAACAAGAGAGCAAAGCTGAGTTATAAAGATCAGCGCGAATTGGATCAATTGCCTCAAACGATCGAACAGCTGGAGCAATCCCTGAGTGGGTTCCAAGCCCAATTGAGTAATCCCGATCTCTATCAGACATCCGGGGCAGAACAGGTTGGTGAGCTACAGCTGCAGATGACAGAGGTGGAACAAAACCTGGAGCAGGCCTATGCACGCTGGGAATATCTTGAATCACTCAAGGAGGCGCTGTGATCGACGTTCACGCCCGACACCCTCTCTCATGAAGGGTCTGGTTCTGCTTATTATTCTGGGATTGCTGTTTCCGGCATCAGTCTGGGCTGGTGGCAGTTGTGTGGTTGCCAAACGCCAGGGTGACTCCCTCGCCATTGAGTGGCACGCCTCCTTCTCAGATAGTGCGGAAACAGCGCTGCTGAAAGCGAAACAGCGTCTTCTTGATCAAGGCTATCGAACAAAAGGTCAGGATGTTCACGCCCAGGCAAGTACCGATCTGCCCCATGCCTATATGGTGATCGTAAAAACGGTATACACCACCCTACGTGGAAAACCGCGTACCAGTTATGGATGTGGCTTCAGTCCACGCTCCTCAGCAGAGGCGGAGCGGGCAGCGCTATATGATCTGCGCAACTACTCCTGGGGCTGGAAGCAGGAGTACGGCTACGAGGTTGTGGAGAGGTATCGTTACTAGGCGTGGTAATTTAGGTAACCCTCAGCCGGATCTGTTGAATAGGGAAATTGATTTAATCTACAGGATACGGCAAAAAACCAAACCAAAAATTAACCGTTTTTCTACCGGTTTCTCCGGTTCTGGCGAAGCAACATACGAGCGTTGGCTTAGTCAATCTTATTAAACGCCATTAAATGAAGTATGTCCTCCCCCAAAGGATTGTGATGGTAATTGCTGGCATGGTAAATCATAAAAAGCTAATATAAGGATATTCTTACCCATACTGAATTCAAACCAAGGCTTTTCACCATGCAGGATCCTACAAAACAATCTGACAGCGATCTGGGTCGTGTCGAGACCAAAGAGACCACCTGTTATATGTGTGCCTGCCGTTGTGGAATAAGGGTCACCCTAAGGGATGGGGAAGTACGCCATATCGAGGGTAATCCCAGCCATCCGCTAAACAAAGGGGTGATCTGCGCCAAGGGCTCCTCCGGTATCATGAAACAGTACTCACCTGCGCGGCTGACCAAGCCACTACTGCGTAAGCAGGGCGCTGAGCGGGGAGACTCAGAATTTGAAGAGATCTCATGGGAGCGGGCCTTCGACCTGATTGAAGAGCGTCTTGGAAAAATACGGGGGGAGGATCCCAAGAAATTTGCGCTGTTTACCGGCCGGGATCAGATGCAGGCCCTGACAGGGCTGTTTGCAAAGCAGTTCGGTACGCCAAACTACGCAGCCCATGGCGGCTTTTGCTCAGTCAATATGGCCGCTGGCCTGATCTATACCATCGGTGGTTCATTCTGGGAGTTCGGTGGGCCCGATCTGGAGCGCTCCAAGCTGTTCATCATGATCGGTACAGCAGAGGATCACCACTCCAATCCAATGAAGATTGCCCTGGCCGATTTTAAACGGCGGGGTGGACGTTTTATCTCCATCAATCCGATCCGCACCGGTTATTCAGCCATTGCCGATGAGTGGGTGCCCATCAAGCCGGGTACCGATGGCGCTCTGATACTGGCGATCATCCGTGAATTGATCCTGCAGGGACTCTACGATCGAGAGTTTCTGATCAAATATACCAACTCTGCCGAACTTGTTGTTGATGACCAGGAGTGTGACGATTACGGCCTCTTCCGTCGCTTTGAGACCCATGTGGAAGAGGGCTGCTTCGATCCAGAGAATAAACTCTGGTGGGATCGGGAGCTGGATCGGGAAATTTCAACCCATACACCCGGTACTGACCCCCGACTGTTGGGGAATTTCACCCTTGAGGATGGCACCTCAGTAAAGCCGGCTTTTCAGCTGCTGAAAGAGCGTGTGGAAGAGTACACCGCAGAGTGGGCCGAAGACATCACCGGAATTCCTGCTGAGACAATCAAGCGCCTGGCCCATGAAATGGGTGTGGTAGCTCGTGACCAGAAAATTGAACTGCCGATTCAATGGACAGACAGCTGGGGTAACGACCATGCCAGTGTCACTGGTAATCCGGTCTCCTTTCATGCCATGCGTGGGCTGGCTGCTCACTCCAACGGTTTTCAGGCGATCCGTGCACTGGGTATCCTGATGACCATTCTGGGCACCATCGACAGGCCAGGTGGTTTTCGTCACAAAGCCCCATTTCCAAGGCCCATTCCCCCTTGTCCCAAGCCACCCAACTCACCAGAGGGTGTGCAACCGAATACGCCTTTGGACGGCATGCCTCTGGGTTGGCCATCCAAGCCAGACGATCTGTTTGTAGATGAACAGGGAGAGGCGGTAAGAATCGACAAGGCTTTCTCCTGGGAGTATCCCTTATCGGTGCATGGACTGATGCACAATGTCATCACCAACGCCTGGCGGGGTGACCCCTATCCGATTGACACTCTGTTGCTGTTTATGGCGAATATGGCCTGGAACTCCTCCAT
Organism: Candidatus Thiodiazotropha sp. 6PLUC1; assembly: GCA_040506705.1. Taxonomy (GTDB): domain Bacteria; phylum Pseudomonadota; class Gammaproteobacteria; order Chromatiales; family Chromatiaceae; genus Thiodiazotropha. The sequence goes on from JBEVWG010000038.1 coordinate 89,572, forward strand.
GAATACCGAAAATGTTCGGGATATGCTGAAAGACAAGGATGAGCATGGTGAGTACAAAATTCCGTTCATTATTGTTGCTGACGCCTTCCAGTCAGAGACGGTTGCCTTTGCCGATCTGGTGCTGCCCGATACCACCTATTTGGAGCGTCACGATGCGATGTCGATGCTCGACAGGCCAATCTCTGAATTTGAGGGGCCTGTGGACTCTGTGCGTATCCCTGTGGTGCCGCCGAAAGGGGAGTGCAAACCATTCCAAGAGGTATTGATTGAACTGGGCAGTCGACTTGGTTTACCGGCTTTTGTGAAACAGGATGGCAGTCGGAAATTCAGGGACTACCCGGATTTTATCACCAACTATGAAAGCTCTCCTGGTTCTGGGATCGGCTTTCTGGCCGGCTGGCGGGGTAAAGGCGGCGAGAAGTTTCTTAAAGGTGAACCCAATCCCCGCCAATGGGAGATGTACCAGAAAAACGGCTGTTTCTACCAATACGAGTTGCCAAAATCGTATCAATACATGCGCAACTGGAACCAGGGCTACCTGGAGTGGGCAAGAGCCCACGGCATGACCCGTTATGTGGAGCCGATAACGATACATCTCTACTCCGAAGTGTTGCAGCGCTTTCGTCTGGCAGCCCAGGGGAAATTACCGGGTAAGCAGCCACCGGAGCGGTTGCGCAAACGGATTGACAGAAATTTCGATCCACTGCCGTTTTACACTGCACCGCTGGAGCACAAGCTGATCGATAACAGACAGTATCAGATCAGTGCCCTGACCCAGCGCCCGATGGCGATGTACCACTCCTGGGATTCCCAGAATGCCTGGTTGCGTCAGATCCACACCCACAACTATCTATTCGTCAATCCCAAGCTGGCGGAAGCGAGTGGTTTTGGAGACGGTGATTGGATCTGGGTGGAATCGCCAACCAACAAAGTGCGCTGTATGGCGCGATTCTCTGAGGCGGTAGAGCCGAGTACGGTCTGGACCTGGAATGCGATCGGTAAAGCAGCCGGTGCCTGGGGGTTGAGTGACAAAGCGAATGAGTCACAGAAGGGGTTTCTGCTCAATCATCTGATTTCTGAAGAGCTGCCACCTTGTGAAGCGGGAGAGTTCATGTCGAATTCTGACCCCGTAACCGGGCAGGCGGCCTGGTTTGATGTGCGGGTCAAGATCTATCCGGCCGGCAAGGATGAACCCAAGGTGACCTCGCCCCAGTTTAAAGTGCAAAAGAGAGTGCCAGGGCAGGATCCTCGCCGAGGTAAATGGCAGGCCTACTTTGCCGGCATGTTTCGGCGCAAGCACAACATCAAATGAATGATCTAACTATTGGTTTAATAAAATGACACAACTAGCACTCGTCATTGATCTCAACGTCTGCGTCGGCTGTCACGCTTGTGTGACCAGCTGCAAAGAGTGGAATACCTCCGGTTGGGCTGGTTCCATGACTGATAAACGGCCCTATGACGAAGATCCAAACGGCACTTTCTTCAATAGGGTACAGACCTATGAGGCCGGTGTATTCCCCCATACTGAGACCTATCACTTTCCCAAGTCTTGCCTGCATTGTGAAGATCCACCCTGCGTTCCGGTCTGTCCGACAGGTGCCTCATATAAACGTGAGGATAATGGTGTGGTGCTGGTGGACTATGACAAATGTATCGGTTGTAAATATTGCTCCTGGGCCTGTCCATACGGCGCCCGCGAGATTGATGAAAAACAGCGGGTGATGAAAAAGTGCACCCTCTGTATCGATCGCATTAGCGATAAGACAATACCGGAATCAGAACGTAAGCCCGCCTGTGTTTTGGCCTGTCCAACCAGTGCCAGATTGTTTGGCGATGTGCATGATCCCGATTCGGTAGTCTCTGTAGCGATCCGTGAGCAGGGTGGCTATGCCTTGCAGCCTGAATGGGGTACCAAACCGGCAAATCACTATCTGCCTCGACGCAAGACTCGTATCCAGATTCATGAGGATGAGTTGGTACGAGCTGACAATCCGCTGAAGAAAGAGCAACTGCCCAGCCTGCCTGAAGGTGGTGAGACTCTTGATGATGTGGCTTGGTAAGAGCGTCCAGATGGACAATGAATTTATGTTCATGAATGGTGTATCGATTGCGATGGCTGAAAGCGTAATGGTTAGGCACGCTGCAAGCGAAAACCTTCATGATATTTGAGTTTCGGAGAATTAATCATGCATCCAGCCTTTTCTGTAATATTCCTGACCACCTTGATAGGTGTCGGACAGGGGCTGTTTTTAGCCTTGTTTACAGGCCAACTCTACTCACTGGCCAATTTGCTGCCGGTGCAGAGTGATGAGTTCTATGCCCAGGGCAGTATCTTATCCCTGTTGTTGCTGATTGCCGGACTGATCGCATCGGTATTTCATTTAGGTCGTCCAGAAAGGGCCTGGCGAGCAGCGACTCAATGGCGAACCTCCTGGCTATCCCGTGAAGTGATTATACTGCCTGTCACAATGGCCTTAACGGCAATGTATGGTCTATTTCACTATCTGGAATGGACTCAACCCCTTTTTGTTATATCGCAAACCTTACCGGTGGATATCACTTTGATTATCGGTGCCATTGGTACCGTGGCGACTTTTTTACTGTTTCTCTGTACCGCCATGATTTACGCCAGCCTTCGCTTTATCAAGGCCTGGCACTCTCCTTTGACGGTAGCCAACTTTCTTTTCCTAGGTATAGCCTCTGGCTTTATGCTGGCCGCTGCCGTGTCAGCCTATCAGGGATCGAACTTGGTGGTTTTTTATGGCACCTGGGCAGTTGTGGCAACTTTGCTTGGAGCGATAAGCCGCGGTGCGACGCTCTATCGTAACAGTGAATTCCGCTGCAAGGTCAGCCTTCAGTCAGCAATTGGGGTGCACCACGCGCATCTTCACCAGAAGGCCCAGGGTTTTATGGGAGGGTCATTCAATACCCGTGAGTTCTTCCATGGTAAAAGTGAAGCCTTTTTGCAGATGATTCGCTACGGCTTTCTGTTGATGGTGTTCATTCTGCCAGTGCTATTGATTCTTCTTGCTTATGTATTGGAATCATCACGACTACCGATTGCCGCTTTTTTAATTCAATATCTGGGACTTATTCTGGAGCGATACCACTTTTTTACCGAGGCTAAACACCCGCAGAATCTCTATTACCAAAGCATGGCGTAAGGAGGGTTTGAATATGAAATGGTTTGCTGTTTTATTCTTGAGTCTGGTTACCTTATCGGCAAGGGCTGATGTGGCGATTATGGTGCATGGCTATCTTGGAAGCGCCGTTTCCTGGGAGCATAGCGGCATCAGCAATAGACTTCATCAGGCAGGCTGGCAACAGGCAGGTGTACTCACAGCCCGAGGCTTGCTTCCACTCTCATCGGCATCAGCGAAAAATAAGTTTTACACGGTTGAGCTTCCCTCTATCGAGCCCATTATGATCCAGGCAAGGGTTCTGAGGGATATGCTGAATGCCATAGCTCAACGTCACCCTCAAGAGCAATTGATACTGATTGGTCACTCAGCAGGTGGTGTTGTTGCAAGAGCAGCACTGGTGATGGGTGGAATACCGAAAACAAAGGCATTGATTACCATTGCATCGCCCCATTTGGGAACCCTAAGATCCGTTGAGGCACTGGATAAGACTGACGATCTGTTTCCGGTCAGTACAGTGAAATCCTTGCTTGTCGGAGATCTCTATGATGTGGTGCGTGACTCATGGGGCGTATTACTGGATTTAACCCCTGAGCGTCCTGGAAACCTATTGTTTTGGCTAAATCGCCAACCTCATCCTGAGATTCACTATCTTTCAGTGGTGCGTTCTGGCCCAGTTGGTATGGGAGACGAGTTGGTGCCGGCGTTTAGCCAAGACATGAATAGTGTCTCAGCGCTGAAAGGCAGGGTTCAGGTCCGGCAATCGCCACTCAGCCATACCTTACATCCATTGGACGGTAAACTGCTTGCGGAAATCCTGGAAACTCTTTGAGTTGTTTTTCTAGTGTGCTAATTGGATGGTACGGCCAGGCCGCACCTACATTTTCTCAAGATAGGTAGGGTGGGGCCATGCCCCACCATAAGCCAGAATGGGCAGAATGGTGCGGCAGGGCCAGCACCCTACAGATCGCATTTCCAATAACCTGGCGACTTGTATCTCCTAGTTCCTACGCTCCAGCGAGGAATGAATAAGAGGCGCACTGTTCAGGGCAGGGTGGGGCCATGCCCCACCAAAAGTCAGATTGGGCAGAATGGTGCGACAGGGCCAGCACCCTACAGATCGCATTTCCATTAACCTGGCGACTTATATCTCCTCGCACCCACGCTCTAGCGAGGGAATGAATAAGAGGCGCACTGTTCAGGGTAGGGTGGGGCCATGCCCCACCAAAAGCCAGAATGGGCAGAATGGTGCGGCAGGGCCAGCACCCTACAGATCGCATTTCCATTAACCTGGCGACTTATATCTCCTCGCACCCACGCTCTAGCGAGGAATGAATAAGAGGCGCACTGTTCAGGGTAGGGTGGGGCCATGCCCCACCATAAGCCAGAATGGAGCGTAGGGTGTCGGCCCTGCCTCACCATTTCAAATACCATGTCAGATGCTATCCCTTCAAATGTCATGGCATTAGAGCTTGCCCCCTGTCTTTATTGCCATCAAGTTTTCAAGCTTTTCTCGTTCCCAGGTAGTGTCAATAATCTTTCGCTCTTTGTTTGGCGGTAGCTTCGTAGTTAGGCAGTTTCTTGCTCCAAGTATTGCTTCTTGAGCGC
>JBEVWG010000004.1:0-93264 GCA_040506705.1 Candidatus Thiodiazotropha sp. 6PLUC1
CCTTTGTTGGTCTTTGGTTCGTTTGGTCACTTACCATTTAACCAACGAGGCCACCGCCTCTTTAAATGTGCGAAAGAAATTTTACGTTATCTAAATGCAGCCTGATCCGTCAGGATCTTACGGCGCTGTAACAAACAGCAGATCCCGGTCTGGGATTTATCATGTAGATCAAGCTGCTGAAAGGATTCAAATACGTACTCCTACGTGAAAAGTAACTAACTCATACCGGATCATATAGTCAGATTTCACGTAGGGGAAAGGCCTAGAATTGTAAGACTTTGAATTTCTCAACGATATTCAACTTCAATTACACCTCTAGCTATATTTAATATGTTCATAATGTATATTACAGTCGTCGAGAATTAGTATGTAAAATATTGATAACTTAGATATTTCCAGTGCATTAGATTTTGGTTTTTCTCTGGCCTTATAACAGTGAGAAAATCGATATGCACGGTACTATATTGACAGTTTGTAATCCCAAAGGCGGTGTGGGTAAGACCACAATAGCTGCCAATCTTGCCGGCCTTCTGGCCGATCTTGGACAACGGGTTTTGCTCATTGATGGCGATACCCAGCCTACCGCATCCAGCTACTATGCCATTGTACAGCGAGCCCCCCAGGGCCTCACAGGCCTAGTACAGATGCCATACACATCCAGTGGCAGTATAGAGCTGGATCAATTCATCTCAAAATCTTCTATCGATCGTCTGGATGTGGTGATCTCAGATGACCCAACTGGAAAACTATCCACCTGGATTCAACAAACCCCCGATGGTCGAACGCGCCTGAGAGCCACCTTACGAAAGGCCACACATAACTACGACATCATCATCATTGACAGCCAGGGCGCAATGACTTCGTTGCTTCAGGCAGCCGTGATAGCCGGTGATATGTTGCTTTCACCGGTTCCCCCCAGACTGATGGACACCCGGGAGTTTACCCGCGGTGCTGTGCAGCTCATGCAAGACTTAGCACCCCTAAAGGACCTCGGGATCCCCATCGGTAACCTCTTTGGTTTGGTCTACCGGGTTGACCGAACTAACGACAGTCGTAATTACGCAAAGATTCTAACCTCCATGGCATGGGAACAATACCGAATTCCAGTTCGGTTTCTTTCAACCCTGGTGCCCGAACGCGTTGTCTACCGAGAGGCCTGTACGGCTCAAACGCCAGTATCCCGTATGGATCCCCATGCACGCGAAATCATGTGTGATCTCGTCACTGAGCTTTGGCCTCATCTGTCGGATACCGCACAAGCACATTCTCAGGGGACGTCGAAATGAGCAAGAAACAGCCCACTCAAGAGGAGTTACTGGACAAGGTTTTAGTCGGTAATTTTTCCAACGAAACGCAAAGCAACCTGATTCCACAGGATGGAGACACACTGATCCTGCATCCTACTCAACTCACCCCCTATGACCGAAACCCCCGTCGGGTACGAAATCGAGAATATGACTCGATCAAGACCCAGCTTTTGACTCAAGGCCTCCAAGAGGTTCTGTCAGTTACACAGCGCCCCGGTATGCCCCCGACTCAATTCATCCCGGCCAGGGGTGCCAATACTCGCGTGGAGATCATCCTGGAGATATTCGAAGAATCGGCAGATGAACGATTTTTGCAGATTCACTGTCGTTACAAAGCTTGGAAATCCGAAGCCGATACGTACACAAGCCACATGGCTGAAAACGAAGTCAAAGGTGACATCACTTTTTTTGATCGTGCCTCTTCAGTCATGAAACTGAAATTGATTCTCGAAGAGGATACAGGTATTCCGTACGGGCCGAGAGAACTGATTAATTACCTGAAAGACGAAGGTATTAAAAAAATAACTCGAGCCGATATCGCCCGCTTCAAATATACCTCAGAACAGCTTCAGCACGCCTTAGTTAAAACCCTATCGTTAGGCTTGGGCCCCCGACAGGTTGATGCCATCAGTAAACTTCATGAAGCCGCATCCATGCTGTGGGAAGACGCCGGCGAAACCGATGATTGGGATCCTCTGTTTCAGGGGATTCTCAAAAAACTGGATCAGCGCGTAAAGACGCTGGATGACTGGTCCTACGACCGGCTGTTTAAGGAGGTCGCCCGGGAACTGGGCAGTAACGATACTCAAGGGATTGAGCGCGCCAAGGCCGGGCTGGAATTCGTGTTCGAGACCGGCCAGCTGCCCGAAAAACGCGAATACAAGCCCTTCAAGGCCCATGATGATGCCGGTACTGGCGAGATCGAACCGCCACAATCGACGACCAAGCCAAGTACGCCTAAATCATCATCAGCACCCAAGCCGTCATCACCATCGAAACCCAAGGTTGAGCCACCTAAAGCACTGGAGCAGACACCACCCAGCGATACCCCGGACATCTCCTTCCTTCTGGAAGAGACGGAAGAGGACCCAGATGATCGGCCGGAGTATTTCGCGGACGATCCCCTCATGCAGATTGCGAACACTGAACTGGAAGATGACGAGGCTTTACGTGGATTGGTGCCGGATGAGGATTTGTACATCGATGAAGACGGCAAAACTCACTATCGGCCCAAATTCCGTGAACTAACTGATGAGGAGGAGGAGGCCAACACCAGAGCCAATCTGGAGGTTTGGCAAAAACATAAAGCGGAAAATCCGGAAGGACCTGAGCTAACGCCAGAGCAGAAGGATCTCATGCGGCGCCGGGAGGCTTGGTTGGAGGGATTGCAACGGGACCGGGAAGAAAGTGGCCGCACCCGATCCACCAGCATGCTGGTCGAACGAGCGATCATGAATTTACGGCATCTCCCCACGGAACGACTGCACCATGACGCTTACGCCTCGGCACGCCGTATCTGTTGTGAATTCTTCAGGCAGGAAATAGCCGACCATCTGGTTCAGCCGTTCAACCGTGGCGTTGGTTTCTTTGTCGCTGACTGGCCCAGGGATCTGCCGTTAAATGAGGAGAACCCTATCCTGGCCTACCTGCAGTTGGCGACCTGGCATTGGTTGGTCGTGGCCAGCGGCCAGCTCAAGATTATTGAGCTGGGTCAGCTCCCACAGGAAATCCTCACATCGCCTTTTGGCCAGATCCTCGATGACGTCTTTGACAAAAACTTCGATGGTGGGGACTTGCTGTTCCAGCGGATTGGCAACGCCATCGCCAAGCGCGTTCAAATTGAGCCGAGCATGTTGCTGATGCATGACCTGATGCTCCATGCCCCGCTCAATTTCAGCCTCGAGCAGATGATCATCAATCGGGCCAATAATGAACTCAACCGGCGTTGTGTGGAGAAATTCGACACGGGGAATTTGTTCCTTTTCGAGTCGAACTGGGATCGACAATACGGCGATCAGAAGATCGATAGCTTAAATCGTTATGAATAGATTTACACGATTTGGTAGGAAGGCGGCAAGGTGGCCGCATAGTGATAGAGGGAGAACCCTATGGGTCATCACATGGAATCTAACAACACAATCGACGACATCAGCCTGTCAAGAGCGGCTTTTGAGATGTTGTTTCGGTATCACAGCAGAGGCGAGGCAGAGAGTTTGGAAAGACTGGGGATTGATCTGGATCTATTGATCAGAGTTAGGGGTCTGTCGAGCGAGTCCTTTCACCGGCTGCTCACTCGAATGGGTAATTTCGTCAAATTTCGCCTGGATAACCAGGTGTTGGATATGCATCTGCAGATAGAAGAGAAACATATGGAAGCCCAAGCACAAGCACGCCAATTGATTATCAGGGGCGCCCCTTTCCCGATGATTCGCGAGCTGTATGGCTGGACGCGGGAAGCTTTCCATTTTGAACGGCGCCTCGCCGGGTTGACCAACCTTCAGTCTCGTGGGCGCCCCCCACTGCCGGCAGACGATATCGGTGACCACATCGCTCAGGCCTGGTATGAGGTCATCGGTAGCGATCGCTCAACCCCACAGTCCGCGCAAGACTGGCTGGCACTGGCAACGGTCAGTGGCACAACCCTTTCAGAAATATGGTTTTGGTATTGCAATGAGCTCAAGGAGATCACCCATGGCTGATGATCGTGTTGATCTGTCGGTTAGGCATTCTGGAATACCCCATCAGGCACTCCCCACGGGGATATTTATCGACCCGACGCTTAAAGCGACGGATCGGAATGTCCTTTGCGTCTTTCGGACGCAGATGAGCGAGGTATCCAAGATGGCCATGCCGACCTACCGAGAGATCAAACGCATGGCCAATATCGGCTCCGATGCGACTGTCTCCCGAGCGATCAGCATCCTTCGACTTACCCGATGGATCATCAAGGTCGGAGATATCCGCGACGACGGTGGCCGAATTGTCCGGACAGCCTACGACATCTGCGACGAACCCGAATGTCTGCAGACCGTCATAAAAAGAGATACAAGATATTTGGGTTTTGTAAAGCGCATGCATTCTCATCACCATCCGGCGGTGGTCCACATAGCGAAATCGGTCCAGGACGGGATTGACCTGTTTAGCGATCTAGTCGCTGATGGAAAGCGATCAGTACGCAGTCTGTCGCCGACGGAAAAACAGGAAATCCGTGAAGAGTCCCATGAGAATCTTAGGCAATTCCAGCAAGGTAAAATCGAGAAGGTTACCTATCACGCTGTTGCATATTCCAACAAGATTAGCACCCTCGATGAGGAGGAATTACCGACAGAAGCCAGACTTCAAAAACTGAAGTCAGGTACAGGAGGGCAGGATTCTGAACCCAGACTTCAGTTTTTGAAGAGCCAAAAATCCCTGACTTCAAAAACTGAAGAGTATTGTAGTAGTAGTAGTTTTAATACAACTACTACTACAACGGGCGAGAATCGAAAAACTTCAGATGCTGAGCTTTTCTGGCCAACTTTGCTGATGTCAGAGCTCAACGACAGTGAACGGGCCTTGATTTTACGCAGATTGAGTCTCGTAGAGGGCCAGGATCAGCAGCCGCTCATCAATCAACTCACCGGACGGATGATGGATTGCCATCAACCTGATCTTGAGGATCCGGTCAAGTACATGTTCTGGCTGATCAAAAAACATCAGGAGGGCGAGGAGGTACTGACCTCTGCCTCTACTCGCGATTACCGAAAACCGTCAGGCGACATTTCAGCGAGGGTGCAGAAGAACGATCTCGAAACGCAACTGCGGGAAGTGAAATCCAGAATCGGATCGTTGAAAACTCTGATGGATGGTCACAGTGCCGGTAAGAACCCAGCGCTTCATCAGCAGCTGTCGCAATCGCTCCAACGGGAGGAGACTGCATTGCAGGCGTTGACCGAAGAGATGCAGCAAATTGCAGAAAATTAACAAGCTGGCCCACCGTGGGCCAGTATGTGAATTATCAACATAATAGCTATGTCACCGACCTAATGACGTAGGTAATTAACAAACTTGCCCATTGTGGGCAAGAGTGAGAGATAACAACACTATGGCACAAAGTATGGGTATGAAGATTCCATTCAGCTTGCTGAAGAAGCGAAGCGACTGTCATCCGAGTAAACGAAAAGATGAAATTGCTAGATTTGGAAATCCTGAATTTCAGATTCAAGTCTGCATTCTCTTGGAGCTTATCTCTGTAAATTACACCGTAAAGATTCTCCAAGATAACAACTTGGCATTGGCAATTGTTCGTGGAGTAGCTATGTATCAATCTTCGAAATCTGATACTGGTGAATGGGTTTTGACAGCAGATCAGTGGGAAGGATTGTCCGGGCTGAAAAGACATCGATTGGATGGGGCCAAAAAGCTCTTGATGGACAACGGAGAGTTACAAGTTGATATCAGGGATTTTCCACCTAAATCCTACTACCAATACTTCTACCCACAAGAAGACCTGGAAGTACAGAGTGAGTTTCAGTATTACCACGAATTGGCGCATCTCCTTGGCCATGATGCAACAGCTTTGTTTGGCTGGTTACTGGAACTCGATAAACAGTCCGAAGCCCAGGGTTACTTCTTCCATCTCAAAATGGCGGATATCCAACAGTCCCTGGGACTCTCCCGGTACCAGGTCGATCAGGCCCGTAAAAAACTCATCGAACATGACCTGCTCAAAGAGCGGTTCTGGGGTATACCCGCCGTGCGGGAATTTCGGTTGCGACTGGATGGCCTGGAGCAGCTGGTAGCCGAGAAGGGAGCGTTGGAATGACTCGCACATTGAGACAACTCAGGTGGAGCGACGGACTGGTGAGGCTGTCCTGGTCGCCAAACAGAGCGACAGCCCCTGCCGTGGCCATGGCAGGAGGTGCTCCGAATTCCTGGCTTCAGAGCGGCGCCGGGTGTGCGTAGAGACTCACATTTAGGCGTGCGTACAAAAGGTACCACCGGTGACAGGACAGACTGCAGTAGATGCCCGATGGCTCACAGTCTGCTGATTTTGGGTCCGACGCTCCACCTGAGTTGTCTCAGAAGTCGGTTTTATTGAATCGATGATATCAATGTTAACAGCGATGGAGAACATACAGCAGCTGCTCCAAATCCATGCCGAAAAAGGCGTGCCGATGGAGATGAGCGTACCGTTCCTGCTTAAACTGGCGGGAAGAGGCGTGGAGGAAACGGCCAATGAGGCAGGGTTCACTCGTACCCATTTCTATCTGACATTGAGAGGAGAAAGAACCCCACCTGAAGGTCTGCGACAGCTACTCGAGAAAAGACTGGGACAGGATCCATGGAAGGTTTACAGAGAGACAGATGATAGAAATTTGGCCCAGTAATCCAACTGCGACAAAAGACAGCCGCTTGGAATCTTTTCTCGGATACCTGGCGCAGTTTTCATGATAAGACGTAGTTGAACGACCGAAATTAGGAGCAATGATCATGGTAGATGCTAGTAAACAAGATCCACAGTCCCCAACCACACTGCAGACCATTGATGCAGACAAACTGGACAAAGCCCGAGTGGGTCGACTGCAGGCGAGCTCAACTCTGAAGTTGGAGACGCTGCAGAGCCAGCTGCTCTTCAATGGGCGTCGCGAAAAAGAGAAAAAAGATCGGATCATTGGGCTGCGTGGATTTGGCTCACTACTGACGGCAGTCTGGCATGGCGCAGTAAAAGACTGCCCTTGGGCATGGGAAAAACTGCTCCAGGTCGAGGAAACACTGAAACGTCAAAAAGCGCTTATTGAGGAGCTGACCCAGACGGCTGATCAGTCATTGGTGTCTGCGCCAGGTCTTAGTCATTCTGAAGCTCATAGCATTGAACCGCTTATCGTCGAAATTCGATTTTCGACACCCTATTCATACATCGGCGCCAGTTTGCTCAGTGAGTACGATCGGCTGGTACGACTGGCGATGCAGGCGCAACATGTAGGTCGATTGGCAGATAAAGAGGCCTTTCGATTGATTCACAAGGGTGGCCGTGCGGTTCGAGGTGCCTTTGAATCGGCATTTGGCTACAAATTCTCTGGCCTAACTACAAACGATCTGCTTCAGGGCAATGCTAAAGCGAAAGAGACTGTAGCAAAGCGAGGCCAAGTGTCTGATGCTATTCTCAGAGGTCTGAAGAGACCGGAATTTACCCCAAAACCTGTGGCAGCCTTCTCCGCCCGTTACTACAGCTACCGGATGCCTGCAGCAAAGACCGAAGAGAATTTGCCGGAAAACCATGACCGACTTGATAACAGGAAGGCCATGACCAATTAGAACTCCCTCCCTTTAAGGGTAAGGGAGGGAACCTCCCTTCAATTCATAGATGTCTGCATCAAGGGTTTTGTGATTGGGAATGACAAATAAGAAAGACTTAAAGTAGTATTCGATAGGTAGATAAATGTTACAAACAATCGCTCCTACAATGGACAACACAATGAAGAACATCACTGGATATGGCAATGATGTCATCTATCCTGAGTCCCAGAGGGACTGGGCGGAGTTGATAGAATACCCATTTCGTACACTTAAAGAGCTCGAAGGCGCGATTGAGGCCGCCGATGCTCAAGTTAAGCATTTGATGGAAGTGGCACGTATCTTTCGAGATCGAGCTAACGTGGAGCTGGTTGGTGTACCAGTTGTTAAAGGCACAAAGGTTCAGGGTAAATATGTCTCCCCTTACTACATCGCTTACTCGTTTGACCGTTCCTACAATATCCTGAAGTGGCGGAATCACCGTACTGATGGTAAAGGCAATCTCCTCAATAATCGCCGTCGTGCTCAATTATCCGATGAGATGTTACTCCAGTGCCCGGAAGAACTTAGAGAGAAGATGCTGAAATTTGAGCGTCGGCGGATCGAGCTTAACTATGTGGCAGGCGTCGTCGCTTTCAAGCGTGCTCGGCTCGAGAAGGTTCTGGAGCAGATCCGATCTGTGAATGCTCTGAAGAGCCTCGTTTAGTCTGAATGTTCTACAAGGAACATTCATCGCGTTTTTCTTGATGGTCGCTGTCGCAAATATTGTCGGCCATCATTGGATCAATAACTTTTACTGTTGAATTCCTGGGCCAAGGTATCTGGTGTTTGCTATTGGAATGCTGCGCCAGGACCTGACAAGCGGGTAATCTGGTTCAGATCGCGGGCGCTCGATTAGGGATCGAGCGCAAAGGGGTGAGCGAGAAAGGGCTTTTCAGCAAAAGGGACATTCGTGTGCTGCGGCAGATCTCAATCGGCTTGGTGCTACAATCTACCTTTGTCAGGATTCCAAGCGCACTGCGACAACATGGCCAGGAGCGTGTTCTGATTCTGAAACAGTTCATACAATACCTTTTCACTGACCTAGATCTCGTTTCAGTAGGCCGAAGGAATGCAGTAAATCCATCACGATTTATTGACTGAATTTCAACTTGTGCTTGACAGATACTGTGGTCATCAGCTACTAATTTAATTGTAAAGCGATTTTCTTACCGACGTATCCCGGTATATGGATACAACTGCAGCACCTGCTGCACCCACCAAGTCATCGCTCCATCAGACTTGGCGCTTTTAAAGCGGGAGTTCTTTCCATATCACTCAACCCTCAGGGGACAAACCATCCCTTGTGGGCATTGGTGCGTCTTCTGATTTTTTTCGATTAATTAGGAGATTCACTATGAGCACTTCCAACAATCTGTATTTTGATCTGCACACTACTGGCCTTGGTTATTTGGGCAGAGCCCGTGAAGTCAAACCAAAAGCAGGCCAACGGTTCACACCGTTTTGGGCGGTATCAATTTCTGCTTTTCATGGTCCTCGTGATGCCATTTCTTATGTTTTCTTTGATGTGAAAGCAACTGGCGCAGAGTCAGAGAAAGTCATCCAGGAATTTGAAGATGTTATTAATGATAAGGAACACAAAGTTCTTGCCGGTTTCAATATTGGTGATATGTACCCAGACGAACCTTACGAAAAGGATGGTAAGTTGCGTGTCACCCTCAAAGGCCGGTTACTTCGGATCATGTGGGTCAAAGTAGATGGAAAAACTGTTTACTCCGCTCCCCAACCATCCGATACTGAAGGAGCGAAGGATGACGACCAAACGCCTGCAGCAGTTTCAGCTGATCAGCAGGAAGCGAGTTCGGAATCCGATAAAGTTGACCAAGCCCATTCAGAGACCACTAGTGGCCCCATAAATGGTAATGCGTACAGCCACTCTCCTGTGACAGACGGACAAGGATTGCCTGGCAGTTATTCTGTTAACATCCAGATGCCGTCTGAGTCATAAACCAATTGGAAATATCATGTTTCCTTGAAGAAAGCCCACACTCTTGAGTGCGGGCTTTTTTTTTGCAGTATTGATCAATATCTTTTTTAGATGGTTCAAGCATTGTCATATCAAGGTTATACTGAACTGGATTTCATACCGCCGCGCCTCGGTATATTGGTGCACCATAGCGGCCTTGCCGCACCCAAGACTGTAACCGCACCCTGAAAATACGGTCGAACCTTCGGGTTGGGTGTTGATACCAGGTATCTCCGACAAGATAATCCTGGTTTATTAAGACGCCCGTGAAGCGTTATCTTCAACGATAAGCACCGGAGGGTTTTTTACCCTTCGGTGCCCCTTACAGCTACGTCCTACGGTCTTCCCGGATGATCTTGTATTGGGGTCATGCGGGAAGACCATAGGTCTTCTTTCAGCAAAGCCGGTCGCCGTGGCCGGAATTTACGCGGCACCCTTTGTACGCAGTTAGCGTGCCTTCTCGATTGATCTGTCCGGCTTAAATCAGATCGAATGCGACTGGGTTGTAGCGAGAACCTTTGCAAAGGCCTTTCTTTAATCGAGCTGACGGCCAATTTAATTCGCATGGCCTGACGTGATTTCCATCCCGGCCAGCCCTTCGCTGGCCTTTTTTCTGCCTGCAATAAATGTTTTTGCCGCAAAAACTTTTTCCAGCGTCTTTTCTGATCTTTTGTGGCAGCCTAACCACGAGACTTGATATCTGGACCTTAGCCATGCGAGTGAATCAATGAGAGTAAACGTTTTGATGCTGTTGTTCGCAGTAATTGTTACACAAGATTGCCTGTCTCACGGATTGGATGACGTCGCTGCTGTAACAGACCGTGACGCTCGGTACACAGGCTATCGGAAAGCCCCGCCTTCTCCTGGCCAGATCAATCCGCTAGAGGCCCCAATGGGGCGTATTGCACCCGACTCTCTAACCGTTGAGCGTGCAATGAAGGATCTGCTTGCCGGTACCAGCTACACCCTGACGCAGGGCTTTACCGCGGATCCAGAAATTCGTGTGTTGCTCGACGCAAGGCTGCCCCAGCACCAACGATCTCTCAAGCATTTCTCTGTTATAGAATCGCTCGCGATCATTGCAGGGAATCCTTGGTTGCTGGTTGTCGATCCTGTTCATAGGATGGTTTCATTTGAATTACCTTATCCCTACCAAGACGATCCTATTGTCACCAAATCTGGGCCACACAATGGCCTGAAACTCCTGGGTTTCGAAGAATCAGAAACGAAGTCTGAACAGATTTATCCGCTCTCTCTCAGTGACAACTGTAAAACCATCTCACGTGATATGACGGTTGCCTGGCCTCAGCGTGTTTATTGGTGTTACCCCCACGCATACAACAAACGAGGCCAGTGTCGTGACTAATTATTTCTCTTCATTTTGCTCGACCTCCACCCGTGCTTTGGCGTTCTTCCTGAGCGCCACTTTTTTTTCGATCGCGTATGGTGATGAGGTCAAACAAACCGGTGTTGAAATATCAAATCTCAACTCTACCGCTGTTAATGCAGAGGCAATGGGGTTTGATGGTTGGGGACTGAGTGAGACCGAGACTGAGCGATATCAGCGCATCATGAAAGGCCCTCGAGGCAATTGGACGCCAAACCTGAGTCCACTGCAGGTACTCGGAATCAATGCTGAGTCAGTTCAGGAGCGTCAACACTATGCTCGACGATTGGCCATCATCGAGCACGATCGACTTGTGCGTGAACGCGCCTTTGAAAAAGCCTACTTGGCTGAGTACGCAAAGCTCTATCCGAATGCGCCTCTTTATGAGGGAGCCCCAGCCTTTGCGAAAACAAAGAAGGTAAAGCACCAAAGAAAGCGGGTTAATATCACGCTTCCCTGCGATATTCAGTCTGTCTGTTACAAGCGAATAGCACCAACCCTGGCAAAGGCGACGTCTAAACCGGTGGATCTTTACTTCTTTGGCGTCGAGTCAGTCGATGACATTCAAACCTGGGCGAGAGAGATCGGTATTGATCCTGATCGGGTGAGGCAAAAGCTCATAACTCTGAATGTTGGCGAAATAATGTCATCGTCTGGCGAATGATGTTTATCTCCTCTACAAAACTAAGATTTATTTTCGCATTGACGATGATGCTTGGGGCGTCGTCTGTCTCATCGAATCAGAGTATCCCCTCGCGAGAGGAACTCAAAACCGTTGCGACGTCAATTGCTAAACACTACGGCCTATCAGCGGATTTGATTCACGCTTTGATAACCGTAGAGTCAGACTGGCAGCCTTCTGTGGTG
The DNA here is from genome assembly GCA_040506705.1 of Candidatus Thiodiazotropha sp. 6PLUC1. GTDB lineage: Bacteria > Pseudomonadota > Gammaproteobacteria > Chromatiales > Chromatiaceae > Thiodiazotropha. The sequence goes on from JBEVWG010000004.1 coordinate 11,864, forward strand.
TCTAAGAAAGGCGCGGTTGGGCTTATGCAGCTTATGCCGGCCACTGCTGAGCGATTTGCAGTCGTGGATTCCTACGACCCTTATCAAAACCTGCAGGGAGGAATGCGATATCTACGTTTTCTGTTCAACAGGTTCCATGGCCGGCTAGACCTTGTCTTGGCAGCATACAATGCCGGTGAGAATGCTGTTGATCGATACAATGGCATACCCCCGTATTCTGAAACACAAGCGTATGTCCATAAAGTTCTAAAACTGTATGGCGCTCCAGCGTTTCCTGTGAGATCAGTACGTCGAATCAGAAGCTATCACCTGATGAGGGTCATGTGATGGCGGTAGGAGGCAATTTCCCGCTTCAATCACTTCTCAGGCCACCTGTGGAGCTCTATACAGCGATGGTAGCTGTACCGATCGGGGGTCTTCTGATTTACAGCCCCTATATCACCTTGTTAACACCCACTACGGCTATGACTTCTGGGGGGTTGATGATACTTGCCGGGTGCTGGCGCGCTATACAGGGATTTAAGGTCATCCGGTACCGAAAACGGTTGACTCGATTGCCTCGATACGCCTTGACCAGTCATAAGATTCCTGTTTCTAAACGAAAGTTGTTCTTGGGGAGAGGCTTTGTATGGAAACAAATGCACGTTCAGAGACTGAGAGATATCCGCCTTTTTGGAGATCAGTACACGCAGCTATCTGGTATGAATGCCTGGATACGGTCGCGTCCCATCGCCTGGGAGACTACTTGGCTACTGAAACGCGTTGGTGATGCACTACTCTGGGATAGTCCGTTCAATCCCTGGCGTCCACGACCCGATATCGGCGGAAAACCTGAGATCCATGCGGTTGGCCTGCTGGAAGGTGAGCGGGATCAATACCAAGATCTCTCCGAGCGGGTAGGGCACACCCTGGTGCTGGGTACCACTCGCGTTGGAAAGACTCGTTTGGCCGAGATTCTGATTACTCAGGATATTCACCGAGGGGATGTGGTGATTGTCTTTGACCCCAAAGGGGATGCGGAATTGATGACCCGTACCTTCGTTGAAGCACGCAAGGCCGGCAGGCCTTGCTATATCTTTCATCTCGGATATCCAGACATCAGTGCCAGATACAACGCTGTAGGTAACTTCGAGCGTGTCACAGAGGTGGCGACTCGGATATCTGATCAGCTTCCGAGTCAAGGTAATTCTGCTGCTTTTAAAGAGTTCGCCTGGCGATTTGTCAACATCGTTGCTCGCGCACTTGTCGCCTTGGGTAAACGACCTGATTACAACCTGATATCCAGATACATCTTTAATATCGATCCGTTGTTGGTTGAGTATGGAATGATGTCACTGGGCCTGAATGGTGACAAGGGTTGGGAACAGCATGTTGCAATGCTTGAATCGAATGTTGACGAAAAGAAGCTTCCGCAAGCGCTTAAAGGTCGGAATCATACGGCGATTGCCATCCTTAGGTACACGCAACAGAAAGAAATCTATGATCCTATCTTGGAAGGCCTATTAGGCGCATTTCGATATGATCGAACCTACTACGACAAGATCATTTCGTCTGTGGGTCCCTTACTTGAGAAGCTAACAACTGGCCAGGTCGCAGAACTCATTGCACCGAACTACTTCGATCTCAAGGATGAACGCCCCATCTTTGATTGGTATTCTGTCATACAGCAGCGAGCTGTTGTTTATGTCGGCTTAGATTGTCTTTCCGATGCAATCGTCGGGGGAGCGGTCGGCGCCTCGATGTTTGCCGATTTAACGTCTGTCTCAGGCCGAATCTATAAGCATGGTACTGAATCCCAGCTACCCGATATCGGTGAGGCTGATCCAAAACTTCCTCCACCCAAAATTGCCCTCCATGGTGATGAATTTAATGAGCTTGTGGGATCTCAATTCATCCCAATGATCAATAAAGCCGGTGGATCCGGATTTCAGTTTACCGGTTACACGCAAACCGGTGATGACATTATTGCCGGAATTGGTGATGTGCATAAAGCTGGTGTGATTCAAGGCAACTTTAATACGTTGGTAATGTTGCGTGTAAAAAATAAACAGACCTCAGAATTTTTGACGAATCAACTGCCATCAGTACAAATAAGCCAGCATATGTTGGTCAGTGGTGTCAATGATAGCTCTGACCCAGATTCTGATACTCACTTTACATCTCGCAATGAAGATCGCATCACGACGCAAGATGTGCCGATGCTCGAGCCTGCAGATTTGACGGCTTTGCCAAAAGGCCAGGCCTTTGCCTTTATAGAGGGTGGAAAGCTTCTCAAATTACGTCTACCGCTGCCTGTGAAGGAGAAAGATGATCTCCCGTCGGATATTAAGCGGGTAGCGCAAGCAATGCGAGAAACCTACAAACCAACGACACCTGAACATTGGTACGCAAAAGCGGAGCCAGATTGGTGGGGAGGAGGGCAAATCACCTCAAATAATGATCAGCATTCGTCTGGCGCTAATTTCAGTGGCGCGTTGACTGAGATGGGTAGTGACTCACCTGACGACACCAGTCACAGCAACGATATGATGGGTATCTAATGGCCAGTACAGCAACCGCGTCCAATCATCCTCAGCACAAAAAACGAGAGATCCGTGAGCGTCGGACTGGCGTGATCAGTAATACCTTTAATCTGATCATTTCACTCTTAGGTTGGATGGTGCTTGCCCTAATCTTGAATATTGTTGTTGAAGTGGCGGGCATTGCGTTCAACTGGTGGGAGTTAAGTGGGTCACAACACGCAAGACAAGTGCTGGTTCAAGAGCTGAATTGGCTGAACAGTGACTTCAAGCAGGCCTTAGGTAATCCGCTTTCAATCGCACTCACTGCGAGTAAAGCGTTTTATCAAGTCATTTGGGTTTGGGACGGTGAAGATTTTGGCCAGGCCATACTGGGATCTATTGGCAGTGGTTCCCTTTACGATTATTTCAGAGCTGCCCTATGGACGATTCAAGTCTTTGCCGTCAGGTTGGTGGTAATTCTGTTCTCATTACCGATTTTCATAGCGTTTGGCCTCGTGGCATTGACAGATGGTCTGTTACAACGCGACTTAAGACGATTTGGAGGAGGGAGAGAGTCCGGCTATATCTGGCATCACGCCATGAGAATGCTTAAACCATCGATTATCGCACCGGTGGTCATTTACTTGGGCCTTCCGATTTCAATACACCCCAACCTGGTAGTACTGCCGTTCGCGGTGATCTTTTCCATCTCGCTATGGATTGGTGCCGCTTGGTTTAAAAAATATCTCTAAGGAGTAATCGATGAATCGTTTTGGGATGATTTTAGTGAGTGCATTTTTATCGGTGCCCAGTTGTGCTTTGTTTGCTGATGCTTCAGGAGAAAAAGCATCATTACAAAGGCTTGCTTGGGAAGTTCATGCCATGGAGCAATTGCTGCAAGAAGCAGAAAGCATGGCCGATCCTGCCGCCCGTTATCCATTTCGTTACGACTATTTGCGCCAGGATTTGTTGACGATCAGGCATGGTATCGAGGCCTACATCAGTACACCACAAGACAGGCCTGTGAATCTAAACAAACTGAAAGGAAACTATAGGCGCTAACTCATGGGCAATACCCTTGCTTCAGTTATTACGGCTTTTGAAACCTATGCAGGATCCAGTGCGGCCAGTATTGCTCAATATATTGTGTTTTTTCTAGCGAGCTTGTTTTTTGTTTGGACTGCCTTTCAATTGCTTGGTTATTACAGAACGTGGGTATTAGGAAGTTTTACTTTTTTTGAAATGGCAATGTATCTGTTGAGAAACATGATTCTCTTAGTCATTGTCGTTGCTTTTATTCTTCAATAGACGTTCAGGAGGACTTATACGATGACACATGTAAATAAATTCATTAACTCGATGGTTGGAAATCCAGGAAGCCTTTTCTCAGTGATTTTGATGTTCGTTCTGATCTCTCTGTTGTTTCTAGCACCAGAAGCCATGGCGACTCAACCTGCATTACCCGATATTGGATCGGGTGGTGCGGATGATTTATTGGAACAAAGTGCAGGTACCACCCAACAAGGTATGTTTTATGCCATTTGGGTCGTTGGCATTCTACTGATATTTGTACCGGCGTATTTCCTCATCGGTGCTTTTGCTGATTGGATGAAAGGTCGTAAAGAGCTCGGCGAAGTCGGTGCGGTGATCATTGTCGGGGTTGTGATTGTTGTTGCAGGCATGTGGTTACTATCAACCGCATCGGACCTCACAAACACAGGTATTTAAACAAAACACAAGAACAACAATGGTCGGTTGACTGACCATTGTTGTTCTTAACCTCGGATAGACGCTATGAGAGAAATTCCAGATTTAGCACCAAATCGTATGGACCGCGTTCCGATTGTTGTTATGAGCTGTACTGCCAAAGAAGTGGAGATGGCCTTTGGTGTATCGCTCGTAGCCAGTATCGTACTTGGTTTAATAAGCGGTATTTTTTTTGGAATGGGAATCGGAGTCACGATTGGGGCAGTTATATTCCTTGGTGGATCATTTGGCACGATGCGGATACTGGCCTATGTAAAGCGAGGTAAACCGGAAGGCTATTATCTCCAACAAATGCAGATCTACAAACAGAACATGGGGTTTGGAAAGGCGCCATTTATCTATAGACCTGAGTACTACGAAGGATTTAGAACCGCTTTACAAGGAGATAAAGGATGAAGAATGGATTATTTACATTTGAGAATCCATCGGATAATCAATCCTCCGCCATCCGAATGTTGGGTCGGGCGTTATTTTTACTGCTGATTATCAATGGTGGCAGTATTGCGACGACATTCTATGCGCTTGAAACAATTGAGGTGTCACTCCCACCTGACCCCAGTAAGGGGGCATTACTCAAACGCGGTCAAAAGGATGAGACGGCCATCTACACCTTTGCGCTTTGGTATTTTCAGGATTTACAACACTGGCCTGAAGCAGGGCAGACCGATTATCGTAAAAACATCGACAATCTGATTCCTCTGTTAACGCCTGAATACAAAGGATACCTAGACCGTGATTTCAATCGCCGTAAAACAAAAGGCGAGCTTGCAAATCGAATTCGTCACATCGAACCCTTTGTCGGTATGCACTATGACGAAAAAAGAGTCCAGTCCTTGGGTTCTGGTGAATGGCTTGTCATCGCTGATTATGTCGTCAAAGAGTGGTACTTGGGCCAAGAAATCAAAACCGTACCGCTTCGGTATTATCTTTCAGTCAGTGAATCTTCTGTGATTGATGATAATCGATTTGGACTCAGACTAAACGGATTTTATAAAAACCCAGAAAGTATCGCTGTAAAAGAGGGCCAATCATGATGTATGCCATTTTTAAATCCATCGTCAGCTTAGGGCTCCTGCTTTTGGTGAGTACGGTTTCTGCGCAAACGATCACCCCTGAGCGTGTGATCTATCGTGGAGATCCGCTGCCCATATCATTATCGATAGGACATGAACGGAGAATAACCTTTGATCATCCGATTTATGTGGATGTCCCTGAATCCTTAGCAACGCTTTCGACCCAGATTGTCGGACCCGATCTCTATTGGAAAGCCAGCAGCCCGTTTGATTCGGTCAGAATTGTCGTTGGCGAGGAAGGGGGTAACCGGATATACCTCATCAACTTAAATGCCGTGCAACAAGACTATGCTGCGCCTCAATTATTAGTCTCGGATAATCGAGCCGTTAAAAGTGATGACAACAAAAGCATGGAGCAGGAGGTTGCCACGGTATCTGACAACCTATACCCAAAAATCGGTTTTGGCGGTCTGTTTCGTTATTCAGCGAAGCAACTCTACGCACCCCATCGGTTAAGAGAAGCTGGCCAACACAATAACCTCACCAATGCGCCCATACCTGAGGGCCGAATACATCACTTAATTCGAAAACATAAAGTGATCACAGAACCCATTAAAGCCTGGCAGAACGATGCCCATTATGTCACAGCCTTGTTGGTTACTAACACTACTGATCGGCCAATTACCCTGGATCCACGAGAAATCCGAGGTGAGGTTCTTGCGGCACGATTTCAAAGAAACCACTTAGAACCGCTGGGAAGCATGGGTGATGCGACAACGCTTTTCTTAATTAGCAAGAGACCGCTTGCAGAGTCAATCAATGGCCATGCTGTGCGCATTGATTCTCGCTCGATCGACCGTGCTCACCAAGAAGACTGAGGAGAGTATTCGTGAAACTAAGTGGCAACAAGGCGCTTCCAGTACTGGGTGCAGCTACGGTATTAATGGTTGTTCTGTTTATTCTCTATATCAACAGTAACAAGCAAACCACCAACAGGGCCGGTGGTTCGAACATTGATACTGAATTTGGTAATGCGATCGCGGTTTCACCCGATGGGGATTTACCCGAGCATACCCTGAATAAGCTATCCACGGATATGAGTGAGTTTAAGGATTTACTTAAGGGTAATAATGAGCTTGTTACAGAATCCATGGATGAATTCAACCTCATCAAGCGAGAAATCAACCAACTCAGGGCCAGTAATACCCAACTCAAAAAAGATCTCGACAAGGCCAAAAAACGGTCTCGCCAAAACAGTGGTTCTGATACGGACGTTGATCTCGATGAAATAACAAAAAAAGTCATGGCAAAAATCAATCGATCGGAGTCGTCGACACAAGGCCGACAACCTAAATACCCTGTTGCCGGCGCCAGCATGGACCTGACATCAACGAAACGAATCCATGGATTAGACGTGGTTGTGGATAAGAAGGGTGGGGTAAAAAGCATGCTTCCCGAATTCATGAATAAACCGGACCTCAACAATGTCTCTCTGACTAACCCGCGAGGTCATCGAAACGAAGACAAGGGTACCCCTGTCTATACGTTACCAGATCTCAGCATCTTGAATGAAGCCACTGCGGTAACGCATATGATCGGTCGGGTGCCAATCAAAGGCGACGTTACAGACCCTGCGCCTTTCAAGGTGGTGCTCGGCTATGACAACCTGGCCGCAAATGGACACAACATTCCCGGGATCGAGGGGATGTTTATGGAGGGGCACGTCTGGGGTGATGCAACACTCTCGTGTGTCAGGGCCTATGTGGAACGGGCGAGTTTCGTCTTCAAAGACGGTCGTATTGTCAATTACCCAGAAAAAAAGAGCGACAAGAACAAAAAAGGTGGTAGCAAAGAATCCATCGGTTATTTGACGGATGACTACGGTTCGACCTGTATTCCCGGAAAGTACATCACGAATGCACCTCGCACGTTAACGGCCAGGTTTCTCGCAGATCTCGCCACAGGTGCTGCGGATGCTTATTCCAACAAAGAAGCTACCAGTGTCGTCTCTTCTACAGGTGGCATAACAACCGCTGTAACGGGCAATGATGGAAAGTACGTCATGGGTCAAGCCATCGCCAGTGGTTCACACGGCGTTTCCGACTACATCCGGAATCGAAATCTCGATATTTGGGACTCCGTGCTTGTGCGAGCCGGCATGAAAGTAGCGGTTCACCTCCAGGCGGAAATTCCCATCAACTACTCGAAAGAGGCCCGAAAAATATCCTACCTGTCCACGGCAACCGGCAGCATGACCGACTGATAAGAGGAGCGCTCACGATGAATTTAATTTTACCGATGTCCATGATGGCTCTGCTCTCGCTGATCGGCTGTGCCAATCAGCCACCCAAAGACCTCTCAGAAGGCCCCACCATGCGTGAGGTATTGAATCAGCATATCGGGGGCGGGGGTGCGTTAAATGGACCTATTCGCCGTCTCGGGAGGCCTGACACCTATAACATGTCTGGTTACACCCGAACAGCGGCAAACGAAACACGGAATCTCTTCGCTCGATTACCAAATCCAGATCTCTGTTTCTATGTCTATCCACATCTCTCTCAAGAGGGCCTGCCGGTACCGGGATATTCCAGCTGTATCCCCATGTACGAAACCACTCACTACGCGTTACCTGGTGAGATCGGTACACAGCCACTGCTGTCACGGCCACCCGGGGGGGTGCGCTATCAAGACAAGCGGGAGACGGAACAATCACTACTCGACTACTGAGTCAAGGAGCTATCAATGGCAAGAGGCACAATCAATAAAGTCATACTGATCGGTTATTTAGGCCATGATCCAGAAATCCGGTATATGCCAAAAGGCAATCCGGTCGTCAATGTGTCATTGGCGACTACTGAGTCCTGGAAAGATAAGGAGAGCGGCGAACGACGAGAACGAACCGAGTGGCATCGGGTGGTCCTTTTTAACCAACTGGCTGAGATTGCGGCTAAATACCCCAAAAAAGGTTCACAGCTCTATGTCGAGGGGAGTAACCGTACACGTGTGTATAAAAAAGACGGTGAGGATCGATACATCACGGAGATTATCTGTACCGAAATACAGATGTTGGGCAAGAATCCTCAATCTTTATCACCAAATGGTGCCGATGAAACCGGTATCAGTGATTCGGAGCTGGCTCACTATGAGTCCCTTGCCGAAGTGAGTGGCCAGAGCGAACCGCCGTCTGAATAGCTCGTTCTGCTGTCGTGGTGGAGTTAGAGGCCAATTTCCTAACCCATCATACCGTTACTCAAACTGGGTTGACTGCCATTGACACGGTAAAAATCCATTCGTAACGCAGTAGGAATAACTCATCGGAACAATCATGCCTTTACGTCGATTGCAAGAGACTCAAATCAAGATAATTCTGGTGGTGCATCAGGCGTGTTTTATTCCCTTACCACTGAGCGTGAACTTACGCTTTAAGGTGATGAATATGACGCAAAACCTGATTGCCGATAAGGCCGGTGTCGATTAATCCAGGATCTGCAAATCACTGGCAGGGCTACGCACACTACCCGAAAGCCTGAAACGTGAGATGCATAGCGTGCTCGGCATGGACGTATGGGAATACAAACCAAACAACGCAGAAGACAGCTAAACCACTGAGGTATATTGTGAGCAATTTATTGTATGAGACTACCGGTCAAGATCAGGATGCTCAAAACGAGCATGCTGAAGAATTTGCGTCCGTGCGTGAAAAATCGATCGAGGGTGGATTTACGCTTCTCAAACGATTGATCGGTCTATACCCACTCAAAGGCGATATACCGCTTGAAACTCGAGACAGTGACCTCCTGCTCAAGAAGCGCGCCTCGAGGACATTACCTGCCAAATCGTTTCTTTCCTTTGTCCCGTTTCGTTGGTACGACCCGGATTATCAACAGTTTGTCTGTGCGGATCGTCAGCGTCGCGGCCTTGTTTTTGAGCTGATTCCAGCAGACGTAGAGGGCAGGAACGATGAAATCATTGATGAAATGGCCGATAAACTGACAACGGCACTCCAAGCCTTACCCGGCAAAGAACCCGCATGGCTGCTTCAGATCTACATGCAAGATGAGCCAGTTGCCGCACAAGTTCACCGTCTTCGATCCTACATGGTCGAACACTCGCCTTCCAATCGACAAGTCTTTAACGAAGAATTACAAGATACAAAATTGCATCCATACTCTGAGGCCTGGTTAGAGATCATGGATGAGCATCTCAAGCTGACGTCTCGGCAACAAGGTATCTTTCGTGACGATATGGTCGGTGGTACGGCCTGGCGTGCCCGAGCAAGAACGGTCAGATGTGTGCTCACAAAAGCACCCGGCTCCAAAGTAGATCCGGATGAGCTGAATGGTGTACTGGAGCGGTTTCGTCAGACTTTAGTCGAAGGCGGGGTCAAGATCCACCTGTTAGATGGTGAGTCCCTCAGGGACTGGTTATTACCCTGGTATACCGGCGATGGAATCGATGCCTATCAATGGATCGAGAAGAACCCTTATCCAAAGGAAGATGAAGCAACTGGTGAATTACCCCCTGAATGGGATTTGGGTGAAGCCTGCATCAGAGGCCGCCTCAGCTTGGCGGATGAGTCTAATTTTTGCTGGCGACATGGGGATCGGTTTAATCGGTTTGTCACCTTACAGCCGCTACGGCATAAACCGAGAGCAGGCGTATGGACGCGTGAAACCACCGGGGGACAATCATCACCCTTTGATCGTCTGCCAGATGGCTCGATACTGGCCATCACAATCGTTTTTGATGCTCAAGATCTGATCGATGAGCGTATCTCTAAACTGTTGACGGTCTCAATCGGTGATGGTGCCGATGCCTCACTGACTGCAGAAGAGTGCAAATTATCACAAAGTTGGATAGCGAAAGGCCATCGGATGATATCTGTTTGTTCTGGTGTCTATTTATCCGCCGATAGCATTGAAGACTTGGAACTCAATACCAATAAGGTTGTTGCGGCGTGTTCGTCTGCAGGGTTTGATGCCATAGAACCCGGTGATGATCTTCTCTCGATTGATACCTATGTGAGAATGCTGCCGTTTTCTTGGAATCCGAAGGTAGACCGTAAGTTCATTCGAAGAGGTCGATTACAATGGGATTCCCATTTATCCCGCATCGTGCCATTTCTCGGTCGCGGCACTGGAACAGGTCACCCGGGTATTTTCGCATTTAACCGCATCGGTGTACCTCTGACCTTTGATCCACTCAACAGTCAGGATCGATCTAAGAATGCTCATATGTTAGTGCTTGGTCCGACTGGATCAGGAAAAACAGCAACTCTTGTCTCCATGCTGATGCATACCATGGCTGTGCACCGTCCAAGGCTTTTTCTTATCACGGCATTACCCACCTTTGGACTATTGGGCGCATGGTTTGAGCGTCATGGTTTTAGTGTTTTACACAAACACATCAAAAAAACCGAAGATATCTCATTACCACCCTTTGCTGACATCACAGAACTTGCAAAAGACGATGAAATTGATCAGGCGAGCGAGCAGAGTGAACGCGATATATTAGGTGAAGCCGTACTTGCTGCAAAACTGATGATCACAGGCGGCCGTAAACAAGACGAAGAGGCTTTGAAACAAGAAGATATCACTATGATCGGTAGTGCAATTATCAAAGCGGGTAAAAAAGCTGCTGCTGAGGATCGTCAAGCGCTAACGGAAGATGTGGTACAAGCATTTCGTGATTTATCACAGGGTGAAGGTAACTATACCCACAATCAACGCGAAAAAATGCTTGGAATGGCGGTTGCCATGGAAAAGTATACGCAGCACTGGGATGGTCAACTCTTCAATCGACCTGGCGAAAACTGGCCAGATGTTGACGTTACCATCGTGGAATTGGGTATGCTGGCACGGACTGGGTACGAATCACAATTGGCGTTGGCAATGACCGGATTGATGGGCCGTATCAATGATCGAGTTGAGCATAATCAATACTCAGGCCGTCCTAATATCACGTTGATCGATGAGGCGCACTTACTTATCCAGAATCCTCTGGTTGGCCCCTACATCAATAAAATCTCGGCTATGTGGCGAACATTTGGTGGTTGGTTGTGGATCGCCACACAAAATCTACGCCAAATCCCAGAATCATCGAAACAGCTGTTGAACCAACCCGAATGGTGGCTGGCACTCTCATCCGACCAGGATGAGGTGGATGAAATCAGTAAATTTAAGGATCTTTCGCCAGAAGAGAAAACGCTGCTGAAACAGGCCAGAAAAGAACCCGGCAAATACGTTGAAGGTGTGGTGATGTCCAAAAAGCTGCTGTCGCTCTTCCGTAATGTGCCACCGACACTAGCGCTTGCGATTGCTCAAACCGAGCAAAATGAAAAACAACAACGGCATCAAATCATGAAAGAGTTGGGGCTTTCAGAGGAGTTGGATGCCGCCATAGAAATCGCTAAACGTATTGAAGCCGGTAGAAGGGAATTCAGACTATGAAGATCATCATTTATTCAATGCTGTTGACGCTGCTGTTTTGCTCATCGGTTTATGCAGAAAGCGACACGATCAAAGCCCATGTGTTTGTATTGGATAGAGATCAGCAATATGCGTTGGCGGGTAAAACTCAAGCAGAGGAAAGATTACACCTGGTGTGGCACTACTGGAGCGATGTGGATCTGATTGAAGATGAAATGGGTAAAGCGTTACCCAACGATCAGAAAAAAGCACTTATGGTATTGAAACAACGTATCGCGTCCATGACTGATCAAGATAAGACGATGTTGGCTAAGTCATGGCGTGGTCGACATATGGCCAGCGATCTTAGTATTAATCCCGGAAATATGCCTGCCGTATGGGCGGATGGGCGCATCTTTACTCATGTAGAGGATCTGCGTCATGTCTTCTCAGGAATCAAATAAAAACGATCAAGCGTCAACAGGTACATCAGATGACATTGAGTGTATATGGTGCGGTATTTCGCGTCGGTTATTTCCGGATCTGGATATTCAATGGGCTGTTGTGGATAAAGACAAGCGAGTTGGCATATGCACAGAGTGCTGGAATGTCCTACCTGAGGAAGATAAACAACTCAAGCCAGCTACCCATGTAGATGAGAAGGGAGTCGTTGAATGAAATCCAAACTAATAATCTGCTTCATGATACTCGTACTGATCGTGTCTACCCCGGCCAAATCCGATGAATTTGGCATTGACGATCTTGTTCAAGGTTTTACAGCAGATGAGTGTCTTGATTACTGCATTGTTGGTGTTTGCTTTTGGTTGGTCGGGATCTGCCCATTTTGTGAGATTGAAACGACGGCAAAAATACAGCATCGATTACCTGATCTCATCGTTAGCGCCTATAAACTCCCAGGTGAAAACCCCTGGACCGAAGCAAGAAATGTGTATGGAGAATTTGCCCTGGATGCGCTGAGAAGCATCCAAGGTGATCACGCAGATGGGTCCGCGACCGTCTATTCAACCATGTACCACGACAGTGAAGAAAAATCGTCAGTTGCCTTTAATGAAGTGCAGGTTATCGGAAATCCAGTCGCTTACGTGAGTGAGTCAACGGACTATCTGTGTGACACGGAATCCGATCCCATTCCCTATTTTATGTCAGAAGTCGATGCAGCAGCTTGGAGGAACCCATATTCTGAGGGCCATCACCCAGAAAGCTACATACCAGGTATGCGTGAAATCTGGCCTATGGGAGGCAGTGTGTTTCCAAGAGTCGGTTACCTGAAGTCATACGACCCGCCAAAAGCGGCAGCCGTCATGGCGCAACGAGCCATCGATATCACACTACAAACCTGGCAACTACCCCATCTCTATATTCCATTTGGCTACGGTAAGATCAATCCAGATCTTGATAATGTTGTCAGTGATCCATCAAGCACAGACACAGGTCCTGATGGATTGGAATGTGCGGGTACTGATTCGGAGACGGGCTTGTGGTCGTATAGTGTTGAGTCTGTGACACCCGAATTCATCGAGTATATGAACTCGCTTGTTCAAACAGGCGGAGAAGGGGCGGGTAGTGAAGAACTCACGCGCATGCGTGGTGATCCCTGTGCAGACAATCAAGCCGATTGTAGTTCAAGCGGAGGATTTTGGGACGGGCTTTCCTGTCAATTGCAACAATACGTTTATTGGCTGGAGCCAGGCTTAGAAAGAGAAAGAGCTTGGCAAATGATCTCGCCCGTTCAACAAAATTACTGTGAGTCTTTCATCGAAGTACCTGATGACTGGTCGGATGATAAACAGACCGATGAATACACCTTTGGCTGGCAATATTGGCGTAAATACAAATGCTGTGTACCCACAGCAGGCATTTTCTTGGGGTCAGTCGAGTTTTCACCCATTTGTGTGATTGGATCGAACGATTACTAGCATCAACATTATTGTAGGGATACCCAGATGAACAAGTACTTATACATCGTTGTTACACTTTGTATGCTTTCTCCCATCAACGCTGTCCGTGCTGATATGCCCCCACCGGGTGAAAGTGAGCTCTTTTACGAAATCGGTGGTGGTCTAAATATACCTACGGATCTTGGTGGCAGAGATTATGTTCCCTTTAGTGCAGACATTAGCGCATCCTTGTTTGGTGCCTGCGGACAGTTCGACCCTCATTATTCTGTTCAGCAAATGATCAATGATTTCTCAGATGCATTCACGCAACTTGGCAGTTATTTTACTGCGATGCTCGGTGGATTACCGGGTTATATTTTCTGCCGATCGAATCCATTAGCGTGTCAGCTGCAGGAAAATATTACGGCACGTATGGAAGGGTTTTATAAAACGGGTATGGACTTTTGCCAAGAGTTTCAATCGAGTGTTGCATCGGATACGGACCAAACAAGAGGTTGGCTAAAATCGATTCAAGCTGAGGAATGGGAAGATAACGCAGGAAACGATGAAAACCCGGAAGAAACCAGTCGTGAAGTGAGTCAAGTTGACGGCTCATCGGGCGTCACCTGGATTGGAGGTGTACGTGCCGGCGGCCATGGCCAACCCCCCTTACGGGTTGTTGCAGATACGGTGAAAGCGGGTTACAACCTACAGTTTGGTCGGAATGTATTGAATAGCTCGGTCCTTAATCTGTCTAATGAAGATGCTGCCAATAATCCGATCGCCAGATATTGGCGTACTCCTGAAGAGGCCGCTAAGTGGGTGACTGAAGTCATCGGGGAAATACGTCCTGATATTGATGAGAGTGCATCAGGTATATCACCCATAGGCATCGGCTCAACAGATACCAGAGATTCCGATGGTGATCACGGCGAAGGGGGCGAGGATGTTGTTGTGACTCATGAGTTTCTCACGGCAGACAACAACTCGCCAGCGCTTGGCTTGTTACCTAAGGTTCATATTGAAGAGCAACCCATCAGAGATCTAATTGAGGAGTACATCAATACGGGTATTATGCCTTCTAACGATGATCTTCAATCTATATCGGGTACCAGCTCCACCGCCGTTCTGACTCCGGAACTACTGAGAGCACTTCGAGCCTCACCAATGCGGGATGTCCTTGGGGCTCGCCTAGCGAGAGAAATAGCGATCGCTAACGTTGCACAGATGGCGATGGCCGCCAGGCGTGCATTGATTGCTGGATACAGTGAACCCAATATCTCTTCCTATGAACCAGCACGTCAGCAACTCGCTTATCGTCAGGATCTCATGGACAAAGAGATTCAAATGTTACTCACTGAGAAAGATGTCAGTCGTATGTTGGTCTCAGATACGGCTCTAACCCTGTTACGCAATTTCAGATCAAGGCGGCAATCCGGACCCGGTGAAAGTAGCAACTCAGGACCGTTTATGCAGGGCGGTTCAGTCACTCAGTGAGTATGTGTTTGCCTGTCAGCAACTTGAATGAGGGGTAACCTATGGAAGCCGGTAGTGTATTTGGCTCTTATACCTTCCTATTCGGATGGTACATCTTCGATATGCTTGTGGGTGTACTCCAAGCTACCGCCTTGTGGTTAGTGCCATTCTTTGTGGTCTTTTTTGAATCGACAATAGGCCAAGCAGGGGCAGGTAGTTATCGAGGATTTCATGAACGGTCGCTTGGTACGATGGAAGTCGGCGTCTATGTTAAAGCGGTCGTCATCGCCTTTTCGTTATTGCCCCTTGTTTCTGTGAATTCATCCTCATTCACCTATTCGGATGAGACAAGCACCTATACGCCAGGCAATACCAACACCACGTTTGATAACACACTCACATCGCTACCGCCTCAAGTACAGGTCCCCTTACTTTGGTACACGGTAAGCTCATTGGCGGGTGGTATCAATGCCGCCATCGAGGCTATTCTTCCAGATCAGGAAGATATCCGGAGCTTGATGCACAGCATGGGTCAACTATCGATCCATGACCCTGCGCTACAAGCGGAAGTGAGACGATTCAACCGAGATTGCTATCAACCTTCGATATCCGCCATTCGATCATTCAATTTAGGCGGTGATTCAAGTGCTCAAGCGCCCGTTCAAATGGTCACAGACTTCAATACAGCACAAAATCTCTATGAGGGTGAGATCTACGGTGATCTAAGTTACATCGGGGCAAGACAGCTGCTCAATACACGTGGGTTATATCGACTGTGTAATAGCCCAGCGGATTGCCCTCATCAAGATGCGATAGGACCCTATTCACCGGTATCTGGCTGGGAGACGATCTACGATTTCTCCTCGCCGGCCAGGTCAGGACCGAGCTGTGCAGACTGGTGGTCGAGTCCAGCGAGAGGTTTGAAGCAAAAACTGATTACCTACATGGAATCAGAGCGTTCGGACATAACAGACTCAATTGCGGATAGCTTTACGGCCTGGGGCGCCACTATCGGTGTGGTGAATGCCGAAGATCGAGGTGACGCAATTATCCAGCGCGCCTTATCAAATACCGGTAGCCTGATCTATGGTAGCAACTCGGCTGAAGGCCATAACTCTGTTACAAACTTCAAAGATTTTATCGATTGGGTGGTGGGGACATTTTCCGCCGTAACAGGCAACGGCATTCTGTCTCTGCTCAACGGGGTCATTGTGGACAGTCTTCCGCTACTGCAAGGCTATTTGGTTCTAATTATTGCCGCTCTTTTACCTTTGGTGATGTTGGTGACACTCTACAGCCCAAAACCAGTAATCACTCTGGCCTTTTTTATGATGGCTGTCCTGTTATGGCCTGGGATGTGGTCGATCGCCCGTTGGATTGACAATGTATTATTAGAATCGATATTTGACGGCTACTCAATCCTGGGGATGCAGCTCAATGCGCCAGCAGCGATTCTCTCTATCATTGCGATGTTAGGATATATCGGGATACCAGTTGTTTTCAGTAAAATGCTTGTTGCAGCTGGAAATGAAGCAGGAAACCATGTAATGGGTGCTGTTGGTAATCTGCAACAAGGCTCGCAGAGTACGATTAGTCAAGGTGCCGGCACAGTTGCAGGGGGGGGCAAGAAGATCTCAGGAATGGCGGCTAAGGACGCACGTAGCAATCTCAAATAACAATGAGTGCGAGATACTATGTGACTGATAGAGACTACGGACGATTAAGGTGGATCGCAAGGAGTTCCATATTTATCAGTCCACTTACCAGTATAAGAATCACGACAATAGGGTATGCCAGCTTCATTAGCTTGCCAAGGATCATCCTCTTCATCCTTGTTGCTGGCCTTACTGGCTGCTTCAAGACCCGACATCAGTGCAACGAAGGCCTCAAGCAGCACAACCCCAACCGCCCAGAAAAAACGACTGGTCTTGACCCACGTTGGGGTCTGCCGGAAGGCATTGAGTTTGGCCAACAGACCAGTAAGTTTCGTTGGCCTTTTTTCGTGGGTTGCGGTGTAGGTCTTCATGTCTGGAATCCCTGTGTGTTAAAGTCAGTCCCTTACAAGGATAAGTATATGATCGGCCGAGGATTGTTTCAACAATCATTCCCTGACTCTTCAGGTCTTTTATACCCAATCCTTCGTTTTTTCTTTCTCGGACATTTGATTAATGTCTCGTTACTCAATCGCTTAACATCATTCAGTTTTTAGATAAGGCGTTTAATTATAGCTGACAAGGAGCGTTACTATGAATTTGTTACTTTCTAAATCACTACCCTTGGCTCTTTTGTTTTCCTTGTTTGTTGGCTGCGGGGGAGGGGGTGGACAATCTGATCCTTCATCAAATAATGAGGATTCGGATGCAGATGACATTGATCTCGATATCACTACATTCGAGTATATGGGTAACGAATCACCTACCATTGTGACAAGTTCGAATCTTGTTCAATTGGCATATGCCGTAGCACAGACCGTCAAAAATCTTGGGTTGTATGATGTCATTCTTCAAACTGAAATGCTGAGAACAACCCGTCCATTTCCGTCAGATGCTACCAGCTCACTATCCTTAACGAGCGACCCACACTGTGTCCCTACTGGATCATCGACTTCTGAACACAATGTGTCAGGCACGATCAGTAAGTATTCATTTACCGATTGTGGCACCAACGGGAGAGATCGTAATGGGACCTACTATGTGTCTGGCTATAATACGATTGTCCATGAAGATTCCCTGGCTGGTCCATTTGTGAGTATTCTTGATGGCGAAGTGCTCGATGAAAAGGGGTACTCAGCACGCATACATCGCACATTGAGATGTGATTTCGATAGTTGTGTCTTCGTGGTCGATTATTTTAGCGATGACGACTTTGTCTATAGGATGACCGATATTTATCGTACCAGCAGAAGCCGTAATACCGGAATACAGGTAAGTGGCCGTGCCTACCATCCAGATCTGGGTTATGTGGAGTTCGAAACAGATTCTGACTTGAGGATCGATTTGAACTGTGAGAGCACGCACCCAAGTGTTGGGAGGGTCGTCTTTTCTGGCAGTAATAATTTACAAGGTTCAATCGATTTTATCAGCTGTACGCAGTATGTCGTTTCAAATGGCTCGTCAAGCTATGTCATGAATTGGTAGTGCACTATCAATGACTAATATTTTTCTTCATCATTGATTAATAAGGTCAATATGTTATCTACTACCAACGCTCAAAACGCTTCATTATTTGTTGATCTACCATCGATATCTATTTCGAGTGGTTCATTGGAGTTTTTAAAGTGGTTTGCCTTTTTGGCAATGATTGCTGATCACATTGACGTGTTTCTCTTCAATCGACAAATGCCATTTCTGTATGAGATAGGTAGATTGGCTATGCCTATTTTTATGATGGTTCTTGTCTATAATTTAGCTCAATCGGCTATTGATAATCATCAGAGTTATTGGAGAGTGGCTTGTCGATTGTTCGTCTACGGACTCATTTCTATTCCAATCATTTATCTCCTGAGACAAAATGCTGGTCTATCTGAGACATTTCCGCTCAATATCTTGTTTACGTTGCTTGTTGTAACGCTATTCTGTCAATTATGGGAAGGTGGAACAACTCGGGATTATACGCTAGCCATCCTGTTTCTACTTGCTGGTGGCATCTTTGTGGAGTATTTCTGGCCTGGTCTCTTATTTGGGGTATCTGTCTGGACCTACTTTCGATATAGGAACTGGTATTTCTTCCTGGGTGTTGGCATACCTGCTCTGGGATTGATTTGTTTATTTAACGGCAATCTGTGGGCGATTGTGTCAATACCCATCATATTGGTTTTATCTAAAATACGAATAAAAATCCCACGATTTCGCCACATCTTCTATGTGCTTTACCCATTACACCTTGGGCTACTACTTGCTGTTCAATTATTGATTCAGAATTAATTAAGCTTCATGCTCACGGAATTCATACCCGTGGTAGTAATCCTGGTCATAAAGTTGTCCGGTCTTCTGATAGAGCTCTGCTCTTAATGAGCGAACCGATTGATCCAACCAATAGATGGACATGATGTCGCCAGGTGTATGGCCTGATCCTACTGGACTCCATATTTTTCCTTTTCGGATCTTCCAGCCTTCCCATCCATTATGGATGAGATATCCGGCACGGCAGAGTATGAGTCTGTAAACAGACACCTTTACATCTATTGTACCCCGTTCCATTTTTCTGTAGTAACTTTCCTCGATACCGCAGAGTTCAGCGGCTTCTCCATAATTAATACCAGCTAAATGTCTTGCTGTCCGTAGCATATCCTTCGTTGGATTAGGGTTTAAAAAATCCATGCCCTCTGCATCTGGGCTGATATTACTCATATCTAATATCCTCTATTTGGTCATTTGCAATGACACACAGTATTTTGATTTAATGTTTAAGCTTAGAACTTCTGGTGGTTCATGATTAGTCACTTAACATTATATGACATGGAGTCATTGTTATCGACAAGCACTTTTTGTGTATAAAAGGGATTTTTGGTGTATGAGTGGGTTGATTATTACTTTTCTCACCTAATGGTGGAGCGTAGGCTTCCGCCGAACACAATAGCTTCTTATAAACGAGATCTGGCTTCTTTTACTGGTTGGATCCGTTGGCGAAGTATTGCTCAATGGTCTGAGGTTAGTGATATACAAATAACTAAATATATAGGGTTTCGCAGTCGTGATGGTATGTCCATTGCTACTTTGCAGCGAGAGCTCTCTTGTATTCGATCATTCTTTAAGTACTTGATGGCAGAAGGGGTTGTACAGACGAATCCTGGTAAGTTGGTTCGTCTCAAAAGACAGCCCAGAAAGCTACCCTATACATTGAGTCAGGAAGAGATTAAAAAACTACTCGATGCGGATTTTGATCATCGATCACCTACCGATATTCGTGATCATGCAATTTTAGAATTACTCTACTCGTCTGGGATCAGGCTCCAAGAACTCGTACAGCTCTCCCTGGTAGATATCGATTTTGATGAGAGGGTTCTTATTGTCACAGGAAAAGGATTAAAAGACCGATACGTGCCTTTTGGGAGCATTGCGGCAAAAGCTATCGAATTATGGATGTCCGTTCGATCGCTACTTGCGAATGAAAATGAAATTGCTCTGTTTGTCGGTGCAAGAGGAAAGCGCATATCACGATCTGTTGTTAGAAAATCATTAAGTGATTTATCAGATGAGGTGTTACATAAGCACGTTTACCCTCACTTGCTCCGTCACAGTTTTGCAACTCATTTATTAGAGTCTCGGTGCGACCTGAGGGGTATACAGGAATTGCTGGGCCATGAAAACATCAACACAACCCAAATTTATACGCACCTGGATATTAAAGCGATCGAGGATGTATACAGGGAGTCTCATCCTCGCGCTAAGTTGAAAAGGTGATCGTTCTAATTTAGCTTCGATAATTTCTTATCTTAGAGATACCATTTAATATACTCAGGCCAATACTTTCTTTTTTACGATTTCAGATTGTACATGGCCATGATGGCGATCGAGGCAACCCCAGCTACATGTCAACTTCCATTCACTGAATAGATCTTTCAGCAGATGTGCTCTGTAATAATGCCTCTTGGATGATTGATCCATACTAGATTCACCATTAACCCACTAGCTCTTTTTTCAGAAGCGGGTCAGCTTGCTTAATGTGTCCGAACCGGCAAGTGCTTTGCTGTCATCATAATAGTCAAACCAGGGCAGGCTGGCTTCTGTATAATCCTTGGCAGTCGTAGGTTTATGTGGTGGTTGATGCCCGGTAATCATCTGGTATTGCTCACTGTTGGTCAGATGGATGAAGCACCGGAAACCGTTGTCCTGATCCCATGCGTCAATACCGTATTCGTCCTCATAAATCTCCTGCCGCATCAAGCCGCCTGGTGCCAGACCCATATCCGGGGCAGCCGATTCGCAGACCAAACGACTGAACATCGGCATATCAAGGTAGTCCATGTCTGCTTCCACGGTGCGCTCGAAATGTTCGACGTAATAATCATGCTTCATCGGGTAGACAATAATCTGGAGTCCGCCATGTTCAGCCGTACCGGTAATCTGCTCCTCGGCTGTGAAGCCTTCACCCAGGGGCATGACAACAAACTGTCGAATGAAATCTTCCGAGACATTGAATCCATCCAGCCAGGACTGTTCCGGAATCACCGCATAGTCCTGCGGACCGGCCGAAAGCCCATTGCTCCAGGGTTCCCCGGATACGGCATTGATCTTGCCGGCGGCGATCTTGAAGGCGCAGGGGTAGTCACCGGAGAAATTGATCCACAGTGCCTCTGACTGATACATGGGTATGAAGACGCCACCGTGTGTCCGCCAGGTATCAGGCAAATTGTCTGCGAAGTCATCCACGTGCTCCACCGGGAAACGACCCAGGCCGGGGGGAGAGGGTATTCCCGGTTGTCATCCGGGATTCGCAGGGTGCGCTGGAAGTCGATGCTGCACGTCGCTTTTTGGTGGACCTCCGGAAACAGGAAGGTCAGTTGGTTGATCATTAGTTCGATCATTGTCTTTTCTCCCCTGAGTCACTATTCAGGTGTTACCAGTCGCCATCACGGACATCCCGGGCAATACGTAACAGAGCGTGATCCGGTGCGGATTCGAGCTGGCGGATCAGATCCGCGAACAGTTGCGGGCGCTTACGAATGATCTCCTGCAAATCCGACGATACCTTCCCGGCCATAGCCAGCAGCACATCCGGGTCTTCGCCGAGTTCCTCGGCCAATGCCCGGATTTTTGCCTCGGACGGCGGCGCCACATCCCCGCGCTCTATCTTGCTGAGGTAGGCGGGCTCCACACCAATTCGCTGAGCGACCTGCCGGACGGAAAATCGCCGATCCTGTGACTTCAGGGCCTCGCGATGTTCACGGATGTGCTCTCCAAATGTCATGTGTAGTATATAGTATACATCTGATTCCAAGGCAAGCTTTCTGTGTGATGTCGGTCTAATTAATTGCTAATGTGGGGTAGCTTATGAAAACGGGGCCTTGATCTACGCCGCTATCAGAGACGACCTACTAGAGGCAGTGAACGACTGGTTAGCGCGTCCAGCGCCAAATGACTGAGATATGCGGCGCCGCCAACCAACAGGATGCCCCTTAGAACTTTGTCGAAATCATCCTGCGGTTCCCAATGGTAGATCTTATGCATTCCAGTAGCCAATAAAACAAGCACCACGATGCTATGGAAGAACTGTCGATGGTTAGGGTTACCAAGGGCGGGTTCGATCATATCTGGAAGTTTCCCTAAGAGCGCACCAATGGGAATGGCGGCAGCAGGATGATGTAGTGCGCCAGATTTTTCTGACGCGTCATTTTGAGTTATAACGAATGCTGCGACTGCGCCTGCTAACTGGTGGGTGGGACCATTCATTGCTTCTCCTTCAATTATTTTAATTTTTCTTTACAGCCTCAATCAGGCTGTCACAGCATCCCGAAACCTCGAATTTCAGTGAATCGAGATTACGGCCTTTGACGTTGATTTTGGGTTTCTGACCATGTTCAGGGCAACGTGTGGATCCAACCGCTTTGGTAATCGAGTCTTGCACTGATTGAAGCATGCTTGACTCGAGTGCATCACCGATATTTCGTGGAGACACCTTCCTGCCGTTTATTTCAAAAGAAATGTCAATCATATAAGTGCCCTCAACTGAACGTATATTCTTGCCAGGGGATGCGACTCGGATGGACCTTCCTCAAGAAATTCACGATGTCATTCCGCCCCCAGTAGGTTGGAGTTCCGCGAGAGTCTTGCCCCATCAGCACAATTGGCATGCCCGGAAACAGTGGCTGGACGGATTGAACTGCCTGCTGGCATTGCATCTGCGACCTCAAAATATGTTTTTTCACAACCGTGATCGCAAAAGTCACGCCTTGTTCTTTGATTACTGCACCTTGGAGTTTAATCATCAGGTAGTCTCCGTTTTCGATAATCTGGCAGGCCCCCGGAACCACTGGGAGCAAACCACTACTTTTCTTTCTTTACGCCCTTGAACGGGGACTTATCAGACGTTTTCACATCCATAAACTGACCGGTTGCGGTATCGCGCTTAACCCAGTTGCCAGCTGGGGTCCTAGTCTGTGAGCGCTGCCTGACGGCGCCATTTCGGTGTCCATCGCCTTTCGGAGGGTTGGTGGCCATAGCTGAACTCCATTGCAAAATGAAAGAGCAGGCAGAGCAGGTCTCTAGCTAGCATGCTACTATCATCAAAATGATGATGTCAAGTGGTATTAATGATCGTAGCATGAAAAAAGAGTACTACAAGTCGTCATATTAGGGCAGAATACTTCACTATTTGGAGCTTGGGAGATGATTTACGGTGCTTCTTTCAGAAATAAGCCAGGTACAAAAAGAACGGTTATCCCATATAGATTTCAGGGCGTATTTCCTGGGGGGAATCGGTCGAAGCGACCTTGTGTCCCGGTTTGGCATTGGGGAGGCGGCGGCCACAAGAGACATAACCCTATATAGAGAGCTGGCGCCGAAAAATCTCGAGTACGACACACAAGTCAGGTCGTATCTTAAGTCCGAGGCGTTCAAACCTCTGTTTGATTACTCGCCCGCACAGGTTCTGGCCGCGCTTTCGCATGGCTTCGGCGAGGATTTCGTCGGTAGTCACAAGGCGATGATTCCATGCGCGACGCCGGCCGAACTGAACAAACCTATATTACCTGTCCTTGCCGTTCTCACTCGGGCTATTCATCGCAAGAGGGTGGTCCGCATTCAGTATCGTTCAATTGATTCCGGCCTGAGCACTCGTGAAATTGTTCCATTTGTTCTGGTCGATAATGGCCTGCGCTGGCATGTGCGCGCATATGACCGAAAGCGGGAAGCCTTCATAGATTTTGTGATAACTCGTATCACGGATCCAGTCATTACCGACAGCGAACCACAAGAGCATGAAACACGCGAGGCGGATATCCAGTGGAATCGCATCGTAGAGATGGAGTTGGTGGCTCACCCGAAGTTGCTGCACCCGGAAACCATCGAAATGGATTATGCCATGCAGGATGGTGTACTGAAGGTCAACGTACGAGCTGCCGTTGCGGGCTATGTGTTGAGACGGTGGAACGTAGACTGCACGGAAGATCATAGCCTAAGGGGGACGGGAAACAACAGCCAGAAAGGGGCAGAGTATCACCTCTGGCTTCGAAACAGGCAGGCACTATACGGCGTTCAGAATCTGGTGCTGGCGCCAGGCTACATGACTGAAACAGCCTCCGGTAAACAATAACGAGTAAGTATCAGGGAAGTGCTAGACAACAATGATTACTGATTACCATGCCAAGATTTTCGCTCATGAATTGAGTAAGCGGTATTCCGTGGCGGATGCCGAAAAGCTGGCGGGTACGTTGTTCGATGCTCAAGTTGATTTGAACCCACATCAGGTCGAAGCTGCTCTGTTTGCCTTCAAATCGCCTCTGTCAAAAGGGGCGATTCTCGCGGACGAAGTTGGTTTGGGTAAAACCATTGAGGCCGGTCTTGTGTTGGCGCAAAAATGGACCGAACGGAAGCGACGCATCCTGATTATCACGCCTGCTAACCTCCGCAAACAATGGTCACAGGAGATCGAGGAAAAATTCTTCCTGCCTACGATGATCCTGGAAGCCAGGAACTACAACAAGATGATCAAGGATGGCAAACGACATCCTTTCGAGCAAAAAGTGCTGGTGATCTGCTCCTTCCAGTTCGCCGCTCGCCATGCTGAGGAGCTCATGGTCACGCCATGGGATTTGGCGGTGATTGATGAAGCTCATCGGCTTCGTAATGTCTACCGGCCGGACAACAAAATTGGCAAAGCGCTCAAGGGGGCGCTCGCCAACACCCCCAAGGTGCTGTTGACTGCCACACCGCTGCAAAACTCCCTGATGGAGCTTTATGGACTCGTTAGCATCATTGACGATTACACCTTTGGGGATGCCAAGAGTTTTCGAACTCAGTACGCTCGTCTTACCGGTGAATCTCTATTCAACGAACTAAAAGGTCGCCTTGCGCCGGTATGCCAGCGCACACTGCGTCGGCAAGTGCTCGAATACATCCGCTATACCAACCGCATACCCGTTACGCAGGAATTCGTCCCAACCGATGACGAACAGGCACTCTACGACATGGTATCCGATTATCTGCGTCGTCCCAGCCTGCAAGCCCTGCCGTCCGGCCAGCGTACACTCATGACGCTTATCATGCGCAAGCTGCTGGCATCGTCCACCTTTGCTATCGCCGGCGCTCTGGATTCGTTGGCGCGAAAGCTCGAACGGCAGCTTAAGGAAGACAAAGATCTGAAGTCGCGTCTCGAAGAAGAGATCGCTGAAGACTACGAAGAATTCGACGAGGTTGCAGATGAGTGGTCCGATGAGGATGCCGAACGTGAACTGCTTACGGAAACTGACATAGAAGCGATCAAGTTCGAGATCGATGATCTACGCACCTTCCGTGACCTCGCCGTTACCATTACCGAAAACGCCAAGGGGCAGACCTTGCTTGGCGCTTTGAACGTCGGTTTTGCTAAAGCTGCAGAGCT
Source organism: Candidatus Thiodiazotropha sp. 6PLUC1 (assembly GCA_040506705.1). Lineage (GTDB taxonomy): Bacteria > Pseudomonadota > Gammaproteobacteria > Chromatiales > Chromatiaceae > Thiodiazotropha. The sequence goes on from JBEVWG010000004.1 coordinate 37,465, forward strand.
TGGCGGTCCGGAAAAGACCATCATCTTTACCGAGTCCCGCCGCACACAGGACTACCTGGTGCGCTTGCTCTCAGAGAATGGCTACGACGACAAGCTCGTACTGTTCAACGGATCCAATAACGACCCACAATCAAAAGAGATCTACAACACCTGGCGTGAGGTCAACAAAGGCAGCGACAAAATAACCGGCTCACGCACCGCAGATATACGTGCTGCTTTGGTGGATTACTTCCGTGAGAAGGCATCTATCATGATCGCCACCGAAGCCGCAGCGGAAGGTATCAACCTGCAATTCTGTTCCATGGTGGTCAACTACGATTTACCCTGGAATCCACAGCGTATAGAACAGCGCATTGGCCGTTGCCACCGGTACGGCCAGAAATACGATGTGGTAGTGGTTAACTTCCTCAACAAGAATAACGCAGCCGATCAGCGTGTATATGAACTGCTGGCAGAGAAGTTCCAGCTCTTTTCCGGTGTGTTCGGGGCCAGTGACGAAGTACTGGGAGCCGTTGAGTCCGGTGTCGAGTTCGAGAAACGTATTGTCGCCATCTACCAGAACTGTCGAACCACCGAGGAGATCGAAGAAGAATTCGAACGCTTGCAAACGGAAATGGATAGTCAGATCAACGCTTCCATGGAGGATACACGGCAAAAGCTGTTGGAGAATTTCGACGCGGAAGTGCATGACCGTCTCAAAGTGAATCTTAGCAAAAGTAAAGAGTATCTCGATCGCTATGAACGCATGCTCTGGTCGATGACGCGTCATGAACTGTCTGAGCATGCGACGTTCGATGACGCCTACCTGACCTTTACCCTTAACACACAACCGGATGGCGTCACTGTGCCAATCGGCGGCTATCACCTGTCCAAAACCAGCCTTGATGGTCACCGGTACCGCATCGGTCACGCGCTCGCCCAGCATGTTCTCGGCATTGCAGGCTCACGCAAACTCAACGGCGCAGAATTGATCTTTGACTATTCAGCATGGCCTCTGAAAGCGGTGAGCGTGGAGCCGTATGTAGGTAAGTCCGGCACAATGACTGTACAAAAGCTCTCTGTCAGAGGCGCTGACGACCAGGACCATATCATTATTGCCGCCATCACCGACGACGGCGAGCGATTAAAACACAAGGCTGCCATTCGGCTTTTTGAACTGCCATCGAAGATGAATAGTCAGGCAGATCTGGCCGCGCCTGCTTCTGTAAAGCGAATCGTTGAAAACGAACGCAAGATCATCCTGGATGAGCTTGCCGCGCGCCAGGCCGCATGGTTCGACGACGAAATGGACAAGCTCGACAACTGGGCGGAGGACAAGCGCGCCGGTCTCAAGGCGGATTTGAGAGAGCTGGATGACTAGATCAAGACACTGAAAAAGGAAATTCGGCAGACAGGTAATTTGCCTGACAAGCTTGCTCTCCAGAAGAAGATGCGTCCACTCGAGCAAAAACGGGATGAAGCGTGGCGAGCCTACGACGCTGCCGCCAAAGAGATTGAAATCCAGAAGGACAGGATACTGGATCAGGTGGAGACGCGGCTCGGGCAAGAGGTTACCGAAGAAGAACTGTTCACCATCAGATTCAGGGTCAATTGAGTGAGACAGGGAGTGCTGTGGGGCAGTGGGGCGCCAGGAGTCCGCGAACTAGATCAAGGAGAACAATATGTTACGAGAATCCAGGCCGGAACTCAGCTGACGACAACCATGCCGGCGGTGGCGCCAGATTTGGCAAAATAGTAATGGATATATAGACAAAAATGTATTAACCTAATAGGTAAGTAAAAATTGATTGATATCGATTTTGCCAGCAAGAAGCTGCAAAAGCAATTTAACGAAGAAAAGACGATGCTCAAGGCCTTCGGGCAGCAGCGCGCAAAGCGAATCAAGGTGGTGATGACGGCATTACGGGCAGCCCCAAACCTGGGTGTATTTGCACCGCCCTACAGTCCACCACACCGGTGCCACGAACTGACGGGCAAGCGCAAAGGCACGCTCAGCCTGGATCTGGACGGCCCGTACCGTCTGATCGTCCAGCCGTTACACAACCCGCTACCGGTGCGGCCGGAAGGTGGGCTGGATTGGCACCGTATTACAGCCATCAAGATATTAGGCATTGAGGACACCCATGGATAACGCAGCTATCAACCACTACACGCCTGACTATACAGTCACTCCCGGCGAGGTGCTGGGCTACGAGCTCGAACTGCGTAACATGAGTCGAACCGAACTGGCCAAGCGCACGGGCTTAAGCGAAAAGCACATCATTGCCATCCTCAAGGGCAAGGGCACGGTCATTATCACGCCTGAAACCGCCATCAAGCTGGAGCGTGCCCTGGGTATGCCAGTCGAGTACTGGCTCAATCTGGAGGCCCACTACCAGGAGACCCGCGCGCGGTTGGCGGAAGAGGTTCAGCTGGAAAAAGACCTCGGCTGGCTCAAACGTATACCCGTCAATGCTATGGTAAAAATGGGATGGCTAAAAAAGCATAAGGACAAAAAGCAGCAGCTCGATGAAGTGCTGCGCTTCTTCGGTATTGCCAGCGTGGAACAGTGGGATGATATCTGGCCCAACGTGGCCGTCGCCTACCGTCAGCACAACAAGCACGAAATCTTCCCGGAGGCGGTTTCCGCCTGGCTGCGCCAGGGTGAACTGGAAGCCACAAACATCGCGTGCCAGCCATATGACAAACCCGCATTTCGGCAGGCGCTGGATGATATCCGCGCCCTCACGGCCGAAACCGATCCCGCGCATTTTGTTCCCGCCTTGCAGCAGCGTTGTGCCCAGGCCGGCGTCGCCGTAGTGTTTATTCCATGTCTGCCCAAGACCGGCGTCAGCGGAGCAACTCGCTGGGTTAGTTCCGACAAGGCCATTATCCAGCTCAGCCTGCGCTACAAAACCAACGATCATCTCTGGTTCACTTTCTTCCATGAAGCCGGGCATATCCTCTTACACGGCAAGAAGGAGCTGTTTATTGAAGGTACGAACGGTATGGATGGTGAGAAGGAAGAACAAGCCAATCTCTTCGCCGAGCAGGAGCTGCTACCGAGAAAGGCCTTCAACAATTTCGCTACACAAGCGCCGTTCAGTAAAGCGGCTATCTGCCAATTTGCACAGGAAGTGGGTATTGCTCCCGGGATTGTGGTTGGGCAATTGCAACACAAAAGACTGCTGCCGCCGACGCATTGCAACGATTTGAAGGTCAGGTATCAATGGAGTCACGAGTAGTGGCCAATAGTGGGAACAGTCCTGAAATGAAATGGATGAGCAATAACGAATGAAAGCAACTGAGGCAAAGCTACTCGATTTTCTGAAGAAATCACCACAGTTTGTGATTCCTATCTATCAGCGCACCTATTCCTGGACGGAAAAGGAAGTGCGGCAACTTTGGGATGATATCCTTCGCGCAGGGCAGAGCGATGATATCTCGGCCCATTTCATTGGTTCGGTCGTGTATGTGGAAAAGGGTCTTTATTCAATATCAGCCCAGTCACCGTTGTTGGTTATCGATGGTCAGCAACGTCTTACAACAGTCAGTCTGTTGATCGCTGCATTGGCGTCTGCGATCGGCGAAGGAGAGCCGATAGAAGGTTTTTCTCCCCGGAAACTGCGCAATTACTATTTGCTGAATCCAGAAGAGGAGGGAGGGCGGCACTTCAAGCTGATCCTTTCCCAAACAGACAAGGCCTCTCTGATTTCGATCCTCAAGGATGCACCGCAGCCAAAGGAACATTCAATCCGCATCACGGAGAACCTGAAGCTTTTCCAGGAATTGTTAGCTGAACAGAAAGAGAATCTGGAAACCGTCTGTAAGGGCATCGCCAAGTTGATGGTTGTCGATATATCGCTCGATCGCGATCAGGATAACCCACAACTCATTTTCGAGAGTATGAACTCCACGGGCCGAGAACTCAGCCAGGCCGACCTGATTCGCAATTTCATACTCATGGGCCTGGAGCCCGAGCTACAGACCCAGCTCTACGAAAGTTATTGGCGACCGATGGAGCTGGCCTTTGGACAGGAAGCCTACACGACTCACTTCGACGGCTTTATGCGGCATTACCTGACGGTCAGGACTGGCGAGATTCCCAAAATGGGCGAGGTCTATGACGCGTTCAAAAAACATGCACGGTCATCCAGCGTCTCCAATGCGGGTGTGGAATCCCTGGTTGCGGAGTTGCATGCCTATGCCGGACACTTCTGTGCCATGGCACTGGGCACTGAAGAGGATTCGGGGCTCAATCGTGCCTTTCATGACCTGCGGGAACTCAAGGTCGATGTCGCCTATCCATTGCTGCTCGAGCTGTATCACGACTATCAAAGCCAGATTCTTTCCAGAGAAGACTTCCTTAAGGCGGTACGCGCAATAGAAAGTTACGTCTTCCGTCGTGCGGTCTGTGCCATACCGACCAATTCCATGAATAAGACGTTCGCCAATATCGGCAAGACGCTAAAGAAGGATCGCTATCTGGAAAGCCTGGAAGCCGCCTTTCTGTTACTGCCGTCCTATCGCCGTTTTCCGAAGGACGATGAATTCAAACGTGAACTCAAGATCAAAGATCTCTATAACTTCCGTAGCCGGAGTTACTGGTTACGAAGGCTGGAAAATCACGGGCGCAAAGAGCGCGTGCCAGTCGATGAATATACGATAGAACACATACTGCCCCAGTGTGATAACGATCCTGAAAAAGTACCCGCCGTGTGGCGAGAGGAACTCGGTGAAGACTGGGAAAACGTCTGGGAGACCTACCGGCATACGCTCGGTAACCTGACCCTGACCGGTTATAACTCGGAATACTCTAACCGCAGCTTTGCCGAGAAGTGCAATATGGAAGGCGGCTTTGCCCAGAGTCCATTGCGCCTGAACAAGAACCTGGGGGCGGAAGGAAGCTGGAATAAGGACTCCATTGAGGGACGGGCCGCCTACCTTGCGGCCCAGGCAGTTTCAGTATGGCAGGCCCCAGCGCTGGATGCAGAACTACTGGCTGCCTACAAGCCGTCACCGGCGATCACGTCGGCCAGCTACACCATTGAGGACCATCCACACCTGGCTTCAGGTTCAATGCGTGACCTGTTTGATGCATTCCGTAAACAGGTGTTGGCGCTTGATCCGGTCGTGTCAGAGGAGTTTCTAAAACTCTACGTGGCCTACAAGGCAGAAACTAATTTTGTGGATGTCGTGCCCCAGGCCAAACGCCTGCGTCTTTCACTGAATATGCCATTCCCCGATATCGACGACCCCAAAGGCCTGTGCAAAGACGTCACTGGTCTGGGGCGCTGGGGCAATGGCGACGTGGAGGTGGGACTGTCGACTCTCGACGAACTGCCCTATGTGCTGGGCCTGGTACGACAATCCTTTGAAAAACAGATGGGTAATGGCACAGATGAGTAGTCTGTCGATTGCCAAAAGAGAAAACAAAAGTGGATAACTCACTATGACTGATAGCGTGAAACCGGCCGACCAGGAAAAGATGGATGGCACATCACTCGATATTGCAGAACAAAGGCGCCGTGAACTCGAGCTGCTGTTACCCGGTGTGTTCACCGAGACCACTGGCCCGGACGGGCAGCCGGTAGAGACCATCGATTTCGAGCGCCTCAAGGCCGAACTCGGTACCTTCAGCGATGTGTACGAAGGCCGACGCGAACGCTACGGCATGGAATGGCCGGGCAAGCGTGACTGCATGAAGCTGATCCAGGAACCCTCCCGCGCCACGCTCAAGCCCTGCCGCGAGGAGTCGGTGGATTTCGATACCACCCAGAATCTGTTCATTGAAGGCGATAACCTTGAAGTGCTCAAGCTCCTGCAGAAGAGTTACTACGGTAAGGTGAAGATGATCTATATCGATCCGCCGTATAACACGGGAAAGGAGTTTATCTATCCCGATAAATACAGCGAGTCATTGGAAACCTATCTGGCCTATGCCGGGTTGGTGGATGACGAGGGTAAGAAATTCTCGACCAATACGGCTGCTGAAGGGCGTTTTCATACCAAGTGGCTCAATATGATGTATTCGCGGCTCTACCTCGCCCGTAATTTGATGCGGGAAGACGGGGTGATATTTATCTCCATTGATGACAATGAAGTAGAAAACCTTCGTCGAATGTGCGATGAGATATTTGGCGAAGAAAACTTTATGTGTACTTTTGCATGGCAGAAGCGTTATTCACCCCCGCCTGACACGGCTGATGTTGGCTACGAGCATGAGTCAATAGTTATGTATAGGCGCTCACCTGAATTCAAAGCTAATCTTTTGCCGCTTACTGAAGAGCAACGGGCACGATATAAAAACCCAGATGATGACCCAAGAGGGCTATGGAAGGCTATGGATTATACATGCCGATATACGTCAGATGAGCGACCAAACCTTTATTACCCCATTGTTAATCCTAATACTGGCGAGGAAATATGGCCAAATAAAACTCGTGTTTGGGCTATGTCACGCGAAGTTACAGAAAAGAATTTAGATGAAAATAGAATTTGGTGGGGTGCTAATGGGAGTAATTCAACGCCGGCGCTGAAGAACTTTTTAACGGAAATAAAACAAGGGCGAACCCCTAGTTCACTATTGCTTCATCAAGATGTTGGACATACAGACGAGGCTTCTAAGGAGTTCAGAGCGCTAATACCAGAAGTGAAATTTACATCAAAACCTACGAGATTGATAAAGCATCTTTTTGAATTGTCATTGGATGAAGATGACCTGGTATTGGATTTTTTTGCTGGCTCATGTACGTCATCAGATGCGCTATATCAGCGTATAACAGAAAATGGTAGCAATAACAGTTATATCGTTGTGCAGCTTCCTGAGCCTTGTGGAGAGAAAACTGATGCTTTCCAAGCAGGATATAAAACTGTCTCAGAAATTGGCAAGGAGCGTATACGTAGGGCTTCCCAAAAAATACGTCATAAACATGAAGGCCAACTAGATTTGGATGGAAAGGATGAATTGGATCTCGGTTTCAAAGTCCTCAAGCTGGATCAGTCCAACTTCAAACCATGGCAGGCTCCTAGCGAAGAATTGAGCGCAGATCATCTCAGCCAGCAACTGGCGCTGCACACTGATCATATCGACCCCGAAGCCAGCCAGGAAGATATCCTCTACGAACTGCTGATCAAGGCTGGCTTCGTGCCCACCGAAAAGATCGAGACCCTCGATCTGGCAGGAAGGCAGGTTTTCTCCATTGCCGAAGGCGCGTTGCTGATCTGTCTTGAAGAAGAACTTACAAGCGAAATGATCGATGCAGTTGCTGACCTTGAGCCCATGCAATTCATCTGCCTAGACAAGGGCTTTAAAGGCAACGACCAGCTCAAGGCCAACGCGGTACAGACCTTCAAATCCCGTTCTCAGGGTGCCGAGACCGAGATGGTCTTTAAGGTGGTCTGAGATGAAGGATTCTGACGTCGGGCAAGTGCTGATCTACCAGTCCGAATCCGGTCAGACCCGGCTGGAGGTGCGTCTGTCGGGGGAGACGGTCTGGTTGACTCAGGCGCAGATGGCGGAATTGTTTCAGACTTCGGCGGACAATATCAGTTTGCACCTGAAAAATATCTTTGAAGACAACGAGTTGGAAGAGGTGGCAACTGCCGAGGATTTCTCGGTAGTTCGACTGGAGGGGGTGAGACAGGTACGCCGCAATCTGAAGCACTACAACCTGGATGCCATTATTTCAGTGGGTTATCGGGTGAAATCCCATACCGCCACCCGTTTTCGCCAGTGGGCGACCCGGCAACTCAAGGAGTACATCGTCAAGGGCTTTGCGATGGATGATGAGCGCCTGAAAAATCCCGATCAGCCGTTCGATTACTTCGATGAATTGCTGCGTCGCATCCAGGATATCCGTACCTCGGAGAAGCGCTTCTACCGCAAGATCACCGATATCTACGCCACCAGCGTGGATTACGACCCGACCCAGGATATCAGCATCGACTTTTTCAAGACGGTACAAAACAAGATGCACTGGGCCATTCACGGCCATACCGCAGCCGAGTTGATTCAACAACGTGCCGATAGCGACAAACCCAACATGGGCCTGAGCAACTGGCGCGGCGATAAGGTGCGCAAACAGGATGTGGCCATTGCAAAAAATTATCTGAACGAGGAAGAGCTTAGCGCACTGAATAACCTGGTGGAACAGTATCTGGTGTTTGCCGAAGGCCAGGCCATGCGGCGTATTCCGATGCATATGGGCGACTGGATCGAAAAACTGAATGGTTTTCTGACATTGAATGACCGGGATATTCTGGATAACGCAGGCAAAGTATCCCATGAAATGGCCAAATCACTGGCAGAGCGTGAGTACGACAAGTTTCATCAACAACGCTTGCATGATGAAGCGGTTAAGGCCGAAGGTGAAGATATCGTGCTGTTGGAAAAGCTGGAGCATCAGTTACTGCAGCGCACATCTGAAAAAAAGAGGGACAAGTAGATGTCGTTGCTCAAATTCAAGTTCGACGGCAACCTCGACTATCAACAACGAGCCATTGAATCCGTTGTGGGTTTGTTCGAGGGACAGCCGCTGGCCAACGAGACCTACTCGGTATCCATCGGAACCCAGGAAGGCGGTAGCCAGCTTTCCCTGAGCGATGACGAATTTTCCAATATCGCCGCAGTGGCTAACCACCTGGTGCTCACCGATGAGCTGTTACTGGAAAACCTGCAAAAGATACAGGAAGAGAACAACATCCCTAAACAGTCGGAACTGGCTGGCATGCATTTCTCGGTGGAAATGGAGACGGGTACCGGTAAGACTTACGTTTATCTGCGCACCCTGTTCGAGCTGAACAAGCGCTACGGCTTCACCAAGTTTATCGTGGTGGTGCCGAGTATCGCTATCCGTGAAGGTGTGCAGAAGAGCCTTGAAATGACGCGTGAGCACTTCAAGGAGCTCTATGACCAGGTGCCTTACGACAGCTTTGTCTATGACCCGAAGCGGCTGGGGCAGGTGCGGCAGTTTGCCACCTCGAACAAGATTCAGCTGATGGTGATCAACATCCAGGCCTTCGACAAGGCCACAGCGATCATGAATCAGGAGAACGATCGTCTCTCAGGTGTGCGGCCGATCGATTTCATCCGTGCTGCCTATCCGATCATGATTATCGACGAGCCGCAGTCGGTCGAAGGCGATACCCGCAAGGAGCAGACCAAACGCTCACAGGCGCTGGAGAGTCTCAATCCCCTCTGCACGCTGCGTTACTCGGCTACGCACAAGAACCCCTATAATCTGCTGTATGTGCTCAACCCCATCGACGCCTATGACCTGCGCTTGGTCAAACGCATTGAGGTCGCCGCCCTGGTCGGTGAAGAGGGTTTCGACAGCACCTTTGTCGCCTTGAAGAATGTCGATAACAGCAAGGGCATCAAGGCTAAACTTCAGATTAATGTGGATGATGCTGCCGGGCCGAAGAAGAAAACGGTTACCGTCAAGCAGGGTGACGACCTATACCTGAAGTCGAAAGAGCGTCAGGAGTACCAGCATGGCTGGCTGGTGGCTAACATCTCCTGCGAACCTGGCTTGGAACACGTTGAATTCAGCAATGGCCAGATGGTTCGCCTGGGCGCCGAGATCGGCGGCCTGGGTGATGACCTGATGCGTGCCCAGGTGCATGAGACCGTCGAGCAACACCTGAAAAAGGAACATGCCGTACGAGGCAAGGGCATCAAGGTCCTGTCGCTGTTCTTTATCGACAAGGTGGCCAACTACCGGGTCTACCATGATGACGGTTCCAGCAGTATGGGCAAGATCGGCCAGTGGTTCGAAGAGGCCTACAACGAACTGACGCAGAAGCCGCTCTACAAAGGCTTGCTGAGCTTTTCAGCGGAAGATGTGCACGACGGTTACTTCTCACAGGACAAGAAAGGCGCGTTCAAGGATACGAGCGGCAAGACTAAAGATGACGAAGATACCTTTGCCAAGATCATGCGCAACAAGGAGCAGTTGCTTTCCAATGACGAACCGCTGCGCTTCATCTTCTCGCATACCGCGCTACGCGAAGGCTGGGATAACCCCAACGTCTTCCAGATCTGCACTCTCAACGAGACCCGGTCCCAGGATCGCAAACGCCAGGAGATTGGTCGAGGCCTGCGCCTTCCGGTCAACGAACACGGCGAGCGGGTGTTCGATCCGACCGTCAACCGGCTGACCGTCATCGCCAACGAATCCTATGACGACTTTGCCCGTCAGCTACAAACCGAGTACGAAGAGGACTACGGGATTGGTTTCGGCAAGGTCGATATCACTGCCTTCGCCAAACTTGCCGACCCGGAGCAACTTCAATATACCCCGCTGGGTCAGGAGGTCTCCCAAGACCTGTACGACTCACTGGTAAGCAACGGCTATCTGGATGCCGAGGGCAGGGTGCAGGACAAATTCGACCCGAAGAACCCGCACTTCGTATTGACGCTGCCCGACGAGTGGGTGCATATGCGCTCCCGGATCGTCGATGAGTTGAACAAGTACGTCTTCAAGAACCGGGTGGTCAATGCCCGCGATCGCAAGAACCTGGAACTGCGCAAGAACATCACCCTCGATCCGACTTTCAGGGCACTCTGGGACAAGATCAACCAGAAGACGCGCTACCGGGTAACCTTTGATACCGATACGCTGGTGGCGCAAACCGCCAGGGCCATCGCAGAGATGCCCTGGATCCACAAGCCCAGGATCACCACGGCCCTCTATCGCCAGAACATGAGCAAGGCCGGTATCGAGGGTGAACAGATCTCCGGTGGAGTACGAGACGTAGTCACCTCCCCAGTCCTGCCAGACATCCTCGCCTACCTGCAGAACAGCACCGAACTGACGCGACACACCCTGGTGCGGATTCTCAAGGAATCCAGGCGTCTGGGCGAATTCCTGCTCAATCCCCAGGTGTTCATCAACCAGGTCAGCGACATTATCCAGCGAGAGCTCCACAGGGTAACGGTCAACGGCATCAAATACGAAAAGATCGGTGGCGTGGTCTACGAGATGCACCGTATGGAGCAGGAGGCCGAGCGAGGTATTACCCGCTACCTGAACAACCTCTACGAGGTGCAAAACCAGGACAAGACTCTGTTCAACTACGTCGAATTTGATTCCGACGTCGAGAAGGAATTTGCCAAGGCTTGTGATCTTGATGATCGGGTCAAGTTCTACTGCAAGCTACCTCCGCAATTCATAGTCGATACGCCCGTCGGTCCCTACAACCCAGACTGGGCCCTCGTCACAGAGAACGAGGAAAAGCTCTACCTCATCCGCGAGACCAAGAGCACCCGAAATCTTGCTGATCTCCGTGACAAGGAGAAGGACAAGATTGCCTGCGGCAAGAAACACTTTGAGGCGATTGGAGTTGATTATGAGGTGGTTACTACGTTGGAAGAAGCACTGAATGGCTAGTTCCGCCTATCTATGTGATGGATATGCTAACTGAATATGGCTTTTGGCAATATAAACTAGCCATTAGGAAATGGATATGAGTGGTGAAATAAAGAGAATCGATTCAATAAAAAACATGGCGGTCTTTCAGGACTTCCGCTGGGCCACATCTGTTAGAGATGAAAGTAACAACGTCTCTGAGTTCAAAAACATCAATATCCTTTATGGCCGTAACTATTCAGGTAAAACGACGTTGTCGCGTATTCTCCGTGCGATGGAGACCGGGGAGTTATCTGACAAGTTCGAAAATCCGTCTTTTGTGTTGTCTTTTGTCGATGGAACGCAAGAAAATCAAGCCACTCTTACAGGACACGGTAGAAAGATTCGAGTTTTCAATGAAGACTTTGTAAGAGACAATCTTCGCTTTATAACCAACCCGGATGACAGTGTCGAGCCGTTCGCTATTCTTGGCGATGACAACAACAAAATTGAAAAGGAGATCGAAGCACTCGAAAGTGAACTTGGCTCAAAAGAGGAAGGAGTCCAGACAGGTTTGTATGCTGAGAAAATAAAGGCGATCACCGTATTCGATAAAACGAGACAAGATCACAAAAAAGCCAGCGACGACCTTGAAAAACAATTAGCCGACAAGGCGACCGATAGAAAAATCGGTATAAAGTACAAACCAGAGCGTTTTGGCGATCAAAACTACAACATCCAGAAACTTAAAACCGATATTGGGAAAGTCCAGGATACAAGCTATCAGCCGCCAACTGATGCGCAAGTTGCCCAATACGAAAAGCTAATCACCGAAAAGACACTACAGCCCATCTCTCCCTTCCGTGCGCCTAGTCTATATATTTCGACACTGGCAAATGAAGCCGAAGTTCTCGTAACCAAAAAGATCAGTGAATCAGATAAGCTTGAGGAGCTAGTAAAAGATGCGGTTCTAAATCGCTGGGTCAGCGAAGGCCGAGCCCACCACAGAAACAAACGCGACAACTGCGCATTCTGCGGCAACCCAATCACCGAAGATCGCTGGAAGCAACTAGAGAAACACTTTGATGAAGAGTCGGAAAAGCTCGAGAAGGATATTGAAGGCGTAATCGCCAGGATTGATGCGGAGAAAAACACAGTATCGTCCGCCCTTTCAATCGACAAAAGCTGTTTTTATTCAAAATTCCACGAGAGACTTAATGAGTTAGAAGGCGCGCTAAAGGGCGCTGTTGGTAAGTACATAGAATCCCTGGATGCACTGACTTCTCAGCTCAAGGACAGAAAAGATAACATCCTTAGCCCAATATCGTTTGTGAGGCCAAATGATGCCGCTGATGGTCTGGTGGCTTCCTGGGCTTTGTATGAAGAGATTCGGGGCGAATCGGATGACTTCTCAAACTCGTTAGGCAAGGAGCAGGTGAAAGCAAAGACGGCTTTGCGATTAAAAGAGGTTTCTGATTACCTGGTCACAATACGATACCAAGAGAAGCTCTCTTTCATTGAAGGCCTAAAGAGCAATCATGATGAATCCGAGCAAGAAAAAAATCGCCTAGAAGGAGATATTAGTCAGAAAGAGAGGCTGATCGCGGCCAAGAAACGCGAACTAAACGACGAGGAGAAGGGCGCAAAGAAAGTCAATGAGTATTTGAACAACTTCTTTGGGCACCAGTTTCTTTCACTCGAGGCCAAGAAGGACAAAGTTCCAGGCGAGGAATCTAAGCGAATCCGGTTTGAAGTCATCCGGGACGGTAAGAAGGCTTACCACCTGAGCGAAGGCGAGTGTGGCCTTTTGGCATTCTGCTATTTTTTGGGAAAACTCGACGATATCGATACCAAGGATTCTAAGCCGATAATCTGGATTGACGATCCGATATCATCACTCGACGGGAATCATATCTTCTTTGTTTATAGCCTGTTAAACGCGGAGATCGTAGCTAGCGGAAAATATGAACAGCTGTTTGTTTCAACGCACAATCTTGATTTTTTGAAATATTTGAAGCGGTTGAATGGACAGTATTTTGACGTAGATGGGAAACAGAAAAACTACCAAAAGGGTTATTTCGTTGTCGCTCGTGAGGGAAAGACATCTACGGTCAGAGTGATGCCGAAATACCTTAAAAAATATGTGACCGAATTCAACTACCTCTTCCATCAGATACACCAATGCGCAGCAATTGATGCTGTTGATGACACTAACTATACAACGTTTTATAACTTCGCGAACAATGCCAGGAAGTTTTTCGAGATTTACCTCTACTACAAGTATCCAGACCAAGGAATGAACAAGGAGACACTATGTCTTTTCTTCGGTGAAGAAAAAATCCCTGCCGTTTTAACAGATAGAATCAATAACGAATATTCACATTTGAGCGGAGTGTTCGAGCGTGGATCGACGCCTGTAGAAGTGCCGGAGATGCAGACCGCTGCGCGACAAATCATTGAAAGACTGAAAGAAGATAAGGATCAGTACTCTGCGTTACTTAAAAGTGTTGGAGTGAGCGAGACTACTCCTAGTGAAACGTCAGAGGAAGATGGGAAGGGGCAATGAGAACCAGATATTTGCTCAAGTAGGTGAGTTGATGAAATTTCTTCACGCCGCAGACATTCACCTTGACAGCTCCCTGCATGGCCTAGAACGCTATGAGGGCGCCCCTGTAGATGAAATCCGTAGCGCCACGCGACGTGCTTTCGATAACCTGATCGATTTGGCGATTGACGAGGAAGTGGCGTTCGTACTCGTGGTCGGAGATCTGTATGACGGCGATTGGAAAGATTACAACACAGGCATCTTTTTTGTAGAGCGGATGGGAAGGCTGCGCGAGGCAGGCATTCGTGTATTCATCGTGGTGGGTAACCATGATGCTGCCAGTCAGATTACCAAGCATCTACGGTTACCGGACAATGTCACGCGGTTCTCAACCAAGCACCCGGAGCGGATTATTCTGGAAGATCTGAATGTAGCGGTTTATGGGCAGGGCTTCGCTACACGGGCTGTAACAGACGACTTGTCTCAGGCCTACCCTCAGGGTGACCCACAGCTTTTTAATATCGGCCTGCTGCACACATGCCTTGACGGCAAGCCAGGTCATGAGCCCTACGCCCCATGCACTGTTGATGGGCTACGGTCAAAAGGATACCAGTACTGGGCTCTGGGTCATGTCCATAACCGTGAAGAGGTAAGTCAGGACCCATGGATTGTGTTTCCGGGGAATATCCAGGGGCGACACATCCGTGAATCAGGGCCTAAAGGTTGTACCTTGGTTACTGTCGAAAACGGAGAGGTCGAGGAGGTTGAACACCGTGACCTTGATGTGATGCGCTGGTCTCTCTGTGAACTAGACGTTTCTGCCAGCGAGTCAGTTGATGACATCTATGAACAGGTACACGAGGGGCTGCAGTCCGCATTAGATAGCGCCGAAGGAAGGCCGGTTGCCGTGCGCCTGGTATTGAAAGGGGCTTGCACTGTGCATTCGACCTTGCATGCTGACCGTGAGCGTTGGATCCAGGAGTACCGTGCCCTGGCGACGGGGCTAGGTGGCGCAGGTATTTGGCTGGAGAAGATTTCCATCAAGACTAGGCCGTCTGTCTCTGTTGATGAGGTGCTTGAGCGTGACGATGCACTAAGCGGCCTGCTGCGTGCTATCCGCGACATGGAACTGGATGGCTCGGCATTGGAAGAACTTGCCGAAGAGATATCAGCACTTCGTCAGAAACTCCCCGCAGAACTGCTGGGTGGCGATGAACCCTGTGACCCTACCAATCCGGAGGTGCTAAAAGAGACACTGGAGGATATCAAAGAGCTTCTAGTCAGCCGTTTGTTGTCCACGGAGAAGGGAGTGTGAAGCCAGGATGGAATCGGCATGAAAATAATTGAATTAAATCTTGCTGCATTCGGTCCGTTTACCGAGAGGGTATTGGCTTTTGATGGAACAGGGCTCCATATCGTCTACGGCCCTAATGAAGCTGGGAAAAGTTCGGCCCTGCGAGGTCTGAAATCCTTGCTTTATGGGATAGACGAACGAACTGCGGACAATTTTATTCATGCCAATGACAAGCTCCGTATCCACGGAATCTTACTGACAGGTGATGGGCATGAGCTCAGATTTGTTCGGCGCAAAGGCCGGAAAAACACGCTATTGACTCCGGACGATGAGGTGCTGGATGAACGGGTATTGGCACCGTTTCTTAGCGGTGTGAGTTCAGAGCTCTTTGAAACTCTCTTTGGGATTGATCACCAGGCATTGATCCAGGGCGGGCAGGAAATACTGGAGCAGAAGGGCGAGGTCGGGCAAGCGCTTTTTTCAGCAGCGCTTGGCAGCCATGCGCTCCATGCTGTCCTTGGCGAGCTTGATGCAGAGACCAAGCGGCTTTTTCTCCCGGCAGGTTCAAAACCAGTAATCAACTCAGCCATCCGTGCACATACAGATCTCAGAAGCGAGATTAGACAAAGTTCACTTTCATCCAGAGAGTGGGAGGAGCATAGGCGTGCCTTGGGACGTACAACCAAGGAACTTGAAGCTGTTCAATCCAAACTGGTGGACAACCGGATTGAGGTAAATCGTTTACAACGTATTCAGCGTGTTTTACCGAAATTGGCTCGGCGTCGTGAGTTTTTGCTGGAACTGGAATTGTTGGGTGCCAATTCAGATAAACCAGTTGTCGTCCTGCCGGATGATTTTACTGACCGTCGTCGGAAAGCGGTGAATGCCTTGGAGACCGCTCAGGCCATTCTTGGTAAGGCTACCCCGCGTCTTGAAGGTTTGCAGAAACAGCTCGAAGAATTATCAACAAACCAGGGATTGCTGGAGCAAGCAGAGATCATTGAAGATCTCCATGCTCGCCTGGGCGGACATCGAAAAGCGCTGCAAGACCGACCGCATCTCGAAGCGGAAGCCCAGCAATTATTGACAGATGCTGGCTCTATCCTCAAAGAAATTCGTCCTGGTCTCGAGCTGAATGCTACTGAGCAATTACGCCCTATAGTGGCAAGGCGACAGAGCATTGCCGAGTTGGGCGGTAAAAATGCTGTGCTGAACGCTCGGGTAGAGCAGGCAAAAGCCAGCCTGCGTGAGACAGAGAAGCGACTTAAGTCAGCTCGCAAAGAACGCGATGAGATCACCGAATCAGGCAACACCAACGGTTTGCACCGGGCCATTGCTGCCGCGAGGAAACAGGGGGAATTGGATGCCTCGATCCAGTCGACTCAGAGTCAACTTACCAGCCTTCAGACAGAGTGTGCTGAGGATCTTGCACAGCTCACGCTATGGGAAGGGGAGCTGGAGGCGGTGTCCGGTTTGAAATTACCCAGCCGTGAAAGTATCCGTCACTTTGAAGAAAACTATGACGAGCTCTCGAAACGCATTCAGCGGCTTGAAGAGAAAAAAGAGGAGCTCGTCGACGCCTTACAGGATACCTCGCAGAGACTCAATGAGATCAAACGTGTCGGGGAGGTGCCGACAGAATCTGTCCTCACCGATGCCAGATCCGAACGTGATGTGGTTTGGCAGTTGCTGCGCCGGCAGTGGGTGGATGGTGAGGATGTGTCAGCTGAAGCAAGTGAACACCAGGGTGAGGGTACATTGCCGGATGCCTTCGAAATCCGACTTGCTGAAGCTGATGAAGTGTCTGATCGTCTACGCCGTGAAGCTGATCGAGTCCATGCATTGGCAAGCCTTCAGGCCAAGCAGGAGGGCGGGCAACAGCAAGGACAGCAGATTGATGAGCAGCTTGAAGCAACAAGCGCTGAAAAAGCTCAACTGGATGCGGATTGGCAGGCATTGTGGACTCCTTGCCAGATTGACCTACGCAGTCCGCGAGAGATGCGGGCCTGGCTGGATGAGTTTGAAAAACTTCGTGATCAGGTGGTACAGCTCAATCTACTTCGTCAGAAAGTGAGTGAGCTCGAGCAAAATCGCACCACGCACATCCAACGGCTTAATGAGCAGCTGGCTGGACTGGAAAGAGCGGGATCCACATCGGAGGAGCTTGAAACTGTACTCCTGGAATGCGAAACGTTAGCCAGTCAGCTTGATGAATCCAAACGAAAACACGATTTACTGCGTAAGGAGGTCAATGACCGGGAAGCCGATGTTGAATCGTTGAGCGATGAGCATCGATTGGCAACAGAGGCACTTGATAAATGGAAGGCGCAGTGGAGTGATCTGATACAGAGCCTTGGTCTGCGAGCCGAGAGCTCACCATCGGAAGTTGATGATTTCATTGAACACCTCAGAGCATTGTTCTCGAAACAGAGCGAAGCAGAAAAACTGCGAATACGGATCAATGCCATCGACGAAGACGTTGCGGCGTTCGGCGGCCAGGTAGAGGCCTTGGTCGCCACGATTGCTCCGGAACTGGTGGATTTGCCCGCGGATGATGCCGTCGTACGTCTCAACTCACTGTTATCGGAAAACCGATCAAGACAGACAAAGCGGCAACAGATTGAAGAACAGATTGAACAGGCGACGCAGGAAATACAGGATTCGAACGCATCTATCCAGACCATGACGGATCGGCTTGATGCATTATGTGTAGAAGCAAAATGTGACACCCATGATCAACTTGAAGCAGCGGAACGCCGCTCGGCTGATTATCTTCGAATCAAGGAGACGATCTCTTCGATTGAGAAAGAGATCCTGGAAGCCGGTGAAGGCGTCACCATTGCGGAGCTGGAGGTGCAGGCGGAGGGTGTCGATCCAGATAGTCTGCCCGGGCGAATCACAGAGTTGAACAATAAGATCGAGGATGAGCTCGAATCCAGGCGGACAGAATTGGCTGAAACAAAAGGGCGCGAGGAAAAAGAGCTGGAGCTCATGGATGGCAGCGATCATGCAGCACTGCTCGCTGATCAGGCTCAGGCAATACTTGCCAGCATCCGTTCAGATGCTGAGCGTTACGTGCAGGTAAAATTGGCTGGCAAGATCTTGCGTGACCAGATTGACCGTTATCGCAGAGAGAATCAGGGTCCGCTGGTCAAGCGAGCTAGCGAACACTTTTGTGCACTAACGCTTGGGGCTTTCGATGGGCTCATGACTGACTTTAATGAAAAGGATGAGCCTGTCCTTGCCGGTATTCGCTCAGGGGGAGAGCGTGTGTATGTGGAGGGGATGAGCTCAGGGACGCGGGATCAGCTCTACCTGGCGTTGCGTCTGGCCTCTCTCGAAAAATATATGGAAAGTGCAGAGCCCATGCCTTTCATTGTGGACGACGTATTGGTGGACTTTGATGATGCACGTTCACAAGCTGCATTGAATGCTTTGGCTGAATTAGCAGAAAAGACGCAAGTTATCCTGTTTACCCATCATTCACAGGTTGTCGAGCAGTCAAAGCAATTGCAAGGGGCGGTGCAAGTACATGATTTGTAACAAGACTGATTGTTAAAAAGG
Source organism: Candidatus Thiodiazotropha sp. 6PLUC1 (assembly GCA_040506705.1). Taxonomy (GTDB): domain Bacteria; phylum Pseudomonadota; class Gammaproteobacteria; order Chromatiales; family Chromatiaceae; genus Thiodiazotropha. The sequence goes on from JBEVWG010000004.1 coordinate 56,198, forward strand.
GCTAGTAATCAATGTCGTCAACATTTGCCTGGCTAGATCATTCAGAAAGCGACCGTCGTAAAGCGCTCGATGTCGTTGATCTGTTCCGTGAACAAGACACGCGGGATGAGCTTGGCATTGGAACAGTGTTCCCCGCATGCGCGGGGACGAACCGGTAAAAATCATGGATACATCGCTAAGATGATTTATACCCACATCACGCCTGATCACAAGCATGTTTGCAGTCCGTTCGATCAGCTGAAGAGCCTTCGATAACAGAGTTGTAAATTCTTCGGTCCAACAGGGATGGACCGAGCATCGCCATATTTTATAGGTGGTTTCTCTACAGGAAATATTCCCATGAAGGCCCGGATTTGCTAGGTTTGAGTAATATCGGGACTTTGAAAATTACCAGTATCACAGATCCCGATATGATTGAATTCGTGATATTTGCGGGAGACCCATGCGAGCAAACAGGCCCGTCAGGCGACTCAAGAAAGAAATAATTACCGGATCTGGACAAGCACAGATTATCGAACAACCCAAGCAGCTTGCTCATATTCTATGGGCAGCATCGCGTGGAGAAACAGGCATAAGAAATGTTGCGCTGATCTGGATGCTTTGGCAGTGGGTTGCGTATTAATGAGGCCGCTCAACTGACAATCAAAGATATCTATTTCCCGACTGGGGACCTGAAGGAGGCATTCAGAATACCGGCCAAATACACCAAAACCGGCAAGCCTCAAACAATCTACATATTGGTCCCACAGCAACGTGAAGCACTTAGTAACCTCAAGGCGCAGCGACTTCAGAATCGAGTCATGCTGTCCCCTGATGGCGCCTACGGTGGTTTATCACCAGAAAGCCCTGTGTTTCTCTCTCTGAAGGGCAAGCGATGGCAAAAACTGGCGTTTAACATAAAGCGGTACCGGGATATAGAAGGTAAGTTAAAAGAGACAATGGTCTGCGGTTCTCTTGAGAATTTGGCTCATGAGCTTATCAAGCAGGCAGGTGTCAATGGGGGATCCAGCCACTCAGGGCGGCGTAGCTTGGCAACCTGGCTGGACCGCAAGGGCCATGACCTAGAACTGATCCAGGGAGTCCTGGGGCATTCCAGCCCTGATATGTCACTTATCTATATAGACCCTTGGGACAGAAGGATAGATCATGCATTCAAAGCTACCTGTTGCAGCTTAGTACCACCACAGATCCACTATATTCCATCGTTTCAATGAGTTAACCACCAGCCATATATAGTTACTTGTATATTATATATCTAGGAGTATACTTTGAAAGGGATTGTATTCGTAGGGCGCTCGTTAGAAGTGATTCGCAAATTTCCTGTCGAGATTAAACGTGAGGCGGGTCATCAATTGGATAGAGTACAAAACGGACTGGACCCATGGACTGGAAGCCGATGACTTCAATCGGACAAGGAGTGCGTGAAATTCGCATCCAGCAAGAAGGGCAGTGGCGTGTTATTTATATCGCGAAATTCGACGAGACAAATTATGTTTTACACGCTTTTAGAAAAAAGACACAAAAAACGCCAATGCCCGATATTGAAATAGCTAAACGAGCGCTTAAAGAAATAGTTCAAAGGTTTTATAAATGAGCAAAGAAAACCGATATGAAAGTGTGTGGGATGCCTTGGAAGATGATCCTATTCGGGCTGAAAACCTAAAATTGAGATCGGCACTATTAATAGCGATTAACGAAGAGTTAACATCCAGAAAACTAAGGCAAAGTGAAGCTGCAGAGCTGTTGCACATCACTCAGCCACGAGTCAGTGCCTTGAGCCAGGGAAAAATCAGTGACTTCCGATTGGATACTCTGGTAGATATCGCGCATCGTTTAGGATTACACGTATCAATCGAAATAGCTGCATGATGGCCATGGGTTCGGTCTGGAAATTTTGTTGAACACTAGCTTTCATTATGCTTGAGGGATTCGTACAAAAAGTGAAAGATGGAAATAAATGGTATTAGAGAATTTCCGCTTTCGACTGTGGATTCAATCGGTCAACACAACATACTACATTCTACATAGGTAGAAGGAGTGTGTTGATGACACGAAGACCACGAATCCATTACACCGAAGAACAGCGTACATTGATGTGGGAGCGCTGGCAGAAAGGGGACTCCCTGGAAAAGATTGCTAATCTGTTTGATCGGCATCACCCATCAATCGAAAGAATCCTTGCTGAAACTGGCGGTATACGTCCTGCAGTCCGCCATCGTTCCAGATTGGCACTCACCATGGCAGAGCGTGAAGAGATATCGCGTGCAGTGGTAACAGGTCTCTCGATTCGCTCGATTGCTTCGTCACTTGGCCGTTCGCCATCCACCATTAGCCGCGAAATACAACGTAATGGTGGTCGGCAAAGCTACCAAGCGAATCAGGCCGATGAGGCAGCCTGGGAGCGTGCACGTCGCCCAAAGATCGGTAAACTGGTAGAGAACCGAGCCTTAGCACGCATCGTAGCAAGCAAGCTCCAGTCGTCGTGGGCTCCCGAGCAGATTGCCGGGTGGCTCAAACGTTTCTATCCTGATGATGAGAACTACCAGGTGTTACACGAAACCATCTATCGCAGCCTCTATATTCAGGCGCGTGGTGCCTTGAAAAAGGAACCCGCACAGTATTTATGACGACCAAGAGTCATGCGTCGGTCACGCCATCATACTCAGAAGACACCAGATCATGGCCAGATCACAGACGCTATATCGATTAGTGAACGTCCTGCCTCAGTAGAGGACCGTGCGGTACCTGGTCACTGGGAAGGTGATTTGATCTGTGGTAGTCACAATAGTCAGATTGCGACGCTCGTTGAACGTCATTCTCGCTACTTGATGCTAGTGAAGGTCGATAGTAAAGACAGCGAGACCGTTGTAAAAGCATTAATAAAGCAAGCTCATAAGCTCCCGCAAGAACTGTACAAGTCACTTACTTGGGACAGGGGTAGTGAGATGGCTGCACACAAGCGCTTTACATTGGCGACGGACATGCAGGTATACTTCTGTGATCCTCAGTCACCATGGCAGCGTGGTTCGAACGAGAATACCAATGGACTATTGAGACAGTATTTCCCTAAAGGAATCGCTCTTTCGAGCTACACACAAGCTAAACTAAATGCTGTTGCCAGGCAGTTAAATGCACGTCCAAGGAAGACGTTAAACTACGAAACACTAGCTGAAAGATTTAATGCATGTGTTGCGTCGACTGGTTGAACCCGCAGCCCGAAGCGGACATTCAATACCCAGTTAAAAGACTGGAATTGTTCGCGGCCAGGACATAGACTTAATTAAAATAATAAAGGGACAAGGGATGCCTCGTACTATTCAGACTCCCTCTTCTTCATGTCAGTTTTTTAGTCCGAAAAGTCCCATTTTCGCCGTATTGAAAACTGTTGATTCTAAACTGACATTTTTAAATTAAGCAATTAACTAAAAGCTTAAAAGCTAATAGCAAGTTATAGCTATATAGATGCAATATATGGCTTGGTGTGATATTTAATATAAGGCTACATTATTTTATTAAGGATTAACTTGAAATCAACTTAGCATGTTAAAACTTACGGGGAATTTGTGATGGATCATTTTCATACTAAAAAGCTATCAATTATATTCTTTTGCAGATGAATAAATCTCTTAATGACAAAGTCTATTTTGGTAAGGGGCTGGATCCTGCTCAAGGGCGTATTGTTTCCTGGGCTATTAACACAGAGAAAGTGTTGAGCTCTCAACTTTCACTTACCCAGGAGAGAGGCATTAAGAATGAGGTGGAACATCTCTTTAAGCCAGTTCTTAACAATAAATGGACGGGTACTTATGAGCAGAGAGTGGGCAATGAGAAGGTAAAGACCAGTTTCTCGAATGTTGATATGGAGGCATCACTTAGAAATGTACTGGCAGCATACGAGACATTCATGCAGCCAGAGTATTATCACCTTATCAAAAAACGAAGTCTGACAGGATTGAACAAGTTGCTTAATCGAAAGGAAAATATGGCAAGCTATTTGTCAGCAGCATATTTGTAACAGCGTGAATTGGGATCAACTGATTCTAGACCCAGCTTAAATCCAAGCATCATTCGAGAGTTGACAAACCATTTACAGGAAAACCTCAACAACTATTACCTGCTTGATGGCGCTGCACTGTTCAAGGTTGATGGTTCTGAAGCTACGATTGGGGAACACAGGTTGTTCGTGGATCTTGCCGATAAAAGGACAAGTAAAACCGAGATAGTGGTTAAGCCCGGCAAGATTCAAAACGGTAGACTTGTGATGGTCACCGATATGAAAAATGAGAGGGGTGAAGTTGATCCCGCACCAAATGATCAGTTCAAGCTATCTATCACTCATATTGAGCATTCCATTCAGACTGACCCTTCAGGTATTGAGGAGTCCTACTGGATCCAGTTGATAGAACCATTTCCTTTCGATGTGAAATTCTCAGGTATTTCACGACCAAGTCGGGAGCACCCTGATGATCCAGTTGCTTTATCGCACAGATTTGTCTACGATCGATATAAGGATAACCCTCTTGAAGGAGCTTGGTCGTATCACCTTGATTTCAAATATGCCCCGAAAGAGGATGATGATCTGTATCTAACCATACAGGACGATATGGATGTCAATAAATTCTCTGGGTCAGCTGCGGATAACAAACGATTGGACCTTAGTGCGGTCGCCTATCTGAGTGAGGCTATCGATCTGTACCGAGAAAAAGAACCAGAAAAAATCATTGATAAACTACTGAAGACGGAACTTTTTCTCGATAAATACAAGGCAATGATGCAACCGCTGGTTGATCCCATTCGGTTTAGGTACTCCGAAAATAATAAAGGATGGATTTCCTACAATGCTCAGTGGATTATTGAGGAAGCATATGATGACCTTGGTAGACGTGTTGATGGTAGATGGACAATTCGGAATTCAGAAGATCAGCGCCTAACAGTCTTTGGTGGTTTCCAAAGCGTATTCTCAACTATTCAAGTGATCCAGAACAATGATTTCGGAGACAACTTCCGCTTCCAAACTGATATTGTAGAGTTTCCGGGGCATGTAGTACCTAACTTGGATTACATTAATATCGAAGATACAGATGAAAATGTTATTCGAACCCTTTCAGGCACTGATGTGCTGAGTCAGATTCAAACCACTCAGCAGAAAATGGGAAGTTATACCGTCATTGAGCGCATGAGTTACATAAAGAATGGTGTAAAACACTTACTAAATGGCCGAGAAATTTGGTCCGGTCCGATATCAGAATATGTAACAGACTTTGAGGCAGGGGATTACTACAAAATCATACATTTCATTAGCTCCCGCGACGGTTTCGAAGAAATCTTTCAAGTGGATTTCATACATGGAGACAAGGAAAAATGATTGTAACAGGGTCGGTAACTATTGCGGCTGAAGATTACGAAAAACGAGGTGAGTCTTCTGGCTTAAAAGATGATCGCTTTGATCATGTTGAAGTGTGGTATCGTTTTGAAACCGTCTTGATTGAATCCAGAGATAAGATGGAGATTGGCGGGATTCCTCACATTAAATATAAAAATCTTGAAGCGATCCGGTATGCAAAAAAGTATTGCTCTCAGAAGAAGAACAGCTGCGGCGTCTACTTTCAGGGTGTGAATCGGAGCGACTGCGCTCATTTTCTGTCTCATTGTTTGCACAAGGGCGGTATCACAATTCAGCGGGAGTCCGGCCCAGATGAGTGTAAGGACAAATTGTCAGTTCGTGTAACTGAAATTGTGAAAGTATTGAGTGAACTTAGTGATAAATACAAGAATGTCTACCCTATTACTTATGACGAAGCTATTTATGGAGATCCGGCTTATCTTGAGACATTTCGTATTAGACCCAGCCATGCAATGCTGGTACATGAGACACGACCTGTAGCAGGAGATCCAGATAAGCGGGAAACACTGTATTATGCTCATTCTCGGGAGCGTTGCGGGAAAGAGGTTGGAGATCTTGCGTGGTATCAGAACTTCGGAGGGGCATTTCGAATCTACGACTCTAATTGAGGGTTGGCCGGGATTCCTACCATATCCGCCAAAAGCAACCATATCTCAATGAATTAATTAGTAATACTTTGCATTGTAGCAAAGTGATTCTTCAGGAATCGCTACAGGCTGGAGACTAATAATTTCACTGTATTCCATTAAGTTAAGCGTGAAGTGGCTATATTCAACGCTTTTCCCGGCCGGACCTCAAATACAGATGGGGCACAGATCCCGCCCTCGATGCCGGGCCTGGTGTAACCCGGGAAAGGAGTTACAAAAACGCCCATCGGCACACCACCTAGTGTAACCCATACCCAATCCAAGCAAGTTTCCAACTAAAACCAGCCCAGTCGCTACTGATTGTTTTGATTAGATATGAAAGAAAATTTATCGTTATAGAAGCTTGTATATTGAATTTCCAACTCACATCTACTCAGTTTTTCTTCGAGCTCATCTGGTGTAATGGTATTAGGCTCCAAGAACTGTATATCGACGATAGTCTTTTCTTCATTAGCTGGCATCGAATAACCTGTATCAAGCAGACCTGTTTTACATTTATACTTATCGCCAGTAAACAATGCCCTGATTACACTATCCAGAGGTTCCGTACCTTTTCCCTTTATAACGTTATTATCTAGTCTGACAACAAAACGCTTAATGAGAGCAGGACCCAATCCATTGTTGACAAGCTGTATACTGTATTTCTGTTGTTCTGGCCATCTTGATGTCCATGTGGTTAGATGAGGCTTAACTGAAAGCTTGTTATGTACGTGGGTACGCCATCCTGCCCATACAGTGAACACTAGAACGCAAAGTGCAATAACAACACTTGCAATGCCAGTTAAAGCCTCCCAATCTTGCATCATCAGCCAGTCAATAATGTACGAACAGTCCAATTTGCAAACTCCTATGAGGCGGTTTTACTGGCAGATTCTCCGAGAGTCCCTTAAGAATATTAATGAATACTCACTCAATGCATTTGCTTATGAGATGATTGAAAAGACCGATACCCTAGAACATGCGGTATCATCCCTGAAGGAAACCCAACACTGGATGGAAACGCATCCTTTCCGAATCATCTGGGGGCAACTACGCCGGCTGTTCATCTGATCAGTCGATCAACCTCGAGCGACGATATGGCCATGACGGACTCGTAATTTGCCGATCTCATCGAGGATTTTTCGTCCCTGTTTGAGATCCGAGATGAGCTCGTTTTGAATTCGACCCAACCGACTGTCCAGACTCCCCCAGGATCGGGTGAGGGTAAGATCTCCCAGGAGATCTCGGTCCATATGGACGCGATAGTAGCGACGCTTTTGCTTATTAACCCAATATTTCATCATGTTGAAGATCTTCAATTCGCATTTCTCACCATCGATTATATTTATGGAGAGGCTCAATCCATGAGCCTCTGCGGCTAAAATCTGGCTTAAGATGGTCAGTTTTTATCAATCCCCCAACTTTCCAGCAACCCCTGCAGCTCTTCCAGGGAGTGATAGGTCAGCGTCACTCGGCCTTTGGCCTGGCTGTCTGAAAACGTCACCTGACAGGGCAGGCAGTATTTTTCACTGAGTAACCGTTCCAGTCGATCGATGTTGGGATCCCGATCCGGTTGTGCCGTTCGACTGGCCTGACCGGATAAAATCGCCTTGATGTCATTGACGCGCTCTGTCAGTACCTTGACTGACCATTCCCGCTGAATGGCCATTGTGGCCAGCTCGATCTGGTACCGGCTGGGTAGAGGGAGTAGGGTCTTGGCGTGCCCCACATCTAGCTTCTTTTTATCAACGAGCGCTTGCACTGGCTCGGAGAGCTCGAGCAAGCGGAGAAGATTGGTCAGATGAGACCGAGATTTACCTACTGATTGAGCTGCCTCCTGATGGGTTAGCTTGAACTCCTCAATCAGTCGTTGGAGTCCGAGCGCCTCCTCGATCGCAGACAGATCCTCACGCTGGACATTTTCGATCAGGGACATAGCGCAGGCTTGTGCGAGCGTGAGATCGTTTCGCACGATAGCCGGGATCTCATGCAGGTAGGCTTGCATCGAGGCGCGCCAGCGGCGTTCTCCGGCAATGAGTTCGTACTGCCCATCGGTTTTGTCGAATCGCAGCACGACCGGCTGAATCACCCCTTGCTGCTCAATGCTTTCAGTGAGCTCCGCCAGGGCTTCCGGATCAAAATGTCGTCGCGGTTGCCAGCGACCGCGCTTGATCTTGTCGACCGGTACATTTCGCAGCTGGCCAGCGGTGGGGTCTGTGGTGGAGGGTAGGGTAGGGAGGGCCATCTATTTCGCCTTCTTGGGTAGTTTAGCAACCTGCTTGGTGAGTTTCTCGATGGCTTTGGTCTTTTGCTGACACTCTGTTTCCAGTTTAGCGCAGGCTTGCTCCAAATCGTCGTGTCGGTGCTGGTCATGCCGACGCTCTGCCTGTTCAGTTGCCAGGGCTGCTGCGAGCTCGGCACGTTCGGCTTGTACAGACGCCAGTTGAGTCTGCTGCTGCTGATAGGCGGTCTCCAGCTGCTCGACCTGGCCAGCGCGTCGAGCGACCTCTTGACTCAGCTCACTGGCGCGCTCGGTACTGGCCTGTTTCGCCTCCAGGAAGCTTTGGTTGAGATTCTCAAGCTTCATCTGCAAAGTTTGTTGTGTTTTCTCCGCTTCGACACGCTCCTGTGCTCGTGCAGTACGCTCCTGGTCATAAAGCGTGGTCAGTCGGTGCTCGGTGGCTTGGTGGCGCTCCTCTTCCTTGCGTAAGGCCATCTGTGCACGCTGTGTTTGGCTTTCGGCCTGTTCCAGGCGTACCCGGAACTCTTCATGGAGGGTGGGGATTTGCGCCTCAAGCGCTTGGCGCCGATCGGTCTCTGAGATCAGTTGCTGCTGCAGGGTATCGCGTTTTTCCACCAGCTGCTCAATCTGATGTTGCAGGGTTTGGATCTCTGCCTTGGCGGTTTCCAGGGCCTCCAGGGCGGCGCGTCGTTCGGTTATAGCGGTCTCTACCGCTTCACGGGCCATTTGGGTATCGGATTCGTAATTCGATCGAGCCTGGGCTTCGGCCTGGGCGCGGATCCCGGCGAAGGCCTCCAGGAGGGGGGTGAGGGCTTCGGGTGGAAATCCCTGCAGGTACTCCAGCTGCTGTAGGTGGGTCCCCAGGTCGGCCCAAAAATCCCCCAGGGCCTGCTGGATGGTTTTCATGGAGCCCCGGTTGCCGATGGCCTCATAGATCTTGCGTTGGGTGATCGCTTGGCCTTGCCCTTGGCGGAGCAGTTTGTGGGCGGCGAGGGCGACCTGGTCGGCGGTTTTGAGGGTGTCGGTCTGTGTCTCGGGAGCAGGGTGCATGGTGTGGCTCATTTTATAAAGTGAGATCAAAAAGTTCTATATGTACTATATAGTATCAGATATTCGATATTTTAATAATATCATGTGATATTATTTTAAGCCTATATGTCTGATAACTCCCATTATCAGATGGATAAAAAGCAGTTTTTGCCCTATCCTGGGTTTCTGAATCACCGAGACCCTCCCGGAGGGTCGGCGGCCGGCATTTACCACCTGGAGGCCCCATGAACGAACTGCTTACTTCGGTCGCGACCCTGATTGAACTCCCTCGGGACCAGCTACCTACTTGTCCTGCCTGGGAGCGGCTCAGTCCCCACTGGCCGGCGCCGGAGGACAGAGAGATCCCCGGTCAGTGGGCGGCCAAGGTGCAGCTGTTCCGTTACCTGGCCAAGGCCTGGGGGGCGATATCGGACGACTCCTACCGGGCCCTGTGCGGGGATCTCCGATTGTTCTTCGAGTGGTGCCGGGCTCGGGAACTGCCGGTCCTGCCGACGACACCCCGGGCGGTGGCCGACTTCGTTGTCGACCAAGCCGAGATCAAGGCCAAGTCGACGGTGCGTCGCTACTTGGCCTCGATCGCCAAGGCACACAAGACAGTCAATCTGGCCAATCCTGTCACCGACGAGGATGTGACATTGACCTTTGAGCGGCTCTATCGGGACGATATCTCAGAGCCCCTTCAGTCCGAAGGCCTGCGCTGGAAGACCTTGAGCATCGGGCTGACCAACCTGGGGGAGGGCACTCGGGCCGTGCGCGATAACGCCCTGCTGCGGGTGATGTACGATTGCCTGCTCCGTGCCTCAGAGGTACAACGTTTGACCATTGAGGGGCTGAGCCAGGATCGCAACGGTTACCGGATGCGAGTCATCCGGTCCAAGAAGCGTTCAACCGCACAGCAGGGGGTCGTGAAAACCAAGTTCATACACGAGACCACGGCGGCCGCCATTGAGGCCTGGTGCGCGCTCGCCAGCATCACACAGGGAGTGATCTTCCGGGGGGTGACGAAGAGCGGCGATGTCCTCGAGGCGCCGATCAGTACCAAGGGGGTGAATCGGGCCGTACAACGGATGGCCCAGGCGGCCGGCCGGGATGCGCGGGGATTCAGCGGGCACGCCTGCCGGATCGGGGCCTGCCAGGACCTGCTGGCCGCCGGCATCGATATCGGCCGGGTCATGCTCGCGGGGGATTGGGAGCGCCCTGAGATGCCTGCCTACTACGGAAGGAAGCTGACACCAGACCAATCCGGGATTGCTGAGCTATCGGTATTACAACAGCGTCGTTGATTGTATGCTCCAATTCAGAGCATCGAATGAGTGCTTCCGGCCCAGGCTGTGTGAAAACTATCCACTAGTCGAGCTGATCAAGAAATTACATCAAAAATGAAGCTCTGTCGCCCAAGAAAGGTGGTTCAGCATTACAAAATATACCAGATCTCACGAGAGAGCGCTTACTGCTCTATTCCTAGTGAGTTTTCACACAGCCTCGGCCAATAGCGGACATAAAAACAGGCATGTCAGTTGTAGAAATATCAGGGAAGCAGGTGCACAGAGGTTCAGCATGATCTGGATTTAAAGTGAAAGGGTGAAGTGTCGGAAAACATTACACTTCTTTAGCCACTTAAGAAATGAAGTGTAACTGCCTGATATCAGTGGGTGGCTTTGTAATAATACCGATTCCTAATTCATCGTAAATGTCAGTATTTTTTACATTCCTCTTCCTTATACAAGTAGCGTATCAGCATAACTAAATGTTTTTTTTGTAATTATCAAGTACGGCGTACATTTTGCATACAATAAATAGGGTTATTGGGAAATAAACTTCACAATTCCGTTTCTGCTGTCAGGGAAGACTGCCTCATCTGAATTTGTCCTCCCTTGAGTTTTAAATCAATTCTTAAAAATTATGCAGGATTGGATAACAGTTATTTATTTGCCGAACTAGGATGCTTAGTTCGTATTAGTTGATTTTTTCTAAAAGGGGTCTATCGTAAAAATAGCGGTATGAAATGGAGATTCGATTATGAAAAAAAAGATACTTCTTTTTTTGAGCCTTTACTCACTTGCATTGTTTTCATCACATGGAGTTGCAGTAACCATTACCTTGGTTCCCATGTCACAAGAAATTCGTGTCGGTAGCACGACTTCAGTCGATCTTAACATCTCAGATCTTGGCGATTATTCAGCCCCTTCTCTCGGAGCATTTTTAACTGAAATAGTCTTTGATGATGTAGCTCTTTCATTTGAGTCAGTGACATACGGAGATTTACTTGGAAGTACAGAGCCATCTTTATTTGAAACGGATATTGTCACGACAGTGACGCCCGGTTCAGTTTCCTTGGACGAATTCTCCTTTCTCTCTGACTACGAGTTGGATTCCCTGCAGCCAGATAGCTTTACTTTAGCCTCATTATCATTCATGGCTACATCGGCAGGGACCAGCCTGCTTGAATTCGGTTTGATTGATCTAAGTGACGCCATAGGCTTTTCAATCCTGGATCCAACATTGGAAACTGCCAGCATCACTGTCACGCCAGAGCACCACACCGTCCCGGAACCAGCAACATACATACTCATGCTCAGCGGGCTAGTAGGCATTATGGGATTAAAATGTAGAAGACATAAAGGATCATAACGTAGATAAATTTAAATCTCACGAAGTATTCGTAGGACATTGTCTTTTTAAATTAAGGAGACAGGCGATGAAAAGCCAGAACAAAGGACGTGGTTTGTTTTTGCTTCAGATGATTATTTTGTTTCTTTATGCCTATTAATGTATTTGCTCAATCTTGCGTTCAGCCTCCCACTGGTATCATTGCCTGGTGGCCTTTCGATGAAACGGAAGGCGCAACAGCGGAAGACCGTATAGGAAACCATCCTGGCGCTCATACGAATGGACCGGTTCCCGCTGATGGAATGGTCGGTGGTTCCCTCCGCTTCGATGGTCGAAATGACTATGTTGCTGTTGCAGATAGCGACCTATGGTCTTTTGGAAGTAACAACTTTACCCTTGAGTTTTGGGCCAACTTCGATGCGGCTGGGGGAGGCTCGATAGGACATCCTGGCGATATATTCATTGGCCATGATGATGGACCGGGAACAAGAAACAAGTGGTTCTTTGCGCTTGGTGGTGGTGCTCTCAACTTTCATATCAATGGGCGTAGTACAGGTAGCCGTTTCTTTCCCCGCGCTCCATTTTCACCAACTGTTGGTGAATGGTATCACTTAGCCATCACGCGTGATGGCAGCCTATATACGATATATGTCAATGGGGAGCCTGCTGCGTCAACAACAGATACACGCATAATCCCTAATTCTAGTGCGCCTTTGACAATTGGCCAAGCCGAGTTTCTTGGTTTCATGAACGGTCGACTTGATGAGGTATCGATTTATAACCGTGCACTATCAGAAGATGAGCTTCGTGCGATTAGTGATGCTGGTGGCGAAGGTAAGTGCAAGGAACTTCAAATACGTCCGGTCGCTGGAGGTGATACAGGTAGGGTTACTGTCACGATCACAGGAGGAGTTTTCGAGGAAGGCACCTCTGTTAAACTGGTTTATCCCGGTGAGCCAGATATTGTCGGTGAGTTTGTCAAAGTAGAACATGACGGTAGAGTTATAACTACCTCTTTCGACCTTAGCGACCAGGCACGTGGATTGCGGGATGTAGTAATCGAGAGTCCTAGTAATACCGTTAGCACCCTGGAAGAAGGATTTACTGTTGAGGCCGGGATTGTTCAAGATCTATGGATTGATGTTGTAGGCTTGAACTTGATAAGACCAGGAAGACCTCAAACATTTTATATTACAGTCGGAAACAGTAGTAATGTAGATAAATATAATGCTTCCATAATGTTGGGAGGAATCCCACATGACGTAGAAACTAGAGCATTGTTTCCATTGCCTTTCGATTCCGTACCAAACGAGCTTGAAGGTAGCGGTATAGATAAATCAATATTCAGATTTATTGAGGAAAAAACTCTCTCTTCTGTAATTCCAGAGATTAGCGCAGGACAGCAGCTGTTTTTTCCTATTGAACTGACGGCCGTTTCTAATTCTAGCTTTACTCTAAATACCTACATCAAGGATGGAACAGTGGAGGCTGTTGGTAAAGATGGCGCCGAATGCTCATTTAATACGCAAGACACAAGCGCGCTGTTAAGAGCGCTAGAGCTTGCGGACGATGTGTTTTGGAATGGTAATCCATTGACACTGATTCGGGCTTGTTCGGGAGCTGCTGATGAATATGGAGGATTCCTTAATCAAGAAATGGATCAGGAAAACTCACCCCTTCATGATTGGTCCTGGTTACCGGTTAAAAATGCCTGTCATCATGCAAATCTCCTAATGTCACCACCTGTTAATGGAGAGCGAAGATACTATATTATATGGCACTTCCCAACACTTAATCTTTTTCCTGTCAGTCTTGTTGGAGGGCAATGGGTGCCATGCGATTCTAACGGAATAAAATCAAGTCGAAGCGCCTGTCCATTGCATAGTGATACTGGCAGGCTTAATTGGTCGTTCAGTGGAGATGGAATATGCCCATTGTGGGATTCTGGCACTTCGAAGGATATTACAGTTATTCAGTCCTTTGATCCAAATGATAAAGTAGGACCGAATGGTTATGGAGCAGAAAAGTATCTCTCAGGTGAAGAGCCACTACGTTACTCGATCTTCTTTGAGAATTACGAGACGGCAACTGCACCCGCTCAGGATGTGTTTATCGCAGATCAACTAAACAATACAAGTTTAATCCTAAATGACTTTAACTTTGGCCCAATATCGTTTGGGGATACACTTGTCAATCCACCTAAGGGTCTGATGAATTTTACAACAGATGTTGTTGTTCCTGGGCGGATACTTGAGAATATCTTAGTGCGTATCACAGGTAACCTGAATCCCGAAAATGGGTTTTTGTCTTGGCGATTCAGAACAATTGATCCAGCGACAGGAAATCCTCCTGTTGATCCTCGTGAAGGATTTCTTCCGCCGAATGTCAATCCACCAGAGGGAGATGGTAGTGTTCTTTTCACAATTACACCTAAAGATCTACCAACTGGAACAGAGATTTGTAATAAGGCAAATATCGTCTTCGATACAAACGAACCGATAGTGACTCCAGATTGGTGTAATACATTGGATAATGACGCTCCAAGTAGTACTGTGATTGGCCTCGACACAATACAGACGTCTGCAGACTTCGAGGTACAGTGGGATGGTACCGACATGGGAGCCGGCATCCGTGATTACACGATCTATGTGTCTGAAGATGGTGCGTCATACACGCAGTGGCTCACCAATACGGCTGATACGATGGGTGTTTTTAGCGGAGAGGATGGCAAGACGTATGATTTCTATAGCATAGCCCGAGATGGGACGGGCAACCTCGAGGAAGCACCAACAATACCAGACACCTCAACAACAGTTGTTCTGATACCATCAATGATAGGTGACTTCAATGGTGATGCTTGTGTAGATAGAGGCGACTATAACATCCTGATGACAGATATCCGTAATGGGGAACCTAATGATCCTAAACATGATCTTAATGAAGATGGTATTGTAAATCGCGCCGACGCACGGAGTCTGGTTGGCCTATTTACGAACCCAAGAGGGGCTACTTGCCTGCAAGAGTAGCAGAATAAACCCCCGAATTACTCGGGGGTTTATTTGTGAATTTCTCCAGGGAACAGGTTGGAGGCAACTAACTTACTAATTCAAAGACTGCTACTGGCAACATGGTAGAAATCTGCTGAGTCAGCCCTTATCGTCCGCTTTGGTCGCGAAAGTGACCGTACCGTAAATCGACAATACTAATGATTCCTTTCCCTTGAATGGAGGAATCGAATCATGAAGCAGCAACACGCGGACATCACCAGATAGTAGTTTACCGGCAGCTGCCTTTGGCGCTGTCGCTCAAACCAGGCCTCAACACTGTGATATTGGCACTGATTGCAGGCGCGGTGACTGCACGAGCACCACCTCGGCCTGAGGGTGGCAGTGGTGGCAGCTCAATAGCAGTCCCCCGTAAGGCCCCTGGCGACAGGCGCCAATGACATTTAAGGCCGACCATTGGTCGGCGCTCAGAGCATGGCCGAATTGAGCCACAAACCGCTCACGATAGCGGTGGACAATGCTTTGCAGTGCCATATCAAGCCCCCCAGAGAATGCGCAACCGCCCTATCAGGCCGTTGATGCGCCGATCGGTATCCTGCTGGGTATAGGAGGAGAGCTGGGTGTAGATCGCCGTGCTCTTGGGGCACTCATGGCCCATCTCCTGCTGAATCGTGCGCAGGGGAGGGGTAGCCGCCGTCACACCCTGTTTTTTAAACGGTCGAAATAAAAAATCAGCCGGGCTGTAGGCTGATGCACCGCCACGCACGTCACTCGGACTAGGGCCGAGTTTGGGGCGTTTCTACCGGGTCCCCCATTAAGCGCTGCAGGGAGAAGGGGGGGCATCCAAGACCAGGCAGATCCGGCCGCCATCGAGTGTGTCTGAAAGCCATCGGTCGGTTTCTCGATGTTTTTTTCCTTCACCCGCACCAAGTCAGCCATGGCCAGTTCCCCATAGGTTCAGCTAGCGTCTACCAAATGGGCGGTCGGACGTATGGGGTTAATCTCGTCGATATTGCACCCAAAGCACCACTTCTGTCTCTTTTAAATGGGGGCTGCAAGGGCAGGGGATTCGGCACACAGGGGGCAGCAAAGCGGCTATACTAGGGGTTCGAGATGTGACAAAAGGACTTAGGATAAAGGTGCAAAAGAGCCTCAGCGATGGGCCATATCCGGTCCCCCAGCCGGCCAGGCGGGGTGGGTTGTTGCGGCCGTTAGATCCCCTCCATGACGTCTTTCCTATCCAGTCCGTGCACATCGATTGGGACAGGCTCATCGCCAAGCGCCCCCTGATCCTCAAAACCGTCGAACAGATGCCGGTCTATCTCCTCAAACCCGAGATTTTGGGGCTGCTCGATGCCGAAAAACACCCCACCTACCGCCTCATCCTGGACCTGATGTGGACCACCGGGGCGCGGGTCTCCGAAGTCCTGGCTCTGACGCCGAGTAGCTTTATTGAGGACGGGTACGGCTATGGCGTGGTCCTCAGTACCCTAAAACAGCGGCCGGGGCGGCCGAAGAAGACAGCGTTGGCCCGATCGGTGAAGCGGTATGTGCCGATTGCGGATCTGTTGTTGCAGGATCGGATCCAGAGCTACTTGTATGCGGGACGGTTTAGAAAGGGGGAGCGGATCTTTCCGATGGCGCGTCAAACAGTCAACCGGCATATCAACAGCCTGGTTGAGCGGGTAGGGGGGTCGGATTTTCGAATCAGCTGCCACACATTCAGGCACGCCTTTGCGGTGCATCTCTTATTACACGGGCGGCCTTTGAAGGTGGTGAGTCAGTTGTTGGGGCATCGCTCCGTAGATAGCACCGAGATCTACACCAATGTGCTCACCGTGGATGCGGCGCATTTTCTGGACGGGGTGGATTTTCACTAAACCTTTACACTGAGATGTGAAGATATGACCTTGTCCCTTGAGCCAACAAGAGATCACTAAATACCATGTGTCTCCTAATCAAGCCCCGAGTTTGGAAAACCTATTGATCGGAATTTAAAAATTGCATTAACAATGGAAGTAGGATTCAGTGAATATTTTTAACAAACTTAAGCGTGCTGTAGACCCGCGGACCAAGACAGTGACTGCGGACATGAAACGGCTCAATGCTGTCCAATCTGGCCTGGATCAAAAGGCTATCGATTATATTATCGATGGCAAGCATGAGACCGTTTTGTCCACGCTATCGAACGGTTGTACCGGGTCAGAGTTGGAAGTGTGCAAGACTTATCTAGATCACAATTCAGCCACCAGGAGTCGCCGACAGCTGTTGGCGCAACACGCGCCTTACGACGTCGAATTTGCAAATCGATACACCGAAGTCTTATCAGCCTCTCTCAAAGATATTCCTGATAATTGTGCGGGCAGCAGCAAGGCTAGCCGATTGGTAAGAGTCTTCTTTTCTGAAGTGTTTGAAGGAATCAAAAAGAGCATCAATACTTGGCCAGCACAGCCTGAAAAGATTCGTGAGAGCGGGCTGACGCTTGCAACGGCGCAGGATATCACCTTGTCTTTTGGTGGGACGCTTGTTGACCTGGTCGATGTTTTATTCCATGAAAATGGACAATGGAGTTCCATTACTGGCGATCTCTATCGTCAAGCCATTGACGTTAAACCACTACTCAAAACCTATCCCAAGGAAACCATAGATGCAGGTCGACGGATTCATGCAATCTCACGATCCAATCTGATTCAGGAACTACATCGATGCGGTTTGGCGGACACACCGGATTACCGGGATTTTATAGTCGAACTTGCCGGTGACAATTCCAAAGCAGTACGAGAGGCGGCGATATCACTGATAAGTACATTCGATACGGGCTATCTTGAACCCAAAGCCATTGAACTTTTGGATAAAGGTAACGTATCAATGCGTGCAGGTATGGTTGAGTTACTTGCCAAGCTAGGGACGGAACAGGCATTGCAAGCCTTACACTCCCACAAAGAGAAGGAAAAAACCGCCCGAATCGTGGCCGCTATTGATGCGGCGATGACAGTCTCCAAACACGTCAAAACTGAGTCACCAGACAGCGACAATAACAAGCAATATCAAGCTATCGATGGAACTGTTGTTGAGATACCTGAGCTCGGAACGATTCCCGATGGAGACAACCCAAAATTTGGACAAGATGACCGTATTCATCTGGTAAAGATAATTCAGGAAGAAAATAATCGAATAAAAAAACAGAATGAAGAAAATAAAAAGTCTGGATATAGCTATCGGCTGCCATTGTTGAAAGAAAATCTCTCAGATACAGCGCTTGCGTTTTTTAATCAAGCAGGACGACCCAACAACAAAGCCAATCAGGCGTTAATTAATTTTCTATCCCGCGGATCGGGTGAACAGTGGGCCAGGAACGCGCTGGCAAAACTACCACAAAAAACCGCGCTTCGATTAGCTGTCAAAACGACGCAAAGTGCCTATGCTGCGTTATCACCTTATGGACAAGGGCCATTTGTGGACATAATACGCGATTTTATCAATGGTCCGAATGGTGATCTTCGAAATCTTGAAGCGATCGATGTCGAGATGGAATCTGAAAACTGGTTTGGCTATGGATCAAACCGAATAACGAGAAATGTACAAGCAGGTGACCTACTGCGCTCTGTGATTCAAGACGATTACGCCTACATGGAGCCCAATCTCGATAATGTACCATCCGATGCTGTGTGGCCCTATCTGGCACAAAGTTTTGATGTGATCGACGAGGCATTTGGGCTAAAACCCCAAACAGATATAAAGCTTAGCCGCGTAGGCGCGATTAAAGTGCTATATCGGCTTCCGAAGACGCCATCGCGATATTTTGGCCAGCTACTTGAAGCCGCAACCGGTGAAACAAAAGCCGGGAGAGCCGAAGCACGCGAGATGCTGGCGAATGCACCCGCGGTGGATGACCACATATTGGCATTGCTCAATGATTCTCGCCAGGCTGTTCGTGCAGGTGCAGCCGAATGGATTGCAGCAAGGCACTACGTAGAAGGTATTCCAGCACTCAAAGCGCGGTTGAAAAAAGAGAAATCTGAGGTGACTAAAGCTGCGCTCCTCACCACATTAGACGCACTTGGAGAGGATTTGAGTGGATTCGTTGGACCGAAAGCGCTGCTCGAAGAGGCAGAAGCCGGTCTTAAAAAAGCCAAACTGGATAAACTTGCATGGCTAAACCTCGATCATCTGCCCAAACTGCGTTACCCCTCAAATCGAGCTGTCCCGAATGAGGTGCTTAAGTGGTGGATCTTTCTCGCGGTAAAATTAAAACAACCCGGAGGAAATGCACTCTTTGATATTTATCTTGATCGCCTGAATCCGCAAGATGCAGAACACTTTTCAACTTGGATTTTAGATAGTTGGTATAACTATGATACCGAACAGCCTTCGGAGCAGGAAGGCAACGCCTATGCGAAACAGAATGCAACCAATCGCTATAACAGTATGAAGAAGTGGTATAAGGAATATACTGAGGAGAAGGCCTACGCAGACCTAAAACGGGAGTTTATGTCAAACTATCTCAATAGCGGCGCAGCGACAAAAGGATTACTCGCGCTGGCAAGTCACACACCTGCAACCCTCGCGGCGGATAGGGTGAGAAACTTCCTGAAAAATCATGGTTCAAGAACTTCGCAGGCTTCCGCATTACTAGAGATGCTTGCGCACAAAGGAGATCCAGTGTCGTTACAGGTTGTCATCGCAGCGGCAACCCGACTAAAACAAAAAGGCGTACAAAAATTCGCGGCGACTCTTATCGAGAAAGTGGCTGAGGCCAAATCCTGGAGTTTAGACGAACTTGCTGATAGAACGGTACCCAGTGCAGGTCTGGATGACGATGGCATTTTGCGTTTGCCCTGTGGGCCAGATCATAAAATCTATGCAGCAAGTATCGGTGATTCCTTCATTTTCGAAATCCGAAATCCGGACGGTAAAGTCGTAAAGTCTCTACCCAGTGGGCAAGACGATACAACGAAGGAGTCAAAGAAACAGCTATCCACGTCCCGCCGCGAATTGAAACAAGTCATCTCAATGCAGTCGTCCCGGCTTTACGAGGCGCTCTGTGCCGAGCGAAGTTGGCGCCTCGAAGACTGGCAACGCGATATTGGCGGACACCCCATCATGCGACGACTGGCTGAACGCAGTGTCTGGTTGGGTTTGGATGACAGTGAAAACGTTGTCACCGCGTTTCGACCGACCCAAGAAGGTGACTACACCGATGCTAACGATCAAGATATCGACATTGAATCGTTTTCATCGATCCGTCTTGCCCATGGCGCACTGATTGAGGCCTCAGAGACTGAGGCATGGCAGCGCCATCTTGACGACTACGAGGTTAAACCACTGTTTGAACAGTTTACTCGTCCCCTGTTGTCTATTGATAAAGAGCAAGCGTCGATGACCATTATTGAAGACCGTAAGGGGTGGATCACGGATACCTTTACGTTTCGTGGTGAAGCATCAAAACTGGGATATGAACGCGGTGAAGCTATGGATGGCGGCTACTTTAATGAGTACAAAAAGAACTTCCAAAGTGCTGGTATCCTGGCAATCATTGAGTTTTCCGGAAACTGCCTGCCCGAAGAAAATGTTCCAGCCGCAATGATCTCACTCGCATTTGAACGCTACTCGTCTGGAAGAAGAACCGGAGGAACCTTGAAACTCTCAGATGTCCCGCCAGTATTACTATCCGAGTGTTGGAATGATTATCGATCAATTGTGGAAAAAGGCGCATTTGATGAAAACTGGGAGAAAAACATGCCATGGATGTGACTCAAGTACAACGCGAACCTGCAGAGACCAAGTTTTCGGAGGAACTAAAACGGCTGCAGGAAAATGATCGGGAGGCCAAACCAAATGGATGGTTGCTATCGCCGAGATCGGTAAGGCGTTTTATCCTCGGGGATAAAAGCCTAGATATATCACAAAAGTTCTTTGGGGATGATCCGCTAGTAGACCGGTGTATCGTTTCTTTAATGGGGCATCAGGGATTGATGCTGGTTGGAGAGCCTGGCACAGCAAAGTCTCTGCTTTCCGAACTATTGGCTGCCGCGATCAGTGGTGACTCAAATCTTGTGATCCAAGGCTCGGCGGGTATTCTAGAAGATCACCTGCGATACGGATGGAACTATGCGCTTTTACTAGCGGAAGGGCCTGGTGAAAAGGCATTGGTTCCCTCACCTGTACTTTCGGCGATGCAAATGGGGAAAATTGCACGCCTGGAAGAGTTGACACGTTGTGCGCCAGAGGTTCAGGACGCCATGATTTCTCTTCTGTCCGAAAAGACAATCTCGATTCCTGAACTTGGTCCTGGTAAAGAGGTTCGTGCTGTTCCCGGTTTCAATGTGATTGGAACCGCAAACCTAAGAGATCGCGGTGTACACGACATGTCGAGTGCGTTGAAACGACGTTTTAATTTCGAAACCGTTAAACCCATAGCTGATGCCAATTTTGAAAAGGAGCTGGTTGCTCGTCAAGTTGCTGAGCGGATGGATAATCATGCAACAATGGCACCTATCGATACCAATGTGATCGATGTGCTGGTTTCAGTATTTCGGGATTTGCGAACCGGAAAGACTGAAGATGGTGCGTCTGTAGCAACACCCAATAGCGTTATGTCTACGGCAGAGGCAGTTAATGTCGCGCATGCGGCGGCACTCGATGCACTATATTTAGATGGTACCAACATGTCGACTTCACATGTTGCTCGGCAAATCCGTGGCGTCGTTTTCAAAGATGACCTTGAGGATGCTCGGAGGTTCCGTGCCTATGTTGATCAGATCGCTAAAGTACGAATGAAGAGAAACAAAGCGTGGTCAGAGTTTTATAAGGCAGCAAAGAAGGATTTAGATGGATGACCTGTCACAGTTAGACTCTCTTCGTGGGTCATTGATTCAGGAAGACACCGGACTCTATTTCGCACCGATAAGACACCACTCGCCGGCTTGCGCTTGGGCAGTGAGAGCACTCATTCGTGAAATCAGGCCCCGCCAAATTCTAATCGAAGCGCCTACTGATCTGCAAAAGCACATCAATTTACTTCTCCACAAAAACACAGTTCCACCTGTTGCGCTAGCGGTTTTCATAGATCAAAAAGAACACCCACGCCTAGCGACCTATTATCCATTCTGTTCCCATTCGCCGGAGTATGTTGCCTTAGTAGAAGGTCAGAAAGTCAAGGCAAAGCTTCAATTCATCGATTTGCCATCGGCTAATAAGGCCATGATATCGACACCTTCTACGGATGAGAATTTAGTGATCGATAGTGAAGAGCATTTCGACACAGGTGATTTCGTTGCTTCGATGTGTCAAAAGATTGGTTGTCGAAATGGCTATGAGCTATGGGACCACCTATTTGAATCTCGCCTTGGACAGGATAATTGGAGAGACTTTTTAGCCGACGTTGGCGCTTACTGTGCATGCCTACGATACACTACACCAAAAAGTGCGATAGAACTTAATGGCGATCAAACTCGTGAAGAGCACATGAGTAATGCACTCCTTGGGGCTTTAAAAAAGGAAGGCCCTGTATTGGTAATTACCGGCGGTTTCCATACCAGCGCATTGATAAAAGCTGTTGAAAGCAGAAAAAGAACAAAGAAGGCCGCAACCGTGCAACCGGGAAATTCTTATCTCATTCGATATGGATTTGAAGCGCTTGATGCTTTAAGCGGCTATGGAGCAGGTTTACCGCAACCTGGTTACTACGATTATTTATGGCATCGGGCTAAAGATGCAAATGGCGCACCCCAGTGGCGTGAAACTGCGTTAGATCTGGTAACCAGATTTAGTCGCAATCTTAGAGAAGAAGGCCATACGATGACTGTTCCGGCACAAGTAGAAGTACTCCGTGTTGCCGAAGCATTGGCAGCTATGCGTGGGAGAGAGGGGGCAGGGCGTCATGACCTAATTGATGCGGTTAGAACAGCCTTGGTGAAAGGCGAAGTCGGAGTTCGAGAGATATGGACGGAAAGGATTTTTGACTTCCTTCGAGGTAATGCAATCGGAGATATCCCTTCCTCGGCAGGGTCACCCCCAATTGTCGACGATGCACGATCTCGAGCGCAGAGTCTGCGTGTCGATATTCGCGATGGTGCACGAAGACAGCGCAAACTTGATATTCGCAGAAAGCCTTCACATTTAGCTGTGTCACAGTTCTTTCACGCGATGTCCCTGTTAGAATCCGGTTTTGCAAATCGAATTACTGGGCCTGATTTTTTATTTGATGTACATACAGAAAGATTGTTTGAAGAGTGGTCTTTTGCTTGGTCTCCGATGGTAGAAGGACGCTTGATCTCGCTGGCAACAATCGGCGATAGCGTCAATAGTGCCTGTATCGGCGTGTTGAGAAACAAACAGTCTGAGATCTATAAAGCAGGCAAAAGTCGGGATATCATCAGCTTGACTGATTTATTCGTACAAGGTTTACTTGCTGGTCTCGGAGAGAATCTACACGACTTCCTTAATGAACTCGCGGCAGATATAAAATCTCACGGTGAATTCTATTCAGTGGCACAGACCTTACGACGACTTCACACAATCACAAACGCATCTAGCCCCCTACAGATTTCAGATAGTTTACCTCTTAGTGAAGTCCGCCAAGCCGCGTATCAAAGGCTTATTTATCTTTGTGAAGACCTTCCTAAATCATCAGATGAAAATATTCAGGAACACATTGAGTCATTACGACTCATTATGGATTTGTTACGTTCGCCCGGCGCTGAAGTGTTCGATCGAAGTCAATTTGACGAAGCGATTAATCGCGTTGCGGATGCTAAACCACCACCTGTTATTCTCGGATCAGTCCTGGCAATTGCGCTCATGGCTGACATGAGATCGCCTGAAGAGGTTTGCCGCGCTTTAGCTGGGAGTTTCAATGGTAGCTTTGATCATGCAAAAGATCGAATAGGAATCTTAAGAGGACTCATTTTTACTACCCCGGAGATCATCTGGCGTAACAAAGAAGTACTACAACAAATTGATAAATTACTCTGTGATCTCACAGAAGATGAGTTTCTTGAATTGTTACCCCATCTTCGACTGGCATTTACAGCGCTGAATCCGCGCGAGACCGATAGGGTTGCCGGTCTGCTTGCAAATATGCATGGAGGAAGAGGATTAGAGTATCTCGATTCCCAGCACGAACTTTCGGAAGAAGATCTAGAGCAAGGTATTGAGATTGAGCGCAAACTGAGGTTGTCGATGCATTCAGATGGATTGAAGGCATGGTTAGAGGAGGGCAGATGACCAGTAAGCCACAGCGACGTTGGCGTCTGGCCCTCGGGCGATATGCCCGTGATAATCTCGAAATACTGGAGAAAAGTGATCAGGAAATTGATCGCGCCCTGGATTTCCTATATTCACGTGAATACGAAAAACGCGGTGTAAAAACCGGTCGTGGCCCAGGAAGTCTTGATCCCACTCAAATGAATGCGATCAATTGGCTCGGTAAAGCGAGAAGCCTTTTTCCCGAAACGGTGTTTGAAACCTTACAAGACCATGCCCTTGATCGATACGGTCTGTCTGATCTGCTCAATGACCCACAAACCCTCGAATCACTCGCGCCCAATCAGAATCTGCTAAAAGTCCTCCTTGGTTTCCAGGGCCGCGCGCAGCCTGCCGTAAAAGAGAAGTTACGCGAAATCGCAGATCAAGTCATTCGAGAGATCGTTGAGCGGCTGCGGTCAGAAATTCAACGCGCATTTTCAGGTCGCAAGAATCGTTTCAGAAGATCAAACATCGCATCAGCAGCTAATTTTGACTGGCGCACGACAATTAGAGCGAACCTGAAAAACTATGATCCAATTCGAGAGCGTATTATCGCGGATAGAATATTCTTCAATGCCCGTGAGCGCCGACACCTCCCTTGGCGGATCATATTATGTGTAGATCAGTCCGGTTCAATGACAAACAGCATAATTTACTCCGCGGTAATGGCAGCGATTTTGTCAGGATTACCTGGTGTTACAGTAAGCATGGTGCTTTTTGATACCTCGGTGGTTGATGTTTCTGATCGCCTAACAGATCCGTTAGAGACGCTGCTATCAGTTCAACTTGGTGGTGGTACCAATATTGGCAAAGCGGTGGCCTACTGTGAGAATCTTGTTGAGGATGCAGATCGGACGGTGCTTACACTAATCAGTGATTTTGGCGAGGGTGCTTATCCGCGTCCGCTGTATGCATCGATCGCTCGCCTTGCTGAGCAAAGAGTAAAACTCATCGGTCTTGCTGCATTAGACGATGGCGGCGAACCGGTTTACGACCAGATGATTGCAGGGAGATTGGCAGACCTCGGCATGCATGTCGGGGCCATGACACCAGACCGGTTTGCCCAATGGCTTGCAGGAGTCATGCAATGACACTCAGGTCGATGATTTTGAGCCACGACAGTATGGCGCTTGAAACGTTGACATCAAAGGGTTTGCTCAGACGGGCTCAAAGAGATGTCGAGGCCGGTCTTGGAACTATTGAGAATATCGATGATAACAAAGCAACGGTAACAGTAGGCAAAGCGTCCGTAGATCTCGACGAGAAAGGCCCTAAGGCAGCCACTTGTACCTGCAAAGCACATGGAATTTGTCGACATATCCTAGTGGCGGTTTTATTGCTTCGTGAGCAAAGCTCCTCTGTTGAGGAGACACCTAACGAACCTAAACCGTCCTCTGCTTTAGAGGAAATCTGCGCGCTAAAGGATGAGCAAATCATAAAGTTTTCCGGTGCTGACTGGAGTAAATCCCTTGCCTTAATATCCGACAATCCCAAATATTGCATAATTGAAGAGGGGCTTAATGTAGCGGTTTTATTTGAAGAAATGGATACCAAAGTCACCTTTATCGGTAGTAGCGGTTTAAAGGGTGCTGCATATAAAGGACCAAAAACACGTAAACGGCTTTTATCTACGGTAGCGGCGCTACTGGTCCGGCAGAAAGAGGGATTACAACTTTCAGATAGTTCGTATGCTATAGGAACAGGCCCGAGTATTGACAATGCTTTCATCAACAGCACGCAACTAACCATCGAGCAAGCAGTAACGGCCACATTATCGAGCAGGTCTCCTCTTGGACACGACTTGCTCTTGGATCTTGCAATCTCAAGCCGCTGTGAGTCACTTCCAAGACTATCGGCAGAATTGAGGGCTTTAAGCCGGCAAGCACGAGCTTCTAGCGAACGAAGTATTGATTTTGATCCTGCAGACTTCTTCTTGCGGGCATCACGTGCCTATACTTTATTGGAGGCACTTAGAAATGATCCAACGAACCAGATATTAACCGGTTCAATAAAAAGAGAGTACAAAAGCGGCAAGCCGATGGAGGTATGGCCATTGGCAGTATCGCGATGGCGAAGTACGACGGGCGCAAGGGGGCTGAGTGCTTATATATTTGATCCTGTATCCTGTGAATGGTTAACCATGCTTGAAGGACGAAGCGCTGGAATCGATCTTTCTTTCGATGTGTCAACAGCCTACCAAATGCCAGTCTGGGGTTTTAGTACATTGCGTGGCGTTATGGGGCGTCGAGTTCACTTGGCAAAACCTCTGATCGCGAGTGATGGGGCAATTTCCAGTAAGAGCCAGCATGCAAACCATGACCAACCAATGCCAATATCACTGGGTGAGATTCTAGAGTCTAATGGGGTTCATGACGAATGGTCGTCCTTCAGGAGGGATGTGGAAATTCGACTCGGTCACGGGATTGGTAGGCGCCAGGTGCAGCTACCTGCAATGATTATCCCTTCCAGCTATGGACAGGTAGGATTCGATGACATTAATCAGGTCTATATGTACGAAGTGCGTGACAAACTTGGAGATACCCTCATCTTAAACATCCCCGCTGATGACAATCAAACAGCAATACGTTTATGGAAAATGGGTAGAGACGTTCAGGGTCTTGTCGTTGAGACGTCATTCGGATTACATGGCCTTGATGTAAGACCTGTTTCTATAATTTTCAATGATTCTCAGGGCGTAGCTATCCATAATATAGACTTTGATTTTTGGAAGAGAGAACGCGGTATTAAAAAGTTATTCTCTAACTTCCGCGAAAGTGTCGCTAAACCGCTAGTGGCACATCAAACCAATGTACGCAGTCCGTTTCAGCGAACACTGTCTGATTCTATCGATGAGTTAATAAGCCTCGTCTGTCATTTGCCCGGCGAAAACAACACTAGATTACTCGTTAGTAGACTTGAATCCTTTGGATTCTCGACGTTTGCTGATGCTTTTGAAAAAGCGACATATTTAAAAGATTTGAAATCGATATTAAAAGCAGGCTTTGTCGCCAGTGAGATTGACGAAATGCTCAAGTTTTAATGATATCAGAGGCCTGCCTGCAGGATATCTCGACTTTCAAAAGGCCCAACTGGATATGAACTTACTCGACTCTGTCATTCATGTAAAAAGGGAAGATTCCAATGAATCCCTATAAACACTGTGTTCAGATTGATTTCTGATCCAACAAGTATCATCATTGGAATTTGGCACCACATTGAGGTGGATTCAGTTTATGGTTTCTAAGGTCAGGCCGGTAAAGCGGCTTATTGAACTGTATGAGCCGGGGGAAGGGAAAGCTCAAGTCATTGATCGACCAGGGCAACTGACTGATGTGTTATGGCGAGCATCACGGGGTGAGCTTGGACGCAGAAACGTAGCGATTATCATGATGCTCTTCGGGTCAGGCATGCGAATCAATGAGGTTGCTCAGCTTAAGGTCAAAGATGTTTGCCGACCGAATGGAGAACTGAAAAAGACATTTTCGATTCCGGCAAAGTATACAAAAACCAACAAGTCACGCATTGCCTATATTGTTGCTCCTCAACACAGGCAGGCGCTTCACTGTTGGCTACAACAGAGAGTCAACGAGCAAGCCATGATTTCTGAGGATGGAAGCTTCGGGGGACTCTCAGGTGATAGCCCACTCTTCCTTTCAAAGAAAGGCTCTTGGCGAAAGTTCGCGTTCAACACAAAACGCTACAAAACGAGTGAGGGCATGAAAGAGGTCCTCGTTTGTAGCTCCCTCGAGAACCTGATGCGGGAGATCCTCAAAGGTGCCGGCATAGAAGGGGGATCGAGTCATAGCGGCAGGCGGACCCTTGCCAGCTGGTTAGATCGCAAGGGGTGCGATCTTGAGTTGATCCGATACATACTCAATCATGAAGATCCCGAAATGACGATTGAATACATTGACCCATCGCAGAAGCGAATCGAAGAGGCGTATAAGTCTTTGTTCTTGGGTTTGAAGATGCCCGAGGCGTTATTGGTATAAATTATTTACCAAACATGATATTCGTTTTGGCGAGAAGTTTTCGGTATTTCGTTTACGCAGCTTCGCTTTAGAACACATAAAATAATATGGTGCATAGTCTGATTTCGACCCAAAGCGGACATAGTTATTAATGCGATAGTAGAGGTTGAAAAGGGATATGAAAATTGATGTTCACGTCCACACAAAAAAGACGAAG
Source organism: Candidatus Thiodiazotropha sp. 6PLUC1 (assembly GCA_040506705.1). GTDB lineage: Bacteria > Pseudomonadota > Gammaproteobacteria > Chromatiales > Chromatiaceae > Thiodiazotropha. The sequence goes on from JBEVWG010000004.1 coordinate 84,572, forward strand.
CAAGGTGACGCAGCCTCTAGAGAGGTCGATGCAAATAGGTTCCACCAAATAATCGCTTCCACAGAAGTGAAAATCGTCGCAATCACTAATCACAATGTTTTCGATTTAGATCAGTATGAAGAGTTTACCCATACAGTGGGAGGCGATTTTCAAATATGGCCAGGTGTTGAGCTCGATGTTGTTGTTGAGGATCGACGCGGACATTTGCTTGTGATTGTCTCTCCTTCGAAGGCAAAAGATCTTGCAAAAGTGATTTGTGAAGTTACAAAAGACACAACCCCAGACGCATTTACGATTTCGATCTCAGATGTTGTCTTAACATTTGATCAGCTAAATCCAATCTATATTGCACATTACAAACAGAAGAAACCTGATCTCCTAGATGAGGATATTGAGTTCATTATTAATAATACGGCAAAAAATAATAGAGTGCTCAAAGAGGCGACTAACGCAGTATCTGCAGGAATATTTATATGTCACGGTCATGCATCTATTTACGGATCCGATGTTCAAAATTGGGATAAGTATCAAGCATATCCAGAAAAGCTGCCTGATCTAAGATTACCAGTCGAAAGCTTTGAGCAATTTTGCTTGTTACTCGATAAAGACAAAGTTGCAATTAACACACTACTGGATCAGAAGTATCCTGAAAAGATTTGCGTAAAGCCCTTCAAAGACGATTTACCGATAGAACTAGTCGTCTACGACGATATAAATATTTTCTTTGGTGCAAAGGGGACTGGTAAATCAGACATCTTGGCTGCGATAGCTAGCTTCTATTCTAACAAGGGAATTGGATGTAAAAAGTTTGAAGCGGGAACTGTCAGACTGGAAGATGAGTATGACTTAGGTGGCAAAAGTCTAAAAATTGACTTAAAAGATTTTGGGATTGAATATTGTAATAAAGAGATAGAGCTGGTTAGGAATGCCTCAGAAGTTGGTGTAACCAGCCTTTCCAAATATAGAAGCTTTTTTTCAGACAGCCTAAAAAACAAAAAGGCGCGAACGATCAAAATTAAGGATTTCTCAACAGTCAGCACACAACAGTTTGATAGAAGACTTAAGGTAGTGCTAGGCACGGACGATAACGTAGTCCAGTTCCTCAATTTTATAGAAGAAAGCGACGAATTTAAAAAATCTATTACCGAAGATGAGCTTCGAACCCTCCGTGTAATTTTAAACAAAGCGTCGCAAAAACTCGGTGTAGAGGCATTTGATCTGTTTTCTTCTGGGAAGTCTGGTTCTCTCTTTAATCAGCTAGTTGATATTTTCAAGAGCGAAATAACAAAAAAAACTGGAACACCATCTAAGCCAAACGGTACAGGGCTCCGTGAATATGCTAGAAACCGCATAGCAATCGAACTGGCGACGCAAATGATTATTCACAACATTGAACAACCTATAAAAGTCGATCCCACATATATTGGAAATCTAGATGATAAGGGAGACCTTTACTGTACGACTGAAATTCTAATTCAGGATGGTAAAATTAGCGCGAGTAGATATAAGCCGCTGAGTAAGGTGAAAAAAAATCCGCAGAAGGATTTTGCTAAGGCTATCAAACTAATTAGTGAGAAAGTTTACTCCGAAGATTTGTTTAATAGCATTTCAGAACTCAATGAGATCGAGGGGATAGACACCATACCAACATTACTAGAGCTGTTGGTTTTCGATAGGTTCTTTATGATTGATGAAGAGGAATATAAACCATCCACCGGAGAAGCCTCAATGATTTTGCTTCACAGGGAGCTGAATGAGGACAAGGAAATATATATTCTGGATGAGCCTGAGAAGAGCCTGGGAAATGAGTACATAAACAATGTAATCGTTCCGCTCATTAAGGAAAAAGCTAAGATTGGAAAAAAGGTATTTATTGCGACTCATGACGCGAATATAGCTGTAAGAACACTGCCGTACAACTCTGTTTATCGTCACCACGATCTAAATGGGTACAAAACATACGTTGGGAATCCGTTCTCGAATAACCTCACTGATTTACGAGAAGAAAAAAGTGAAATGGATTGGAAAGAAGTTAGCATGAGGACGCTTGAAGGAGGAAGGGATGCTTTTGGAGAAAGGGGGCAAATCTATGGAAATCCATAAGGCAGATATAACTCAAGTTCAAGAAGATTACTTTTTGGAGCTCAAATTACCGGAGAATACTCTCATTATTCCCATCACTCAGGATGTCCCTAGGGAAATCCAAAAAGTATTCAATAAACTTATAGTGGCTCTTAAATCTGGTGCTTTTAATTTTGAACTTGAAGAAAAAGACGACGGCGACATTATCTACCATGTGGTCACAGAGTATATATCTCAGTTGAATGCAGAACTCGAAGATATTTTTCAAGAGCTATGTGAGCACGGCTTAGTGGATAAAACCGAAAACGATTAAATAGAGAATCAAAATGACTGACATATCAATTACTCTTACAGATATAGATTTCTTACAGGAGCAATTGAATTTTTCAGAAATCAGCCCTGTAGATTTTGAAAATCTTATATTTCATTTACTCGATGAAATGGGGTTTTCAAATTTAGTGTGGAGAAAGGGCGGAGAAGGAAACTCTGCTACCGATGGTGGACGAGATTTAGAAGCAACGTTTTGGACTGTTCTGCCTGCTGCGTCCAAAGAGGAGAAGTACTGGTTTGAAGTGAAACATCGAAAAAAACAATTAGAGAAGTCTCAAATTCAAAGTACGATATTAAATGCTGCAGGAAATAACTTAAAAGATAATGTCGTCATAATTACGAATAAGACCATTTCCAACCCCACATTGGATTGGATAAATGATTTTCAATCCACGCATAAGACACCACAAATTTCAGTATGGCAAGGGCATGACCTGGAAATACTATTAAGAAAAAATCCTCGAACACTTGCTAAATTTCTTCCGTCTTCATTAGCATTTAGCGGTCGTTGTAAAGTAATTGAATCTAAATTTTCAAATCTTATGCTTCTCCCAGCTGGTGGTGAATTAGAAGAATTATGGGATAAAAGAGATGAGTGCTACCATAATTCGTATCTCACTTTAGTTGCAGTGTTGGCCGAAGTTGCTTATGGAGATGTTACTACTCGGCAATGGGGGTTGAAATTAGATGAAGCTCAGTTATTTTCGGTTGCAGCTACAGGAATGTTGAATGTTTATCCTTTCATATTCAAATGCTGTGCACTAAACAGGGATCAAACACCACTTATTAAAGGTTTATCGTATATTATGGAGTGTCTTTTGCTAAGATATGGCGAGGAGATAACGGCTAAAGTATTGTTTAATCCTGAGGAGTTCGCAGAATCGGACGTTGAGCTTCCTGACGAACTGAAGTTTAATCGATATGAACCAATTTTTAACACAATATTTCATGAACTAAGCATTAACTGTAGTGAAAAAAATTACTGTTCAAAAGTTAGCCATATGTCCAAGCAGAAGGAATTTAGCTTCTTTAACCGTTTCTTGATCGACCCAGTAAAAGAGGACGAGGATAAAACACTTATTTTGAATTCACAGAATTCAAAATGCCAAATTGGCATTATTAGTGACGAAGAATATTGTCCTCTTGGAGACATAAGTACCGCCCCAGAGAATTTTGGTGGTCTGCTCGAAAAACTTAGATTCGCTCGTGGAGTTATAGTAAACCGATCAGGCGAGTTAAGAGAAAACTCTTAATGCCCGCTAATGGCCGAACTGAGACTTGCATGAATAGAGAGTATTTAGGAATATTAGATATGATCTGATAGAGGCTAATGAAGCTTGTGTTATTATCGATAACAATATATTTCCGACTTCTACATAATTAGGTACGTCTATGGATAGAATACTCGCATTATTTGCTATTATCATCGGTTTTATTGCTCTATATCGTTTTGCAAAATTTGTACTGCAACAAAAATATATACAAGCACTTAATTCACATTGGAACAAGGAATTTACCGTTAACGGAATTAATCTCGTCAATCCCGCTGATTCAAAAATCCTAGGTGACTGGAAAGGCTCTGGTGTACAAGGGTCTCCTATTCGCACACGTCTATTTCAAACTCGAAAAGGAAATTATGGAATATTCAATTTCTGGTTTCCATTAGAAGGCCTTCCGAAGTCAGAGGTATCAATGGTTAGTGAAGTACAGGCGAAAGCAGAGCTGCTATCTCGCGATAGGATACAGTATATAAAACTATTCGGTGAGCCAAAGCACATTTAGGCTCAAATATGGACAATTTACCCATATTAATTAAGGCGTTACTATCGAGTTAGGCATGCCTAATTGAGAGAAATATATGAATATTACTGACGACCAGAAAAGAGTCATCACAAAATATGACAGTAACGTCCAGATCGAAGGACCTTTACGACTTTTATCTAAACTATTGATTACAGCTGTATTCAGTATGTTAGCTGGTATCATACTCCACTTATTCACGTCAGTTGGCTTAGAGAAGATAGTGATAATATCGATATTACAGGGATTGATATTTTATGTTTATGTTCAATTATCTGATCATGGCTATATGATGCTGTACCGTCAATTCAAGACTCTCAAAAAAACTGCCATGGAGATTGTGAGATCAAATCATATTGACAGACCTTGCGCTGCAGAGACCCTGCTGAGTATGAAAACTCGGCAGCATGTTGACAATTCCCGCTTCATTCGACGTAAGATTGGCCAGAGCGACGATTCGAACTTCTCCCGTGACCACTACAATACAAACTAATAACAATGATATGAATTGGTGGGAACACGAATGGAATTGGACTCCGGCGGGAAATGGATTAGACACCAAAGGTAGATTGTCTCTTTCAGAGCTGAGTCTTTATCGGTTCTGTTCACTCGCTTCGAACTCTCTCCCAAGTCAAATCAAACTTCGCCAGATATTTACGCAGCCTGTCCGCGTCATTGCTGCTGCTCTTCCGCTGCCGGGAAGCATTAAACAGCGTCCGTCCCGCCTCAGAGAGGGTGCCAGACTTGGCGCAAACCTTGATCACAGAATCCAGTTGGCAACGGTCGAACAAGTCGATCTGTGCAAGTGTTTCAGCTGACAGCAACCGCTCAAGTCCATCGTCGTTGGTACCGTCATTGCGCCATTGATTACGCAGGCGGATGATCTCATCTTCTACATCGCTTTCTGTGATACGCCCCCCTTCGGCCAAAGTGGCCAAACGGGAGACCGAGGCGGAGAGTTCACGAAAATTGCCACGCCAGGCAGTGTCTGGGGCGGTGGCGTAGGCTAGATAACGTTGCCTTGCTGGTTTGTTGAATCTCAGCCGGCGGCCGAGTTCGCCTGCCTGGCGCTCTAACTCAAATTCCAGATTGGGCTCGATGTCTTCCGGCCGGTCCACCAGTCCCGGAAGATGGAAGGTCCAGAGGTTGATGCGTGCATAGAGATCTTCGCGGAACCGCCCCTGCTCGACATCGATACGCAGGTCACGGCAGGTGCCAGCGATCAACTGAAAGTGACTTTCTACCTCATGATCAGATCCCATGGGATAAAAGCGCTTCTCCTCGATCGCTTTCAGCAGCATTGATTGCTCGTCCAGCCCTAGTTCCCCGATCTCATCCAGAAACAGCAGACCGCCATCGGCCTGCCGGAGAAGGCCTTCGCGCTCGCCAACTGAGCCGGTGTAGGCACCCTTGGTGTGGCCGAACAAGGCGGACATGGTGCCTTCGCCATGCAGGGTGGCGCAATTGACCTCAACAAAGGGTCCAGTGACCTGGTGACGCTTGCGTTTGAGCTGATAGACCTGGCGGGCGAGGAACGACTTACCAGCGCCAGTGGGGCCAAGCAGCAGTATCGGAGCAGGAGAGCGGTTAGCCACTTTCTCAATGGCATCGATCATACGGTTAAAGGCGAGATTTCGGGTCGCGATACCCGATTTCAACAAGTTGAGGGTCTCCTCCCGCTCCTCGGCGAAGCGCTGGGCGATACGGTCGTAGCGTGACAGATCGAGATCGATGATGGTGAAACTACCCACCTTACCCGCACGCTGTTTGGGGGGCGGCGCACTTTGCAACAATCGGGCGGGGAAGTAGTTCGCCTCGGTCAGCAGGAACAAGCAGATCTGGGCGACATGGGTACCGGTTGTGATGTGGATCAGATACTCCTCTTGCTCCGGCTCGAAGGGGTAGTCACGGGCAAAGCCGTGCAAGGCGGCGTAGACCTGTTCGAAATCCCAGGGATCATCGAGAGGCATGGGGCGCCATACTAGCTCAGTTTCCGGCGATATGGCTGCGATATCCTTGGCCACGGTCTCCCTCACGCGCTGGTATCTGTCCGGTTGATAGAAGAGCTCCAGGCGGTCAATTAGAAGATCCTCCTGCTGGCAGAGTGAGATGCTTGGACGCCACTTTTCCCAACGACCATTACCGCGGCCCTCATCGAGCACCGCGCCAAGAAAGCCGATAACCACCGTCTTTTTCACTTTCACACCATTCACCTTCTAATGACGTTCAGGTAAGCCGCAATTAAAAATGATAATAAATTATAACATCATATAAATATATATAGCTTATAAGCCAAAATAAGTGTCCGCTACTTATGTCGAATTTCAAGAGAACAAGCTAATAGTCTGTAAAAACAATAGCATGCATGCATACGTGAAAAGCTGGCACGCCCTTCGCTATAGGTAGGGGAAATCGGAGATGATTGTATTTAACGAATGGAGCAGCAAGATGGCTAACAAAGCGCTTTTTCCCGGTGCAGCCCAGCGTTCAATGAAAACCAATACCCTCAACGAAGCTGGTGGAACCGCTTATCGTCTGAGTGATAAACACGCACTGGCGCAGTATGCGGTTACTGGATGCCTTAACGGTACTTACTATGCCGGAGCGGAGACCCAGTTAGAGCAGGTGATCGAATTGTGCGACCAGGTAGAGCCGGAATTCATCGCCCGCACCGCTATTTGGTGTCGCCAGAACGGGGGAATGAAGGATATGCCGGCACTGTTGTGTGCTGTCCTTGCCACTCGCGGTAGCGATTGGCTGCCTATCGCCTTCGATCAGGTCATCGATAACGGTCGCATGCTGCGCAACTTCGTACAGATCCTGCGTAGCGGTGCACTAGGGCGGAAATCCCTGGGAACCCGACCCAAGCGTCTGGTGCAGCAGTGGCTGAACCGATCCAGTGAGCAGCAGCTGCTGGCAGCGACGGTGGGTAATGCGCCGTCTCTGGCTGATGTGGTGAAGATGGTACATCCAAAACCGACTGAGGCCTGGCGTTCAGCCTTCTTTGCTTGGCTCATCGGTAAGCCCTATGACCTGGCATCGCTGCCGAGTGCACTGCATAGCTTTGAGCGTTACAAGCGTGAGGGTGGAAAGCTGCCCAAGGTGCCTTTCCAGATGCTGACCTCGCTGCCGTTGAGCGAATCGAAATGGGCAGTCCTGGCTCTGCGAGGAGGCTGGCAGATGGTGCGGATGAACCTCAACAGCTTTCAGCGTCACGGCGTCTTCAAACAGCCGAAGATGGTAAAGAAACTGGCGCGGCGTCTGACCGATGAGAAAGCGATCCGCAAGGCCAGGGCTTTTCCTTACCAGTTGCTGACCACTTATCAGTCAGCGTCTGGCGTGCCAGATGAGATACGCCAGGCTTTGGAGCAGGCGATGGAGATCGCCCTGAGTAATGTGCCTGAGTTGCCCGGGCGGGTGGTTGTTTGTCCCGATGTGTCGGGTTCGATGCACTACCCGGTTACCGGTTGGCGCAGAGGCTCAACCACCACGACCCGCTGCATTGATGTGGCGGCACTGGTGGCGGCAGCCTTCCTGCGCAAGGACCGGCATACCCTAGTGCTGCCCTTCGACTGGGATGTCTCCAGGGTGCGCCTGAAAGCGGATGCGGCAGTGATGGAAAACGCCACTAGACTGGCATCTCTTGGGGGTGGTGGAACCAATTGCAGCTCGCCGCTGCGTTGGTTGAACAAGCGACAGGAGCGGGCTGATCTGGTGTTGTTGGTGTCGGATAACGAGTCATGGATCGACTCTCGCCGAAGTGCCGCTAGCGCGGTGATGACGGAGTGGAGCCGGTTCCGGCAACGCAACCCGGCGGCGCGGTTGGTCTGTCTCGATATCCAGCCTTACACCAGCACCCAGGCACCGGAGCGCGAGGATATCCTCAACATCGGTGGCTTCAGTGATGCGGTCTTTACCCTGATCGACCAGTTCGCCAGGGGAAAGCTGCAAAGCGGACACTGGGTTGGCGTGATTGAAAACCAACAGCTGGCAACAGCATAGGAGTAGTAAGAGGGGCGGGCAATGGGGCCCGCTCCACCGGGGCATCAGCCCCAAACGATTTACGGGCGAATGCAGGTGGAACTACATCGCTATGAACGACGTGGTCGCGGGTTCGAATCCCGTCACCTCCACCATTTCATTATTCCCTTCCCGTAAATCGGCTAAAAGCGAGAATGGCTGCGAGAAAGCGGCGGTTCTAAAACCGTGATTTCTGTCATAGGTAATCTTGTCCGCAAATGCCATTCGAAGCAGCATTCTGCGCTGTTCGATGCACTCGCTTTCCCAAAGTTTAAGCGGGTTTCCAAGGAATGTGATAGCGGTTCTAAAAGTATCCTCGAAGCTCTCTATCGGACGACCGCAATTTTTGATCTTTTCGTCCATAATCAGCTTCTCTTCTTGCAGGCTTCTGATCTTATCCTCATAGGTGTCGATTAAAATCGGATTATCAGCCTCTACAATGCGGTCTAGGAATTGATTGA
>JBEVWG010000001.1:0-9438 GCA_040506705.1 Candidatus Thiodiazotropha sp. 6PLUC1
TATGGTTTTGTTGTGGGTGGGGCATGCCACACGATAAGCTATGATGAATCGTAGGGTGCGGCCCTGCCGCACCATCAGGGTGAGAATTCCCGAAAAAAGCAGATACTTTGGTTCATTACCAGCAGCGTCTCTACACCGACTCGTCAGGTGGTTTCGGTTTTAGTTGGGCATGGTGTGGCAGGGCCACACCCTGCATGTGGATTTACTTCGAGGAGTATCATTATTGGGAAAGTGGTTGAACTGAATTAAATCAATGAGTGGCCTTATCTCCCCAAATCTTTTTTAAGCGTTGATCACGGCCACAATTCCAGCGATAGAATTTGTAGCGTGTAGGATTGTTTTTATAGTAATCCTGGTGGTAGCTCTCATCTCCTTTTATAGGATAGAAGACTGAGGCATTTAATATTTCTGTGGCAACTTTTTTATCTGGAAACTGTGCTTCTACTGCTCTCTTTGACATCTCAGCGATTTCTTTCTCATGCTCATTTGCGACAAAAATGGCACTCAAATAGCTATGGCCTTTGTCGCAGAACTGTCCACGATTATCGAAGGGGTCGATATTTACCCAGTAATGGTCAATTAGGTTTTCATAACTGACTATGTTGGGGTCGTATGTGATTTCCACCGCTTCATAGTGGCCGGAATGATCGCCGTTATAGGTAGGGTTTTTTAAAGTGCCACCAGTAAAACCAGAGATTACATCAGTAACGCCCGGCAATTTTTCAAAATCTGACTCCATACACCAGAAGCATCCGCCAGCTAAAACTGCTTTATCTGCATTTACATTGGTTGTTGCAAGTAGCAGACTCATGGCCAATAACTGCATAAATTGATGTTTCACAAGAATTCTCTCCGCGTAAATAGGAATGGCAACAATGCTTGATGTGCTTGCCGGTTAGTTGATATCCAACACTAGTTACTATTGACACTGTTTGCTAGAGGAATGCTTCAATTGTTATCGTTTTGTTATAACCCTGGCTGCAGAGTTGGGCTTGAGCCAGGGGTACGCGAACTGCTTAAAATGTATTCGGGTGGCCGGAAAATTTTTTCGGTAGATTGTTGTACACACAGAAATTACAAATAAGCCCCTGGCGCGACCACTTTCATGCCGTGAATCACAATATCATCGTAGAGCGGGCTGTCTATTCGTCCCAGAGAAAAGATCAGCGTTGAATCCATAGGCGCCTTGACTGCCGCCTGGCTGCCCACCAACTGAGTACCGGCAATGTCGAGGCGACTGTTATTCGCCTCGATTGCCACCTCGCCTTCGATATGGCCGGCGGTGATGTTGAGATTTGAGTCGTGCAGCTTAAGTGCCGTTGCCATGGAGATGATTCGGCTGTTACGCATGGTGACTGTGGAATTCGTAATCACCAGATTGTTGATTTCTGCATCTTTTATGAGGACATTCTGGCAACCATCAATCAAGAGGCTGCCGATTCGTCCTGTAATAGTATGTCCCGATTGATTCTGACACTGGACGGTCTGACGAAAGTTGGAACTCTCTGGCTTGGAAGCTGGTTTCTGTTTAGCTTTGTAGCTCTGCTTGAGATGGGGCCTCAATAGTTCGTGGAACCGCTGCGGTTGTTCTATAAAAGCAATGTGTCCACCATTAGGAAGCAGCTCCAGTCTGGCATCAGGTAGCAGGGATTCCAATACATAGCCTGTCCTTAATGGGGCGATTTTATCTTGATCGCCCCAAATGATCAGTGTCGGCTGGTGAATTGTTTCCGGTATTCGACTGAAATCGTTCTGAACCAGGGCCAGTCCGGCAATAGAGGTGGGGTCGCTCCGTAGCACCTTGGATCTGAAGGGTTCCAGGTTGATCAGCAGATCCATGTTGATGGGGGCACGTTTTTCCAATGCGCTCATCAGTGCCCCTGCCAGGTCGGTCACTTTTCGCTCATTGAGTACATTGTATTGATCGAGTACTTTATCGACGCCCAGCGGGGCGAGGTATTTTGTGTAGGCGAGTCGGTGCAGGATACCTGCGGCATCGATCAGGGTCAGTGTTTTGACATCTGCCGGATAGCTATGGGTGAACTGAAGACTGATTGCACCCCCCATGGAGTGTCCAATCAGATGAAATGGCTTACCGACATGCTTCTCGGCCAGTTGGTGGATCAGTCGGGCGTAGTTGACGGGAGAGTAGAGTGCATTGCCTTTGGTTGAGCGGCCAAATCCCGGCAGGTCGAAAGTGAAAACAAAGTAGTCCTTCTTGAGTCGATGCAGGATATCCTCCCAGCATGTGGAGGCCTCATCACCCAGTCCATGAACCATCACCACTGCAGGACGATCCGGGTTGCCAGCGGTTCTCAGGTAGACCTGGCCACCAAACACATTTTCGCGCTCGAACCACTCTTTGTTTTGTTGGGCGGCATAACCGGGGGAGGGCACAAGCAGGCTCGAGATGATTAAAAAAAACGGCAATAGAGTATGTTTCATCATAGGCTTGGGCTCAGAAGCTTACTTTCACTATAAAGCCAGATGATAACAGGGAGCGTAGTCGCCTTGAAGTTTCATTCGGTTCTGATCTGCGAACGAGATCAGTAATCTGTCCATAGCTTCTACAACTTCCTGCTCCCCATGAATAACAAAGGGGCCATGCTCTTCTACAGCTCGAATGCCATCCTCTTTGACATTGCCCGCTACAATACCCGAGAAAGCACGCCTTAAGTTGGCTGCAGCGATGTGGCCTTGCTGCTGTCGATTCAGGTCCAATTCAGACATGGCCTGATGAGTGGGCTGGAATGGGTGTTGTAGATCCTCTTCGATATGTATGCGCCAATTGAAATAGAAGGCATCATTAAGCTCGTATCGATAACTTCGCACACTGGCCATAGCTGTTGCCATAGTTTTGGCCACTGCAGCAGGATTATCAATGATGACCTGATAGTGGTGTTGTGCCTGATCTCCCAGGGTGATGCCGATAAACCGGTCGATCTCTGTGAAATAGTCAGCGCATTCAGCTGGTCCGGTTAAAATCAATGGGAAGGCGTGATCCTGGTTGTCCGGGTGCATCAGTATGCCGAGAAGATAGAGTAGCTCTTCCATGGTACCTGCGCCCCCTGGAAAGATCACCACACCATGGCCTGTACGCACGAAGGCTTCGAGCCGCTTTTCGATGTCGGGCATGATCACCAGTTCATTAACAATCGGGTTTGGGGGTTCTGAGGCGATGATTCCCGGTTCGGTTATACCCAGGTAGCGACCGTCGCCAATACGCTGTTTTGCATGTCCCAACGCGGCCCCCTTCATGGGGCCCTTCATTGCCCCTGGGCCACAACCAGTGCAGATATTCAGGCTCCTCAAACCAAGTTGGTAGCCTACCTCTTTTGAGTAGTCATACTCCCTTCTGCCTATGGAGTGGCCGCCCCAGCAGACGATTAGATTTGGATCCATGCCGGTATACAACACCCTGGCATTGCGCAATATATGAAATACCGCTGAGGTGATATGAACCGGCTCGTTGAGGTCGTAAGAAGGGTTGTTGTGGACTTCGTTATGGACGTAAATGATATCCCGTAACACTGCAAACAGGTGCTCCTGAATGCCTCGTATCATTTTTCCATCAACAAATGCACTGCCTGGGGCATTCTCCAATCGTAACTGTATGCCACGGTTGCTCTGCATCAGGTGAATGCCGAAATCCCGATAACTGTCGAAAATCTCTCTTGCATTATCGGTATCACTACCACAGTTGAGCACTGCCAATGCACAGCGTCGAAAGAGACCGTATAGACCACGTGCGCTGGTGTCTCGTAAAGCATTGACCTCAAGTTGAGAGAGTACCTCAAGACTCCCTTCCGGTCGGACAGAAGCGCTTAATCTGCTCAGCGGTTTGCTCAAATTCTGAGCGTGCGGACGGGGCTCTCTTTTACTGACTTTACTCATGACAATACTTCGATTGAGTCCTTTTTATTGTGTTCTATCCGGAAAGCAATTAATCGAGTAAAGATTGTTAATGATGAAGATGCGAAAAAGCGCATCTCCATCTTTTATTTCACTCAGCTACCGGGTAGAAGATCCTCTATTACCATACGCTCTTCCCGCAACTCTTTTTCTGATTCCTTCAATCGGCAGATACTGAACTCATCCAATTGCAAATCCTGGACTATCTCATAGGCGCCATCTTTGCAGGTTACAGGAAAGGAGAATACAACCCCCTCATCAATGCCATAACTGCCGTCAGAGTGAACGGCCATGCTGACCCAATCTCCCGCTTCAGTGCCGATTGCCCAATCATGCACATGATCGACCACCGCATCAGCGGCAGAAGCAGCAGAGGAGAGGCCACGAGCTTCGATGATCTCAGCACCTCGGCGTTGAATCCGGGGAATAAAATGGTCAATGGCCCAATCATGAGTCACGAAATCAAAAACCGCTTGGCCCTTGATAAGACAGTTGTCAATGTGTGGGTACTGGGTCATGGAGTGATTGCCCCAGATCGTCATTCTTTTAATATCAGCAGCCAGGACATTGTTTTTGTTGGCCAATTGTCCCAATGCACGGTTGTGGTCCAAGCGGGTCATGGCGGTAAATTGAGTGGGGCTCAGATCCGGCGCATTAGCAGCTGCAATCAGAGCATTTGTATTGGCAGGATTGCCGACCACCAGAACCCGTACCCCTGGAGCGGCATGGTCATTGATCGCCTTACCCTGATTGGAAAAGATCTTGGCGTTTTCCGTTATCAGATCTTTGCGTTCCATGCCTTTACTGCGGGGCTTTGCGCCAATAAGTATGGCGTAGTCGGTACCTCGGAAAGCGATACTTGGATCATCTGTGAGGACAATGTCATGCAGTAGGGGAAATGCGCAATCCTCCAGTTCCATACCAACGCCATTCAGTGACGAGATGGCTTGGGGAATCTCCAGAAGACGGAGAATGACCGGTTGTTCCTGACCGAACATGGCACCGGAGGCGATTCGAAACGCCAGTGCATATCCAATGTGACCGGCAGCGCCGGTGATAGTGACTTTTACAGCGGGCTTCATTTCGGTTGGGTCCTCCCATTAATTTATTAGATACCCGGATAAGTATAGTTATTTCCGGTTTTTTGGGTAGTCTATTCTCAGCCTATACCATAGTTTTTTTAAATCTGCATTATTAATCGAGGCGCCCTTAAGCGCTTTCTGCCTGGATGATGACCTCGTGCATTTCAATGGCGCCTTCTCCATCGAATGCCTCTTTTGGCATAGGGTTGGCATGAGCCTGTTTAAAGTCCTCACTGCCAACCCAGTTTTCGAAGGCGGCCTTATCTTGCCAGCTTGTCAGGACAACATAGGGTGTCTCCGGACCGCTTGGCTTTAATACCTGCATGCGTACGAAACCGGCTTGCTTTTCAATTTGACCGCTACGGGCCTGAAAACGGGCTTCAAACATCTCTCTATAGTCTTCGGCAACCGGTACTCTGTTGGCAACGATGAACATTTGATATTCCTATGTCTATATATTTGGTTGGTGTTTGCGGAATTTAACGGGATACCCGCTCTATCTATTTTCTCTGTATATATTATGTGCTTTTAAAAGCTAATGATTTGTTGCTGTTTTTATACAACAAAGCACTGCTATCCCATTTACTTGCAATCTCCTCAGAACAACTCTGAAAGCCCCTCTCCCTTTACGGGAGAGGGGTTGGGGAGAGGGTGTACGCGAAGCGTTTCACGTGATTGAAAGATAAAACCACATTGATCGTTCATATTTTTCTTGCTAATTGCTGGGGAAAACAGGGTGTTTATTCACCCCCTCTCCCGCAAGGGGAGAGGGGAGTTTCTTTAAGATACTGATGATTTGTAAGTTTTTTCTAGCCGTGATCCTAAGCTGCTGATGCTTTTTCATATCTCAATTCTCAATCACCAATAGAAACCAATATCAATTAATCAGTTACAGCCGAAATGGTTGAAGTAAGCGGGACAGCACTGACAACAAAGTAATAAAATGAACTTACGCGATCCTTGCACTCTTCTCAGATTAGATTCCGATTGCCACAGAGGTTCCAGTTTTATTCATCATAACAAATGTTCATAGGGTGGTAGTGTCTGTAATCTGTTGTCAGCTTTTGCTTGGCCAACGGTGAAATGGTAGAGGCTTTGAAAGCGACTATCCTTCAATCCCAGCAGATCGTGCACAGCATCATCAAAAAAACAGCCGATACCTGTACCTCGAACTCCATGAGCTTCGGCCTGTAAGTAGAGCACCTGGCCAATCAGGCCGGCCTCCCAGAAAAGTTCGGGATAGATTTGGGGGCCAGACTGATCCAGAGCAAGATCAAATTCCGCCAGCATACCGAGACTGAAAAAACTACTGGCGGCAATATCCTGGTGGCAGGAGAGTGCGCGGGCTGCTTTTTTGACTTCTGTGCTGATCAGTCGGTAGAGGGGCAGGTGAGAGGGAGTATCTTCAACCTTTTCCCAATCAAACTCCTGTTCAGTACTCTCTTTGAATTGCTGTAGAGATTGATGGGATCTCAGCAACAGGTAGAGTCCTGGCGCGAGGCCATCTACCCGGTGGACAAATAGCAGCAAGTGTAACCTGGATTGAAAAGGCCAGCTCTTCCATGGCAGTTCAAGAGGTCTCGGCAAACAGTTGTCGAGCATCTCATAGAAAACCGATTGTTTTAGCATCGCCTTGCCGTTGAAAGCTTGTGCGCTGCGTCGTTGTAAAATGATCTGGCGTGCGGATTGGTCAGGTGCAGGGGTGGCTTCAGGCAATGCCATATCATGTAATGCGCCCTGCTGACAGGGAGGGCAGGTTTTCAGAGTTTGCTCTACCTTATCGATGATCGGCCATTGGTGTTTGGGGTGATCACTGAGCCGATTGGCACGACCATGCCAATCAGTTGAAGAGAGGGCGGAAATCAGTTTTTCGTTCGACTGCTGAGGAACCTGTTCGCTCTGGTTGCTGCAAAGTCTGAGCAGTAGATCCGGATATTCAGCTTCGGCGCCATCGAAATCTTCTGTTCTGCTAAGCCCCAATAGTTTTGCCAACTCGATAGGTGACAAGGGAATACGATCAAGAAAACATCCAAGGGTTGCAGCTGAATAGGCGAGTGCACCGATAGCATGACCAATATCCAGCTGTACATAGCGGTAGGCCCGTTCACCATATTTCCAGGCTTCACGCCAGGCGATGCTGCTTAATCCGACCATGATAGTGGGTGTGTTGATATCGTTTACATCTGCAGGAATCTCAGCCCTCAACTCTAAAATATGGTGATAGGGGGCATAGTGGTAGACACCATCTTTTAGTGCACTTAGACCGTGCACCACGAGATAAACTTCTGTGGGGTGCAGGTTGCCACTGGAGGGATTGCAGCGCAGTGACCAGCGATCCGGGCCATAGACTTTCCAGGCGGCTAATCCCATACTGAAGCGGAGTAGACTGGAGATCTCTTTCAGCCCCCACTCTTGCAGTGCAACATGAGGTTGATGATCTTTAAGTTCATTCAGGCTGGGATCTGGCAGGTCGTCTAAATCGAGAGGGAGTTGTATCGATGAGGCTGGTTCGAAGCGTCTGAATGGGTCTGGTTGTTGCTCCCAGTCCAGAAAATCAGGGCCTGCTGCATATTTGTCTAAGCGATGTTTGGTTCGATCATGATAAGCCCGTACAAGTTCCAGGGCCCGCTGCTGAGTATCGGTTTTCATGCCTATATCAGATGAATTTTCAGCAACATGCTTAAGATGCTGCATTCTCATCAGGAGTTTTAGCGCGCACAGTCAATGCATGCAATTCGCCACTGGCGATCTCCTGGTTGAACAAAGTTAGAATTGAGCGTTGTCTTTGCAGGCTTTTCATATCAGCAAAAGCGGGTGATGTGACATTGACCTCAAAGCTGCAGTTCTCCCCGGCAACTGTGATTTCAGCATCTGGATAGAGCCCTTTGATGCGACTCATCAACTCTTGTTCATTCATATCTAATCTCGTTATTCAATTGCATTAGCTTATCATCTCATGGATTCAGGCCCTAGTCTGTTTCGATGGGGATTTTGTGGAAATAGCTTAATTTGGCTGAGCTAGTGAAGGATTATCAATGACCAGGCCAGTGTATACAGGATAGGTAAGGTATAGTGATCTCCAGTGTCTCCCTGGGCTGTGCTCCAGTCGGAGAAACAAGTCAGCCGAAAGCGCAAATAGTTGACATACTGGTGAGTGATGAGGCAACTTTCTAATAAAAAGGCGGGAAGGTGACTATGGATCTATACAATAAACCGATTCAGGATCGTATCGAGTGGCTGTTTAACCATGCTAATCAGCACTCAACTACCTACAGTAGTCCGGAAAGCTGGTTGGCCCGCACGCGCTATCTTGCGGAACACCCTACTGCAATCGCAGTACTCAAGTGTATGGATGGGCGTATCAATATTCCAATCGCCACCAACACGCCCAAGGGAATCATTCAGCCATTTCGTAATCTGGGGGGGATGTTCGATTTGGGGTGGCCCCACCTGGGTGAGGTTCTGGCCAGCTATGTACAAAGTGTGACTGCGGATGGCCGGCACACCATGATCTTGATAACTTACCACTACTCGAAGGGTGATCCCCAACGGGGTTGTGCCGGCTTTAACTACGACACTGAGGCAGCAAAAGCACACACTTACCAAATCAAGCGTCAGGTCGAAGCGGTATTTGGTGCTGGCCATCAAACGGTTTATCCCATCGTTTGTGGTTTCGAAACAGATGAAGATGCCTTGATTCTGCATGGTAGTAACGGCGAATTACTGAACATGGCTGAGATCAAGTCCTTTGAAAGGGACACCCTGAGACCCCGTTTGGAAGCGCTCTTCCCCGACATGTCTCAACAGATGCGTGAGGATCTGCTTCCATTGATTGCCGGCAATCTTGATCATGTCGAAGAGTCCCGTCAAATGCAGCGTGAACTCGATATAGTCCACAGGGAGTGGATGATCTGTATTGGGCGTGGTTTTGATTTTCTGCACATGCCCAACATCGCATTGATCATCGGGCCCTACAGCCCGAGTCTTGCTGACCCGATACACAAAGCAGCAGGCATTATCCAGAACAATATGAATGCAGGACGAATTCCAGACGACGGCTTTCTATTACTGGCATCAGTGCCTTTTCAGGATGTGGGTGTTGATCGTGCTCGTGCAGAAATGAAAGCCAATTTTCTCTGTAACTTTGCCGCGAATGAAATAAAAGAGATCAATCCAGATCTCGCAAAAAAGATGTCAGTTAAATCCGCTGTTTTGAATTGGCAGTCCAGAGCTTTGGAGTCCCTGAGAACAGTTTGCTAGATTATATTTAGGCAATCTATGGTTGCTGAAGACAACAATATTTAATTACCGGGTTAATAACTTCGACCACTAGAGTATTAACTGATCAATCTTACTCGGTATCATATGTCGAGTGAGACAATTAAGAAGAGTTACGTGGCAGAGGGGCTCTTAATCCTGGTTTTGATGTTAAGGTGCATTAACG
>JBEVWG010000001.1:9448-10635 GCA_040506705.1 Candidatus Thiodiazotropha sp. 6PLUC1
GGCAGGGCCGCACCCTACATCGCATGTCTTTTTAAACCTGCTTTTGAAGTAAAGGAGCATTAACGGGGCACCACTCTTGTCGTCCTGAAAGCAACTACTTGGACGCCGTGTTGATATTTGTAAGCGAGAAATTAATTTTCATTTGTACGATCGAGGAGAGAGTCCAATATGCGTCTGTTACACACCATGATTCGGGTCGGTGATCTACAACGATCAATCGACTTTTATACCCAGGTGCTTGGCATGTCCCTGCTACGACAAAAAGAGTATCCAGAGGGTAAGTTTACTTTAGCCTTTTTAGGCTATGGAGATGAGTCTGAGAATAGTGTGATTGAGTTGACTCATAACTGGGATACTGACAAGTATGATATGGGTAACGGTTTCGGTCATCTTGCAATCGAGGTGGATGATGTCTACCAAGCTACTGATGAGATCAATAAGTTGGGGGGTAAGATAATTCGGCCGGCAGGCCCAATGAATGCTGGCGCAACAATCATTGCTTTTGTTGAAGATCCTGATGGTTATTCCATTGAGCTTATCGGAGCTAAATAGTTTATTTGAAAGTTCTGTTTTTTTTACCGAGAGAGGATGCTCTTGGAAGTTTGCGGGATAGCTTCAAAGATTCAGCCATTTCAGAAACTAAGAGACTGTAAAAAATAGCGTCCATCTCTCAGTGTTGAAAAGCATGATTCAGGTCGTTAATTCTGTAGATCTCAATACCAACTCCTAAACAATTAGTATTTCACTGCAGGTTTAAAAAGACATGCGATGTAGGGTGCGGCCCTGCCGCACCATAAGGGTGTCGATTCCACATAAACCCTCTTTACACTGCTTGATCTCACATTAGTCTGAATAGAATGAACTCTGTTAACCCGATCGCCAGCTGTTTTCGTTAAAGTCTGGCATGGTGCGGCAGGGCCGCACCCTACAACAGACGAATTAGTTGCGGAGAGTAGTGGGCGTATGCCGCAATGACAGGGCCAAACATTTCGCATGGTTAAAAGAAGTACAATTCGGTGATTCTGTAGATCTCAATGCCAACTCCTAAACAATTAGTGTTTCACTGCAGTTTAATAAGACATGCGATGTAGTGTGAGGCCCTGCCGCACCATAAGGGTGTCGATTCCACATAAACCCTCTTTACACTGCTTGATCTCACATTAGTCTGAATAGAATGAACTCTGTTA
>JBEVWG010000001.1:10735-55396 GCA_040506705.1 Candidatus Thiodiazotropha sp. 6PLUC1
CCGCAATGACAGGGCCAAACATTTCGCATGGTTAAAAGAAGTACAATTCGGTGATTCTGTAGATCTCAATGCCAACTCCTAAACAATTAGTATTTCACTGCAGGTTTAAAAAGACATGCGATGTAGGGTGCGGCCCTGCCGCACCATAAGGGTATCGATTCCACATAAACCCTCTTTACACGGCTTGCCCCCACAATCTCCTGAATAGAAAACACTCTGTTAACCAGCTTGTCAGCTGGTTTTCGTTAAAGTCTGGCATGGTGCGGCAGGGCCGCACCCTACAATAGATGAATTAGTTGCGGAGAGTAGTGGGCGTATGCCGCAACAGCCGGGCCATAATATTTCAGCCTGTCTGGTAGTTAAATAATTTAGTGTAGATAGAGCCTGTCTTTTAACGGGTATCGCTTATCAACTATATTGAATATCTATTTCTAAGGGGGCTCGGTATCTGTTGTTCAAAGATACCAAGAAATTATTCTTGCGAGCTTTTATTATAGTCGTGGTTGAGGCGCTCATTTAATGCAATGATCTCTTTTGCGAGCATTTTGTGTCCAGCGAATAGAAGGCCTCGGTGATTCATGAAAGTGCTGTCCACTCTGTTGAGATCCATAGGATTGCCAAATATATCGCTGGCCACAGCGCCTGCTTCTTGGCAGATACATGCAGTTGCAGCATAGTCCCATAAACTGCCACCACTTGCGTCGGGACGAGGGTATTTAAAGTAGCAGGTATTTGGCTCTTCAAGAACAGAGCAGGCGTTTGATACTGCGCCTATGTGAAACTCAATTTCAGCGCCTTCAACACCGATTCTATCAGCTATTGTCTCCAGCCCTGATTGGGTCTGCTGTAAGCGGGTGTCTGATTGAAAGCTATAGTCTGTGCGTAGTGTGAGTGGCCGGTTCATGTCGAGTTGGGGAGGCGTGATGGGGTGATTGTTCTTGAAAGCGCCCTGGTTATGCAGAGCATGGTAGGTTGTTTTCTCTACAGGGTCATATACAACACCGATCAGTGGTGAGCCATTTCGAGCCACCAATGAGATCGAGACAGAAAAGCCTGGTTTGTTGTTGGCAAAAGCCAAAGTGCCATCCATCGGGTCAATGCACCAGAAAGCTGGCTTGTTATGCCTTCTTCCATCATCAGGAGCTTCCTCGCTAAGCAAGGCAAGATCATAATCCTTCAGGCTGGGGAGAAGCTGCTCAAGAATAACCGCTTGTGCTTTATGATCTACATCGGTGATGATCTGTGAAGCCTGACTGGTACCTAATGCTTTTTGGCCAATAGTTATAGCCTGATTGCGATGCTCTGCGATCAATTCACCTGCTGTTCGCGCTGCATCTATAGCCTGATGGGTAAGCTTTTCAAGTTGTTCTCTGCTGAAACTCATTGGCTGATTTGTAGTTGATTGATCACTTCGTGGGCAAGGCGTTCGCTGTAGCTATGGATTTTCCAATGTCCAGGACTCCAGCCCTTCAGGAAACGATAGAAATCAGTCCAGGCAACACTGTAGAGAGGACGCCAGGCCTCTTCAACCTCTGAGCCGTCGATTTCAGGTTGGTGAATTGCCAGGGCTTGTTTTAACGCGTTGAAGTAGCTGTCGAGCAGTGTCGATTCCAATTCTTCACAAGCTGTCTCATCAAGGCAGCTACTGATAAAGTAGGCGATATCTTTCATACCACAACCTCCACCGACATATTGAAAGTCCACCGCAGCAATCTGGGTTCCTGTGTCAGAAAAACAGAAGTTGGCTAACTTGGCGTCACCATGTACAAGGGTTTGGAATGGTGCCTTATTTAATATTGCATCAAGCATAGAGGCGGCCATCTTCAGTTCATCATCTTCCATCGCTGCCAACTCATCCGGGCGGGTATCTAAATGCCAATAGGTACCAATCTTCCAGAGTCCTTGAGGTTTGCGCCCCATAAAAGTGGCATGGAAATGGGCCAGCCAGTTCAGGCAAGCCAGCATCTCTTGATTACTGACACGGTTTTTTCTCGCTGGGAAGCCGCTGCTGTCCAGATCCTCCAATACCATCAGCACCTCATCGTCATGGTGCTCTATAGCCAGGCAGTGGGGGATGCGGCAATGATCGTCACACTCTGCCGCCCAATGTTCATACCAATTGGTCTCAACTTCATAGGAGTGTTGCTTACGTTTATGAGAAAGGTCTGTATTCCAACCGCGCGGATGGTTACTCTGATCAGGCATACGAACATGCTTCACCACTACGCTATTGAGTTCTGAGCCGATCAGTCCATAGCGATCAAGACTGCCATATCCACTCCATAGAGATTGAATTGTTCCTCCAGCAAACAGATCGCTGGCGCCAGTAGCACTAAGGATAATATCTCGTATATGTGAATCCATTGATTAGGTAAAACGTCTTCGCTACTGAGAGAGGGGATATGGTGTAATTACTCATAATCTAGCAGGATTCGTCTGTGGTAGGAAATTCTATTCAATTACAGCAATAGAAAATTGTTTATCAACATGAACCTGTTCAGTAGCAGGCCCTGCTGGCTGAAGGATAAAATTATCGCATGTGATGACTCTAAATTATATTTCCCGTAGGCTAATTGGCGTAATCTGTAAACTCTATGGAGAATCACTCTTTGTTTAAGCGAATTGACTATTCCTGTCATGTAAAGTCTTCACACCAGTTCTGTTTAGTGATTGCTCTGCTCTTTGCAACGCTCTTTGATATGGTTTTACTCTCAGGCCTTCTTGATGCAGCGGGGATCAAAAACGATGACAGAGTGATTCATGTATGGGTGTTTCTGACGCTATTCATAATTACCTACGGTGTGATCTATCTGAGCTATGGTTATCGGATATGGATTGAAACAGATCGACCTCATGCTACCAACGCTACGCTGTGGGTAAGGGGAACCCACGGAACAGCTGCTACTGCGATACCAACGGATAGTATCGATAAAGTGATTTCCTCAGCCTACCGGGATTTACCAGAAGATATGTACGCGATGCGCCAGCATGGCCATAGTGGTGAAGGTATTATTGTCTACTATACGTTAACAGCGATGCATGGCGATGGCAGCGGCCAGCAGCGTCGAATCTGGTTTCCTTTGTGCGATAAGGAAAAGCTTAAAAATTGGTTCGATATTCTGTGATTTAGAGATTGATGGTGTACGATCTATTAGAGAGTTTTTTCTCAAAGTAACTTACAGCTATGCCATTAACTTAGATCACTATCTTGTTAACGAATTAATTTTGTTTAATTCTCAATATCGAGTGAGGTTTGAGATAAAAAGCATTAGCCGCACAGGATGAGGGGCTGCAACTACTTCCATAGAAAAAAGAGTTAATAGGTTCTCGCGCTTTTAAAGCGATGTTTATTTCCCTCGTATTAAGTATTGAAACGTAACAGGTAAAATCCATCAATCCTTATTGTTCCGATATTTGATGCGGATGATGGTGTTGATGAACGTCCCCCCCTTCCTCAAGCCATTCTCCCGCAACTAGGAGAGAGGAGTGTATCCTTCGCGCTCAACTTTACTTTTCTGCCAATACCTAACTGCAATAGATCTACTCCCTATGAGTGCAAGTCTCTTATGCTCCAGTCAGGTAGTTATATTACAAACAATATAACACTGATAAATAGGAAAAAAGTGATGGATAGTTGATCTTGGTCAGTCGGCTGTAACCTTAATTGGACATTGGTGTCATGAATATTAGCCATACTTAAAGTTACTAAAGTATCTGTTTAGTGATCAGCCGAAGAGAAGGAGCGGAACAACTATCAGAATATCTGATGATTGATATAGATTTTAGTAATAAAGCAATGGGGGTATGCGAAAGCCATTATTATTTGCATAAGGTTTTATTGAAAATATTTATGAGTAAAAACAAAATCAATCCACTAGGGTCTAGATAGAAAGACCATAACGATCACCAGGAGCAAACAGTGGAACATCGCTACTATCCACGCATGCAAGTGTCCCTGGAAGTTGATGTCTTCAAAAAAGACAATCATATTGGAAACATGACAACTAAAGATATCAGTCTTGGAGGGATGAAGCTTCAAAGCGATGGCTTTTCATTGGGACTGAATGGAGTAGTTTTACTGCGAATATCGATTCAAGGTGAGGAATATCTAATAAGTGGTTTTGTAGTTCACAACTCCAAAGAAACAACTGGAATCATGTTTTATGGTATGAGCAGGGATACAACCCGAGCCTATTTCAAACTCCTCAGTGAGTTGGATATACCCCTGCAAAGGGCACTCGTAGAATCAGATATTAGATCTGATTAATATGAGGTCTGTTCAAGCAAACACTGAGTATTCTGCTTCAAGCCTATTTCTGCGGAGAGAACAGCATGGTTTTCAATAACATCACTGAAGTCTGGATAACCAAGCTTCCGCAGTAACCTTTGTTACTTCCAACACCTGCCCTGGAAATAATCCAAAGATCAATACCAGGAGTGAAAACACCATCATGGTGAGAAGCTCGCGGGGTCGCAGGTCTTGGGCTGTGCGAACCTGGTTGTCGATGAGTGGCCCATAAAAACATTTTCGGTAGCTGTTCAGCAGATAACCTGCGCCGATAATCATTCCGAAGAGTGCAGCCAGCCCGGCGCCTGTGTGGGTGTTCAGTGCGCTGATCAGTATCAGCAACTCTGCTGGGAATCCACTGGTGCCTGGTATGCCGAGTGAGGCGAGTCCAAGGAACATGAAGAAGGCGGCAAGCAGGGGCATGGATTGAGCTGCGCCTCCCAGGTGGATCAGATCGGTTGATCCTAATCGATGATGTAGATAGCCGGTCAACAGAAAGAGTCCACCGGCGATAATTACAAAATTGTAGAGTTGAAAAACTGCCCCTTGCAGGCCTTGTTGATTAAAGGCGGCAATGCCCAGTACCACTAAACCGACATGGCTCATGGAGGAGTAGGCGAGCATGCGACGCAGGTTGGTTTGATTCAGTGCCGCCAAGGCACCATAAAGAATTCCGATTACACCGAGTCCGGCGAGTAGCCAGTGGAGTTCCTGTGCCGCTGTCGGTGCTAGGGGGATCGCAAAGCGAATCAATCCGTAAGCGCCAAGTTTTAAACCCACCAGCAGTGCTGCGATAGGAACCGGCCCTTCGAGTGCAACAATCGGTAGCCAGGTGTGGAGCGGGAAGAGGGGCGTTTTGACTGCAAAACCGAACAATAGAAAGAGAAATACAACAGTTTCCAAACCCATGGGTAGTGGGGTGTCGATCAGGGTCAGGTAGTCAAATGAGAGCCCGGCGGGTGGTGTTGCCCCCATGATCTCTGCGTGATTGATCGCCAATACAGTGAATGCCAACAGCAGTGGTATGCCACCAGCCAACATGAACAGGGTGTATTTGGTGGCTGCATAGCGGCGATGGGGACCAATGCCCCACAAGCTGATAAGAAAGTAGAGTGGAGCGAGGGTGAGTTCCCAAAAGAGAAAAAAAGCCAGGGTGTCGATACTCATAAAGACACCGAGTGTGGCCGTGGCAAATAGCAGCAGCAGGCTGAAGTAGACCGGCGTCAGGTTTTGAATGCGATTCCAGGATGCCAGGGTTACTGCAATAAACAGAATAATAGTCAGTGGCAGAAAGGGTGCTGAGATGCCATCGATGCCAAATCTGAAATGGGCATCCACAGCTGGTATCCAGGGGTATTGCTCAACGAACTGAAAATTGCTGCTTTGTGTATCCAGAAGTAGTAGCGCCGAGAGTGCGGGTATCAGAGCCAGGCTCAAAGTTACCAGTGCCGTTACTCTTGGTTTTACCCAAGGCAATAACCATATGGCTATGACACCGACCAGGGGTAATAGCAGTAGCGTGGAGAGCAGCGGCAGGTTCATGAGTGTTTCAATTCGGCCCATAG
The DNA here is from genome assembly GCA_040506705.1 of Candidatus Thiodiazotropha sp. 6PLUC1. Lineage (GTDB taxonomy): Bacteria > Pseudomonadota > Gammaproteobacteria > Chromatiales > Chromatiaceae > Thiodiazotropha. The sequence continues at coordinate 16,589 of JBEVWG010000001.1, forward strand.
TGGATGCATCTCAATGGGATGAGTAGAGGGCACTGAGTGCCGACAATGGTTGGTCAATGAGCTTCAGCCATGGCTCGATATAGAATCCTGCACTTAGCAGTACAAGCACCAATGCGCTGACCACAAAGACTTCAGACTTGGACACCGATATTATCTGAAAGGGGCGCACGCCACTGGGGCGTGGGGCAAGAAATGCCCTTTGAAAGGCCCACAACAAAAAGCCGGCAGCAACAACATTTCCCAGTGCTGAAGCGATTGTTACCAGGGCGCCAAATTCATGAATTGCAGATTCGAGAATCAGATGCACTGCATCGAAGCCGGGGGTGCCTGGCATGCCGATGATGGCCAGACCGCCAATGAGAAATGTGATACCTAAAAAGGGCAGGGTATCGAACAGACCGCCCAGGTTTTTCAGCAGTGTGGTTTGGGTTCGGCGATAGAGCAGTCCGGTGGTGAAGACCAGGGCCGCAAGTGCCAGTCCAAAGGTCACTGAGAGGATAACGCTCCCCATAAATGCAGCGTGCTCAAGACTGAACACCCCAAGGATCAGGATGCCGGTGTGTGAGATCACAGCATAGGCCAGCAGGCGGCGTAGATTATCCTGCATCATGGCAAGAAAAGCCGCATAAAAAATACCGCAGAGGGCGAATGCAACCACATAGCTGTGCCATTCGATGACTGCTGTAGGCAGTAGTGGCAGCACGAACCGCAATAGTCCATAGATGCCGATTTTAAGACCAAGTAGCAGGGTCGGGGCTACTGCGACATTGCCATGCTCGGCCACCAGGGGTAGCCAGCCATGCAGAGGAAACAGGGGGGTGCGGATGGCAAGACCATAGAACAAAAGGAAAAAGGCGACTGATCTGAAGGTCTCTGAAACCGGTGCCTGGGCCAGTTGAATCAGATCGAAGGCCCAAACCCCCTGATGACTGTCTGCGTAGTTCCATCCCAACAGCAGGGTGCCCGTCACCAGAAGCAGGATACTGATCGACATGAATTGGAAAAAACGCCGCATCGCCATGTCTTTGTCCGGGGAGTTGCCCCAGCGCCAGAGCAGAAAACCGACGACACCGATCTGTATGGCAGAGAGCAGTACGAACATCAGCAGATTGAGGGTGACGAACATGCCCATCAGACAGGCCTGTACGGCAAAGATGCTCATGTAGAGATGGCTGAATGGTTTGAGTTCTCGAACTGTACCGTAGAGGATCACCAACAGGGTCAACAACCCGGTTAGAAGAATAAAGACGACGGATAGTCCATCCACTCCTGAGAGATAGGTCAGTGAGGAGAAGATCTGGGCTGTTTCACTGAACTGCATGCTGCTGATACTGCTGTCATAGTGACGCCATAGATCTATCCCCAACAGCAGTTCCAAGGAGGCTGCCAGGAGTCCTATTGGGACCAGCAGATTATGCCGACGCAATCCCCACATCACTACAACCGCCACCAGTGGCAGCAATTGCAGCAGGGTAAGAATTGGATAGCCGATTTGGTTCGACCAGTGGATGGTATCTATAGTCACCCCAGGCCCCCTTAGAGTATTACCGCAAAGGTCGCCATGACCAGAAGAAACAGATAGCGAGGTTCAGCCAGCAGTTGCTCAACTCGTTCCAACTGGGTTCCTATGCGACGCAAGGTTCCCCATAGACTTGCCCCACCTTCACGCAGCACCAGATGAGACTCGAACCAATAGAGTATATCTGCCAACCAGGCCATGATACGCCCGGCAACACCCGTGGCTTGATTTACGCCCTCTGTACCGTTTGTCTCATCACGTTGCATCGCTTGCCATTGACTCAGCGAAGAGACGCTGCGGGAGTAGACAGGGAGTCCAACCAGTCGGGTTACCACCTGCTCATCGAAAAACTGAACATCCCGTGCCAGGGAGTTTGTTGGCCTGACCAGTAGTACATCTGCCAGGGGATCGAGCCAGAATCGCTGTAGTGATGCTCGATGCAGCCAGCTGTGATGTGCCAGCCATGAAGGGACGGGCGGGGTTGCCTGATCTATCTGATTCACCAATCCAGGGGAGGCAAGAAACTGGAATGCGCGCCATATGGCATGCAGTGCCAGGTGCCAGGCAGCCAGGGTAAACCAACCCATGCCACACCAGAAGAACATCCAGCCGACCTGAGTGGTTGTGGCGAACATCAGAGAGCTTTTGATATCGGTCTGACTCAGCCCGGAGAGCCAGCCGTAGGCGACCGTAAGTAATCCAAGCAGAGCCAGCAGGATCATGATTACTGGCGCCTGTTCAAGTAGCGGTGCGAGACGAATCATCAGTATCACACCGGCGTGTACCATCAGTGAGCCGTAGAAAATAGCGGATGTTGGGGTTGGGCCTTCGAGGGCTCTGGAGATCCAGGGAGAGAAGGGCAACTGGGCCGACTTGGCCAGGGCTGCGATGCTGAAGCCTGCCACCACTGCACCGGCCGCCAGGGTATCCAGTTCACTGCCGTGGCGCGCAATCTCAGGCCATTCAACACTGCCAAGCCAGTAGAGGGAGAGGGCGATTCCGAGGATGAAACCTGCATCGCCAATGCGATTGGTGACAAATACGTGCACCGCATTCTTGGTGGCAGTGGTTCGGTCGATGGCATAGCCGATCAGCAGATATGAAGTGACTCCGGCAATCTCCCAGCCGACGAAAGCCAGTACTGCATTACCAGCAATAACAATCAGTGACATGGCACCGGAGAAGAGGCTGAGGAGTATAAACAGACGCTGGAAGCCCGGTTCACGGTGTAGATAGTTGACTGAAAATTTCAGCGTCAAGAGAGCAATCAGGGTTACAACAGGAAGCAGTGAAAGACCCAGTGTATCGAGGCTGAAACTGATCGACAGCTTGACTTCGCCACTCTGGAACCACTCTCCAAAGGTGATCTGTCCAGGCGCGCCTTGCCAGAGGGCGAAGGCGGCTAATAACAGGCTGGCCAGGAATGAGATTGTTGCCCCAGCCAAGGCAACATGAGCAGTCTGATGTTCTCCCTGTTCACCACGATTACTATTCAGGATATAACCCAGACTGATCAGGCCGGCGGCCAACCAGTAGGCGAGAGGCACTATCAAAACAGCTTGTTCAACCATGGGCACCCCCCTCTGCATGGGGTTCAATCAGAGCGGGAGAGATGGCTCCTGAATGACCGAGATACCACGCATCGGACCGTGCTACTTTGGCAACAGCTCTCTCATCCTCTGGTTGCCAGGGCACCCATCCCTGCTGAGGATTAAAGATATTCATTTCACCGTTCTCTGGATGCAGAGATACCAACTGCACCCAGGCATTCCCCACCAACTCCTGCACTGGGGGTTGTCGTTTGTAGATCATTGTCAGAATATCTGTTGTGGCTTCGACCACGACCAACAGTCGCATCGCTTCATGTATCTCGATCATTTGACGGGGAAGACCCGTTCTAAGATCAGAGCTGGCACCCTCCATAACACCCAGAAAACCGGTTACGTTGTGGGTTACCTTGGAGCCTGATCCATACAGCTCATTGTCAACGGTAGAGAAGTAGTATTCGAGGCTGATGCCGGCGCCAACGGCACCATTGATAAGTAGGTGGCGCTCCAGTATTTCACCCTCCGGATCCTGGGAGGCATCATAGGAGATGAGAAATGAGCGTCGGTCGAAAAATGCGCCACGACTGATACTGCGTCGACCGAAAAATGCACAGGCATTGGTTGCATGGCCCAACTCCGGACGAGCTTGGGAGAAGTCGTTTGCACGGGCGTTAACATGCTTCAAGGCCTGTTGTGGGCTTAGCTTATCTGAAGCGGAGGCAAAACGGCGGCAGCGCTCCTGGGCGTGTCGTTGGCAGGCCAGTTGTATTGCCTGGTCAAGCTTTTCGAGTTCCGGCTGCAGATTATCAGGAACCAGATCCAGGTCATACCAGAGGATGTGGTCACTGCAGGTATCGTGTTCGGCTCCGATGAACCAGCATCCCTCTGGAATATGAATGTCTCGCTCGGTAAGCAGCGTACGAATCTCGGGTCGGTTGGCCATGGAAGCGACCAGACGGGCATTGGGACCACTGAATCGACCAGAGCAGGCACCGCAGTTGTAGGCCGAAGTATGGGGGTTGTTCTGATTCAGGGAACCATGTCCGAGGATGGTGACAATCGAGGAGAAGTCACCTGTAAGGCCTGTGGCGCGTAGTAGTGTTTCTACCCGATCAGCCTGTTCCACATCGGTAAAACCCTGGCGAGGGTTTTCGATGGTTGCTTCGGCGCTGTCATTAGGTGCGACAAAATCGATACGGGTGGTTGGCTCTTTTTCATACCCTTTTCTCAACCGTTGTTGCAACTCGCCGAACAGACCTGGGGCGACAATTTTACCAATTAATACAGGGATGGTTATTGGTGCTGCGAGGGCTGAGATTAAACCCGGCAGGAATAGACCCCGACGGGTCATCTGCAGTAACCGTTGATGACCCTGCTTGCGAAAGTTGTGACGCTGCCGATGTTCTGTTCCCAGGTCTGCCATCTCTTTTGCCGGCTCTTCACAAACCTGGTGAACAGGTATCACTGGTGCAGGAATGACTGGAGAGAGCGGGCTGCTCTTCTTATCATCCAGCCCTTTCCAGTTATGCGGGACATTGAAATGGGCCGCGGCCCCAAGGGTTTCTACTTCCGGGTAGATCTCCTCTAGATGTCGGCGGATGCCTTCCTCCCGGTCATCCATACAGAAGATCAGTTGCGCAGCAGGTATCTGTTTACGATCCGGCCAGGCGCCACGCCCATGATTTTGTGCCAGGGCTGTGAGTATTTTATCCCGATACTGTTTTTCATAGGCGCGTAACCAGAGATAGCCCTGGCGATCCTCATCCAGGCGCTGCAGAGTGTCAAAAATTGTTTGTACCTGTTCGAATGAGAGTTGGCGCACTTCGGCACCACATAAACCCAGGTGCTGGGCAAGCTGAAATAGTGGCCAGGCACCATCACAGAGGGTTGGGTGATGGCTTGTCTCGGACTGTCCGCTACTCAAACGCCAGGTCCAGATCAGCTGGGCAAGGTGTTTCCAGCGGGTTGAGCTGGCCAATGCTTCTTCCTGTTCCGGAGCATGTAGAGCCCGTTGAGCGCGACTGGCAATATACTCTGGCAAGCGGCTGTTGAAGAGCGCATCCCTGACGGTGAATTCATCGGTTTGATGCCTGAAATACCAGCGCAACATGTCGAGGCTGGATTCAATTTGGAAATGCTGGGCACAGAGGTTATGGGCAAAAACTCTCTCCAGTACCAGGCGAACCGCGAGGTAGTCGATGATATCGATTTTCGCAGTGAGGTCTTCATAATCCGGGTGGTTGTGTCGCCATAGCACCATTCCTGACCAGCCTGGCAGCTCCAGTGCCAGACTCTCCAGGTAGCCCACCCAATACTTTCGATCAAGACCCATGCGATAGAGTTCGCTGATGATAGTTTCCAGGGGATCACTATCAAGCAGTTCGAAATGTTGTTCCCAGGCTTCGATGCCCATGAGATGCCAGCTGGGATCAGTTGCAGCCTGTTTTAGCCAGAAGTGGTAGAAACCACCGGCCTCAAAATCGGGCTGCCAGCTGGATACGCCCTGATCGAGAAAATTGGACAATCCTCTGATCAGCTGAGGTCGGATCTGTTCCAGCAGATCCTGACCCGTCAGGGAGAGCAGCAGATCGCGCATTGTTTTACCCTGACCAAGTTGATCCATCTGCTCAGCCAATCTTTCATGGGCTACGTTTTGCATCAATTGAGAGACGCTATCGGGGGATTCCTGGCTACTGCTTGCACCCTCAAGCAGATCATTCAGCAGGCTCTCTGCCAGTTCAGGGGCCAAGTCGAATAGCTCTTCAGGATGAGTAGGATCATAAGTGATATTCAGCACAGAGAGACAGGCGGCCCATAGGTCTTCAACACTCGCTGATTCGTCCGTTAAGCCCTCAGTGGTTGCGTCATTGAGAAGTTGCTTACGGGCAGTTTCAGGTAGCTCTGGGTTGAGCTTGTGTAGTGCATCTGTCTCTTCGATCTGCCAGTTGAGCTGACAGCTTGAAACACTCAGCGGTGGCATGGTCAATGCCGCGAGATAGAGATCACTGCATTTCAACTCATAGCGGCCGGTCTTTGCCAGAATCTGGTTTGGCTGTAACTCGGTCTCTTCTTCAATACACGCTTTCAAGTCATTGAGATTTATTCGCCCCTGACGGAGTAGCATCTGATACTGCTGCAGTGGGAGGTAGCCCCTTGCGCCGGTGAGTCGACGGGCTGTCGCTAAGGCTTCCGGAAAGGGGAGGTGTTGATATCCGTGTAGTGTATTGTGGTGGACGAAATCCCGTATTGGCGCCTGACTTGGCAGGCTGTGATCCAGATGCTCAACGGCTTCTCTGATTTGCTGACGGATATCTTGGCTTTGTGCTTGTTGCATACCGTCCCTCACAATTTGAATAATTCAGAGAGCTGGGTTGCTGAGGCATTAACCAGATTCAACACAGGAGTCGGCAGGAAACCGAACAGCAGGGTAAAGGCTGCCAGGGTACCTGCTGCGAGCAGTTCGGATGGTCTTAGATCCTGGACATCCTGCATGTCTGGACGTACTGGACCGGTAAACAGGTAACTGATAGTGCGTACAGCGTAGGCTGCACTAAGCAGTACCCCAAGGGTCAGTAGTGCTGCCCCCCAGCCCCAACGGGAAAAAGCGCCTATTAAGGTATTCAATTCTGCTACAAACCCCGCTGTTCCCGGTAGGGAGACTGCGGCGATGAATGCGAGTGTGGTAAAAAAGGCAAACCTGGGCATTACCCTGACCAGAGAGCTGTAGTCCATGACATTTCTGGTATGGGTTCTTTCGTAGAGCAGTCCGATTAACAGAAACAGTGATCCTGCGACGAGGCCGTGGGCCACCATCTGCATCAATGCACCATGCAGTCCGGCAAGATTCAGGGCTGCAATGCCAAGAAGAACAACCCCCATGTGACTGATTGATGAGTAAGCGATCATAGCTTTGAGGTCACTGTGTCGCCAGGCGAGCAGGCCACCATAAATCAGACTGATAAATGCGAGCATGGCGAGAACTTCCTGAAGTGCCATCACCGCTTCAGGCAGCATACCTGCTGCACGGATCAACCCATAGGAACCCATCTTGAGTAAGATGCCTGAAAGTAGAATCGATACCGGGCTGGGGGCCTCCACATGAGCCAGCGGTAACCAGCCGTGGAGTGGGAAGATCGGCATTTTGACGCCAAAACCGATTAACAACCCCAGAAAAATCAGTATCTGGGTTTGTTGGGGAAGCAGGCGGCTGCTTTCGCTCATGTCTGCCATGGCAAAACTGTGACCAGGTGCTGAATCGAACAAAACCAGCAGACTGATCAGCATGAACACCGATCCACCCATCGTATAGAGCACGAAGTTCAAGGCGGCACCATGACGGTTCTGGCCACCCCATCGGTCGATCAGGAAAAACAGCGGAATCAGGGTCAGTTCCCAGAAGACATAGAACAGTGACCAGTCCTGAGCCAGAAATACACCGAGCATTGCTGATTCCAGAAGCAGGATCAGAATATAGTAGCCTTTGACACTCTGGCGGATAGAGCTGGAAGCGAGCAGAGCAACAAAACTCAGTAGCGTGGCGAGCAGCACCATGGGGTATGAAAAACCGTCCAGCCCCAGGGTGAAGGTCGTACCAAGCCTGGTATTCCACTCAGTTTGATGGATAAATTGAATACCGGCCTGGTTGTGGTCGAAGGCAGATAAGTAGGACCAGGCCAGCGCCATCGTGGCACCTGAGGCTATCAATGCTGTTATGCGAATCAGTCGCGATTGCTCTCGCGGCATTACCAGCAGGGTAACCACACCAATAAATGGTATCAGCATCAGATAGATGAGGTTAGGCATGAGCACCTGCCAGCTGACTCAGCGTCAGATATCTGCGCCAGTCATGGGACGAACTGATGCTCATCAGCTTCTATCAGCAGCGACCGGAGACCTCAGTGGACAGGTGGTGCGGTCGTAACTGTCACCCAGTTCATCCCAGACATGGTTGAGCGCCAGGCCAATACGGGAGTGGAAAGTGGTGTCGCCCATTTTGTCTTTCAGGCCGGTACGGCGGATAGTGTCCATGAACTGCTTCTTCATCCTGGCCACAATCAGGGTGATACCCTGAGCCTGCAGTCGCTCCCAAAGATGGTGCAGCACTTCCTCACCGGTGGCATCGATCTGGTTGATGCCTTCTCCATCGAGAATAATGTATTTGAGCTTTGGATTTTCAGCCACTACGCCGAGAATTTTGGTTTCAAAATAGCCGGCACTGGCAAAGTAGAGGGAGCCATCGAATCTCACAATGGAAATCAGCGGACTGGTTTGAAGCTTGCGTACTCGGATATCCCGCATGGTGCCATCTTTGTAACGGGATAACTGAGCAAAACGGGGACGCATGGTACGCCACAAAAAGAGTCCAAGTGAGAGCAGCACGCCGACCATGATGCCTTTGTCGAGATGGGGGGCAAACAGCAGTGTCAGAACAAAGGTCACCACCGCCACGACAGCGTCGTGAGGTTGGGCTTTCCAGGCATGGATGATCGGGCCGACTTTGATCAGGTTAACAACCGCCATGATGATCACCGCCGCCAGAGTGGCCTGTGGCAGATGAAACAGCAGCGGGGTCAAAAAGATCAAGGTGATTGCTACCACCGCCCCGGTGACAATTGAGGAGAACCCGGTGATTGCACCGGCGTTGATATTAACCGCTGAGCGTGAAAAGGAACCTGATACCGGGTATCCCGAGAACATACCGGAGAAGACATTGGAAAGACCCTGGCCAATCAGTTCCTGATTGGCATTGAGACGCTGCCGGGTTTGTGCGGCCATCGCCTTGGCAATAGAGATCGCTTCCATGAAACCGATCAGCGAAATGGTGATGGCTGTCGGGATCAGAGTCCAGATGGTGGTCAGTTCCATGGTTGGAATGGCCAGGCTTGGCAGGCCGTCGGGGATGGTTCCTACCACCTTGCCACTCGATTCAGAGAAGTCGGTCAACCAGGCTAATACGGTGGTGACAACCACCGCGATCAACACTCCGGGTAGTGTAGGATAGAAGCGCTTTATGCCCCACATGATGCCAAATGCAATCAACGCGATCAGCAGGGTAGGGTAGTGAGTGCCTTCAAAGGCAGCTAGCATGGTATTCCAGACAGTTTCATAGTGGTGTTCAGATCGATCAGCATGAACCCCAAAAACTTTGCCCAGTTGTGAGGTGGCGATGATCAATGCACCGGCATTGGTAAATCCAACCACTACTGGATGGGAGAGAAAATCGACCAGAACCCCGAGTTTAAACAGGCCCAGAAACATCTGAAATATGCCAACCATCAGCGCCAGGAGCATGGCGTAAGCCAGATAGGTATCAGCTGAAGTGGCGAGGGGTTCGAGTGCAGCAGCGGTCATCAGTGACACTACCGCCACAGGGCCGGTAGCCAGCTGTCTTGAGGAACCGAACAGAGCCGCAACCATTGGTGGTAGAAACGAGGCGTAGAGCCCATAGTAGACAGGTAGTCCGGCCAGTTGGGCATAGGCCATGGATTGAGGCACCAGCACCAGGGCGACAGTGATACCTGCAATAATATCGGCTCGTACCGTGTCTTTGTTTCTAAGTTCGCCGATCCATTGCAGATAAGGTACAAACGCGTGCTTCCAGCCCGCCATCAGACTCAGTACATGATCCCACATTGTTGTTTTCACCCACCTAAATTGCCGCTTACATCTTCATCTGGCGTGATGAGCAGCACCGCGGGTCAATCGATCAAGCCAAGTCGTACCTGGCTTCACTAAATTGCCTTGCTTTTTAGTTATTCACGGATGCGCGATCGTACTGCATTGTAAGCTGTTGTTATACCTTTTCAGTCTAGAAATACTACTACTAGAGCTGATCAAGGTTAATGGAATCACGCTAAAAATGAAAGTGATATTACGATTATCGGTCTCTGCTATTTTAATGAATAGAGGGTATTTTGGTCGGTTATTCCAGGTTTCTTTTTCTTCTCGACAAGGTTGTCTGCTCAATTGGTGACATGAAGGAATGAGTGCTGATGGCCGTGGTGTGAAACCCATTTATATTGAATTCGAGGCGACAACAGGGTTTTTTTGCACCTCCCTGATTGTAAATTTTCTCTCAATTCAGCTCAGAGTTGTAACGTTTTGATGATCTTAATCTTTTCTTAAGAAAATAACCCCATTGCCGTTAAATCGCATACAACATAACAATGATAAATGATTATTAAAGAACTCGGAGAAGTAATGCGATGATCGGCGCTGATTTTTCTATACGTGCGAAGTTGATGACAGTTACGGCTATCGCCTCGGCACTTTTTATTTTCGCGCTCTACTATACCCTTGTTGGCACTGATCGGGTCAGCCAGCATTTCACCAATTTTATCGAGCAGGATCAGAAACGGATTGAGTTACTGAGAACCATGCAGGCTGAGGGTTCACAGGTGGTTATTGCGGCAGCAAAAAAACTTATGGTGCCGGAGCTGGCTCCCCCTGCCAAGGTCGCCGCCAAGGCAGCAGAGCAGTTTAATCGGGCTTTGAAAGGGGCGGAAGTGCTCTATGCCGGAGATTCTGCAGGTCTTGAAAAAGTACGCATGATATCTGAACTCTGGGCCCAATGTGTGCCGAGTGCACTGGCTGTTATCAAACAGGTAGAGGCGGGCAATCTGCAAGATGCCAAGACTCAATTTACCAGCAAGGTACAGAAGAGCTGGGGGAGTATCCGCAAGCAGTTACAACCTCTGATTATTGCAGAGACTGAACGTGTCATTGAGACTCAGCAGGCGGTTAAAGAGGAGGTAGACAATACTTTTATGACCGGTACTGGTCTGGGTATTGTGGCACTCATCTGTGGTCTGTTACTCAATTTTCTGAACAGTCGCAATATTGTACTCAGTATTCACCGAGTTGCAGACAGATTGGAAGAGATTGGCGCAGGAGATGGGGATCTGACAAAACGTCTACCTTTGGAAGGTGGTGTCGAGTTGGAAAGACTTTCAGCTGGCTTTAATCAATTTGCATCGGAGACACAAAGTCTGGTGCGGAAAGTTGCCGAATCCTCCCATCAGATGAATAGTTTTTCATCAGAACTGGCAACTGTTGCGAAAACTTCCAAAGCTACCGCTGACTATCAGGATGATGCGATGAGGCAGGTGGCAACAGCAATGACTGAGATGACGGCCACTGTAAAAAATGTAGCAGAGAGTGCTGCCAGTGCGGCAGCTGCAGCTGAAAATGCTGATCGGCAAGCGGCGGATGGCAGTCATGTGGTTGAGAAGACGCTGCAATCGATTGAAGGTCTCTCCCAAGGGGTTGACCGGGCGAGTGCCGAAATGAAGGCCCTTGAAGAAGAGACAGCCCAGGTCGGTGTTGTGGTGTCGGTGATTAAAGGCATTGCAGAACAGACCAATCTGTTAGCCTTGAACGCAGCTATCGAGGCTGCCAGAGCTGGAGAAATGGGACGCGGTTTTGCAGTGGTTGCAGATGAGGTGAGAACGTTAGCCAGTCGTACCCAGACCTCCACTCGTGAGATCAATGAGATCATCGAGCGATTGCAAGAGGGGGCACGTAAAACTGCCTCAAAGATGGGGGAGCGACGCGATGATGCAATGGAAACACTCAATCAGGCATCTCAGGCAGGCATTGCTTTGAAAGAGATAACAGAGGTTGTGCACAATATCAGGGATATGAATGTTGAGATTGCCAGCGCTGCGGAAGAGCAAGAGGCGGTCTCTTTAGAGATAGAAAAAAATACAGCCAGTGTTGGTGAGTTATCCCAACAGAACAAAACTTCAACTGCACAGACGGAAGCAACAGGATTGGAACTTCATGGGATTTCCACACAGATATCTCAGTTGGTTGGGCGGTTTAAAGTGGACTGATATCAGTTTTGAATCACTGTTGTCCCACAAAATTGATTTGGCCTGTTCAATTCAGATAGTGGTGGTTGGTAATTATCCGAAACTAGTGAATTTCTAATGCCTTATGGTTGGGCCGGGTCCCACTCTGCACAGGGTTAATAGTATTGCGCTCTGATCATCAGAGCAGACTCTACCTCTAACCATCTGCAGGCATATTACGGCTAATCTGCATAGCTGGTGAAGTTCAGTAGTCAATTTTAAAGAGATGAGTGTGCTGTTAGAAGAATTAAAAAGTGTGCCCTCAACTTTTTATGAAGCAATTAACACTCTGAGGGCGTAATAGATCTGTAATTATCACTAAACAATGTTAAGTTTCTGTTAGTTGTAACGCTATATGTTTTGAACTTTTCTGGACGAATATGTTTAGGGGTATTCAGTGAATCTTACATCCTGGGATAAAATTATATCCAATTTCACCATGGTCTTGTTACTTCTTGTTTCCAGCTATGCACATGCTGGCAAGCCCCTTCTGGAGGGTGGCAGGACAGTTGGTGTTGCTGTACTTGCATCAGATGGTACCGCCTGGAGTTGGGGTGAGAATAGTCGTGGGGAGTTGGGTAACAATTTAGCCACTGACAGTGTTATACCAGTTCAGGCTCTCGATATTGCAAATATTGTCGATCTGTCTGTTGGTGATTTCTACTCCTGGACAGCTGCGGCATTAGCGGATGGTACTGTGTGGATTTGGGGTAACGTACTCGGACGAATGACTCAGTATATGCCCTATCAGGTTAGTGGTTTCACTGACATTGTGGATGTGGCTGCCGGGCCATGGCCTATGGCCGCGGTACGTTCTGATGGTACCCTGTGGGAATATGCGCTAAACAGTATATACAATGATGATGAGCCGAGACAGATCGAGGGTGTTACCAATGCGGTTGCTGTCGCTGCATCTCTAAACAATCCTTATGTGTTGTTGAATGATGGTACGGTCTGGACCTGGGAAGAGGTTTCGGTATTTGATGATAGTTTGGGACGTTCTGTAATGGTCGATGAACTGACTCAAATTGAAGGCCTGGTCGACATCGTGCAGATTGATGGTGGATACAATCATGCACTAGCTCTGCGCGCTGACGGCACTTTGTGGGCCTGGGGTGACAACGATTATGGTCAACTGGGTGACGGCACCTTTGAAGATAGTGTAAGTGCCAGACAGGTATTGGAGCTGACCGGCGTATACGATATTTCAGCCGGTAACCGACAGAGTGCAGCGGTGCTTTCTGATGGCACTGTGTGGACATGGGGCCGCTGGAAAGACTATTTGAAAGATTATGCATCCACTCCTGAGCAGGTTTTAGGGTTCACCACTGCTGTACAGGTCTCGACAGGCGATGAATTAGGTGGCCTGGTGATGGATAGTGATGGTGATGTGTTGCAGTATGATGGCTCAACAGTATCAGCAATTCCGGATTCTGATGATATCGGCCTGCTGAATGTTGGGCCTGTAATGGAGTCACAAATTCCCAGCGCATGCAGACCCACTTATTTCATGAATGGAAAATTACGCCTGCCATGCGTTTCACTTGGTGGGGAAAATATCCTCGATGTGGAACTCTCCCTGCAACCGAATAGTGGTCTTCAGTTCTCAGTAGATTCAGTCATTACGAATCCTGTGGCAACACAATCGATGCGGGATTGTACGGTTAACTATGCCAATGGCGATGCAGACATATCTTGCCTGGTTGCCATTGATGTCACGTTAGGGTTGGACAGTCTACTGAATGTTATTTTGACTGTAGTGCCTGATTCAAATCTGTTGTTGGATGTTACTCATTTAACTTCCTACTGATCGTTAACTCCGCAGCTATGCTGCGGAGTTAACTCATCTCTTTCTATCTTATTCCATCGATCATGATGTAAGAGAAAGATCAACTTCTGTATCAAACCGTGAGGATGGTCGAACCGGTTGTCTCTCTCGCTTCCAATGCCCGATGTGCCTGGGCCGCTTCTGCCAGCGGGTAGCGCTGATTGACTTCAATACGGATTGCTCCAGACTGCACTAATCCAAACAGGGCCGATGCGCTGTCGCGTAAATCCTGGGTATCGGCAGTATAATTCATCAGCGTTGGGCGGGTCAGATAGAGCGAGCCATGTGCAGTGAGTGAACCAAGCTCCACAGGCGGAACCTTACCCGAGGCGTTACCAAAGCTGACCATCATGCCTCTCATGGAGAGGGAGTTCAGGGAGGTCTCCCAGGTATCTTTACCGATGCCATCGTATACCACCGGCACACCACGACCGTCTGTAATCTCCTTGACCCTTGAAGCTACATCTTCATGACGATAGAGGATTGTGTGATCACAGCCATGAGCACGTGCGAGTTCGGCTTTCTCCTCGTTACCCACCGTGCCAATGACTGTCGCCCCCAGTTGTTTCGCCCACTGACAAAAGATCAGGCCAACGCCACCTGCAGCAGCATGAAAGAGTAGAGTTTCACCGGCCTGAACTGGATAGGTACGCTGCAACAGGTATTCGGCAGTCATGCCTTGCAGCATCATCGCAGCCGCCTGTTCAAAGTCTATCTCATCGGGCAACCTGACTAATCGTCCGGCTGGGATGTTACGCACTTCGGTATAAGCACCGAGGGGTGGTGAGGCGTAAGCTACTCGATCACCAGGTTTAAGGTCACTGACATCCTCAGCGACGACCTCGACAACCCCTGCACCCTTCATTCCCAGGGTGCAGGGTAGTTCAGGCGTGGGATAGATCCCGGTGCGGTGATAGACATCGATGTAGTTCAGGCCCACCGAATGTTGACGTATTTGAACTTCACCCGGCCCAGGAGGGGCAAGTTCAATCTGTTCCCAGCGCATCTGCTCCGGGCCACCATATTTATGGATGCGTATTGCTTTGTGCTTCATCTGCTATCTCGTGCAATTTCAGGTTAAGAAATGGCCAGAAAGGGTCTGACTGAAGGAGAGTGAATCCCAGTCCCGATGTTAGTGAGTCTGGATGAAATCGATGACTTGTTGAGAGACTCCCTAGGATAATTGCTCAGGCTTATGAAGGGCAAATCCTTGGGCGTAGTCTACGCCAACTTCCTCAAGGATTTTTGAGATCGCCATGTTATGAACAAACTCTGCGATGGTCTGCATGCCATGCACCTTTGCAACTTCCATGATTGATCTCACCACAGCAAGGTCGCGTTCATCGCTGTCCAGGTTACGCACGAACAGGGCATCAATTTTGAGGAAATCCACTTCCAGTTCACGTAGATAGGCAAAGGAGGATAGACCGGTACCAAAATCATCCAGTGCCACTTTTACACCTAAGTTACGCATCATGCGAATGAAGTACTTAGCTTTGTCAAGACGGTCCATTGTCGCTGTTTCAGTGATTTCGAAGCTAATGCATTTTGGATCAATCTGATATTCATCGAATTGACTGATGACAAATTCGGCCAGATCATCGCTTGAGAGACTCAAGCCTGAGAGATTGATGGCGAAACAGGTATCCTGGAATTGCCCACCCTTAATTTCCTTGAGGTGCCGGCAGGTGTTGCTAATCACCCATCGGTCGATTTCAGGCATCAGATTGAAGCGCTCTGCTGCTGGAATAAACCGATCAGGGGTTAGTATTTGCCCTTGATTATCTCGCATACGCAGCAGAATCTCAGCATGTTCAGGTAACCCTTTTTGCAACGGAACAATACGTTGGTAATAGAGCACAAATCGCTGCTCTCTTAAGGCGTTATTGATCTCTTCGACAGATAGGAATTGTGCACGTTGGGCGCGAAAATATTCGTCGTTGTCCCGATAAATTTCAATGCGGTTTCGGCCGCGATCCTTGGCCGCGTAGCAGGCTTGATCCGCTGCTATCAGTAATTCATCTATGTTCCGCAGGGCATCAGTAATATTGACCATGCCCACAGAAGCGCCAAGCTGAAAGTGATGTCCCTCGTAGCTGTATTGGTGGGCATGAATCGCATCGATCAGTTTGGTTGCCTGGCGATAGGCCTGCTCCTCATCACCCTCCAATATCAGTCCAAACTCATCGCCACCCAGTCGTGCCAGAAAGCCGTTGCTCATGGATTGCCGCATAATTGCGGTGATCTCCTGCAGCAGTTTATCCCCGGCACTATGACCACAGGTGTCATTGACCAGTTTGAATTGATCAAGATCGATGTAGAGAAGGCATTTTGCCTGACCTCCGGTACGCAAGTCGTCGAGGATCTTTTGCAAGCCCACCTCGAAGGCGCGGCGATTGAACAGTCCGGTCAAGTCATCGTGATTGGCCTGATACTCCAAGGCTTCGCGGGCATGATGTTCAAGTGAGATATCCCGAATACTGGAGCGATACCCCAGCGAGTTGCCTTTTTTATCAGCAATCGGTTGCCAGGACATTGCCACCCAAACGACTCGCCCATCCTTTCGCTTGATACGAAACTCCTGATCTTGCCCGGTCTTGCCTTGCATACCCAACCGATGACAACGTTCCACCAGACTGAGATCATCACTAAATATGATTGGTAATGGAAAGTCGGGCATAGTGTAGCACTCCAGCTGGGTATAGCCGGTGACCCGATTTACTGCCGGGTTGACCCATCGCAGATGACCGTCTGCAGCCAACCAATTCTCCCAGCCATAGGTGTAGTCGGCGATGGTGCGGGAACGAAGGTCGCTCTCACGCAGTGCTAGAATTCGGTTCTGAATGGCGTCAGCCATGAGATTAAAGCTCTTACCAAGCTGGGCGATCTCATCCTTTCCCTCTAACTTCAGGCGTATTTCGTAATCCCCGTTAGCGACGCGACCACTCGCATCCATCAACGCAGCCATATGACGGGTGAGCCAATAACCTATAATAGAGAGCAAAATGACTGTGAGAGTTATTCCCGCTAGTGCGATAAGCATTCCCTGAGTGAATAAGGCTTGTTTTGCCTGATGGATATATTCTATTGAGAGTCCGTACTGAACTTGGCCATAATTCTGATCAAATAAATCTACATTAAATCGAACATGGGTGATTTTTCTGCCTTGCGGGTCACGACCGGGTGGAGGTAGTGATATTTCCTGATCCCAGCCACTGGTGGCAAGAAAGCGTCCATTGATATCGGTCACCACCAGATAGAGGACATCATCAGCCTTTCGCCATCCATCCAGAATATCGCGCAGTGTGGCGTAATCCCTTGATGCCAGTGGTACAGCGACCGAGGTCTTATAGGCCAATTCAATCGCCTTGATGCGCGACTCTGTAAGCCGCTCCATCGATGTCTCAATCAAGCGTACGCTGTTGCCCACTAACAGGGCCAGCATAATGATCTCCACCAGAATACTGGTCAGCAGCATCTTGCTTCGAAGAGATAGTCGCCATTGCAAAAACGACTTCATGCTAACAGAGAGCTTTCCGGAAAGAGGGTCGAACCTCTATTGCGCATGTTGAAGAGATTGTTTCTGTAGCCTGTAAATATTTGGTGCCCTTTAGTCATTTTTGCATCAACTCTTTCACGATTGGCACATAGGGGTATAGTTTCTCGATGCCCTCATTGTCTACAGCAATATATCCATGATATCCAGTATTTTTGAAGAAAGCCTCACCCTCTGGTGTGGCGGGAAAGCTGTTTAACGCCTCTAAGATCTGTTGAATCTTCCCCTTGCCCAGACGCTCATGGGTCAGGGTCATCAGATGCGGCATCATTACCTCTGTTGGCATAAACTCGATATGGTCACGAATATCGTTCGGAATCTGCTTTAAAGGCGTGTAGGTGGTTAGCGCTGCATCAAGATCACCTACTGTCACTGCGGCGATTGCTGCACCATGGGTTGGCTTCTCAACCACCGTGAAATCCCTGCCTGCGAGCAGTCCTTGTTCGCGTAACCAGCTCAGACCACCAATCGCTGAGACTGATAGCTGGTTTGGTAAGCCGATATGTTTACCTTTGAAATCTTCTACTGTTCGAATCTTCGAGCTTTTACGCACCACAAAGATGGGTTGCAGTGTGGTGTTATAACGCACCAGGGGTATGTATCCAGCTTCAAGACTCATTACCCCGAAGTGGGGGCCTGTGATCAGGAGATCGAACGCCCCGGCCATTGAATCCTGTTGGAAGGCAACATAGTTGGCTGAAGTATAGATATCGATTGACTGGCCCAACTCCTTTTGCAAATGCTGACGCAAAGGCTGATGGGTCTTGATTAAAGCCAAGGTACTGTTAAAAGGCATGATTCCCAAGCGCAGCGACTGCGACGTTTCTGCAGCCAGATGGGTGCTCCAAGTCGACAATATGAGCAGTAGCAGAGAAAAACGATAAGCCAGGTCAAGCATGGGTGATCTCTGTGACTGATATAAAGAAGAGTTCAACATGGCAGTGTTATCGGCAAGGTTTTGCATTAATTGAGCGGTGTATCTCTCGAATGAGAGCTTACATTAGGCCTGTAACAGGGTTTTTTGCTTCTCTCATAATCTATCTCTATGCAGTCGCTGATCACTTCCTGCGATCTTTTGGCTTAAGCACTATGCTGTAATTGACTGAGTATTCTACGCTTCCACGCAGAACGTGCTCATACTATTAGCACTTGGTGTCGTGCTCGTGTTGTCGCTTAGCTTGAGAGGTTCTCTGTAGCCTCAGGTTTATCCAAACCAATCAGCTCTTCATCTGTCTCATTATGGAGTTTTCCAAGTAGATCGAAATCATCAAGGATACAATAGACTGCGGGAACCAGAAACAGTGCCACCAGGGTCGCTGCAGTCAGTCCAAAGGCTATGCTGGCTGCAAGAGGAATCAGGATCTGAGCCTGTAGACTCTTTTCCAGAAGCAGAGGTGTCAATCCTGCAATGGTACTGATCGAGGTTAATAGAATAGGGCGGAATCGGGCGCGGGCTGCACGCTTTGCTGCTTCGATAACAACAACCCCTCTGGCTGATTGATCACGGATAAATACAACCAATAGAATCGAATCATTGACCACAACACCAAACAGAGATGCCATGCCGACCATGCTGGGCATGGTCAGATCCAAGCCTAAAGCCATGTGTCCGAACATTACCCCGATCAGGGCTGCCGGGATCACAAGCATTACAGTCAGTGGTGCCACATAACCCTTGAACTGTAACGCCAGAAGCATATAGACACCAATCAGACCCAGCAGTACATTGCGCCCAATGGATTGTCCTGTTTTTGCAGACTCTTTGCTCTCTCCCTGAATGTCGAAATGAATGTCAGGGTAACGTTCGAGGAGTCCGGGAATGAATTCTGCCTGGGCTACAGCAAGCAGTTCTTGAGCATTGGCCTGGGTTCGGTCTACGTCACCCTGGATAGTTACGGTACGTTGTCGGTCTACCCGATTGATTCTTGCCCAGCCTCGAACCTCTTCAATGTCGACAACAGTGGAAAGAGGGATCAGACGCCCCCCACTACCAGCTATGCTTAAGTTATACAGATCTTCAGCGTCTACCCGATCACTTGCTATTAATCTCAGATTAACTTCGTAGGTTTCCGCTCCAACCTGAAACTCATCAATCTTCATGCCTTGGTAAGCGGTTCTTACCTGTTCTGAAACCAATTGGGCATCGAGTCCTAATACCCCGGCGCTTGGTTTGAGATGTAGCCGAAATTCCCGTTTGCCTGGGCGAAGGTCATCACTCAGGTCATTCACACCCTGAAAATTATTGAGCCATGCCTGTAGTTCATTTGAGGCTTGTTTCAATCGCTCCAGGTCATAACCCAAAAGGCGCAGGTCGATGGGGCGACCCCCTGGGCCAAATGTGGGTTCGGTGTATTTGACAGAAATGACATCACTCAGTTGGCCTGTCTCCTGCCGCCAAAGGTTAACAACATCATCCAGTCGAGCATCACGGATCTCAGCGCTGAGTAGATCTACAACCACGCGGGCCACATGGGGGCCTGTTTCATAAGCGTCTGGATTCTGGCCGTAGATGACTGTGATATTTTCAACCAGGGATTGACCCTCTGGTTGATTGGGTGTGAAGGCTTGATTGGTTCGTTCCAAGGCTTGAGTGATATGTTCTATGACCCCCTCAGTGCGCGATAGCGGCGTCCCTTGAGGCAGCAGTACCCTGGCTTCCAGCACATCACCATCCAGATCAGGAAAGCCGACAAACTTCAAATGGCCACTTGCTGGCATCGCTATGGATAGAATCAACATCATGAAAACAATGCCGAGCGTCAAATAGCGGTAATTCACTGCCCGATCTACCAGTGGACCAAACCAGTTATCGCGGAATCCGGCAAAGCGCTTTTCGAACCCTTGACGGAAACGTGATGCCGGTTTGTTGCTCATATGTGCCAGTGAGTGACTCAAGTGGTGGGGTAGAATCAGAAATGCCTCCAACAGGCTGACACTGATCACAATAATCAAAACGATGGGCATTATTCTGAGAATCTGTCCGATATCTCCCGAGATAAAAGCCAGGGAGCCAAATACCATCAGCGTGGTAGCAAAAGAGGAGGCAATGCCTGGTAATACCTGCTGTACTCCGACTATGGCAGCATGTAGTGGTTTATCTCCTTTACTCATGCGTGAAGCGATGTTTTCTGCGATCACAATGGCATCATCCATTAGCAATCCTATGCCAATTAGCAGGCCTACCATGGAGATCATGTTTATGGTGACATCGAACAATGGTAGAACAAATAGAGCACCTAAAAATGAGACAGGCAGTCCCATAGTGACCCAGAAGCTATAGCGCAAACTAAAGAAGAGCCAGAGAACCAGGAATACGGCAATCAGTCCCTGGATTCCATTAACAATCAGCATATCGAGACGGTCTTGTACCACCGATGCTCGGTCTTGGGTGAGGCTCAGCTGAATGCCTTGAGGGGCTTGCTGGTTCTCTTGTTCCACAAAGTGCTCAACAGTGGCAAGCACTTCAAGAATATCCTGGGAACGGGTTTTTGCAATATCCAAAACCGCTGCTCGTTTACCGTTAAACAGAATTTTCTCTTCATTCCGGTCAAATCGGTCGGTTATCTTTGCAATATCACCTAGACGAATCGTCGCACCAGTGCTGCTTGAGATAACAGGAAGATCATAAAACTCATCAGCCTGTTTTCGCTGGTCATCAAAACGCAGCAGAATATCCTCCTGATCACCCTCAAGACGACCAGCTGGTGTGCTGATGCTGTAGCGACTGACGGCATTGGCTATATCCTTCGCGGATAGACCGAACTGACGTAAACGCAAATCGGAAATCTCGATACGTATATGGTGATCAGAGAATCCATTGATTGTGACTTCAGCCAAATCGGCTTGGGTTAACAGCGTTGCCTTGAGATGCTCTGCATAAGCTTTCAGTGCTACAGGATCTTTAGGGCCTGTTACTGCAATTGAGATAACCGGTTCAGTACGCCCAAGCTCTTTGATTACTGGTAGTTCTGTCTGTTGCGGCAGATCATCGAGTGCGTCGATCTCAGCTTTTACATCATCAAGAAAACGGCTCATTTCGGCGCCTTCGTTCATCGATGCGGTCGCAACACCAACGCCCTCACTTGCTTCACAGCGCATCTCGTTAAGGTCGCTGATTCCTTCAAGAGCATCTTCCAAGCGACGGCAGACTGCATCTTCAACATCCTCAGCAGTTGCGCCTTTATAGATTACCCGGATCTCCACTTCGTCATTCTCTATCTCCGGGAGTGTCTCTTTTTGCAGGCCGGGCAGGGCAGACAAACCCAGTAGCATAATTGCCACCATAAGTAGATTGGCGGCATTGGGGTGACGGGCGAACCAGTTGATCATAACTGGCCTCGTGCACTTTTCTGTAGTCTATCGGATATCTCTTGATCCGGTATGGTTTGTAGCAGCATACCGGTGACTGCAGGCACCAGATCTGAAACCACAACCTTTTGACCCGGTTTGATACCATTGGCAATCACACTGATATCGCCCTGGTTGAATAGAACCTCCACTGGTTGCCGCTGCAGCCGGCTCTCTTCATCTACCGTGTAGACAACACCATTCTTGATTGCTGAACGGGGGAGTACGATTCGGTCAGCTTGTGACTTGCCTTGTAGAAGTACCTGCACGAACATACCCTTTGATAGCGGAGGACGGAGGCCTGGTATGACTTTGTCGAATGGTCTGTCTACTGCGACTACGACACCCATGGTGCGGGTCTCAGGATCAACACTGTCGCTAAAGCGCACAAACTCCGCTTCCCATTCAGCAATAGCGGTTCCCATATCAAGTTTTAGAAGTGGCTTCAAGGCAACTGCTTGAGCAAGGTTTTCACCGAGCATTTCAAATTCTGAAAGCTCGCGACCAATGAAAAGACGGCGAATTGAAGAGAGAGGAAAGCGAGCAATAACTTCAACACGATCTACTTCATCCCCTACCAGTAGAGTTCCACCTTTACTGACATATTGATCTATTTCAATCGCCATATCAGCAACACGCATATTGAAAGGCGCGACTATGCTGGTATTTCCCAAATCTCTTTCAGCCTGAATCTTTTTCGCTTCAAGCACTTTGCGTTTGGTGGGTAACAGGGCCAGATTATTTTTTACATTTTGTACTGCGTTTCGGCTATTCAGCAGATTTCTTTCTGCGTTATCCAGGTCACTTTTGGAAGCGGTGCCTTTTGCTGTAAGCTTGGTTACTCTCTCCAATTCACGTTGCGCTATTTTCAGGCCGCGTTCTTCAATGGAGAGAGAGGCCTTGGCATTATTCTGCTCTACCTGAAGCTCGGCAAGTTCAGCTGTTACCTGCGCCAGATTGAGTTCGTAATCGACAGGATCTATTTTCAACAATAGTGTGTCTTTGGTAATTATCTCCCCATTACGCAGTCGGGGATGAAGTTCAACGATACGCCCGGATACCTGGGCAACACCTGACCAGATGCGGGCCGGCTGTATGGTGCCGTAGCCTTCTGCGACAGGGGTTAATTCCAATTGAGGTGTTTCAATCACCCGTACCAGCTTGGTGGGCTCGCCAACTTCTTTGGTCTCTGGGGGCTGTTTTTGGCCGACCATCAATACCAGTATCCCGACCCCAATAACAATCGGGGGTATGAAGAGCAGTTTTCGCCAATTAGAATTTTTGTCGGACATATTATTTCCGTATTCAGGGTTTATATGGTCACAAATTGTTATAGATTGCTCTACTCTCAAGCAACACTCTGTAGTTGCTTGTTAAATGATTTTTTATTGCTTCGATTATGGCTCTGCTGTAGTTTTTCTTTTTCAATAGTCTAAGCAGTGTTGTCTTGCCAATATGGAACATAACTGTCTGTCCAATCAGGGCATGTACCAGAAATAGCACTTCCGCTTCTCTCGGTTGAGAACCAAGGTACTTCGCCACCAGCTTTGCAAGGGTGTGATTCATCGGTTGCAGAAAGTTGTCAAAGAGGATTTGGTAGGCTTCCGAGGGTTGGCTTTGCTCGCGAAAAATGATTCCTGGCGCGTGTTTGCCAATCTCACCCAGGAGAGTATGTTCGAAGAAGTTGAGGAGCAATTGACAAGTCTGATCTGCACAATCTTCTGCTGAGTAGTGCTCAAGGTTCTGGTTGATGGACTCAAGCTGTTCAGCTATACCGGCATGAAGTGTTTCTGACAGATAGCTGACAGTTGCGTTATAGAGTCCTCTCTTGTTCTCAAAATGGTAGGAGATAGCAGAGATATTTGCTTCCGCCATTTCAACTATTTCTCTCGTGCTCACACCTTCATAATCTTTGCTACCAAAGCTTTTTAAGGCTGCATTCAATAGACGTTTTCTGGTGTCAACCTGGTTTGGACTCAACTGAGTGGGCATAGGACTATAGCAATTAGATATCAGATCGATATATTAGCTTTGATTATAAATTAAATCAAACGATCGATTTAAATTTTAAAGGCTAAGAAAGATCTGATACGGCTGGTTTGTCATTATCTGGTGGGGAAGGTGCCCATATATCAGCGTCCTGACTAATCCATTGTGTGGCCTGCCAGTTGCATTACATCTGGTATATGTGAGATCAAAACGCCGATGACCGCCAGCACTACTAGCAAGGTTATTCCCCCGACGAAATTTACCAGCATATTTTTACCGGAGCTATGATCTGCAAGGGCATGGGCGACATCAGAAATGTTGACCAAACCCTGAAGCTTGTCATTTTTATAGATTAGAAGACGACGGCACTTATTGGTTCTCATGAGTTTGATAGCATTGGCACATGAGCTGTCATAATGGACAGATATCAGATTTTTTGTACAAACATCGCTCAAGTTTAGTGCGTTTGGGTCTTGGCCTGCACCAATCACGCGCACCAGCAGGTCTCTCTCAGTAAACAGACCAGAGACCTGGTCATTGTCCATAACCACTAATGAGCCAATATTTTTTGCCGCCATGAAGCTTGTTGCGGCCTGAACATCTGTATTGCTGTCCAGAGAGGAGACAGGTTCTGATATGAGCTTACCAACGCAACATGCCATGTGATTGTCCTTTTATTTGGTATATAAAATATAATCTTAATTTTTTTATGCTTATTTTTTAATTTGGCAGCAATACCCATGCCAAAGTTTATGTCGCGAACAACATGAGAATTTGGATTTCGCTGGGCTAGCTCTGTAATGGTGGGGGCTCCATGATTTGTTCTGAGGTTCCCTGGTTATCGTGATCCTGCCTCAGGCTTAACCATAGACGGCAATTCCAGTCCTGGCTATACGGGTTGAATCAGAAACTATCACAGACACATTTCCCTCATCTTGTGCTATGCAATGTTTTTTCTTGTCTAAATCCTCACTCAACATCAGGGATCAGGCAAGACTAATCGTTTAACGCGATAATGAGCGAATTTCATGGCATCCAGTGGTCTCTCTCTGTGCAACAGGCCCTAGTGTTGCTGGGTTAAAAAAACAAATATACTGTCTGATCAAGATGCCTCTGATCAATTAATGTGTCGGTGTTTGTCTGTCGAGACTTTCCAGCTTAACGCTGTAATAGAGAATAATTCATAGAACCTATAGTGAGACAAATCATGAAGGCTTCCGATCTAATCGTAAAATGCCTGGAAGAAGAGGGGGTAGAGTATATTTTCGGTGTTCCCGGTGAGGAAAATGCCGATTTCATGCTCTCTCTTGAGCAATCAACCAAGATTAAATTTATACTTACCCGACATGAGCAGGGCGCAGCTTTTATGGCTGAGATCTATGGTCGACTCACAGGTAATCCCGCTGTATGTCTGGGTACATTGGGGCCTGGGGCAACCAATCTGATCACAGGTGTTGCTGATGCGAATATGGATCGTGCTCCAATGCTGGTATTAACCGGTCAAGGTTCAACAGAAAGATTGCATAAAGAGTCGCACCAGATCATGGATGTTGTGGATATGTTCACACCCGTTACCAAATGGGCAACCAGTATCTACAATGCTGTTACGATTCCCGAAGTTATTCGTAAAGCAGTGCGTATTGCACGTACCGAAAAGCC
Organism: Candidatus Thiodiazotropha sp. 6PLUC1; assembly: GCA_040506705.1. Lineage (GTDB taxonomy): Bacteria > Pseudomonadota > Gammaproteobacteria > Chromatiales > Chromatiaceae > Thiodiazotropha. The sequence goes on from JBEVWG010000001.1 coordinate 41,886, forward strand.
TGGTGCTGTATTAATTGAGTTGCCAGAAGATATCGCCAAACATCAAGTTGATTCAGAACCTCTTGAGCCTCGCCGCTTTCGACGCTCGGTGGCTGACGATAAAATCGTTGATCAGGCTTTTGAACTGCTCAAAAAAGCCAAAAGGCCGGTGATTATTGCAGGTAACGGTGCAATTCGACGTCGAGCTGCAAAGCAGTTACGTATCTTGTGCGAAAAAACGGGCATAGGCGTACTCACTACCTTTATGGCAAAAGGCGCTGTGGACTGTGCCGCAGACTACTGTCTGTACACCATTGGGCTTGGCAGCAAGGACTATCCAACATTAGCGATTGATGAAGCTGATCTGGTGATAACCCTGGGATTCGATATGGTGGAATATCATCCAAGGTTGTGGAATCCGCATAAAAACAAAACTATTATCCATGCTGATTTTCTGCCGTCGGAGGTAGATGAATACTACCATCCTCAGGTCGAATTGGTCGGAGATCTGGCCCATACATTGTGGATGATCAATGAGCGTATAGAGCAGCGGGGTGTTGCCGATTTTGATCTGCAGCGTCAGACAGAGCTTCGCTATCTGATGCAGAAAGAACTGGCGGTACACTCTGATGATGATACAGAGGGTTTGCTACGTCCTCAAAAGATGTTGTGGGATCTTCGTCAGCTTCTTGGGCCAGATGATATCCTGCTGTCCGATGTTGGCGCGCATAAAATGTGGATTGCACGCCACTATCATTGCCATCAACCAAACACCTGCTTGATTCCCAATGGCTTCTGCTCGATGGGATCTGCCTTGCCAGGTGCAATTGCAGCCAGTCTTGTAGCACCAGATAAGCGCATTATCGGAATTGCCGGTGACGGAGGATTCCTGATGAATGTTCAGGAGATGGAGACAGCGAAACGTTTTAACTGCAATCTGGTTATGCTCATTTGGGAAGATAGCGCGTACGGCCTGATTGCATGGAAGCAGGAGAGTCAGTTTGGTCGGCATACAGAGTTGGCATTTGGCAACCCAGACTGGCTTCAGTTAGCCGACTCTTTCGGTTGGAGTGGGTATCAGGTTGAAAACAGCAGCTCCTTCGCTGGCATACTTGAAGCTGCTTTTACTCAGCCAGGTCCAAGCTTGGTTGTTGCGCCGGTTGACTACCGTGAAAATATGAAGCTCACACAAAGGTTGGGTGAAATCACCCAGCCTTGCCCTTTATCAAGTTGAGGAAGTTGAATATGACCACCTGTCTGAAGGTTACTTCACCCTATGATGGAGAAGTCCTGCAGGAGTTGCCCTGTGATGACAGTGCTGCCATTGAAGCAGCATTAGATCGAGCCTACTCCTGTTATCGAAACCGTAAGGGATGGATTCCTCTGCATGAACGTGTAAGGATTCTTGAAGCTGTTGCAGTATTGATGTCAGATCGTTGCGATGAATTGGCACTTCAGGCGGCTCGAGAGGGTGGAAAGCCGCTGATGGATTCTCAGGTGGAGGCGAAACGCGCCATTGATGGTATTAAGCTGGCCATTGAAACCATTCGTACAGAGTCTGGAGAGGTTGTGCCTGTGAATGCTACCCAAGCGGGCAGCCAGCGGCTTGCCTTTACCCAAAAAGAGCCAATTGGAGTAGTGGTTGCTGTCAGTGCCTTTAACCATCCGTTGAACCTGATCGTACACCAGGTGGCTGCGGCAGTTGCAGCAGGGTGTCCGGTGATCGTCAAGCCGGCTGAAGATACCCCTGTTTCATGCAAGACATTTGTGGATTTACTACACAAAGCGGGGCTTCCAAAGGCGTGGTGCCAGTTTGTATTACCTGAAAATCTTGAATTGGCTGAACGCTTGGTTACAGATCCACGGGTGGGTTTTTTCAGTTTCATAGGGAGTGCGAAGGTAGGTTGGATGCTACGCTCCAAACTTGCCCCAGGAACACGATGTGCATTGGAGCATGGCGGTGCTGCTCCGTTGATACTGGCATCAGATGCTGATCTGGAAAAAGCTTTGTCAGCGGTTCTTAAAGCGGGCTTCTATCATGCTGGACAGGTCTGTGTCTCAGTTCAACGGGTATTTGCTGAAGCTGAAGTTGCTGAAGAGTTCAGCGAAAGATTGGCCGAGCTTGCAAGCAGCTTAAGAGTTGGTGACCCAGCTCTGATAGAGACAGAAGTCGGGCCACTGATTCGCCCCAGTGAAGCAGGCCGGGTGGCCAAGTGGGTTGAGGAGGCTAAATCAGAGGGCGGAAAGTTGTTAAACAGTGGTGGTATATTGGATAACAACTGCTACAGCCCGACAGTAATATACAATCCTTCCTATGAGTCCAAGGTATCTCAGCAGGAGATATTTGGCCCAGTTGTTTGTGTCTACAAGAGTGATTCAATAGAGGCATCACTGCAACATGCCAACGCACTTCCTTACGCTTTTCAGGCAGCAGTGTTTACCAGCAATATTGATACAGCCATGCTGGTCTACCGTAATATCGATGCCTCTGCTGTGATGGTTAATGAGCACACCGCATTTCGTGTGGACAGTATGCCATTTGCGGGATTACGCCAATCAGGTCTTGGTGTTGGGGGTATCCCACATACGATTCGAGATATGCAGATTGAAAAAATGATGGTATTGAATTCTGTAAACCTTTAAACCAAAAAGCACTAAATAATCCCTTCCTTGCCAGGGCGACCCAGATAAGAACCTAGTGTGGTATTTTATAAATCAAGAAGGTAAAAGTCATGACAATCCACGACTATTTTTCCAAGCGGCCTATATTGACTCTGCTGCTATTGATGATATCTGCATTGGCGTTCGGTTTAATGACGGTAAATATCTTTCGATTGTTCGCGGCGAATTGGAACTTCATTACTACCTACGGGGTGGTTGCATTGAGTGAAGGCGCTTTATGGCAGACGATGGAACTACTTTTGACTGGGTTCCTGTCGATCATATTTTTCCTCTTGTTCCGGTTTTCTGAGGAGATTCTGATTGGTTGGGTTAGTACTCGAAAGATGCCTGGCCATATTAAGTCTTAGTGTCATCGAGCATGTTGAGCAGTTTAACAGAGACGATAGCGGGATCTAGGGGAGTAAACAGGACTTCTGAGAAATTCATACCATATGGTGCGGCAAGGCCGCACCATACATTACACTTCTATTAACCCTGTAATCCAATACTGATCATTTAGGAGCTGGTACTGGAAATCTGCAGGGTTTACTCACCTTAGAGATTCTCTTCGATGATCATAGGTTGAAACTTAAATACATTTTTAGATTTTGGGTTAACAGTGATTTTGACCCAATGTACACGGCTGGATCCAAAGTTTTCAACTCGAGTGAAGTTACCAATAAAACCATTTTCAACCAGACCAGGTTTGTCGACTCGGAAATAGTGAGAATCACCGTGAGCAAGAACAACAGGTTTGCCATATTCTAGGGTACGTTGTTCAAGTGTGGTCAGTATTTCTATGAAACCAAGTCTGGCAGCTGTCAGTGCATCACCTGAAGGTAAGGCGTAGCTGACTTCCAGGATCGGGTTGGCCTGCATCATAAACAGTACACCTGGTGCCTTCTCCTCAATTGCTTTATCGAATGTACTATTGATCCACTCGACAGCCGCATCGATACGACGAATTGCTTCAGCATCGTCCTCATCCGTTCTTGTAGCAGAGGAGGCTGGGTCAAAGGCTTTCAAGCCATTATTACTGCCAACAACATGCAGGGCAGCAAACATCACGCCATTCTTGCTCCAGCGAACATTCTCAGGAAACTCTTCATAGCCATCAGTCCAGGCCTGAGTTTCTACAGACATGGTTTTTCCACCGATGGTTTTACCTGGGTTGAAAAAGAAAACCTCTCTAAGCATAGCCAGGCGTTCTAAAGGTTGATATTCACCAGCATTGACACGATGACAGTCAGTCCACTCATTGTCACCAGGTGTGTAGATAAAGGGCTTATTGAATGCGTTGTAACGATCCAGACGATCATAGAAAAGGTCATTCGAGCATTCAGTGCCACCACTCTTAATGTCACCGGTATGAATGACCCATTTTAGTTTCTTTTGACGGTTGATTTTTTTTACAAGGTTATCGAAGGGAGGATATTCGGTGTATGGCGCTACACCATAGGGGACATCACCAATCATGGCGAATGAGAATGCATTTGAGTCCTCTCTGTCCCTATCGTCTTCATATTCTATACCACCGGCTACAACAGAGAAGGATATCAGTGCTGCTGCAAGGCTAGAGGTTATTTTGGTAAATGGTGATTTCACGTTATTATCTCCAAGAAAAATTTATTCCAATTGATTGCGATGTTATCGGGTCTAGTGTCAGCCATTTATCACCAGAAACTCAGGTATCGCTATATCAACTGGTGGTAGGGTGCTCTTGATCAACTTTCAAACATGGAGGGGAGAGTGTAGATAGGAACCCTTTCAGGAAGATTTCATTTGTGCATTCGATATGTGACAATTTTAATTCACAAAATGACAATAAATCCCATAAATAACTATGTTCTTGGATTCGCACATATTTAGTATTTAAATTATCAAGCTAACTTCATAATTTATTAATGTTGCGTAAATATAATTATCACATAAATTTCATAAATGTATTGCCCAAAGTGACATAAATTATCTTCAGAATGCGCTTACTTACGGAGGAGCAGGTCGTGAGTCATGGAGTGGCATAGTTATTTACTCGGCACCTTAATGTGCCGGGTTAATAAGAGTTTTAAAAAAATACTAATCCGAGGATGATTGTCCATGTTCAAACATAAATTACTCTCTATCGCCATTGCTGCCACAATTGCAATCAGCGGTTCAGTGGTTGCCGGTGGTATTAAAAGCCACAATTTCAAGCCACTGGATGAGTCAGCAAACTCAGCTGACTGGGATCCAGCCTCACCATGGAAGCTGCCAAAGGGCTTCAATCAATGGGTTGTGTCTGATGAGACCAACCTGAATATCTACGACAATGGTCGTGATGACTGGCATGACATGAACACTGTCAATGAAACAGGCCCTGAAAAAGGTCGTTTCATGTACCGTACTCATGAGCTGCGTCTCCCAGACAGCCTGCCAGAGGGTGGTACAGTAAGTGTTGTAGACCTGAAGACTGGCGAAACAAAGATTCTTGCGCAAGACCCCAGCTACAATGCTCTCGACGGTATCCGTTGGACCCCTTGGGGAACCATCCTCTTTGCAGAAGAGGTTGAAGGTGGACGTCTGCTAGAGATTTTCCTCGAAGATGACTTGATGACAGCTAAATCTGTAGTTGATCGTCCAGCTGTTGGTCGTCTTGCACACGAAGGTATTGATCTCGATAAAGAGGGTAACTTGTATATAGTCGATGAGCATCGTGGACGCACATCAGGCTGCAACGGCGTTGTACCTTGTGGCGGCGGCGTATACAAGTTCGTACCTGATCAGGCTGGTGATCTCTCTACTGGCTCACTCTACGTTCTTAAAGTCAATGGTGCTGATGGCGTTGGTATGGGTGAATGGGCTGGTCCTATCGATCCATTAACTGCACGTCAATCCGGTACTGATGCTGGTGGTCAAAGCTATCAGCGTCCTGAGGATGTGGAAGTGATCGGTGAGACGCTTTATGTGGCTATTACTGAAGGACCACGAGATACCGAAACTGATGATGCTGGGCAACTGGTATTTAATAGTGAGCTGTATGAAGGCCGTGTCATTGCAGTTGACCTCAATACCATGAAAGTTACCAATTTTGTAAAGCCTGGTATGAATGTACCTGTTGAAATTGGTAAGCCTGGTGAAGAAGGGCATCAATCAGGTTTTGACAGTGTTGACAACCTGGCTGAAGCACCAAATGGTGACCTGGTAATGATTGAGGATAACAAGCCTTCTGATATATGGTTTGCCAGTCAAGTTACCAATAAGTATGGAGCATCACGTTATGTTTCTCTGTTTGCTTCGTTGACTGATCCTGGTGCTGAGGGAACCGGTATATACTTCAGCCCAGAAGATAATAAAACCCTTTACGTTAATGTTCAGCACTCAGCTGCTGATGATGGTGATGCAACATGGGCGATCAGTCGTAAAGGACCAAAGTCAGAAAAAGACGATGATGATCGTGAGGATGACGATAACAGAAAATAAAAAGTAGTGACTGGCAGGGAAGCCGGTTCAAAAGAGAAGGGAGTTTACAATTCAGGTGGCCTAAGGCCACCTTTTTTATCTTTTTAAAAAAATGTTGTTCCTCAAACCTGGCAAAAATCTTCCTGATTACCCTCCATATTCAGCAAAAGAGTATCAACCTGTATATAGGTAATTTGCAGGTAGTGCCTGGTAGAGAACCACTTAAATTTATTTGAAGCATCACTTTTCTTTTCGAGTGCAGTTGGTGGGGCATGGCCCCACTCTACCTGTCTATATTAAAGTGTAGGGTGGGGCCATGCCCCACCAAGTCGCGCTGGAAATTCACAAAAACCATCTGGAACCTTCCGCAGATCCTTAACTATCACCGTAACTCTGAGTGATACCGAATTTACAGCATGGCCCACTAGTATGACGTACCACACTAGAGTACGGAATAATGAAGTTTGCCTGTAAGTAATCTGATAAATCCAAAAAGTATAAACAAAACGTCATCAAAACCACAAATTTTCGAAATCTAATCTGTATAGGGTTTTGTTCTTCTGCATAAGATGCAATTGATCAACCTAAGGATGACACAGATGTCTATACAAAAGCGCCTTCTGGCTGCCCTTATCGCGGCGTCATGCCAATCGGTCTATGCCGATACAACGGTTTTTATTAATGAAATACACTACGATAACGCAGGAGCTGATAGTGGTGAATTTGTAGAGATTACCGGTCCAACAGGTACAGATCTCTCCGGTTGGCAATTGGTGCTATATAATGGCTCCTCCTCAGTCCTTAGTCCATATGCCATCTATGATCTCTCCGGAGTTCTGAGTGATGATACAGGCAGTGGGTATGGCTTTAGCAGCATAAGTCACAGTGGCATACAGAATGGTGCTCCTGATGGTATGGCCTTGGTGGACAATACAGGGTTGGTTGTACAGTTTATCAGTTATGAAGGAAGTTTTGTTGCCAACTCCGGTGTAGCTGCTGGAATGACCAGTATCGATATCGGTGTATCCGAAACCTCTTCTACCCAAATCGGGCAGTCTCTTCAGCTGCAAGGCAGTGGTACCCTTGATACTGACTTTGTCTGGGTCTCAGGCCTTACTCAAACCGTCAGCACACTGAATGTAGGCCAGAGTCTGAATGGTTCCGATATCGGTGATGGTAGTGGTGCAGGGGATACAGGTGGCAATAACAATGAGGTCCTGGCTATATACGATATCCAGGGATCAAGTCATACCTCAGCCTACGATGGACAACAGGTTACAACGACAGGTGTTGTCACAGCAACCGATTCCAATGCAGTATTTGTGCAGGATGTATTGGGTGACGGTAATGATGCGACATCTGATGCGATCTACATCTATACCGGTACTGGGCACGGTCTGCAGGTTGGTGATGCGGTACGTGTATCAGGTGTTGTCAGTGAATATGTTCCTGGTGGCAGCTCTTCCGGCAATCTATCTCTGACTGAATTCTATCGTCCTGACATCACTGTTGAATCCAACGATAATATGCTGCCAGAGCCGGTCATGCTCGGTAGAAGTGGACGGGTTCCACCAAATCAGATTATCGACAACGACTTACTCACGATTTTTGATCCACTGCAAGATGGCATAGATTTCTACGAGAGCCTTGAAGGGATGCGCGTCAAAGTAGAGGATGCGGTTGCCGTATCACCTACCAATGGATATGGCGAGATCTTTACCCTGGCCAACAATGGTGTTGATGCAACGGGTTTAAATGATCGTGGTGGCATCACTATTCAGCCTGATGACTTTAATCCTGAACGTATTCAGATCGATTTCGACAGCGGCATCTACGATCTGTTTGTCAATGTGAATAGCAGCGATCGACTCGGTGATGTAACCGGCGTTGTTGGATATTCATACGGTAATTTTGAAGTCTATCCCACAGAGGAATTCACCCGTAGTGATGAAAACCTTCAAGCCGAAGAGACAAATCTGGTACGTGAACGCGAACGTCAGTTGACTGTAGCGAGTTACAATGTGCTGAATCTTGATCCAAATGATGAAGATGGTGACCAGGATGTGGCTGATGGCCGTTTTACTCAGCTCGCTCAACAGATTGTCAGTTCACTTAAAGCGCCAGATATTATTGCTCTGCAGGAGATACAAGATAGCACTGGTTCAACTGACGATGGTGTTGTTGATGCAGAAGTGACTTTGGAAATGCTGGTTGCTGCGATTCGTGAAGCGGGTGGCCCAAATTACGAATATATCGATAACCCCCCTGTGAATAACCAGGATGGTGGTCAGCCAGGTGCCAATATCCGGGTTGCTTATCTCTATAATCCTGAGTACGTCGAACCAGATATGGAGTCGGTCACCAAGCTAACAGATTCAGATTTAGCTGATGGCGATGCTTTTGAAGGAAGTCGTAAGCCTCTCTATGTGCGCTTCCAGGCAGCCGATGCAGAGATTCATCTGATCAATAATCACTTCTCATCCAAAGGTGGTAGCACACCATTGTTCGGTACAGTTCAACCTTCGGTGAATGGCAGTGAGGATCAACGTCTTGCACAAGCGCAAGTAGTCAATGAATTTGTTGCCACACTGCAAGAGGATGATCCTGACGCTAATGTGGTCGTGCTGGGTGATTTGAATGAATTCAATTTTATGTCACCGATCCTCGCACTCAAGGGAGAGAGCACACCACAACTGGTCAACTTGACTGAGAGCCTGCCGGTTGAGGAGAGATATACCTATAATTACCAAGGCAATGCTCAGGCACTTGACCACATCCTGGTGTCCCATGGTTTGGCAGAGCATGCAGAGTATGACGTCGTGCATCTGAATACAGAGTTTTTCGATGCTGCCAGTGACCATGATCCGGTTGTTCTGCGACTTGAACTGTCAGATGAGAAGCGTGTGAGATTTGCAACCTTCAACGTGTCGTTGAATCGCTCTAATCAGGGTGATCTGATTACTGATCTTTCAACACCTGATAACCCTCAAGCAAAAGCCATTGCTGAGATTATTCAGCGAGTGCGTCCGGATGTACTACTGCTGAATGAATTCGACTATGACGATGCACGTGAGGCCATCGACCTGTTCCGCCAGAACTATCTGCGGGTAAGGCAAAACGGTGCGAAGAGAATCCGTTACAAACATATGTATGTAGCTGAGTCGAACACTGGAGAGCCTACAGGTTTTGATTTGGACAATGATGGCTCAACCGATGGTCCAGGTGATGCGCAAGGTTTTGGCAACTTCCCTGGTCAATATGGCATGGTGGTGTTGTCGCGCTATCCCATCAAATACAACAAAGTTCGCCTTTTCCAGAAGTTTTTGTGGAAGGATATGCCAGACTCCATGATGCCTGAGGCGTGGTATAGCGAAGATGAAAAGTCGGTACTCAGACTCTCTTCCAAGAGTCATTGGGATATTCCTGTCAAAGTGAAAGGTAAGCTGATCCATGTGCTTGCAAGCCACCCAACACCGCCTGTGTTTGATGGTCCTGAAGACAGAAATGGACGTCGTAACCACGATGAAATCCGCTTCTGGATGGACTACATCACCGATGCTGACTACATCTATGATGATGATGGTGTTACAGGTGGTCTCTCTGCAAATGATCGATTCGTAATTATGGGAGACCTGAATGCCGATCCACATGATGGTGACAGTACAGGCGACCCAACCAGCAAGCTCCTGGCTCACCCATTGGTTAACACAGCCATTACCCCGGTAAGCATCGGTGGAGCAGATGCTATGCTAAGACAGGCTAGCGCCAATATCACCCATATTGGTGGCGCCGATTTTGATACCGCTGACTTTGCAGATGGATCTCCTGGCAATCTCCGTGCAGACTACGTATTACCTTCTAAAAACCTCAGGATGCTGGGTGCCGGTGTATTCTGGCCCGCAGCTACCGATCCATTCTTTGATCTTGTTGGGGATTGGCCATTCCCAAGTTCAGATCATCGCCTGGTTTGGGTTGATCTGGAGAAGAAGCAAAAATAAGGAGACGTTGATTTCCCCACAGCCCGGATAATGTTTTAAAGAGACTAACGGGCTCTTTACAGGCAGCGGGTGGATTATTTCGTGCTGCAGGGGGACAGGGTGACAGGGAAGTCATCCTGACAACGACTCTATGCCGGTTAATTCGACTTAAGCCACTGAAAAAGAAGCCACATTTACCTTTGCTACACGCCAGATAACGCTTTCCCCAAGCGGATGGCCTCTGTCAATAGTTCCTGCTCTCATCCCTTCAGTCTAATTTGATGCATGGTGTTACACACCGTGACTCTCCATTGGATACTCTGCGGTGGAATAGGTGATTGAATATGCTTAAGAAGGGGTGTTATGTTGGTTGAACCTAAAAAAATCAGTTGACCGCTCCATTCTAATAACATGTTCATGATTTTGATGAAATTAGCTTCGATGGTCATGGTCACCTCTTGGGTGAAATACGCTACAACGTGAATTGCACACTTGTGGCGGCGCATGGCGGCGTTGCAACTCTTTGGAATAGCAGGCTATTCCGCGTCGTTGCGTCTTGCCCTGCACCACCACAAACGCACACTTCACGCTGTCCAACTGATCTTTTTAGGTTGAAACTACCTGAGCCAGACTCTATTAAGGAACAGCATGATCCGTATCTATGGAATTAAAGATAATCTTAACCCCATCAAGAGAAAACTCTCTGATGTTATTAATCAATGTATGGTCGAAGCCCTCTCATTTCCCGACAATAAACGAGCGCACAGGTTTTTCCCCATGGAAAAAGAGGACTACTTCTATCCGCAGGGGAGAACTGATGCCTATACAGTTATTGAAATTTCAATAATGGAGGGCCGCTCTGTCGAGGCAAAGAAAAGTTTAATTCATCTGCTATTTCAGCGAATTGAGTCAGAATTGGGGGTGTCACCAGTGGATGTGGAGATTACAATTTTCGAAGCACCAGCCAGTAACTGGGGTTTTAGGGGGGTTACTGGTGATGAAGCTAAATTGAGCTACAATGTGAAAGTTTGAAAGGCCTTTGGGCTGTTGCGGTTAATGTGGATTCAGCGCTACTGAAATATTGAAGATGTAATCAGGTATCACTAAATAATGAGTCAAGATGCTAATAATATTAAATGCCCTAATTGTGGCGTAGAGATTGATGTTAATGAAATACTCTACCATCAGCTAGATGAAGAGCTAAAGAAAAAATATAACGACCAGATTTCTAAAGAGCGGAAAGAACTAGTCGCCAATGAAGAAAAACTCAAGGCAGAGAGAGAGGCCATTGAGCATGAAAAAGAGAGTTATAAAGATAAGTTGGCCAGCGCAATCCAGGATGGTTTGAAGGCTGAAAGTGGGAAGCTGAAAATCGAATTAAAAAAACAGGCTGAAGAAGAACAGGAAGAGAGGTTGGCAGCCCTTCAAAAGGAGCTGGTGAGTAAATCGGAGCAGGTAAAGGAGCTTAATAAATTTAAAGCGGATATAGAGCGCCTGAAGCGTGAAAAAGATGAGCTAAAAGATAAAATAGAACTGGAAGCACAGCAGCAAATAAACAAAACTCTGAGTGAAGAGAAAGAGAAGATAAGAAAATCTGAAGCACAAAAGGCTCAGCTCAACATATCAGAAAAAGAGCAGATTATTAATCAGCTGAAAGAGCAACTGCAAGAGGCCCAGCGCAAAGCGGATCAGGGTTCCATGCAGCTACAGGGGGAGGTTCAGGAGTTAGCGATTGAGGAGTGGCTGGCTGTTCAATTTCCTCTCGACTCTATAGATGAAATAAAAAAGGGTGAGCGTGGCGCTGACTGCATGCAGACCATTAATACACACAGTCGAACAAACTGTGGAACCATCTATTATGAAAGTAAGCGGACTAAAAACTTTCAGCCCACCTGGATAGAAAAATTCAAATCAGATATCCGCGACAGGAATGCAGATATCGGTGTTTTGGTTACAGAAGCCATGCCGGCAGGTATGGAGCGCCTGGGTCTGAAAGATGGTATATGGATATGCTCCTTCGATGAGTTCAAGGGACTGTGTACCGTATTGAGGGAATCAGTGATTCAATTGAGTATGGCGATCACCACCCAGGAGAATAAGGGTGAGAAGATGGGCATGCTCTATGATTTCCTCACCAGTAACGAATTCCGCTTGCAGATTGAAGCCATCGTTGAAGGCTTTACCCAAATGAAAACAGACCTGGAGTCTGAGAAACGCTCGATGCAGGGGATTTGGAAAAAGAGAGAGAAGCAGATTGATAAAGTGCTGCTCAATACCAACCACATGTACAGCTCGATTAAGGGTATTGCCGGCAGTGCAGTTCAATCGGTAGCACTGTTAGAGTTGCCTTCAGGTGATGATACTACTGAATAACAAGGATGTATAAAAGCAGAATATACTTTTCTGCCCAAAGAAGTAGCATAGTGTCAGGTAGGGTGGGGCCATGCCCCACCAAAAACCATGTTGATGCTTAGGGTGCGGCCCTGCCGCACCTTTTTCTGTTACCTATCAGAATTCATGTTCCCATGCCCCAGCGTGGCAACGATATAAAATGTAGTGGCATTAAAGCATATACCCTGTCTTTGTTGTCATCATGCCAGCAAGCTGCTGTTTCGCCCTCCTAGGCGAGTCACTTCTCTTTTTCGCCAAAAGAAAAGTAACCAAAAGAAAGGGCGCCCGTATGCCACGCCCCTGCGGGTCCGCTGCGATGCTCTGAAAAACCGGCGGGCCTGAAACTCGCTACGCTCAAACAGTCAGGCCCGCTGATCGGTTTTGCCTGCGCTTCTCGCTCGTGTCAAAACGGGATACCAAGAGGCGCACTGTTCGGGGTTGGTAGGGTGGGGCCATGCCCCACCAATAGTGGTAGGCAATTCACTACTCACAGAGGGTTGCTGGTAATCTTGAATACCAGTAGATTTGAACGGATTCTGATTCATAACCCGAATAGGTGCGGCAGGGCCGCACCCTACGATGCATCATGGCTTTAGGTGAGGCATGTTACACCCACAGAAAAATCGTCAAGATCGAACATCCAGGCTACGGGCTGCTCAATACCAACCACATGTAGAGCTCGATTAAGGGTGCTGCAGGCAGTGCAGTTTAATCGGTAGCACTGTTAGAGTTTCCTTCAGGTAAATAACAAGGATGTATAAAAGCAGAATATACTTTTCTATCCAAAGAAGTGGCATAGTCTCAGGTAGGGTGGGGCCATGCCCCACCAAAAACCATGATGAATCGTAGGGTGCGGCCCTGCCGCACCTTTTTCTGTTACCTATCAGAATCCATTTTCCATGTTCCCACGCTCCAGCGTGGCAACGATATAAAATGTAGTGGCATTAAAGCATATACCCTGTCTTTGTTGTCACCATGCCAGCAAGCTGCTGTTTCGCCCTCCTAGGCGAGTCACTTCTCTTTTTCGCCAAAAGAAAAGTAACCAAAAGAAAGGGCGCCCGTATG
>JBEVWG010000001.1:55496-85414 GCA_040506705.1 Candidatus Thiodiazotropha sp. 6PLUC1
TCGGTTTTGCCTGCGCTTCTCGCTCGTGTCAAAACGGGATACCAAGAGGCGCACTGTTCGGGGTTGGTAGGGTGGGGCCATGCCCCACCAACAGTGGTAAGCAATTCACTACTCACAGATGGTTGCTGGTTATCTTGAATGCCAGTAGATTTGAATGGGTTCTGATACATAGCCCGAATAGGTGCGGCAGGGCCGCACCCTACGATGCATCATGGCTTTAGGTGGGGCATGGCCCCACCCTACAGTTCCTCAAGGATTGTAATTAATCAGCTCAAAATTGTTAGTCATTACTCTCCGAGGGCAGTTCAATCTGCATAAGATTAACATCAGGTGCAGCCAGATCATTGATCAAAAGACCACGACTACTGATTGAGTAGATGTAGTTGTTCATCGTGTCATCAGTGACAATGAAACTTCTGCGGATGCCGTCAGGGTAGTACCAGTTTGAATCCCCAGCATCGGCATAGAAAATATCGTGATTGATGGAGCCATAGAGTTGGATTCCATCATCCGCAGTAACCTTGAATAGTTCCAGTCCCTTGAAGTAGTTATAGATGCCCAGTGAAAAATTCCTCTTGCTTACCGGGAGCGCCAAAATTTTCTCCTGCTCGAACCAGGTGAAAGCGTGATGGTCATCGCCTGCTTCAGAGTAGCTTCCATTACCAGCAAGATGATCAAAAAGCAGGGTTGGTTGGGAGAGATCGCTGATATCAAAAAGACTTAGTTTTAAGTCGCCTGACTCACGGCCTATGGCAAGAATTTTCTCTCCCTCTATGGGATGCAGGTAAGTAGAGAAACCGGGTACTTCAAGCTCACCCGCCACAAAAGGATTTCTCGAATCGCTGAGATCCACGGCGATCAGTGGATCGATCTGTTCAAAGGTAACCAGATACCCTTTGTCCTGATTGAAGCGCACTGCATAGAGACTTTCCCTTGGCTTTCCCAGGCCGTCCAAATAGGCTCGTTGTGCTAACTGGTCTCCATTTTGAGCTAATGTATACAGACGGTTGTTGGTCTCCCATGTCCACCAATCCTGATTAGTTGTCACCAGCCGCAGGACGCTCTGATACTCATCCATGGCGAAATGGTTGATTAAATGGCCCTTAACTCGTCCACTTGCAAGATATTCAGGCGAAGCGCCAAGACTAAATTTGTGGATGGTGGTGGTTGGTGTTGGACTCTCTGCGCCATCCATCACTGCTCCCCAGTACCAGTATGGATCTTCTATGTTGGCAATGTAGAGGTTTTCCCGGCTGGCGTAGACTGTACCTGCATTACCCAGTATCGATTGACTGCTAATGTCTGAGAGTGGGTTTTGCAGATCAAAGCCGAGAATAGTTACCGTGCCAGTTCCGTCTGGGATTTCCGGACGATAGATTGCATCGCAACCACAAATCACTGAAGTGGTGGCTTGGGTATCTGTTGAGGGGGCTATATTGTCTACCTGAATTGGCAGTATTTCTTCAATCTCGATGTTTTCACTGCTGATAGGGGCTTCATTCAGATTGATTTGTGCACGAACAATCAAGTAGACCTGCTGATCGATTCTGCGTGCATCGACATATTGTGACTCCAATACGGTCTCTCTGAGCAGGACAGGCTGTTGAGGGTCAGTGATCTGCAACAAGGTGACCTTGGTCATCTGGCTAACACGGGGGGCGACCCCCGCTCCCAGGCTATTTTCGTACTCTGGTGTGCTGTTTTGATAGAGGTCACTCACCACCCAGATAATATCTTCATAAAAAAACAGTACCCTGGGTGTGCCCTCGATTGTCGTTCTCGAAAGCTCCTCAGTCTGATCTACTGGCCAGGTTTTCAGTATTACCAAATTTCCACCGGAGAGGAGATAGGTGAAGTTACCATTGGTCTTGATGAAGTCAGCCTCATCCACGCCAACAACCTGATTATTGGTGCCGGTTACACTATTGACCGTAGGTTCAGAGTCATTCTGATCGAGGGTGCTTTCAGGTGCAGGTGCAGGGGACGATATGGGCGCAGAGCTAAAATCATCACCTCCACCCCAAAAGCGAGCTGAGTAATTGATCAGTTCATTTTGGCGTTCATTGGTAGTGATCAAGTAGGATTTCAGATCATCACACTGGCTGAAGCGGGTCAACGGTACATCACTGAAAAGGTGGACATTGTCACTTTCAGTGGATAGTGGGACCTGAGCGAGAATGTTGTCTGGCAGTGCGAGGTCATTAACCAGTAACCCTCTCTCACTGATAGAGTAGATATAGCTGTTGTTCGCATCATCCGCGACAAAGAAACTTCTACTGACAGGTGAGGGGTAGAACCAGTTGGCGTTCTCTTGATCCTGATAAAAGATGTCGTGATCGATAGAAGCGTAGGGTTGGATACCCTCTTCAGCAGAGACGCTGAACAGCTCCAGACCATTGAAAATGTCGTCGATACCATATTCAGTGCCTGCGGTGTCGTTATTCCATTCTGTCACCGGTATCGCAAGCATCTGCTCCTGCTCGAACCAGGTGAAAGCGTGATGGTTGTAGGCCGCTTCGGTGTAGCTGCCAGCGCTGACCAGATGGTCAGATAACAGTGTCGGCTGTGAAAAATCACTGATATCGAACAGGCTCAGTTTGATGCCACTGGTATCGGTATCCTGGCCAACGGCCAGCAGCATATCTCCCTCGATCGGGTGAAGGTAGGTGGAGAGTCCGGGTACCTCCAGCTCACCGGCGACTACTGGGTTGTTGCTGTCGCTGAGATCCAGAGTGATCAGCGGATCGATCTGCTCAAAGGTCGCAACATAACCCCGTTCCTGATCAAAACGTACTGCATAGACGCTCTCCCCAGGTTTACCAAGGCCATCCAGTAGAGCCAATTCCACCAGCTGATCCTCAGATTGCTCCATTATATAGAGTCGGTTTTCAGGGTCGGCTTCGCTCCACCAGGCCTGTTCTGTAGTAACCAGGCGTAATACTCCCTGATGTTCATCCATGGAGAACTGGTTCAGTAGATGTCCATCGACACTACCCGAGGCAAGGTATTGGGGCATGGTGCCAAGAGAGAATTTGTGGATAGTGGTTGAAGGGGTTAGAGACTCTTCTCCCTCCATCATGGGTAGCCAGAGCCAGTTTGAATCCTCGATACTGGCGATGTAGAGGTTTTCCTGACTGGCATAGACCATGTTGCTGTTGCCGAGAACCGTTTCGCTGGATATATCAGCAAGCGGGTTTTCAAGGTCAAAACCGAGAATTGTCAGGGTACCTGTGCCATTCGCGGTTTCAGGGTGATAGATAGCATCACAACCACAGATGGGTGAGGTTGTAGTCAGAGTGGTTGTTGAAGGTGCTCTGTTATCGGACAGCATCGGAAGCAGGTCTTCGATTTCGATATTCTCAGGGTCAGCAGTCACAGTGCTCAGTTCAAGTTGAGCGGTGACAATCAGGTAGACTTGTTGACCGATTCTGCGTGCATCAACATAGCCTGACTCCAATACGGTCTCCCTGATTACACTTGGCTGCGTGGGGTCGGTAACCTGCAACAGGGTGATTTTGGTCATATGGTTGATGCGGGGCGCAAAATCCTCAGTCAGACTCTCTTCGAATTGAGGGTAACTACCCTGAATCAGGTCGCTAACCACCCACAGGATATCATCATGGAAAAACAGTGCCCTGGGTGAGCCATCGATCTCTGTTCTCGACAGTTCCTGGCTCTGATCCGCTGGCCAGGTCTGTAAAATCGTTAAATAGCCACCAGAGAGCAGGTAGGTGGTTTCACCATCGGTCTTAACGAAATCCGCCTCATCCACACCGGCAACCTGATTATTGGTACCGGTTAAATTATTGATTGCAGGCTGTTCCGAGCCACTGGTGGGGCTGGGAGATGGTTGGTCATTCATCTCATCCAGAGTTTCAGGAGGTAAGCTCTGTAGATACTCCAGGAGTGCACTCTGTTGCTCATTTGTGCTGATCAGGTAGCTCTTCAGATCGTCGCAATGTTCGAATTTTGTCAGTTGTGTAACTTCTTGATCTGCAGGGACTTCACTATTGGCGTTATCGTCGTTGTCAGATGAGTTACAAGCAGTTAGAAAGGCTAGGAGGGTTGTTAGTATGATGGCTGAAACGCCACCTGTAATTATTTTGGACATCAATGTCTCCAGCGAGTAGTTGCGTCGATTATCTGTAAACTACAAATCTTCCAATGGCAAAATAGTAGCAAACTAGAGTGTGTGCGACATCAAGTTTTCATCAATCAAGAAAGTGCTATGAATCTCAATGACTTTTTGGCGAATCCATCTCAATGGTATGGATAAAGCTATTCTGTAAACAAATCGGAGCAGTATCTTAATGCATGTAATTTACTTAAAATTCAATGCATTGAATGCCTTGTTTTAATCTGAAAGTAGGAAAATATATCAGAAAGACTTGTGATCAGTTCCTATTGAACCTATAAAGTTACCCTGAATCATGGCTACAATGGCGCCATCAAATAACCGACAATCGTGGTTTCCTCTGGTGCCGCACAGGAAATATGGTCCTCGGAAGCCCGAATCCTTGACCTGAATGGGTTGTTTGCAACTATCACAGTTAAATTTTATCAACAGGAAATATCCATGGCTTATGACAAGATTGAGATCCCTTCTGAGGGGGAAAAGATAACCGTTGACGCGAAAGGGGTGTTGAGTGTTCCTAACAATCCCGTAATCCCCTATATCGAAGGTGATGGTATAGGCGTGGACATCACCCCTGTTATGCGCAAAGTCATCGACGCTGCTGTGGATAAGGCATACAGCGGTGAAAAAAAGATCGCCTGGATGGAGGTCTTTGCGGGAGAAAAGTCTACCCGAATCTATGATGCTGATACCTGGTTGCCTCAAGAGACCCTGGATGCAGTTAAAGAGTATGTTGTCTCCATCAAAGGCCCTTTGACCACACCTGTTGGTGGTGGAATTCGATCGCTTAACGTGGCATTACGTCAGCAGCTTGATCTCTATGTCTGTCTCAGGCCTGTGCGCTATTTTGACGGTACACCAAGCCCACTGAAGGCGCCTGAAAAAACCAATATGGTGATCTTTAGAGAGAATTCCGAGGATATCTATGCCGGAATTGAGTGGGAGTCTGGTACTGATGAGGTTAAGACACTCATCGAATATCTGCAGAACACCATGGGTGTGAGTAAAATCCGTTTTCCTGAGACTTCAGGCATTGGTGTGAAACCTGTCTCCAGCGAGGGCAGTAAACGCCTGGTGCGCAAGGCAATTCAGTATGCAATTGATAACGACCGCGATTCTGTGACCCTGGTGCATAAAGGCAATATCATGAAATTCACCGAAGGGGCCTTCAAGAACTGGGGCTACGAGTTAGCCAAAGAGGAGTTTGGTGCAGTCGAACTGGACGGTGGACCCTGGTGTACCTTCAAGAACCCCAGGACTGGCACTGAGATTACCGTTAAGGATGTGATCGCTGATGCCTTTTTGCAGCAGATTCTGCTGCGTCCGGCTGAATATAGTGTCATCGCGACCTTGAATCTCAATGGTGACTATATATCTGATGCGCTGGCAGCACAGGTGGGTGGTATCGGCATTGCGCCAGGAGCCAATCTTTCAGATACCGTAGCCATGTTCGAAGCAACCCATGGCACCGCGCCTAAGTATGCCGGTCTGGATAAGGTAAATCCGGGCTCGCTTATTCTCTCTGCTGAGATGATGCTACGTCATATGGGATGGACTGAAGCGGCTGACCTGGTTATCGAAAGTCTCGGTGCAACGATATCCGCTAAGACAGTAACCTATGATCTGGCGCGTCTTATGGATAGCCCCCAGGAGCTAAGCTGCTCTGCATTCGGGGATGCGATGATCAGCCATATGTAACCCTGGAATCCACTATTGAACATGGATTTGTTGGCAATCCCGGCATCCCCGGCAAGGCGTCGTTTACAGTTAATGGTTATTTCCTTAACAAGAGCGACAATGCAGCAGGGCTTGCACTGAGATTTTCACAAATTCATGTGGCTTTAGTGGGTTTACCCAACGGGTGAGCATAAATACCATTAATTGATGTGGTATATCATTCCACACTGCTGTCCAATTAACTTTAAATCTTCACAGAACAACTCTGAAAGCCCCTCTCCCTTTACGGGAGAGGGGTTGGGGAGAGGGTGTACGCGAAGCGTTTGATGTGGCTGAAAGAGAAAAACTGCATTGATCGTTCATATTTATCTTGCTGATTGTTGGGGAAAATAGAGTGTTCATTCTCCCCCTCTCCCCCGGCCCCTCTCCCGCGAGGGGAGAGGGGGGGGGTCTCCCTACCTATTTAAGATACTGATGACTTGTAAGTTTTTTCTAGCCGTGACCCTCTGCTTTGCGATGTTGTTCATATCTCAATTCTCAATCAGCAATAGAAACCAACAGTAATGAATCAGTTACAACCGTAATAGTTAAAGTAAGTGGGAGCCTGCACTCAATCTGAGGTTGGCACAATCAATAGAGGAATTTCTGAATGACGTACCAGCTGGTTGCTGGTGCTGCCATAGATCAGCTCCTTGGTCAGGCCTTTTCCATGGCTGCCCACCACAATCACATCGGCCTTAAGCTTTTCCGCCTCATCTAATATTTTTTCTGCATAGGCACCCTGTACCTGCAAGGCGGTACACTCAGTACCCAGATTTCTCAATCGCTCAGCATACTCTTGCAGGCTTTGGTGTTGCTGGTGGAAATCTTTCGCCTGTCCATCCCTTACAGCCTGGGGGCCAGGTTCATAACCTACAAAGTCGGGTTCAGGATTGGCAATATGCAGTAGCCAGAGATGGCGGGTGTCGGATTGGTCTAATAGCTGTAGTGCCTGCTCAATGACTCTCCATGATGCTGGAGAGAGGTCTATGGCAACAAGTGCGTTCATCTTGCCTGATCCTTAATAATATCAATAGCGCATCATGGTCGCTTGGATAGATCAATACTGACAGAAGTTTTGGGATAGTAGTGATGCACCATTTTTAATTGCCGACATATCAATAATAGCAATAACCAACCAGGCCATAAATATTCCGAGGTACACTAGTATGAAGCACCACGCTGGAGTGCTGGGAAATCTATCGCCTGATCAGGTGAGATCTGAGCCCATAGAGGCTCTGCTCCTGATGGCATTCAAATGATTTAATCCTACTCAGATTTAGCGCCCTCTGGCCGTAAGCTGTCGAAAAAGCGACCAAGTGCCTGACTCAATTGATCTGACCGATTGGGATCTCGCATTTCGGATTGCAGGTAGTGACGGGTAGTCGGCATGTAGAGCAGGTCACTCAGAATGCTGTTGAAAAAATCCTGTCCCACCTCGTTGTCTGCAAGACGATCCAAAAAGAGGCGACTGATCTGCTGTTCGGATAGAGACTCCCAGGCCCGGCCGGATATGGCAACGAGTATCTCGCTTCGGGAAGAAACCGGATGACTAAGGATTTTTAAAATCAATTCGTTACGATGGCTTTCTGCTGTTGATTGTGATGTTCCTCGTATCACCGCAGTTAAGATTTTGAGATCAGGCTCAGGTTGTTTCAAGGCCTCTCGTGAGCGTTTAGCGAGGGAGAGGGTCAGAGGCTTTGAAATCGACTCGTTCTCCAGACAGTGGCATAAGGCTTCCAAAGGTGCGGCAGGAAGTTCTGCAATCGCAGCAGTGATTTGCTGCTGATTGTTATCCTGAGCAATGCGGGCAGCCAAATCGGCTATGCCCTGATAACCGATAAATGACCACTGCTCCCAACCCAGGTCGCCATTGAAATAGGCATGGGCATGATCGTAGTAACGGGAGGCGGGTTTGCCCAGATTGGCAGTGAAGCGCGCGTGAAAGACCGCTAAGCGCTCCTCTTTAGGTTGAAATAGATAGGGGTTGTCCTGAATTGCGGCCTGCATTTCATCATGCTTTCCGCTGGCACCTTGACCCAGATTCTCCATCAGGCGGTGCAAAAAATCGTCTCGAGCCGCCTGCAGCAGCTTCGCTTGTTCGTCCAGGGGGAATCTGATGAACCAGATCATCGGTTCGCGGGCACTGTTTTCCTTGTCAGACAGGATCAGCGCGAACCAGGCTTGTTGCTGCAGCGGGGCAGGAAAGGGCGTTTCCGTTCGTTCAAAATTGACAAAGGTCTCCCTGGGTATGCGGGTTACCCTTCGCCCCATATCGTAGAAGTCGAGCTTCAGACCGCCAGACTCCAGGAACTCGGTAAGTGTTGATATCTGTTTCATATCCAGTCGATCAGGTGATGTTCCCAGTCGTCCGCCTCCGCTTCAGGTACCACCTTGCCATGGATGGTATGTCCACCCAGCTTCATCTTTTGGGTATCCCCACCGGATAGCAGAGGGTGCCAGTCGGGTAGATCCTTGCCCTCAGCCAGTAAGCGATAGGCGCAGCTGGGTGGGAGCCAGTAAGGATCCTCTAAATCAGCTGGTTTGAGGGTGATGCAGTTTGGTACAAGGGTCGAGCGTTCCTGGTAGTGTGTGCAACGACAGTGCTCCCTGTCGAGTAGATCGCAGACGATATTGGTGAAATAGATCTCGCGGGTCTCTTCATCCTCCAGCTTTTGAAGGCAGCATTTTGCACATCCATCGCAGAGTGATTCCCACTCTTCGCGGGAGAGCTCCTGTATCGATTTGTTACGCCAGAAGGGAGTTGTACTTTTGCTCATGTAGGATTGATTACGGGAAGATTAAATGGGGCACTATCTTAGTTCAGAAAGGGGCTGAAAGTCTCATCTTTCCTGGTCTGAATTTACCATTCTGTAGATCACTTTTATGTGGCCATGTCAATACTGTTTATACACATCTAATGGCTGGGAAATGAATGATTGACAGTTTAATGAAATTATCTAAACTAAATAGTTAATAAAGCATTGTAACTATATGAAATAATTAATAATACTTTAATTGTACAGAAATTACACAATCTAAAAAGGGATCAATAACATCAAGGCTTACAGAGGAATTAAGGTGCTTTACCCACAAAGTTATCCACAGGATCTGTGGAAATATTTTACTACCATTCCCTGGTCTTTGCCGGCATTATTCAATGATATCGAGTTGAACCCAAATACCTGACCAATAATGTAGGAGATGACGGCTGTCATTTTGCTGTCACAGGATTATGGTCACGCCGCCAACATCTTATCCAATTCAGTGTAGGCAATCTTGCTCTTTGGATCCGAGAGACGTTTTCTGAAGTCCAGTAGTGAAGATAAAAGAAGAGAATTTACAGCTGATTGAGTCCTTCGCAGATGCGATCTGGATGGAGCGGGGGTTGAGCCGGAATACGCTCTCCGCCTACCAGTCTGATCTGCGAAAAATTGCGATTTGGTTGCATGACCAAAAAGGTCGCGGTTTATTGAATGCGCGGCGCGAAGATCTTCAATACTTTCTGGCAAGTCTGAGTAAGCAGGGTGTCAAACCACGTTCCAGTGCCCGAATGCTCTCCTGTTTGCGCCAGTTCTACCAATACTGTCTCCGAGAAGGCATTTTGGAGATTGACCCCAGTGTTCGAATTTCAGCCCCAAAGCTAGGGAGGCCCCTGCCAAAATCCCTCTCTGAAGTGGAAGTTGAGGCGCTTCTGGCCGCGCCGGAAATAGAGGATCCTGAGGGTATGCGTGATCGCACCATGCTCGAGGTGCTGTATGCGACTGGACTCAGAGTTTCAGAATTGGTCGACTTGAGGCCAGAGCAGGTTAGTCTGACCCAGGGCGTAGTGCGTGTGATTGGTAAAGGGGGGAAAGAGCGGTTGGTGCCCCTGGGGGATGAGGCGCAGGGGTGGTTAGAGCGATTTTTATCTGGGGCTCGAAGTGCGCTGCTGGGTGAGAGAGTCTGTCCGCATCTATTTCCAACCCGTCGCGGACATGGCATGACCCGACAGGCATTCTGGTATCGAATCAAGAAACACTCTGTGATCGCCGGGATTAATCAAACAGTCTCTCCGCATACACTTCGCCACGCTTTTGCCACCCATTTACTGAATCATGGCGCTGACCTCAGGGTTGTGCAGCTGTTGCTAGGGCACAGTGATCTTTCCACCACCCAGATCTACACTCATGTGGCGAGGGAGAGGCTGAAATCATTGCATTCAAAACACCATCCAAGGGGCTGATCTGATTTACTAGTATATTGATTTTAAAATAACCAAATATCAATAATTAGAGCAATATTCATAATGTTAATTCTAGATATGTTTTCATGCACTCAGTAGCAGAGCGCAATGCATAGTGATGGTTCTATCTGGCATAGGGTGCGGGTTTTGATCGCAGCTGATTGATGCACTAATTCCAACAACTGTTATCGCAACTCAGACTCGAATATGGAGTTTGATGGGGCCCGCCAATACTATTTACAGGTCTATATACGGAACCAGTTGGTGTTAACAGCGCTTAGGGATGTGGTAGAGTCGCAGCCAATTTATGCGAAATAGAGGAGCGCATTAATGCCATCTTTCGATATTGTCTCCGAGGTAGATCTGCAAGAGGTTAAAAACGCTGTGGATCAGGCAAACCGTGAAATAGGTACTCGATTTGATTTCAAGGGTGTGGATGCACAATTCGAACAAAACGACGCTGAGATCAGTTTAAAAGCAGAACAGGAGTTCCAGCTCAACCAGATGATGGATATTCTGCGCCAAAAACTGGTCAAACGCAGTGTTGATGTTGCTGTTATGGATGTTAAGGATCCCCAGACCAACCTGAATGCCGCCAGACAGACTGTTTTAATCAAGCAAGGTATAGAGACAGATGTTGCGAAGAAGATGGTCAAGGATATCAAGGCAGGTAAGCTGAAAGTTCAAGCCCAGATCCAGGGTGAACAGGTAAGGGTTACTGGCAAAAAGCGGGATGATCTACAGCAGGTTATCACACTCATGCGGCAATCTGACTATGGATTGCCCCTCCAATATCAGAATTTTCGGGATTAGAATCAATGAAATTTACGACCAAAGATCTTTCGCTCAGAGGCCTTATTCTCACTTTAGCCATGTTACCGGCGATGTTAATGTCCTCCTCTCTTCTGGCTGATTCTCTCTCCCAGGATGATGAAGAGAAGAAAATTCGCGAAGGTATGGGGAAAATTCTCAAGAGTGGCGAGATCAAAAGTATCGTGCCCAGTGAAATCAGTGGGCTATACGAAGTTATGGTGGGGCCTCAAATATTCTATGTCTCTGCAGATGGCAAACATCTATTGAGCGGTAAACTATTTGATATCGAAAAAAGAGAAGATTTGACCTCTCCAAAAATTGCCCTGGCAAAGGCGGAGTATATAGATTCGGTGGGTGAAGATAATATGGTGATTTTCTCGCCTAAGGACTATAAGCATACCGTTACTGTGTTCACAGATATAGATTGTGGTTATTGCCGGAAATTGCATGCTGAAATCGAAGACTACAATGAGCTTGGTATTCGTGTGCGTTACATGATGTATCCAAGAGCTGGAGTCGGTAGTGACTCATTTAAGAAGGCGGAAGCAGTATTTTGCGCTGACGACCGAAATGAGGCGATGACACTCTCAAAAGCAGGAGAAGATGTTGACTCTAAGAGTTGTGACAATCCGGTACTTAGCCATTTTGAACTGGGCAAACTGTTGGGTGTAACGGGAACACCAGCGATTTTTCTTGAGAGTGGTGATATGTTGCCGGGTTATATTCCTGCTAAAAAAATGAGCACGATTCTAGGTAAGCTGGACATGGAAATTGCTGCACAAAGCAAAACTCAGTAACCAGAGGATTGGGGGTATTGATATAACGAATTGTCCCGGCATTCGGGACAAATTCATCCCTCTATTAATCCGGCAACCAAAAAAATCACTTTTTAAGGCTACAATAGTGCTTCCCTTGTTGAGGGCAATAACGAAGCGCAAGGGCTTTCTTCTGGTAGTCTCTAACATTTGATTTTGCAAAAGAAAGCCGGGGCGTCCCTAAAATAGCTGGTTTTTTTCCACCATTTTTGGGGAATACACAGACTCCCTCTCGTTTCTGTGAAAAATTGCCTTTCCATCCATCCATTCATTGACTTTAATCAATAAAGTGCAGACCAGGAGCGAGCTTGATTATAGAAGTAGCAATGCGTACCGATAAAGGAGTGGTACGAGAGCAAAATGAAGATGCAATTGGCGGTGATCCGGATGCGGGTCTACTGATTCTTGCCGATGGTATGGGAGGAGCCAACGCAGGTGAAGTCGCCAGCGGATTGGCTGTGGATCTCTTAATAGGCCAACTTCTTGGTAGTCAGGAGAGTGATGCCGAGTCAGAAAGGCCGGCGATCCATGAGTCGATAGTGGCTGTCAATCAGGCGATACTGGAATTGGCTCAGCAAGTACCTGAGTACCAGGGAATGGGGACTACACTCGTTGTAGGCTGGTTTAGCGAAAATGGTTTACGCTACGCCCATGTCGGTGATTCCCGGCTCTATAGGTTAAGGGATGGTAGTTTTGAGCAGTTGACGAAAGACCATACATTGATTCAGGAAATGGTTAATCTTGGCGATTTTGACAGCATGGAAGAGGCTCTGATGGCAGGTGTGCCCACTAATGTACTTTCCAGGGCGTTGGGTTCAGAGCCAGAGGTCGAGGTTGACCTCGCCGATTCTGCAATAGAGCAGGGAGATCTCTATCTGTTCTGTTCTGATGGGTTAACTGGCATGGTGACGGATGATGAAATGCAAAGTATCCTGGAAAATGAAAAACTGGATCTAAATCAGCAGGTGGATGAACTGGTCGACTTTGCCTGTCGTTGCGGCGGTATTGATAATATCTCGGTGATACTGGCACGGCCAATGGTCAGCAGTGATTGATGATGCTTTTAGTGATGATTGAATATCTGGGTAGATGACAGTATGGAAAAACTCGTAGTTCTGAGTGACGATGAGACACCACAAGAGTTCCCGCTTGTTGATAAGCGTTTTTTAATTGGACGTGATGCAACCTGTGATATCTGTCTTGGCGATCGCTCTGTAAGTCGTCATCATGCAACCCTCTCCCGAGTTTTTCGTGGCTTTTCCATCGAAGATGAGGGTAGTACCAATGGCACTCGTGTGAATGGTAATGTGGTTACCAAGCGTTTCCTCAAACATGGTGACCTGATTGAGATCGGTAAATATAACCTGCGTTATATTGCGCAACTACCCCACCACGAAATGGAACCGGAGGACCCTGATCGAACGGTTGTCCTGAAACCGCTGAATCGGCCAGCAGCTGAACCTGTTGAGTCTATTATAGAGACAAAACCAACGCCTCCCCCTCCCAGCGCCCCGTTTTCCAATAGACCGGTGGTTACCTCTCCCGCTAAACCTCAACTAAATCCAGCTCAAGAGCCAGCAAAGCAATCATTGAAAGATGGCACTGATTCTGTCCAGGAGAGGCCAGCAAAAGTTCGCTTCCTGGATGGTGATTATAAAGGTGAGGAACGGGTGATTGATCGCTCCTTTTTCAGTGTCGGTAAACCCGGTGGAGATCTGGTGCTGATCAATAAGCGCCACAATGGCTACTTTCTGCTTAAGGTCGGCGGCGATAATACACCCATGATCAATGGCAAACCGATACGTGCTGGCGGTGTTGCACTGCAAAGGGGCGATCGAATTACACTGGGCGATTTGAACCTGGAATATCAGGATTAGATTTCACGACTCAGTTCTTATCTGACTTTTTCAGTCGAGATCACTGAAACCTAGTAGTAAAGTGAAAGGGTATAGCGATGCCCTTCCAAAAAATCTCAATCACTAACCTGACCTGCTTTTTACTGAGTGCGGTGATTTCAATCAGGAGTTACTGGGATGCTCGTGATGCATACCGATAATCACTGCTCAACAGAGAAGTAAGGCGCATACAGGATGCAAAATCGGTAGTATTTTCGAGAATGCCATGCATGATGACACCTTCCAGAAGATCTTTTCCATCCCAGCTCGGGTGGATCAACTCCGTTAAAAATTGGCTCTCTTGAGGGTGAAGTTGCTCAAATGAAAGGGCTGAGCCTTTTGGGTTAATGCGGGTTACCCGAGCTGCCAAAAGTAAGGATTCGGGCTGTCCAGGTTTTCTGAAATCCACCTTGTACCGCTCATTGTGTTTTGAGCCAGATAGAGCGTTGACAAAAATCCCTGATTTGCTGATGTCGGTAATAACCCGGATCTGTTCAACCCCATTGCTCATGGAGATTAGGGTCACCTTAAATGATGTCTTTGTTCTTGGTGTTTTTCTTGCATCCATTGATGTGACTCCGTAATAAAAGTGTCACATTTCACTGTAGGTGCCGGAAGGGTTATTAGATATGCAGGAGAATACTTGTGTTTATTAGGGTTTACCGCAAGCAGGTGTTTGTACCTTAGAGATCGTTAATCCTGTCGATCTGCAGGTGACTGGAAGTACGACATGTAGGTGCAGCCCTGCCGCACCCTTAGGCAGTTAATTCCTCGGAAATCCCACTACTCTAGAGAGAGAGGCTGTCTGTCAAACTGCTCATCTGATGGTTCTCGCTTCAGTAAGAACCTAGTGCGGCAGGGCCTGCATCCAACCTCTATAGCTGATAGTAATGAGAGAAGAACAGTTCGGCTAATTCAGGTCAAACTTAGTCTTTCAGACGAAATCCAATGTCGATGGTGACCTGCCAATGAGAGACCTGCCCATTCTCTATGTGACCTCGGGTCTCCACCACCTCAAACCAGTTCATGTTAGTGATGGTCTCTCCAGCCCTTGCGATGGCATTACGAATAGCATCATCGGTACTGGTTTGGGAAGAACCGACCAGCTGAATCTTTTTGTAGACATGGTCACTCATCAAACACCTCGGTAGTCGTGTGTGGTTAAAAGGGTATAGATCCCTTATGAGGAATTCTCTTTCTCACCCAGCTTCTCTTTCAAATCATAGAGTTGCGTTAGCGCCTGGCGGGGAGTCAATTCATCTGGATCGATCTGCTCCAGTAAGCGCTCCACTTCTGAAGCTTCCGGCGTCTGTGCAGAAGTATCAAATAGCGGAAGTTGGCTCTGCTGCTGCTCTGCATGTCGCTGGGCACTGGCCTCCAGCTCCCTCAGACGTTGCCGGGCTTTCTTGATTACAGGTTTAGGTACGCCTGCCAGAGTCGCAACCTGTAAGCCATAACTCTGATTTGCCGGTCCCTCTCTCACGGCATGAAGGAAGACAATGGAGTCACCATGCTCTACTGCATCAAGATGGAGATTGGCGATCCCCGGATACTCATCCGGTAGGGTTGTGAGTTCGAAGTAGTGGGTCGCAAAGAGGGTAAAAGCACGTAAATAAGTTGCCAGTTCAACAGCACAGGCCCAAGCGAGTGAGAGGCCATCGAAGGTAGAGGTGCCACGGCCGACTTCATCCATCAACACCAGGCTTTGCTCAGTGGCATTGTGCAGAATATTGGCAGTCTCCTCCATCTCCACCATGAAGGTCGAACGTCCACCGGCCAAGTCATCTGAAGCACCAATACGGGAGAAGATACGATCGACTGGTCCGAGGTGCGCAGAAGTGGCAGGTACAAAACTACCGGCATAGGCGAGTAGGGTGATGATCGCTATCTGCCGCATGAAAGTCGACTTACCACCCATGTTGGGTCCGGTGATGACCAACATGCGTTGTTGTTGATTGAGGGTTACGCTGTTGGCTACAAATGGATCCTGGCTGACCTGCTCCACAACCGGATGTCGACCATCAACGATCTGCAGGCCTGGCTCTTCCACCAGTTCAGGACGTACCAGATTGAGGCTTTGCGCCCGCTCTGCTAAATTGCATAACACATCCAGGTGAGATAAACCCTCCGCGCACTGTTGCATAGTTGTGAGCGACTCGCACAACGCTTCGAGTAGTCGCTCATAGAGCATCTTCTCTCTGGCCAGAGAACGTTCTCTGGCACTCAATACCTGATCTTCGAACTTTTTCAGCTCTGGGGTGATGAAGCGTTCAGCACCCTTGAGCGTTTGACGCCGGACATAGTCATCAGGTGCCTTATCCGATTGATTGCGGCTGATCTCTATATAGTATCCATGTACCCGGTTATAGCTGACCTTGAGTGTTGCAATGCCGGTTCTTTCCCGTTCCCGGGTTTCAAGATCGAGGAGGAACTGGTCGGCGTTTTGTGACAGCGACCTTAACTCATCCAGCTCTTGATCATATCCCTCAGCCAGTACCCCACCATCACGGATCAGCATAGGTGGTTGTTCAATGACTGCCTGCTGCAACAATTGGTGCAGTTGAGGATGCTCACCAATCTCCATCGAGAGTGAACGGGTCAGTGGGCTGTCGAGACGTTCAAGCAGTGGTTGAAGTTGAGGCAGTATCCCCAAGGCATCACGCAGTGTGGCCAGGTCTCGGGGGCGGGCACTTTTGAGTGCCACCCGGGCGAGGATGCGTTCAATGTCACCGATACCCTGCAGGATCTCTTGAAGCTCAAGATAGAGGCCCGACTCCATCAAGGCCTGGATCGTGGCATGGCGATTGGCCACCGTCTCCCGCTCGCGTTGCGGTTGACTGATCCAGCGTCGAAGCTTGCGACTCCCCATTGCAGTCACGGTTCGATCCATGATCCCGGCCAGGGTATGTTGAGGTTGTCCGCTGAGGGAGTGGACCAGTTCAAGATTGCGTCGTGTGGCTGCATCGATGATGACGCTGTTTTCCCTATGCTCCACCTGCAGGCCACGAATGTGGGGTAGGGCGCCGAACTGGGTCTCTTCGACATACTGCAACAGACAACCTGCAGCACCGACAGCCAGGGGGTGATCCTGACAACCAAAGCCACCCAGATCCCGTGTGCCAAATTGACGGGTCAGCAACTGCTCTGCGGAGTCGATATCGAAGTGCCAGACAGGTCGTCGGGTAGTGCCGCAGTTCAGCTTGAGAGTCTCGGGTAGGGTGGAGTCCTCTTCCAACAGAACCTCTGCCGGTGTAAGGCGCTCCAGTTCACCGCTCAATGCTTCCAGGGTTGTCAGTTGCTGAATAGTGAATCGACCACTTGCCAGATCCAATGCGGCGAGGCCGACTCCCTCTTTATGTTCATTCACCGCAACCAGCAGATTCTCACGTCGCTCCTCAAGCAGGGCTTCATCCGTGAGGGTGCCAGGGGTAACGATGCGCATCACCTTGCGCTCGACAGGGCCTTTGGAAGTCGCCGGGTCACCAATCTGTTCGCAGATCGCTACAGACTCACCCTGTTTAACCAGGCGTGCCAGGTAACCTTCAGCGGCATGATAAGGGACACCCGCCATTGGGATGGGTTTGCCCGCCGATGTGCCCCGTTTGGTGAGGGTGATGTCGAGCAGTCGAGCCGCCTTCTCCGCATCGGAAAAGAAGAGTTCGTAAAAATCCCCCATGCGGTAAAAGACCAGCATGTTGGGATACTCCCCCTTGATGCGTAAGTACTGCTGCATCATCGGGGTATGTTGAGATGTAGTGGCTTTGGCCATCAGATGGGATAGGGGTTATTCAAAGGCGTAGTGTTTTTCCACATCTTTGAGAATCTCCCAGGTGCATTTCATCCCAGCCGGAAAGGTCACCAGATCGCCCCGGCCAAACTCCTGGGGTTCACCACCTTCAGGTGTAACGACGACCTTACCGCGTATGAAATAGCAGACTTCAGTCTGGTCATAGCTCCAATCGAAGGTAGAGACCTCTTTGCTCCAGATAGGCCAGTCATAGACCCCCTGGATCTCCAGTTTCATGGAGGATGGACGGTGTTCGCAGAGTATTTTCTGTTCGGTCATGGTGTCATTCGATAGGGTTATTGTGTGACGGCGAAAATCAGACCGGAGAGTTTAACCTGAAACAGGGGGTCAGGTTAACTCTGGAGGCTATTGCGTTTATCAGTTTCAGTAGAGATTCACAGAAAATAGAGCGGCCAGGTGCGCCAGGGGCGGCACCCTACGTTGGTTTGGATGGTTGCTATTGGTGCGCCAGGGGCGGCACCCTACGTTGGTTTGGATGGTTGTTATTGGTGCGCGAAGGTCGGCACCCTACAATCATTCTTCGTAGGGTGCGGCCCTGCCGCACCAATTTATGGGGCTAGAGATGATGTTGGTTTCTGCCTGATCTCTTTAGCCGTGGTATGGTTTGATTCTCTTTTAATTGCCAAGGAGTGGCGATATGTCTGATTACCGTCGTTGTTTTGTTTCTGGTGGTACCTATTTCTTTACCTTAGTGACCTTTGAACGTCGGCCTCTGTTTGCTGATGCCCTAGCTCGCCGTTGTTTGCGTGAGGTGATGGTTTTTGTGCAGCAGAGGAACTCTTTTTCAATGCCGGGGATTTGTCTGTTGCCGGATCATTTACATTGTATCTGGACCTTGCCAGCTGGGGATGAAGATTTCAGTTTACGGTGGAATATGGTGAAGGGGTTATTCTCGAAGCGGTTTCGGACTCGGGGTGGTCAGGTTGGTATGGTTGGTGCCTCCAGGCATAAGCGAAGGGAAGTAGGGGTCTGGCAGCGTCGGTTTTGGGAACATTTGATTTCAGATGAGGGGGATTATCAAAGACATTTAGATTATTTACATTTCAATCCGGTTAAGCATGGGCTGGTTGGACGAGTGGTGGATTGGCCTTGGTCGAGTTTTCATCAGTTTGTTGAGGCGGGTGTCTATCCGGCGGATTGGGGTGGTGGGGATGTTTGTGGATCGGTGTTTACTACAGTTGGGGAGTGAGGGATTTTGTGGGGGGGTGGTGGTGGTGTTTTTTGGTGCGCCAGGGGCGGCACCCTACATTGTTTGGTTGGGTGTTTTGGTGCGCCAGGGGCGGCACCCTACTAAATTCCCGTGTAGGGTGCCGCCCCTGGCGCACCGGTCGCTGTTTCAGCAATTGACCAGCTATCTGGAACTTCTTCTTTTGTACCGCTAACCTACTTTCTCTGCCGCTTCGACTGAACTTTCCGGGCAGTTTTTCTGTAACAGCTCCAGAAACTGCTGTGTACAGGCGTCCCAGGAGTAGCGTTCAGCATGTTCACGGCAGCTTCTCCTGTCGACTTCCAAGGCTCGGGTGGTGGCTGTTTTGAGGTCTTCGTCCATCCAGCCGTTGAGGCCGTTTTTAATCACATCCAGTGGCCCTTCAACCGGGTAGGTGGCTACCGGTACGCCACAGGCCATGGCTTCCAGCATCACCAGGCCGAAGGTGTCGGTACGGCTTGGGAAGACCATTACGTCTGCTGAGGCAAGCAAACTGGCAAGCTCGCCATTTTTCCGGTAACCGAGGAAACTGGCGTCTGGGTATTGCTCTTTCAGGCTTGCCAGGGCGGGGCCGTCTCCGATAACAACCTTTGAACCGGGGATGTCGAGATCAAGGAAATCCTTGATGTTTTTTTCCACCGCGACCCGTCCAAGATAGAGTGAGATAGGGCCTGGAAGATCGAGCACTTTCTCCTCCCTGGGCACGAAATGGTCGATGTCTACACCCCGTGTCCAATATTCGAGGTTCTTGAAACCATGCGCCTCTAAAGTCGCTTTCATGGAACTGGTTGCAACCATGGTGACCGCCGCTTTGCTATGGAAGGTTCTGACAAAGGCGTAGGAGAGTGAGAGAGGGATTGGTGCACGCAGACGCACATACTCCGGGAATCGGGTATGGTAAGTCGTGGTGTATGGGAAGTTATTACGCAGGCAGTAGCGGCGGCCAGCCCAACCGATCGTTCCTTCGGTGGAGAGATGGATCGCATCGGGCTTGAACTCGTTTAACAGCTTATTAATCTTACTGTAGGGAAAGAGTGAAAGTGGTATGTCTGGATAAGTCGGCATAGGCAGCGTGCGGAATAGTTCCGGATTGATGCACAGCACCTCATGGCCCCACTGCTCCAGTATCGATATGGTTTTGTTAAGCGTACGTACGACGCCATTAACTTGTGGGTACCACGCGTCCGTCAGTATCGCTATCCGCATATTGATCTTTTTTCCTATCCAGTAGTTGCATTGATTCGTCGACCCAATGGATCAACTTGAGGGAACCATCGGTCTCTTCAGCAATGGCGGTACAGCTTTCAACCCAGTCACCACAGTTGGCATAGGTCAGCCCTTCCAGATCATTGATGACCGCATGATGAATATGTCCGCAGATGACCCCTTCCAGATCCCGTTCACGGGCTGTCTGGATCACCGCATGTTCAAAGTTACCGATATATTTAACTGCTTCTTTGACCTGGCGTTTGAGGTAGGCCGAGAGGGACCAATAACCGAATCCAAGGCGGCGTCTTGCCAGGTTAAACCAGCGGTTGAGCCATAGCAGCAGGTCATAGGCATCACTGCCGAGATGAGCGAGCCATTTGTTGTTCATTACCACACCATCGAACTCATCCCCGTGCAGCACCAGGAAGCGTCGACCGTCAGCTGCATCATGTATGATCTCTCGATGAATCTCGATGCCTGAAAAGTGGAAGTTCAGGTAGTCCCGCAGCAGTTCGTCATGGTTGCCCGGGACATACACCACCCGGGTCCCTTGTTTGGCTTTTTTAATAACCAAGTTGATGATTTCGTTATTGATAGATGGCCAGTACCATCCTGATCGCATTTTCCAGAAATCGAGAATATCCCCTACCAGGTAGAGATTTTCGCTCTCTGTGTTTTTAAGGAAATCCAGCAGGTACTCGGTGCGGGCAGCTCTTAAACCGAGATGGGTATCGGACAGAAACAGGCTTCTATATTTCAGTGATGCCATCTGACTTCTCGCTTTGTATTGGCCTCGATTCACTGTGTGCGAACCTTAGTGGTTTCCTGTTGCAGTTTTATGAGAGGATGATGATTTGTTTATGACAGGGTCGATTTTTTAGGTCTAAGCTGGTAGAAGAAGCCGCACTATGGTGATGCAAAACGAAAACAATGTTGGGCTCCGTCGATTGATCAACGCAATGCGTTTCTCAATGAAGGGATTTCGGTCTACCTACAAGAATGAGGAGGCGTTCAGGCAGGAGGTTCTGCTGCTGATCATTCTGGGTCCTTTGGGGCTCTGGTTGGGGGATACTGGTATCGAGAAGGCGCTGCTTGTCGGGCCTCTGCTGATTCTACTTATTGTGGAACTGCTCAATAGCGCAATCGAGAGCGTCGTTGATCGCATAAGCACCGAGAATCATAAGCTCTCGGGTCGTGCCAAGGATCAGGGCTCGGCCTCAGTCTTTGTATCACTGTCACTGGTGGCCCTGTGCTGGATATTAGTGCTGTTTTTCTGACCTCTCAGAACAAATTTAGGAGTGATGCATCAGACTTGAATTATGAACCAGATAACTGAACCTATGGCATTGGACGCCACAATCCGCAATGCTGTGCGCGCTGTAATAGTTCGTAATGAGGCTGTATTGATGCAGAAAAAATGGGCACAAGAGAGGGGCGTCTGGTACACCTTGCCAGGTGGAGGCCAAGAGGTGCAGGAGACACTGACCGAAGCACTGCAACGGGAGTGTGAAGAGGAGATTGGTACGACTGTTGAGGTGAACGGTTTACTCAGCGTCGCCGATTTTTTTAAACAACGTAAAACAGAGCCCCCTACAAGACGTCATCTGATCGAGTTTTTATTTGCCTGTTCTGTGTCTGAAGATTATCAGCCTAAGTCTGGCACGCACCCCGACAAACACCAGGTAGAGGTTGTCTGGCTCCCTTTTGCGGAGTTTGCAAATGTCTCACTTTTCCCCACCAGTCTTGGTGTCGATCTGCAACCTTTGGTCGAAGGCAATAAACCACTCTACCTGGGAGTGATCGACTAAGATGTCGCTACCAAAAACAATCAATGAAAACCTACATTTTCTTCTGGTGGAGATTGGCTCACATCTATCGGTGTTGAAGGAGTATCTTAATCTTACGGTTACTACCCCGCCATCCCGCCTGATAGAACGGCAGGGTTATGTCGAAAATCTCAGACTGAGTATTCACAACCACTGCATGTCGGAGATTTCCACTACTGAGGCTCAATCTGGGGCTAGTCAGCTATTGCGGGCTGTAGCAGATATTGCCACTCATTTGGAGAGAATATCCGAACTCAGCAGAGAGGCGATGTTACAAAGTTTTCAGGTTCAGCAAAGGCGCCTGCTGAAGCGTGGTAAGTATCTATCAATGTTGGACAGAGTGAGCAGTGCCCTGGATATGATCGAGCCGGCACTTTCTGAAAAAGATACCCGACGGGCACTGAAAATCGGTCGTGTTGAGCAACGTCTCGATCAAGCTTATCAAAAGCAGTTGTTGAACTATTCGAAACAACTGAAGAAAGATAAGCGTCCCGCAGACCATATCTCCCTGATTATGCTGGGACGCAGTATTGAACAGATGGGTAATGCACTGTTGCGTATCAGTGAGGCAATCATCTCCGCTTCCATGGGGCAACATTTCAATACCGATCGCTACCACACTTTAAATGCATCGCTTACTGAACTGAAGGCTGTCAATGATAACGAGGATCTTCAGGTTCATACGATAGCAGAGACCAAATCAGGTAGTGCGATCAATGCGGTTGCCAGTGTAGGTGAGCCTGGTTATCACGGTGTTTTCAAGGATGGCCGAAAACGAAAACTGAAGGAAGAGAAGCAGCGCGTAAACGACTGGCACGAGATATTCCCAGGGCTGGCGCCAAAAATACTCGCCTATCAGAAGCGTGGTGACTCAGCGGCATTATTGATCGAACATCTGGCTGGACAGACCTTTGAACAGATCCTACTGAGTGGTTCAGATCGCCTTTTTGAAGAGAGTTTTTATCATCTAACCAACACGCTTGGTCAGGTGTGGAGTGAAACCCGAACCAAAAAGCCCGTCTCAGCAAGTTATATGAAACAGCTCGCCAAACGTATGGATGATGTCTATGGCATACATCCGGAATTCAATCAGACCGGGGCGTCAATTGGTTCGCAGAAGTTGCCCTCATTTGATAACTTGTTAGAAAAGCTTCAGCAGTTCGAGGAGGATGTTCGGGCTCCGTTTTCAGTCTATATCCATGGTGATTTCAACATCGATAATATTATCTACGATCCAGATGAAAAAAGGATCAATTTTATCGATCTGCACCGATCGCAATATATGGATTATCTGCAGGATATAACTGTTTTTATGGTCTCGAATTACCGCTTACAAGCGTTTGATCCCCGTGTAAGACAACGTATTGCTGCCCTGTGCCAGGGTATCTATCTATTTGCCCGTGCTTATGCGCGAAAAGTTAATGACGAAACCTTTGAGATCCGACTGGCATTGGGTTTGATTCGTTCTTTTGCCAGCTCAACCCGTTTCATACTCGACAAATCCCTTTCCAGGGCAATGTTCTATCGCGCCGTCTATCTCATGGAACGGTTGCTTGTTACAACGTCCAAACCCAAGCGCCAGTTCAAGGTGCCGATTCAGGAGATATTCATTGGTTAAAATTAAAATCGGGGTTGTTGGTATTCCCGGTAAGTGGTCCACAGAGGCATTGGCTGACGCAATAGAAGAGGCCACCGGATATCGCCTGGTAATCGACATGGCGGAAGTGACGGCCGAGCTTGATACGGGTCGCTTGGTCTATCGCGGTGAGGATCTTACTCAATTCGATGCGCTGCTGGTTAAAAAGATCAGTGCTGAATACTCTCACCACACTTTGGACAGGTTGGAGATGCTGCGTCAACTGGAACGGGCAGGGGTTCGGGTGTTCAGTCGGGTTGAAAGAATCATCCGACTTATAGATCGTCTCAGTTGCACTATGTCCCTATACAATGCAGATATTCCCATGCCTGAAACCCGGATAACTGAAGATCTTCAAGAGGCTGTGAATACAGTAGACCACTTTGGCTCGGCAATTTTCAAACCCCTCTATTCCACTAAAGCCAGGGGGATGACATTGATTGAGAGTCAGCTTGGGGCTGAGCAGGTGAAAACAAAGATCAGCGATTTCCAAGCTCAGAATCCGGTGATGTATATCCAGAAGAGACGACAGCTACCCGGTAAGGATCTCGGAATGGTATTCCTGGGTGGCGAGTATCTTGGCGCCTATGCGCGGGTCGGTAAAGAGGGAGCCTGGAATACCACCATCCTCAGTGGCGGTCGCTATGAAGGGTATCAGGCCAGTGATGAGTTGGTCGAATTGGCAACCAAGGCCCAAGCGGTCTTTGGACTCGATTTTACGACTGTTGATGTGGCAGAGACAGATCAAGGGCCAGTGGTGTTTGAGGTCTCTGCATTTGGTGGCTTTCATGGTGCGCTGAAGGGAATTGGTATCGATGTGCCTAAACTCTATGTCGCCTATGTGCTGAAGGAGTTGTCTGCATGAGTGAACATAAAGAGAACGCGTTACCAGTAGATGCTGAAGCTGCTGCCAGATTATTGATGCAGGGCCAGACATTGTGTGAAAAACAGCTCTATCTGAGCCTGGGTGATTATTCTCTCGCCATTGCTTCAAACAGCCAGCCACTTCTTAATTGTTTGTCACAATATTTTTCCCACCTTCCTCAGCAGCAAAACAAGGCAGAGAAGACGGTGGTTGCGATTGAGAGTGATGTGCTGGAGAGTGGATTATCCTTCATGGACTGGAAACGGGAACCTGGTAAAAGCGGTCGAAAGGATGCCTATATTGAATTGCCTGATGGTCGTCTTCTGCTGAAAGTTCGCACCGGAATGATGTTTCTGCAGAGCCAGGAGCGGCTTATCGCAGCCGGTCCCTGTCTGCAGTACGACAATCAGCTTATCAATTACATAAACTCGCAAATCATGAACTGGCTGCAGCATCGGAATTGGTTGATCAGCCATGCAGCAGGTTTGATGCTGGGAACCAATGCCTTGGCCATTGCCGGTTTTTCGGGGGGTGGGAAGTCCACTTTGATGCTCCATCTGATGGAACACCCAAAAAGTTGTTTTCTAACCAATGACAGGCTCTTTTTAAGAGCTGGTGAATCTGCTGTGGAGGCTGTGGGGATACCTAAGCTACCTCGTATCAACCCCGGTACAGTGGTTAATAATGAGCGCCTGAAGAGTTTAATCAATGAGCCCCGCCGTAGCGAATTTCTGCAGATGCCAAAACAGGATTTGTGGGATCTCGAAGAGAAATTCGATGTTGATATTGAACATTTCTACGGTAAAGGCCGAATCAATACATCGACACCAGTGCCCTTGGCTGGCCTGTTGATCCTCAACTGGAATCGGGAAGAGACGGCACCTGTTGAGATAAATGAAGTAGTTCTTAGCGAGCGCAGTGAATTATTGAAAGCAGTCATGAAATCACCCGGACCTTTTTATCAGGATCGACAGGGGCAGTTTCTTGAAGATGAAGACCCCTTGCCAACAGAGCCCTATCAGTCATTACTGAAAGAGATCAGTGTTTATGAGGTGACGGGACGTCTCGATTTTGAAGCACTGACAGCATTGTGTTTTGAACGCTGGGGCAGTTGATCAATTAAGAGTTGGGTTGTCGTGAAAATTACCGGAACTATGTAAGAGGTATAGAGACAATGGCGCGTGAACTGATGTTACTCAGACATGGGAAGTCTGACTGGACAGAGCTGGTGGAGGATTTTAAACGACCCCTGAAAGATCGCGGTAAGCGGGGAGCGCAACGCATTGGCGTGTGGCTGTTACAACAGCGACTGCAACCCGATTATGTGATCAGCTCTCCAGCGGAACGTGCCATCATTACAGCACAAAAGGCTGTCAAAGTGATGGGGCAGGATGCAGATGCAATTATTCAAGAGCGGCGAATTTATGCTGCCAGGGTCGATGATCTGTTAAAAGTCCTTGCGGAAATCCCCGAAGATGCCAAACGTGTTTTGTTGGTGGGGCATAATCCAAGTCTTGAGGCATTGACAGAATATCTGGAAGGTAAGCGGATACCCCTACCTAAGGATGGCAAGCTTTTACCTACTGCAACAATTGCTAGAATAAAAATGCCATCAGATTGGCAGAAGCTGAAACCTGGCGATGGAAAGTTACGCACAATTATCCGCGCAAGCAGTCTGGATAAAAAGTTCCCATATCCAGATCACAGCAGTTCAGAGATGCGCGATCGTCCTGCTTATTACTACAATCAGTCGTCAGTGATTCCCTATCGCATCAAAGATGGGAAAGCTGAAATTCTACTTGTCAAATCCAGCAAGCAGAAGCATTGGGTTGTACCGAAGGGGATAAGTGAGCCCTGGATGACCCTGCAAGCCTCAGCTGCGAAAGAGGCGCTTGAAGAGGCGGGTGTTGAGGGTGATGTGGGGCGTGATTCTCTGGGTAGTTATACCTATGAAAAATGGGGGTCCGAATGTTCAGTGGAAGTTTACCCGATGCTGGTTAAAAAAATGATCCCTGAAGATCAATGGGAAGAGCGCCATCGTGGGCGTGAGTGGTTGTCACCTGAAAAAGCCATTGAACGCATTAAGCAGGCAGAGCTGAAACCATTGATTAAACAGTTGGCAAAACGCCTTTCGAAAAAGAGATGACCATTCCATTGCGAGAACAATTATTCCTTCTGGTGTCTTATGCCTAGAGTAATCGCTGCACTTTTACGACACGGAGAATACCATCAGCTAGAGAATACCCCCAGCGCCTGGCAGCCGTTTCAGTTAACAGATAAAGGATTAGAACAGGCCAAGCGTTCTGTATCTCTGTTACAAGGGGCGCTGCAGATGTTTAACTGGGATCTATGTCCGGTGATCGACAGCTCACGACTCCTGCGGGGTTGGCAGACTGCTGATGCAATAGGAGAAGGATTAACTAATATTCTTTCTTCGCCGATAGGGATTGAATCATTTGATGAACTGGCTGAACGTAGCCTGGGGTCTGCTGCCAACCTGACACTTCAGCAAATTGAGTCAATAATAGAATTGGACCCACGTTTCAATGAACTTCCAGCGGATTGGAAATCGAACAGTCAATATCAATTGCCTTTGCAAGGCGCAGAGTCATTGATGCAGGCAGGCGAAAGAGTGGCCAAACATTTAGATCATAGAATGGCTGAACTACAACAGCGGGTTGAGACCGATACAGTGAAACTTTTTGTCGGCCATGGTGCTGCTTTTCGACATGCAGCACACCGTTTGGGCGTAATGGAGTTTGATCAGATTGCAGCGCTGAGTATGTACCACTGCCGCCCTGTTTTTTTAGAACGAAGATACGCAGGATCCTGGCGTCATCTGACCGGAGAGTGGAAGGTTCGCTCGCGAGGAGAGGCATTTGTCGATTAAGGCTGACAATACAACTAAAAAACACCATCATAAGCGGCTGCCAAAATATCATGGGCTGAAGTGGATTACACCGGATTTACCCACCACCAGCGAACTCTGGCCACTGGGTAAACAACGCTCTATCGTCAAGGAGAGAGGACAGCGCAATTCAACAGAACGATTACTCAATGAAATATTGGTCAAGGAGAAGTGGCAATGGCCTAAACGAGAGTTGATGTTCTTTTCTGACTTGCATGCTGACACTGATGCTTTTATCGCTTCTCTGGTGGCATCTGGTGGTGTCAGAAAAACCGGTGATAAAGATAGCGATTTAAAGTTGACCCAGAGAGGTCGTCACGCCTGTTTTGTAATAGGCGGTGACTGCTTTGATAAAGGGCCAAGTAATCTAAGATTACTAAGGGTGATAGCTCGTTTACGAAAGCTCGGTGCCCGGGTCTCTATATTGGCGGGAAATCATGATATTAGAATCAAGCTGGGCATCTCTTCTGTAGGCATGGATGCAGACCCAAGGCACGATCATTTCTTTATTCGCATGGGAAGTAAGGCGGTTCCCATGTTACGTGAGATTGCTGATGAGTATCTGCAAGGCAAGTCAGCATTGAAGGGTATCCCCCCAACCAGAAGTTGTCGTCGATTGCTCTATCCTCCCAAGCGATGGTTTACTGAATTCCCTAAAATGGCTGGTTGGGTGATGCCAGAAAAGCGCCTGGCCAGAGAGCTAAAACGCTTGAAAGAGAAGATAGAGAGTTTTGAATCAGACTGTGAAAAGGCAGGGCTATCGTTGCGGCAGGTCTATGCGGCAGTACTGAAATGGCAGGCCCTGTTTCTTAAGTCGAGTGGTGAATTCAGCTGGTTCTTCAGGGATATGAAATTGGCTTGTCGTCATGGCTCCTTTCTGTTTGTTC
Source organism: Candidatus Thiodiazotropha sp. 6PLUC1 (assembly GCA_040506705.1). Taxonomy (GTDB): domain Bacteria; phylum Pseudomonadota; class Gammaproteobacteria; order Chromatiales; family Chromatiaceae; genus Thiodiazotropha. The sequence continues at coordinate 83,442 of JBEVWG010000001.1, forward strand.
ATGCGGGAATTGATGACCGAATGGCTAAACTGATCAATCGCAAGGGGGTTAAATATCTGAACAATCAATTCAAAGAGGATATCGATGATGAGATATTTGAGTTTTACTACGGCCCTCTGGCGAATGTGATTAGAACAAAATATCGGGATGTGGATATGCCGTTGACCCGCAAGGGTGTCAAACTGATGCATGAAATAGGGATCTATGCGATTGTGCATGGACATGCCAATCGTTATCACGGTCAACGCATAATGTTACGCAAAGGGCTGTTAAACTTTGAGTGTGATGCAACTCTTGATCGACACTCCCGTAAAAAGGAGGGATTGAAAGGTGAGGGGGCAGCAGTGACCATCTTTCACCCCGACAGACTTGTGTTGGGAATCAGTACCGACTATCCCCAGATTAAAGTATTCGATCCGAAGTCTATTATGATAAAGAGAAAAGCACATGCGCCAGGGTAAAAAAAATTTCCGTCATGAATCAATTCAGGATAGAGCCTCAATACAGAATTTATTGAAATCTATTACTCAAGGGATAGGCAAAGGCAGCTTAGTGCTTAGTGACGATGAGGGTGAGATGGAGTTGAAACCTGATGGCTTATTACAATTGAAAGTGACCGCATCACAGGATACTGACAAACACAGACTCAATCTTCGGATTACCTGGACTGCGGCTAATGGTGAAGGGAAAAAGCAGAAAAAACTGAAAGTAAAATCGGGTTGAATCAGTCGCTCATCTTACTAGGGCCTGTTAACACTAATCGAATCAAACCGTAGCCTGGATGGTGTGCAACGGAATCCGGGATTATTGGCGCACTGCTCTCCCGGATTCCGTTGCACGCCATCCGGGCTACCTTGCTTGGTATTTTTATTAAAGAATTTTGCGGTAAACACTATTAACCGCCATAGATGGCTTATGATCGAGACAGCAGAGATACAACCAGACCTGATCCAACAACTGGCAAAGCTACTGCGCCATAAGGCGTATCGCATGGTTGTCGCAGAATCATGTACTGGTGGATGGCTTGCCAAGGTTTTGACCGATCTCCCCGGCAGCAGTGACTGGTTTGACCGAGGATATGTCACTTACAGCAACCAAGCCAAACATGAGATGTTAGGCGTCAACCAGGAGACCTTGGATCAATTTGGTGCCGTTAGTCTGGAAACAGTTCAAGAGATGACCAAGGGGGCATTAGATGAAAGCGGGGCGGATGTTGCAGTCGCCATCAGTGGTATTGCAGGCCCAGGGGGAGGGAGCGATGAAAAGCCTGTCGGTACGGTCTGTTTCAGTTTTTTGTTTTCAAACGGTGAGAGCGTGTTGGATCAGCTCTGCTTTAAAGGGGATCGTGATCAGGTCAGGCGGCAGTCGGTGATCCATGCACTCGAAACAGTCATTGAACAGTTAAAGCATGTCTGACCAGCGTCTATTCTTTGCCCTTTGGCCCAGTGCTGAGGTACGGGATCAACTACATCAATGCCTGGAGCAGGGACCATCCGTAAAAGGGCGTCCTCATCATCCAGCAGATCTGCATATGACTTTAGTCTTTCTCGGACAGGTGAGGGCAGAGCGGATCACCTGTATCAGAGAGGCAGCAGATTCGATGGATGTGCAAAGTTTCTCCCTGCAGATCGATCATAGCGGATATTGGCCAAGGCCTAAGATAGTCTGGGCTGCACCTGAAACTACACCTCATCCATTAACCCGGTTGGTCGATGATTTAAAACATCGATTGACAAGTTGCGGATTCGAACCGGAACAGCGGCCCTATCGTCCCCATGTGACTCTTTATCGGAAAGTGCCACACCATCAACCATGGCGTTTGCAGAGTGCTATTCAATGGGATGTTAATGAGTTCGTTCTGGCAACCTCGAACAATCCCGGGTCGAATCAGAATAGGTACCAAATATTGGATCGTTGGCCGTTACAACAATCGGATAACAGCCAACAGTGAAGTGGTGGGGCATGGCCCCACC